>NZ_JAJPWR010000001.1:0-876727 GCF_046548995.1 Amycolatopsis sp. lyj-109
CCTCACCGGCCAGCACGTCACCCTCCAACCCCACGCCGCCTAACCCCTTCACCCCGGGCCCCGGCTCCGCTGCGCTACGCCGGGGGCGCTACCGCGCGCCCACAGTCACCTCGATTTACGAGCCAGGACGTCGGAGGTCCTGAATGAGTCATTCAAGACGTTCTGGTGCGCTGCCGGACTACCCGGCGTGGTCAGGCAGGCTCGGCGTCGGACATGAGGGCGCGCAGCCGGGCACCGTGGCCGGGGACCTCGCCGAGCAGGAGGTGCCCGGCTTCCTCGCCCCACAGCTTGCCGACCAGCTGCCGGTACTCCGAAAGCCGCGGAAGCTTGCTGTCGAGCCGGAACAGGATGGCCAGCGGCCGCCGCTGCCACCACCGGCGGATCCAGTCCACCGGCTGGGTCACCAGCAGGGCACCGTAGCTCGTCGGGAGGCCGGGGCCGGCGGCGGCTTTCACGGCCTTCTCGGTGAGGTTCAGCATCTCGGTCAGGGACACGGTTTCGCGGTCGGGACCACTGGCCTCGGCCAGCAGAACCTGGTACCTGGCCAGCAGCTTCCGGCGCTCCCGGACGGTGTCGGCGTTTCTCAGCGCCGCCTTGAAGTCGCCGAAGTAGCGGCGGTAGCGGCGGAATTCGTCGCGCACCCGCAACAGCTGCTCCGGGACGTCGTCGAGTGAGGAGGCGCGCGAAAGCACCAGCGCGCTGATCGGCGGGATCGGGATGGTCGACATCGCCGCCCACTCGGCGACGAGATCGCCGCCGTTGAGCGGCTCGTCGAGGGATTCGCTGACCTGGTCGTAGAGCCGGCGGGGCAGGGAGCGGTACGTCTTCTGCAGCGTGCCCGCGACGAACGGGACCCGGTCGAAGTCGGGGAAGTAGTCCAGGCCGTGCGCGGCGGCCACGAGGAGGTAGCCGTTCCCGCGGTACATCCGGTCCTTGATCGGAGCGTCTCTGCTGCTGGCGTACCCGCCGAGCGCGTCGACTTGGGCGAGGAGGTTGTTCAGCCCGGTCGTGTAGTCGAGGCCGGTGACCGCGCCGGTCGCGTCGACGGCGGCCCCGGGGTCGACGGCGTCGAGGGTGATGCGTTTCGCCAGTTCGTCCGGCAGCCGCAGCATGACGCGCCGGAGTTCGTCGGGGGACAGGGCCGGCCGGAACGTGCGGTAGAGCCCTTCCCCGCCGAGCCGCTTGCCCAGGACGGTGTCGCATTCGTCCGCCGCGTCCAGTGCTTCCAGGCGGTCGAGGAGCACCACCGCTTCGCAGAGCGCGCAGAGGTCGAGGAACAGTGGCAGGGACAGGGTTTCCGGACGGCTCAGGACGGTGCCGGCGTTGGCGACCAGGGTCTGGGTCACCAGCGCCACGTTTTCCCCGGTTTCGGCCACGCCCTCCATTCTATGCTGGGGCGGTGACGTTCCTCCTCGAGCTCGGTGCCACGTGCGTCGAGGCGACCGAGTTCACCGGCACCGATCTGCTGCCGGTACGCGAACTGGTGGAGCGCGGCGAAATTGTCGTCCTGCGTGACGAGATCCGGCAGCCGAGCTCGCTCGACCAGTGGCCGAGGGACGTCGCGGAGTCGGTCGGCGAGTGCGCGGTGGTGCCGCTGTCGAGCCTGACCGGGGTGGGCGGCCCGCGCTACCCGCTCGTGGTGGGCCGGCGCGAGAGCATCCGCTTCCTCTGCTCGTACGCCGAGCGCGTGCCGGTGCCCTGCGAGGCCCAGCCGGTGGTGACGGACTACCGCGAGTTCCGGCACCTGTGGCTCGGCAGTTCCCAGGCGACGGACGCGGACGGCTTTGCGATCGGCGTCGCGCTCGCCAGGGTGCACGCCCGCAACATCCTGCACGGGGACGCCCATCGCGGGAACTGGCTGTTCGACCGCGACGGCTCGGCCCTGGTGCACGACCCGCGGCCGGTGTTCCTGCACGGCCCGCCGAGCGCGGAGCAGTGCGCGACGGACATCCGCCCGCTGCTGCCGGCCTTGATGCCGGACGGCTGGCAGAGCTTCCGCCTCGGCTACCGGCGGATGTGGCCGGAGGAGGGGCGCGTCATCGACCTGATCCAGCTGAGCGACCGGACCGGCTGGGCGGCCGCCTTCCGCGCCCGGGAGTTCGCCCGGGCCGCCGAGCTCACGGCTCTCCAGCTCGAAACCGAGGACACGCCGATCGTGCGGGTGATGCTGCTGGCGAACCGCGCCATGGCACTGAGCCGGGCCGGGCGGCACGACGAGGGACTGCAGGACTGTCTCGCCGCCTTGGAACTGGCGGGACGACGCTGCCCGCACACGGCCAACGGCCTGGGGATCACCCTGGCGGTCGTGCTGGCCGGCCAGGGGCGGCAGGCCGAAGCGGCCGACACCCTGCGCGCGGTGGCCGACCGGCCCGAGCAGCTGCTCGACCGACTGACCCGGCCCGACGCGCAGCTGCCGATCATGAACATGTGAGCAGCCGCTAGCACTACAGGGCCACTTGTGCGCGCGACCTGCCAAAACCCGGCTGGCCGGCCTGCCGCGGCTGTCGTGAGCGGTACGGCGCATCAGCGCCAGCGGCCAACTCTCCAACCGCAGCGGCCAACTCACCAACCGCAGCGGCCAACTCACCCGCGTGTCAGGCGAGTTGGCCGTTCCGGTGCGTGAGTTGGCCGCTGCGAGCGGTGAGTTGGCCGTTCCTGTCCCGGCAGACCAGCCACCACGGCCACGCCGACCGAAGAACTGGTCCTGGAGTACTAGTACTCGATCACCAAGCGGGCGCGGACGCGGTTGGCCCGGACGTCGGTGAACGCCTGGTTGATCTCTTCCAGCTTCCGGGGCTCGGCCGTCACCGTGGTCCGGCCGGCCGCGTGCAGGGCGAACACTTCTGCCAGGTCCTTGCGCGTGCCGACGATCGAGCCGATCACCGAAATGCCACGGGTCACCGCGTCGAAGATCGGCACCGGGAGCACTCCGCCCGCCGGGAGGCCGACGCAGACCAGCCGTCCGCCGCGCCGCAGGGAGCGGAGCGCCTGTTCGTACGCGCTCGGCGCCGCCGACAGCGCGATGGCCACGTCCGCGCCACCCTGCGCCCGGATCACCGCCGCCGGATCCGCGGTGGTCGCGTCGATCACCTGCTCCGCCCCCAGTTCGCCGGCCAGCTCCAGCTTCTCCGCTTCGACGTCGACGGCGGTGACGAAGCCACCGGCGTGGCGGGCGTACTGGATCGCCAGGTGGCCCAGGCCGCCCACCCCGAACACGGCGACGCGGTCCGCGGGGCCGACCCGGCCGGCCCGGACCGCCTTGTAGCTCGTCACTCCGGCACACGTCAGCGGGGCCGCGTCGAGGGGCGAAACACCTTCGGGCACGGCAACGGCGTAACGCGCGTCGGCGATCGCGTACTCCGCGTATCCGCCGTCGATCGAAAAACCCGTGTTCCGCTGCGACTCGCACAGTGTTTCCCAGCCGGAGACGCAGAATCCGCACTGACCGCACGCCGAGCCCAGCCACGGCAACGCCACCCGCTGCCCGATCCGGCTCACGGCCACCCCGGGCCCCACCCGTTCGACGATGCCGACGCCTTCGTGGCCGGGGATCAGCGGCAGCGCCGGTTCCACCGGCCAGTCACCGGACGCGATGTGGATGTCCGTGTGACAGATTCCGCAAGCCTCCATGCGGACCAAAATCTGCTGGGCGCCCGGTTCCGGGACCGGGACCTCCCGCAGTTCGAGCGGAGCGGACAATTCCGTGACAACGGCAGCGCGCATCGGTGCTCCTCACCGGACAGCCCGATCGCGGCGGCCGACGATCGGATTCCGTTCCCCCCAAGGTGAACGCTCTTGCAGCATAGCGGACGGCCGCGGTGCGAGCACCCCGCTCGCGAGCGGGGTGCTCGCAGATCACCGCGGCCGAAATATCGGTTGAACGGACTTCGAATCGAATGTATCGCGTTGTACACTGATTTCCGGGGTGCAGAACTCGGCCGCACGGCGGCGACGAGAATTTCTTGCGGAAATCGTCTTGAGGTGGAAATGGTTTCTCTTCCGGTGGCCCGCGGGAAACGTGTGGCGGGCCGGCCCGCCATTGCGCTCGTCGGGGCCGCTTTCGCGGTGGTGATGCTCGGTGCCACGCTGCCCACGCCACTGTATCCGCTCTACCAGCGGGAATTCGCGTTCGGCGAAGGAGTCACGACGCTGGTGTTCGCCGTGTACGCCGCCGGGGTCATCGCCGCCCTGGTACTGGCCGGGGGCTGGTCGGACCACATCGGCAGGCGGCCGGTGCTGCGGGCCGGGGTGGCCCTGTCCGGGCTTTCCGCGCTGACCTTCCTCCTCGCCGGCTCGTCCGGCTGGCTGTTCGCCGGCCGGGTGCTGTCCGGGCTGTCGACGGGCATCTTCACCGGGACGGCGACCGCGGCGATCATGGACTTCGCCTCGGTGGCGGGCAAGCGCCGGGCGAGCCTGGTCGCGGCCGCGGTGAACGCGGGCGGTCTCGGCGCCGGGCCCGTGCTGGCCGGGGTACTCGCGCAGTACGCGCCGCGACCGCTGTCGCTGTGCTTCCTGGTCGACCTGGTGCTGGTCGTCCTGGCGGCCGTCTGCGTCGAAGCGGTGGCGGAACCCGTGCGGCGCGCGGGGAAACCACGGCTTCGCCCGCAGCCGATCGCCGTGCCGGGCGAAGTCCGCGGCGTGTTCGCCCGTGCGGTGGTGGCCGGGTTCGCCGGGTTCGCGGTGCTGGGGCTGTTCACCGCGGTCTCGCCCGCGTTCCTCGGCACTGTCCTGCACACCACCGATCACGCGGTCACGGGGGTGGTGGTGCTGTCGGTGTTCGCCGCCTCGATCCTCGGTCAAGCCGGATCTTCGGTGCTCGGAACGCGGCGCGCGCTGACGACCGGCTGCGCCTTCCTGGTCGCCGGCTTGATCCTCGTCGGGGCGAGCTTGCCGTCCGCATCGCTGGCGGTGCTCGTCCTGGGCGGGGTCGTCGCGGGAACCGGGCAGGGCCTGACCTTCCGGGCCGGTCTCGGTTCGGTGGCCGAAGCCAGTCCCCCGGAACGGCGCGGTGCGGTCACGTCCGGCTACTTCGTGGCGTTCTTCGCCGGTATTTCGATTCCCGTGATCGGAGTCGGCGCTCTTTCGGAGGCATTCGGCCTCATTGTGGCGGGGACGATTTTCGCGGCATTCTTCGCGCTGGTCGCCGCGGTCGCGTCAGTGCTGACGGCTCGACGGTGAGCGCAATCCGGCCGATTCGTCGAGGAGGTGTTCGTGCGCCGCGCGCCCGGCGGCCCGGAGCTCGGCCCGGCGGATCTTGCCGGACGTCGTTTTCGGCAGCGCGCCGAATTCGAGCCGGCGGATCCGTTGGTGCGGTGCCAGGTTCTCGGCCGCAAACCGCAGGATCGAGCGCGCCGTCTCCGCCGACGGCGGACAGCCCTCGGCCGGCGTGACGAACGCCTTCGGGACCACCAGGCCGATCGGGTCGGGTGCGGGAACCACCGCCGCCTCGGCGACGGCCTCGTGCCGCAGGAGCACGCTCTCCAGCTCGAACGGCGAGATGCGGTAGTCGTAGGACTTGAACACGTCGTCGGACCGGCCCACGTAGGTGAGGTAGCCGTCGGCGTCCCGCCGGGCGATGTCTCCCGTGTGGTAGACGCCGCCCGAGAACGTCCGCGCGTTCTTCTCCGGGTCGCCGAGGTACCCGGGCATCACCCCGACCGGCCGGTCGGCGAGGTCGACGCAGATCTCGCCCTCGTCACCGGGCTCGCCGGTGACCGGGTCGAGCAGCACGATCCGGTAGCCGGGCAGCGGTTTGCCCATCGAACCCGGCCGGACGGGCAGGCCCGGGCTGGTGCCGATCTGCGCGGTCGTTTCGCTCTGGCCGTAGCCGTCCCGGACGGTGAGCCCCCAAGCCCGCCGGACGCGGTCGATGACCTCAGGGTTGAGCGGCTCGCCGACGCTGCCGGCTTCGCGCAGCGCGGCCGGGCGGCGGCCGAGATCCTCCTGCAGCAGCATCCGCCACACGGTCGGGGGCGCGCAGAACGTGGTGGCCCGCTGGGTGGTCAGTGCTTCGAGGACCTCCGGCGCCGCCCCGACGCCGCCCTTGACCGTGAGCAGGGTCGCCTCTGCGTCGAACGGCGCGAAGAAACTGCTCCAGGCGTGCTTGGCCCAGCCCGGTGCGGAGATGTTCAGGTGCCGGTCGCCCGGTCGCAGGCCGTTCCAGTACATGCTGGACAGATGCCCGACCGGGTAGCTGGTGTGCGTGTGCAGGGCCAGTTTCGGCCGGGACGTGGTGCCCGAGGTGAAGTACAGGAAGAGCGGGTCGTCCGCGTACGTGGCGCCGTCCGGCGCAAAGGCGGACGGCTCGGCGTCGGCGTCGGTGTAGGGAGCCCAGCCGGGGACGGGCCCGCCGACGCAGATCCGGGTCAGGCGCTCCGCGATCCCCGCGAAGCGGCCGGTGAGCACGTCGGCGGTGACGACGTGCGCGACCCCGCCCCTGGCCAGGCGATCGGCCAGATCGGCGGCGGAGATGGTCGTGTAGGCCGGGACGACGACCGCGCCGAGTTTCATCGCGGCCAGCAGGACTTCCCAGGTCGCGAGCTGGTTGTCGAGCATGACCAGTACGCGGTCGCCGCGCGCCACCCCGCGCCCGCGCAGCCAGTTGGCCACCCGGCCGGACCGCGCGGACAGCTCCGCGTAGGTCGACGACGCCACCGCGTCGCCGTCCACGATGCGCACGGCCTCCCGGGAGCTGTCCCGGGCGACGGGGTCGAACCAGTCCAGCGCCCAGTTGAACTTCTCGAACCGCGGCCACCGGAACCGGGCACAGGCAGCGTCGTGGTCCTCGCGCAGCTCCAGCAGGAGGTCCCGCGCGGCGCGGAACCGCCCGGTCTCAGCGGCGCCCATGGTCGCCTCCCGCCGGGCAGACCGGCCGCCGGTCGATGCGGAACGCCCCGTCGAGGGCGAACCGGTTCTCCGCGGGAGACGTCCTGGCCGCGGCGATCGCCCCGGCCAGGACGTCTCCCGCGACGGCGTCCGCGTCGGCGTGGAACGCGCTCAGCGGGCCCGGCCGTCCGTTGCCGATCTGCGTGAACCACCGCAGGTTCTCGGTGGGGATGCCGAGCACGTACAGGTCCGGGTTCGCCCGCCCGTCGGCACCGACCGCGTGGAACGGCGCCCGGGTGGTGGACACCGCTCCGGTGGCGAACGCCTCGCCGGCGCCCGGCGTGGCGTTGACGTACTCGGAGATCAGGCCGTCGGCGAGGAGCTGCCGCGTCAGCGGCGAAGCGTCCTGCCGCACCGAAGGCCGGGGGATGCGGGCATCGATCAGCGTGGTGACCGCCTGGGCGGCGCCGTCGACCTGGGGAGAGTCCAGCAGGAAGCCGCCCGGGTCGGGGCGCACCCCCAGCGACGGCCCGACCAGGTGCAGCACGCCGGCCTCGACGAGTGCCCGTACCTGCGCGGTCCGGCCCGCCGGCGGACCGGCCGAGACCATCGTGTTGATCGGGGTGAACCAGCCGAGGAAATCGTCGCGGTGCGACCGCGGCCGCAGGCCGCCGTGATCCACCGCCGCGCGAACGGCGCCCCGCAGGTCACGGAGGATGTCCAGGGCGGCCTTGACCGGCCCGTGCACGTTCCCCTGCAGGGCTTCGGCCAGGTCGTCCCGGAGCAGGTCGAGGACGTGCCGCCGGAACTCGGCCGGATCCGCCCAGTGCCGGCCGGAGAACGGCCGGGCCGTCCGCTCCAGGTCGATCGGGGCGGTGTCCGCGATCCCGAACTCGACCAGCGCCTTTTCGAAGACTTCGGACCGCTTCCGCCGGGCGCAGGCCAGGTGGATGCGGGCGACCTGGCCGGCGGCCTCCTCGCCGGCCCGGTCGCGGACGAGGGTGGTGTAGTACACGTGCTCGACCTCCAGCTGCAGCAGCGGGAGCACGTCACGGCGGAAGTCGAGCTGGGCGGATCCGGTCTCGCGCCGGGCCCGGCGCCGGGCCTCCGCGAGTGCGCCGTGGGTGAGGAACTTGGGTTCGTACCGGTACTTCGGGGCTTTCTGGTTCACCCCGCGGGCGAGCATCGGCAGGCCGCTGCGGGATCCCGCGAAGATGCGCGGTTCCCGGCCACCCGGCCGGTAGCGCAGCTCGCCGGACGGCCCGGTCTCGAACCCGCCGCCCCGGCCGACGGTCAGTTCCATGACGACGTCGAGGAACGTCAGTCCCAGTCCGAGGATGCCGACCGCTTCGCCGGCCCGCACCGGCGCGAGGTCCAGGTCGGCGGCCGAATCGCCGCGGACGTACCGCACGTCCGGCCGGCCGGCGGCGTGGTCGAGAAACTCCCGCTCCCACGCACCGGGGGTGGTGACCGGGTGCCCGGTGGTGAGCACCAGCTTGTCGGCGAAGACGACGCGGCCCGACCGGGTGACCAGGCGCAGCCGGCCGTCGAGCTGCTGGACGTGCTCGACCCGGGACCGCACGGCGTGGACGGTCACGTGGTCCGGCTTGTGCGCGACGAGGTTGTCGAACACCTCGCGCAGGTACCGGCCGTAGCAGGCTCTCGGCGCGTACCCGCTCTCCCCGAGATCGGTCCACTGTGGACCGGCGCCGCCCGCCGCGAGCCACTCGTGCAGCGAAGGCCCCGCGCCCGCTCTCGGCGGTCCGTCGTCGGCGTCACCGGAGTACATGCTCACCTCGCCGGCGGCCGTGTTCATCAGGAACCATTCCGGCTGGTCCGGGCGCCAGATCCGGCCCGCGCCGGGTTCGCCGGGGTCGAAGACCCAGATCGACACGGCCGGTCCCGGCCGGGCCGCGAGCCGCACCAGCAGGCGTTCGAGCACCGACAGCCCGCGCGGCCCCAGGCCGGCGATCGCGACGACGAGTTCAGAGTGGATCTTCGACACAGCAGACTCTCCTGGGATTTCCGGAAAACGCGTCAGTGGTGTCCGAGCGCTCAGACGAAGTCGGCGACCGCCCGGGTGGGTGCCCGGTCGCCTCCGAGCTTGAGCCGGCCGAGCAGCGGGCCGGTCATGGCCGTCGTCACCAGCGTCATCGCCACGAACATCACGAACAGATCCGGGCCGATGATGCCGAGCGACAGCCCCGCGGAGACCACCACCAGCTCGGTCAGGCCCCGGCAGTTGACCATGACGCCCAGCCCGGCCGACTCCCGCCAGCTCAGCCCGGTCAGCCGGCCGACGAGCGTCGTCGTGCCCAGCTTGCTCGCGATGGCCACCAGGATCATCAGCCCGCACACCAGCAGGTCCCGCAGATCGCGCAGGAACCCGACGTGCATGCTGAACCCGATCACCGCGAAGAACAGCGGGAGGACGACGGTGACCCCGCGCCCGACCGTGCGGCCGAGATCGCGCACCACGCGGTTTTCGCGCGGCAGGATCACGCCGGCCAGCAAGGCCCCGAAGATCGCGTGCACGCCGATCCAGTCGGTGACGGCCGCTCCGGAGAGCGCGCAGAGCACCAGCGCCACGGTCGAGACGCGCCGCCAGCCGGCGTTGTCCTCCGCGGCCGCCAGGAGGCGGCGCAGCGCCGGGCGCACGACGGTGAGCGTCACCGCGACGAACAGGACGAGCCACCCCGCGGTCGGGAGGACCGCGGCCGCCGAACCGCCGTGGGCCAGCGCGACGACCACGATCAGCAGGCACCACGAGATGGCGTCGCCCACCCCGGCGGTGGCCAGGCCGAGCGTGCCGATCCGGGTCCGGATCAGGTCGTGCCCGGCGAGGATCCGGACCAGCACGGGGAACGCGGTGATGCTCATCGAGGTGCCGACGAAGAGGAGGAAGGGGAGCAGCCCGACGCCCGCCGGCCGGTACGCGGCGGCCAGCCCGGCCGCGAGCAGGAGCCCGCAGGCGAGCGGGACGGCCACCATGGCCGTCCCCAGCGCGGCCACCCGGCGTCCCGATCCGCGCAGCAGGTCCAGCGGGAGGTCGGCGCCGAGGAGGAAGACGAAGTAGATGATCGCCAGCTGCGCGACCAGGCCGAGGTGGGGCACCAGGACGGCGGGGAACAGGAAGTGCTGGGTGTCCGGGGCGAACTGGCCCAGCAGGGTCGGGCCCAGCGCGATGCCCGCCGCCATCTCACCGATGACCCGCGGCTGGCGGCACCGGATCGCGACCCAGCCGCCCAGGCGCCCCACCGCGATGATCAACGCCACCGCGAGGAAGAACCGGAGGACGAGCGGCCAGCCGCCGTGGCCGAGGTTCGCCAGCTGCCCGAACGTCGGAACGGCGTGGAGCATGCCCGCCGACACGGCCGCCAGGACCACGACGACGGCCACGGCGGTGCGTGCGTGCCCGGCGGATTCGCGGGGTGGTTTCATGGTTCCGGCTTTCACGAGATGAAGTCGTAGGAGAGGAAAGCGGCGTCGTCGTCCTCGGCCCAGGTCCCGTACCGCCGCATGCCGTACAACAGCGGGGCCGGGGTGCGCAGGCTGGTGATCCGGGCGACCTCCGCCATGACGACGACGTGGTCGCCGACCGGGTGCCAGGCGTCCACCACGCAGTCGGCGATGGTGTGCGCCGCGTCGGACAGGTGCGGGCCGCCGCCCGGCGCGGCGGTCCACGGGATCCGGTCGAACCGGTCCGGGACCCCCGAGCCGAACAGTTCGGCCGCCGGCCGGGCGCTGCGGTGCAGCAGGTTCACCGACAGGACCGCGGTGTCCACGACGGCGTCCAAAGTGGGGCTGCCGCGGCGCAGGCAGACGAGCAGGGTGGGCGGGTCGAGGGCGACGCTGCACAGCGACGTGCACGTCATCCCCCGCGGGGTGCCGTCGGAGGCCAGCGCCGTGACGACCGAGACCCCGGTGGGGAACCCGGCCATCAGGCGCCGGACGTCGACGCCGGCCGGCTCGCTCACGAGCTTTCCTCCGCCTTGGCGACGGCCATGTTCTCCAGCGCGTTCAGCATGCGCGGCCCGATGTCCGCCGGAGCGCTCGTGCGCGCCCACAGCTTCGCGCCGTCGATCCGGTCCGGGGTCATGTGGTAGCAGCCGTTCTCCGGGAGGCCGAACTGGTCGGCGTACGGGAAGAAGTCCGCTTTCCGGACGGCGCCGAGGATTTCCGCGGCCGCGGCCGACGGCGCCAGCGTGCCGCTCTCGACCGCCTCGCAGAGCTCACGGGTGCGGGTGCCCAGCCGGACGAAGCCTTCGCTGATCGGCAACGGTGATCCCGGGTGGCCGTACCCCTCGGCCTCGACGAAGACGCTGTCGTCGCCGGACTGCCGGAACCGGTGGTGCGCGTCTTCGAGCATCATGTTGCCGCTCATCGTGCCGAGCATCCAGGTCCGGTTGACGGCGTTCCACAGCTCGTAGTCGCCGAAGCCGACGAACGAGCTGTAGACGAGGTCGTCGTGGAAGTCGAACAGGCCCTGCTGCAGGTCCTCCACGTAGGCGAACCGCTCGGTGGACCAGTCGCCGTCCCGCGCGGCCGCGATCAGCCGCCACCCGAGGGCGTTGACCACCGAGAGGGTGTTCGCCAGCCCGCGGGAGTAGAGCGCGTCGATGAACCCGGCGGCGTGCGAGGTGAGGCAGTACCGGTCGCCGACCACCTGCTTCGCCGAGTACTGCAGGCGCCCGGTGGAGACCCAGGGCCGCACCGCCTTCGCGCCCTCGAACTGCCAGGCGATTTCCGGGAAGCGGCGCAGGAAATCGGCGAACTCGCGCTCGGGCGGCAGGTCGCCCTTCGGGTACTTCCGCGGGTCCAGGGTCAGGCCCACGCTGCACAACGGGTTGACCGCGCCCGGGTGGTTGTCGAACGGGATCACCCAGAGCCACCCGCCGTCGAAGACGTGGTGCAGTGTCCCGTGGTGCCACGGGTTCGGCTGCTCGTGCCGCCGGCCGGTGGGTGACTCGTCGAACGGGCGCACGCCGACCATGTGCGTGAAGAGGCAGCGCGAGTGCGTCCGCGCCCGCGTCGGGGTTTCCCGCAGTTCGAACCGTTCGGCCAGCGGCGACCGGTATCCGCTGCCGTCCACGACGTAGGCGGCGCGGAACTCCTCGCCGCGGTCCGAGCGCAGGACGGCGCCTTCGGCCGGGTCGATCTCGACGTCGGTGATCCGGGTCGCCAGGCGTGCTTCGGCGCCGTAGCCGACCGCGAGGTGGAACAGGTAGGCGTCGACGTCCTGGCGGAACAGGTGCGACTCGGTGCGGAAGGCGATCGGGACCACCAGCTGGTTGACCTGCCGGGGGTCCTGCGGCTCGCCTTCGGTGTGGTGGACGAAGCCGAAGTTCTGCTTCTGCCCGCAGCCGGGTGCGACCCGGACGGTCCCCTCGTGGTTCGACAACGCCTTCAGCTCGGGCACGTCGTAGCGGTCGGCGATCAACCGCATCATCCCGGAGGTGTAGGGGATGGTCGACTCGCCGACCGCGAACCGCGGATGGGTGCCGGCGTCGACGATCAGCACCTTCACCCCGTTGCGGGCAAGCACCGCGCCCAGCATCCCGCCGGCCATGCCGCTGCCCAGGATGACCACGTCGTACTCCTCCGCCGCGGCGGAGTTGATACCCGGCACCGGATTCACCGTTCCTTTCATGGGTTTCGGTGCCGGGCCGGAGTCGCTCCGGCCCGGCCCGGCGAAAAGTGCTCAGTAGCCGTTGCCCGTGAGCCACCGGACGACGCCCAGCGGGTCGTTGATCACCACGAGCGGGTCGATGATGGGCCAGATGTAGCGCAGCCCCTCATCGTCGAGCCGGAAGAAGTTGTGCACGGTGTACTGCGCGCCCTTGGTGGTCGTGATCTGCCACAGACCGCTCGCGGTCGGGAAGTCCACATTGGTGTTGAGCACCCGGACCGCCAGCACCCGGCTCGAGACGGGACTGATGAAGCTCTCGACTTGTTCGCGGCCCTTCAAGGCCAATCTGTTGATCGGCGCGAGGAATTCGACCTCGCTGGAGAACTGGACCTTCGAGAAGTCGTGGGTCTCGAACGCGTGGAAGTACGATTCGATGATCTTGCGGTAGGTTTCCTTGTCGAGCTGTTTGCCGTTGGACGCCGGAACCGTGAGGTTCGGCGGGTAGGTTTCGGCGCCGGGCTTGGCCACCGCGGTCTGGGTCGTGGGCATGCGTGCTCCAGTCGGGATTTCGCTGGGAGTAAAGGATTTCAGGCCGTCGGGCCCGCGGCGTTGGCCGCCTTGAGGCCGTTGGCGGCGAGGTCGTCGGCGACGTTCATGCCGAGCTTGACGCCGCCGATGTTGCGCGAGAGGTCCACGTCGCCGGCTTCGTCCACGGCGAAGGCGTCGAACACCCAGTGCACGCCGAGGAAGACGCGGCTGAAGCCCTGCTCGATCATCATCTGCCACATGCCGCCGGGGAACGTGCGCACGACGCGCGTCCGGACGTTCCCGGTGGTGTCGGTGCTGATGCCGTTGAGCTCGTCGGAGACGAACTCGAGGCCGTCCGCCAGGTTGTCCGGGCCGTAGTGGGTCTGGCCGTAGAACTGCCGGACGATCTGGAACGCCGCGCCGCCCTCCGTCGCGTGGCCCGACGGGTACGCGGGGAAGCTCGGCGTGAAGTTCCGGCCACCGGTCACGTTGGTCGCCTGCGCCCCGAGCGGCAGCCAGTACGGGTCGGCGTCGGAGTCCAGGGCGGCGTCGCCCACCCCGGCCGGGCCCGTGGAAGCGTCGTGCTCCCGGATCCCGAGCACCGGGCGCCAGAAGTCGTAGACGTACTTGTCGGCCCAGCAGAGGATGGTGGCGTCGGCGATGGCCGCGTTGAGCAGCGCGAACAGCCGGGCGTTCTGCGCGAAGTCGTTGCCCTGCGCGACCGCGACCTTGCGGACGATCTGGTTGTACAGCCGCGTCGGCGTGCCGACGCCGCTGGCCGCTTCGTAGCCCCAGAACAGGCCGATGGCCGTCTCGTTGGGCGTGCGCCCGGTGAACAGGTCGGCTGGGAGCGTGCCCATCAGGTGCGGGGCGATGCCCTTGGCGCGGACCTGTTTGACGGCCTGCTCGTACTCGGCGCTGCCCAGCTCCGGGGGCGCGTCGAGGTGGTGGCGGGTGGTCGCCGCGAAGCACGGGGACTGCGCGCCGTAGAACGGCCCGTAGAAACCCTGCCCGGGGTTGTCCGGGTCCTGCCGGTGGTGCCCCGGGGCGACCGAGAAGCTGTGCCCGTTGTCGCCGAAGCCGGGGTCGTTCTTGCGCAGCGCGAGGATCTTGCGTGCCACCTTGCGGCCGAAGTCGTGGCCCGCCACGTCGGCCTTGCCGGCGACCAGGCCCGCCGCGGCGTGCCGGGCGTCGAAGAACGCCTTCTGCGTGGGGTAGAGCGCGCTGAGCGTGGCGTGCGCGGCACTGGCGACCGCCGCGGCGGCGTCGGCTTCGGCGGACACCTCGGGCAGGTCGTCGCCCAGGTAGGGCTCGTACTGCCCGGTGTGGATGCCGAAGTAGGCGTCGTGCATGGCCAGGTGCACGATCGCGTTGGCGCGCGCCCCGCCGGGACCGCCACGGACGCCGAGCTCGCTCGCCGGGAGCGTCGTGTGCGTGGTCCGGTCGGCTTCTGCGGCGACTTCGTTCCAGTACAGGATGGGATCCATCGGTGGTTTACCTCCGTCGACGGTGGCCGCGTGGCCGGGCCGTTCTGGTTGAACGTTCTCCTAAGCACTGTCGCCGCGTCGGGATGTCGTGGGATGAGTAGTCGGGTACTCACCTCCCGGACGGGCCCACGCCGGGAAAAAGGAGGTGATCCAGGGGTATCTGCGCCCGGCCTCGGTGCACCCTTATCCATGACGTCATCGGTGAGGAGACCATCGGATGAACGGCATGACCCCGGTGCGCCAGGACCCGCCGCCGTCCGCGACCGGGGGCTGGTCCCTGGTCGGGCGGGCCGGGGAACTGGACCGGATCGCCACCTCGATCCGCCGCCGGGACGGTCCGGCCGGGGTCGTGCTGATCGGGGCGGCGGGCGTGGGGAAGACCCGCCTGGCGCGGGAAGCGCTGGCGGCGGCCGAACAGCGGGGTGCCCTGGCCCGGTGGGTGGCGGGCACGGCTTCGGCGCGGGCGTTGCCGTTGGGGGCCTTCGCGGCGACCTTGAAACTCGCCGACCTGGATCCGGCGCGGCTGGTGCCCCAGGCCACCGAGGCGCTGCTGGCGGGGGCCGGCCCGGCGGGGGTGGTCGTCGTGGTGGACGACGCGCACCTGCTGGACGAACTGTCCGCGGTGCTGGTGCACCAGCTCGTGCTGCGCAAGGCGGCGGGCGTGGTGCTCACGTTGCGCACCGGGCACGCCGCGCAGGACGCGGTGACGGCGTTGTGGAAGGACGGGCACCTGCCGCGGCTGGAGCTCGAACCGCTGTCTCCCGAGGAGACCGCGGAGCTGGTGGAGACGAGGCTGGGCGGCCCGGTGGACGACACCGCGGTGCGGCGGCTGTGGTCCATCACCCGGGGCAACGCGCTCTACCTGCGGCAGCTGGTCGACCACGAGCTGGCCACCGGGCGGCTGCGCGAATTCGTCGGGGTGTGGCGGTGGTCGGGGGAGCTCACGTTGTCGCCCGCGCTGGTGGAGCTGGTGTCCACCCGGATCGGCGACCTGCCGGCGCACCAGCGCGGCGTGCTCGACGTGCTCGCGTTCGGCGGCCCGCTGGAAGTGCCGCTCCTGACGGAGCTGACCGGCGCGCACGCGATGGAGGAAACGGAGGCCAGGGGGCTGATCGAGGTCTCGCCACAGGGGCGGCGGTGGGTGGTCCGGCTGGCCGACCCGATGTTCGGCGAGGTGCAGCGGAGGCGCACCGGCGCGCTGTACGCCCGGCGGCTGCGCCGGCGGATCGCGGACGCGCTGAGCGCGGCGGGCGGGCGGCGCGCCGACGACGCGTTGCGGCACGCGGTGCTGCTGCTGGACGCCGACGCGAACCCCAATGCCACGTTGCTCACCGTCGCCGCGCGCCGCGCCACCGAACGGGGCGACCTCGCGCTGGCCGAGCGGCTCGCCCGGACGGCCGTGTCCGCCGGCGGCGGGTTCGAGCCACGGCTGCTGCTGGGCAGCGCGCTCGGCTGGACCGGCCGGGTGGCCGAGGCCGGGAGCGAGTGGGCCACGCTGCCCGCCTTGGCCGGCACCGATGTCCAGCGGGCGCAGGCCGCGATGGCCCGGGCGAAGGTCCTGGCCTGGTCCGGGCGTCCGGCGGAAGCCGAGGCCGAGCTCGACGCCGCGGTCCGCGCCGCCACGGACGAGGCCGCCGACCTGGCGCTGGCCGGCGTCCGTTCGGTCCTGGACGCCTACCTGGGCCGGACCGCCCAGGCTGCCCGGATCGGCGCCGAGGTGCTGGCCCACCCGCGGTGCCCGGCCGCCGCGGTGCCGTGGGCGAGCTGGGGACTGGCGATGGCGCACGGGGGACTCGGCCGCCTCGACGAGGTCGAGGCGGCGTTGCGGCGGATGGAGTCCGCCGCGCCGGGAGCCGGGTTGCACCAGTGGGCGCTGGTGGTGATGTCCGCCATGCGCGGGCTGCTGCTGGCGGGCCTGCCGGACCAGGCGGACCGGATCGAGCGGCGGTTCCGCGATCGGTGCCCGGACTCGCCGGGGCGGCCGGTGGACGTCTTCACCAGCTTCATGGCCGCGGAGTCGGCGGCCTTCCGCGGACAGGTCGGGACCGCGGCGCGCGGATACCGCCAGGCCATCGCGGCCCACCACGGCGGGGATCCCAACGGCTGGTCGTTCACCGGGCTGGTGGGACTCACCACCGCGCTCGGCATGCACGGCGATCCCGCCCGGGCCAGGCGGGCCCTGACGGCGATGACGGCCGAGCACCACCCCACCTACGTCTTCCTGGCCCCGAACGTGCTCCTGGCCCGGGCGTGGGTGGCGGCCGCCGAGGGCGGGGTGAGCGAAGCCACCGCGCTGACCCGCAAGGCGGCCGACGTGGCCGCTTCGCAGCGGCAGCCGGCGGTCGAGGTCCTCGCGCTGCACACCGCGGTCCGGTTCGGCGACCGCACGGTGACCGGCCGGCTCGCCCGGCTGGCCACCGAGGTCACCGGGCCCCGTGCCCGGATCGCGGCCGAACACGCCCGCGCACTGGCCGCCGGCGACGGTCCGGGCCTGCAGGCCGTCTCGGTGCGGTTCGAGCAGATGGGTGCCCTGCTCCTTGCCGTGGACGCGGCCGCACAGGCAGCGGCCGCGCACACCCACCACGGCCGTCGCGGCTCGGCCCAGACGGCGACGGCCCGGGCCCGCCGGCTCGCCGAAGCGTGCGAAGGCGCCCGGACCCCCGCGCTGGCCGCGCTCACCGCACCGCCGAAGCTCACCCGGCGGCAACGCGAAATCCTCACGCTCGCCGCGAGCGGCCTGTCCAACGGCGACATCGCCGAACGGCTGGTCGTGTCCGTCCGCACGGTCGAGAACCACCTTTACCGCGCCTCCGCCCGGCCTGGGACATCACCCGGGCAGCAGGACCGCCCGGCCCCGGACCTGCCCGGCGCGCAGCCGCTCGAACGCTTCGCCGGCCGCCGTCAGCGGGAACAGTTCGGTCTCCACCCGGATGGCGCCGGTGCGGGCCAGGGCGATCACCTCGGCCAGTTCCCGGCGGCTGCCCCAGAACGGGAGTGACACCGTCGCGCCCTGGGGGAGGGGGCCGGGTTTGGCGACGGTCAGCTGCCCGCCGCCGCTGCCGACGATCGCCAGCGTGCCGCCCGGACGCAGGACGCCGGCCGCGAGGGCCAGCGTCGGGTCGCTGCCGACGAAGTCGAGGACGGCGTCGGCGCCGCCGGTCTCGCGCCGCAGGACGGCCTCGGTGCCGGGCTCGGCGCGCAGGGTCCGGTGGGCTCCGGACCGGTGGGCGAGGGCGAGCGCGTCCTCGCGGACGTCGACGGCGAACACCCGTGCGCCGGTGGTGGCGCGCAGGATCTGGATCGCGACGTGCCCGAGCCCGCCGGCGCCGATGACCACCACCGCCGAGTCCCCGGCCAGCGTCAGCCGGGCCACCACGTGGTACGGCGTCAGGCCCGCATCGGTCAGCGGAGCGGCTTGGGCGGCGTCGAGGTCGCCGATCGGCACGAGGTGGCGGGCGTGCGGGACCAGCACGTGGTCCGCCATGCCGCCGTCACGCCCGAGCCCCGCGCCCGACCACGCCAGGTCGGCGCGTCGATCGCAGTAGTTGTCTTCGCCCGCCGCGCACCGGCGGCAGGCACCGCAGCCCCAGGGACCGTGGACGGCGACCCGGTCGCCGGCCTCGAGCCCGGCGGCCGCGTCACCCAGGGCGGCCACGTGCCCGGCGATTTCGTGGCCGAGGGTGAACGGCAGCCGGTACCGGAACGTCCCCGGTGGCGCGTCGACGACGTGCAGGTCGGAGTGGCAGATCCCGGCCGCCTCGACGCGCACCAGCACCTCGGTGCCCACCGGATCGGGCACCTCGGCGTCGGCGAGGGACGGGGGCCGGCCCCACGCCGTGAGCCGGACGGCCGAGGTCTTGCGCGTCGCGCTCACAGCGTCGACGATACAGAAATGAACTCAGTTCAGGAAGGGTTTGCGGGCAAGGTGGCACTCGTGACGGGTGCGGGCTCGGGGATCGGGGCCGCCGTCGCGCGGAAGCTGGCCGGGGCGCGGCAGCTCGTGCTCGCCGACCTCGACGCCGCGGCGGTGGCGCGCGTCGCCGCGCCGCTGGAGAACGCGCGCGCGGCCGAAGTGGACGTCGCGGATCCGGACCGGGTCGACTGGCTCGTCGCGGGCATCGAACGCGACCACGGTGGTCTCGACGTCGTGGTCCACGCGGCGGGCATCGACGATCCGCAGGCCAAGCAGTGGATCGCGGACGCGTGGGAGGCCGGGCGGCCGCCGGAGGTCACGGCCGGCCTGGACACCCGGTCCTGGCGCCGGGTGCTGAGCGTGAACCTCGACGGGACGTTCCACGTCCTGCGGGCCGCGGTCCGGGTCATGGTGCCGAGGCGAACCGGGGCGGTGGTCGTCGTCGGGTCGTCCGCCGCTTTCGACGCCCCGGTCGGCTACCCGCACTACTCCGCGTCGAAGGCCGGCGTGCACGCGCTGGCCCAGGCGGTCGCCAAGGAGGTCGTCCCATTCGGGGTCCGGGTCAACGTGGTGGCTCCGGGGCCCACGGAGACGGGGATGGCCGCGCGGACGCCGGACGCCCTCCGCCGGGCGTTCCTCGAGTCCGGTGGTGGTGCCTACGCGACGCCGGACGAAATCGCGGACGTGGCGCTCTTCCTGGCCGGGGCGGGAGCGGCCAACCTGGCCGGCGCGGTGGTACTGGCCAACGGCGGCCGCTTCACCGCCTGACGGGTTGCCAGGGGCGGGGCGGCGAGCTACCGTCACCTGAACTGAGTTCACTTTGTCCTCAAGGGAGAGGATCGCCGTGGATCAATTCCTGCTCGTGCTCGTCAGCGGGATCGCCAGTGGGGCGATCTACGGGTTGATGGGCCTCGGCCTGGTGATCGTCTACCGGGCGACGGACGTCGTGAACTTCGCGCTGGCCAGCCTCGCCACGCTCGGCCTCTACGCCGCGATCACGTTCCACGACAACGGCGCCGCGGTGCTCGTCGGCGTGCTCGGCGCGGTCGTGGTGACCGTCGTCGCCGGCCTGCTGGTCCGCGAGGTGGTGATCCGGCCGCTCGGCCAGGGCCGGCTGTTCGCCGCCCTCGTGGTGACCATGGGCGTCGCGCTCATCGCCGAAAGCGTGATCGGCTCGATCTGGGGCACCCAGCCGAAGTCGTTCCCCAGCATCGTCGACGGCACGGTCCGCGCCGGCGGCGTCGCGATCCCGGCGCAGAGCCTGCTGACCATCGCGGTGGCCGGCGTGGCGATGGGCCTGGTCGCGTTCCTCTTCGGCCGGACGACCACGGGCTCGGCGATGCGTGCGGTGGCCGAATCCGCCGACACCGCCCAGGTCGTCGGGATCAGCGCGCAGCGGATCGCGCGGCTGGCCTGGGCACTGGGCCTCGGGCTCGGCGCGCTCGCCGCGTGCCTGTACGCGCCGAAGGTCGGCCTGGCGCCCACCGTGCTGTCCGCGCCGCTGTTCCGCGCCTTCGCCGGGATCTTCCTCGGCGGGCTGAACAGCATGTACGGCGCGGTCGTCGGCGGGCTCGCCGTCGGGGTGCTGGAGAACCTCGGCGCGAGCTACGTCTCGGCGAGCTTCCGCGACACCTTCGTCTTCACGTTCACCGTCCTCGTGCTGCTGATCCGGCCTCAGGGCCTGTTCGGCACGCGCACCTTCCAACGGGTTTGAGGTACGCCATGACCTTCCTCGGCTCCCGGGTGGCGCGAGCCCTCTTCGGGCCCCTCGCCGCGGTCGCGCTGATCGCGGTGCTGAACTCCGGCGTGGTGCCGCCGTACCAGGCGTATTCGGTCGCGCTGGCCGCCGTCTACACGATCGTCGTGCTCTCGGTCGGCCTGCTGGCCGGCTGGTCCGGCGTCTGGTCGGTCGGGCACCCGGCGTTCTTCGCGCTCGGCGCGTACTTCGCCGCCTACGGCAGCGGCCACGGCTGGTCCCTGGAGACCATCGTCGTCGGCGCGGTCGCGGCCGGCGCCCTGCTCGGCGGCTTCCTCGGCTACGCCGGCGCCCGCTTCTCGACGCTCTACATCGCCTTGCTCACCCTGGCCTTCAGCCTGGTGTCCCTGGAAGTGATCAACCGCTGGACCGACGTCACCGGCGGCGACCAGGGCGTCCCGGTGTCGCAAGTGGACACTCTGGCCGGTGTCCTGCCGAGCGGGGGAACGGAGGCGCAAACGCTTGCCGTCGCCGCCGCCGGGGTCTGCCTCGCGATCGCCGTCCTGGCCAAGGGGTCCGCGCTGCGGATGCGCCTGGTGGCGGCGAAGTCGCACCCACTGGTCGCCCAGTCGATCGGGATCGCGCCCGAGGCGCAGTCGGCGCTCGCGTTCGCCGTGAGCGCCGCCTTCACCGGGTTCGCCGGCGTGCTGCTGGGCCTGCTGAGCGGGTTCGTCAGCCCCGACCCGTTCTCGCTCAACCTGGGGATCTCGCTCATCGCGTCCTGCGTGCTCGGCGGGGTCGGCAGCGTGCTCGGCGCCGTGGTCGGCGGCGGCTACCTCGCCTGGTCGCCCACGCTCGCCTCGTCCGTCGGGCTGCCCCAGCCGGTGGTCCAGGGCCTGGTCCTGATCGCCGCGCTCATCTTCCTGCCGAGCGGGGTGGTGCCGTCCCTCGGCAAGCTCGCCCGGAGGTTCGTCCGGCCGCCGCGGCCCGTCCCGGCGACCGTGCCGGAAGCCGGACCGGGACACCGGGACCCCACGGGCGCATTGTTGCTGACCTTGACGGACGTGTCCGTGCGCTTCGGCGGGCTGAAGGCACTGGAGGGCGCGTCGCTGTCGGTCCGCCGGGGCGAGGTGCTCGCGGTCATCGGCCCGAACGGCGCGGGCAAGACCACCTTGATGAACGTCCTTTCCGGACTGATCGGCGGCGGCCGGGTGACCGGCAGCGCGGAGTACGCCGGCAAGCAGCTGCTGGCCAGCCGGGCCACCGTGCGGCGGCGGCTCGGGATCGGCCGCACCTTCCAGCACGCGGAGACGTTCGGCGAGCTCACCGTCGCGGAGAACGTCCTCTGCACGCACCGCCGGATCACGCCCCGGCACCGCCGGGTGGCGGGCGAGCTGCTCGCCCGCGTCGGCCTGGCCGACGTCGCCGACCGGTACCCGGCCGAGCTGCCGTTCGGGCTGCAGAAACGCCTCGATCTCGCCCGGGCGATGGCCGAGGAGCCCGCGCTGCTCGTCCTGGACGAGCCGTTCGGCGGGCTCGACGCCGACGAGCGCGCGACCGCGGCCCGGCAGATCGAGCGCCTGCGCGACGGCGGTGCCGCGGTACTGGTCATCGACCACGTGCTGGACGACCTGTTCGCCGTGGCCGACCGGGTCGTGGCCTTCGACTTCGGCAGGCCCGTCGGTGAGGGCGCGCCGGACGAGGTTCTGCGCGACCCGGCCGTGCAGGCCTCCTACCTCGGTACGACCACCGCGCGCGCCGCGCTGCCCGCCCGCGTCGCCGACAGCCAGGTGGTGCTCCGGCTGACCGGCGTCGAGCACCACTACGGCGGGGTCGCCGCGCTGCGCGGGATCGACCTGGACGTCCACGAGGGCACCGTCCTCGGCGTCGTCGGCGCGAACGGCGCGGGCAAGAGCACCCTCGGCCGCGTCCTGCACGGCTCGCTGCGGCCGTCGGCCGGGACGCGCGAGGCGAGCGACACCGGCGTCCGGACCGTGCGGACCAGCCTGGTGCCCGAAGGCCGGGCGCTGTTCAAAACGTTGTCCCTGCGCGAAAACCTCGAGGTCGCCGCGTACTCCGTGGGACTCAAGGGCGCGGCCCTGCGGGCGAAGCTGGACGAAACGGCCGAGTGGCTCCCGCCGCGGCTGCGCGACCGGCTGGCGGTCCAGGCCGCCGGCCTCAGCGGCGGTGAGCAGCAGATGCTCGCCATCGCCCGCGCCCTGATGGCCGGCCCGGACGTCCTCGTCGTCGACGAACCGGCGCTCGGGCTCGCCCCGGCCCTGGTCGACGAGGTGTACGGCCGGCTCGGCGAGCTGGCCGAGGGCGGGCTGACCGTCGTCCTGCTGGAACAGCTGCTCAGCCGCGCGATGGCGACCTGCCACGACGTGGTCGTGCTGCACGAAGGCGTGGTGGCCGCGCACGGCCCCGCGACCGATCCCGCGTTCGCCGCGCGGGCCGAGTCCGCCTACTTCGGCGGCGAGCACGCCGTCGCGCTGGGCGTGCGTGACGTGACGACGCTGGAGGCGTGATGCTCATCGATCCGGCCCTGCTCACCGAGACCGCGGAGCAGCGTGAACTCCGGGCCGTCGCCAGGGACTTCTTCGCCGCGCACGGAGGAGACTGGAAGCGGATGGCCACGGAGCTGGGCGTCCAGGGGCTCACCATCCCGGAGGAGCACGGCGGCGCCGGGTACTCCTTCGCCGAGCTGGCCGTGGTGCTGGAGGAGGCCGGACGTGCGTTGTGCGCCGGGTCGCTGCTGCCGACGGTCGTCCTCGCCGCGCACACCCTGCTGCTCTGCGGGGATGAGCGCTACCTGCCCGGCATCGCCGACGGCACCCTGAGGGCCACGGTCGCCTTCGACGGCGACGTCCAGGCCCGCGACGGGACACTGTCGGGAACGGCGGACTTCGTCCTCGACGGGGCGGCCGCGGATCTGATCCTCGTGCGGGCAGGGGACCGGCTGTTCGCTTGCGAGGCCGTGGCCCGGACGTCGTTGCGCGTGCTCGACGAGACCCGGCCGCAGGCGCGGCTCGAGTTCCGCGACACCCCGGCCACGCCGATCGGGCCCGCGGACGTCGTGTCGCGGGTGCTCGACATCGGCCGGGCCGCGCTCGCCGCCGAACAGCTCGGCGGCGTCGGACACGCGCTCGACGCCACCGTGGCCTACGTGCAGCAACGACGGCAGTTCGGCCGGCCGATCGGGTCGTTCCAGGCGGTGAAGCACCGGCTCGCCGGCCTCCTGGTGGAGTACGAGGCCGCGCGCTCGGCCGCGGCGTACGCGATCGCCTGCGTCGCGACCGATTCTCCCGACCTGCCGGTGGCGGCCGCGGCGGCCGCCACGGTGTGCACCGGCGCGTACCGGCTGGCGGTCGCCGAATACGTCCAGTTCCACGGGGGGACCGGCTTCACGTGGGAGCACCCGGCCCACCGTTACGTCCGCCGCGCCCGCGCCGACGAAGTCCTGTTCGGCACCCCCCAGGACCACCACGCCCGCCTCGCCACCGCCCTGGGCCTCGTGAGTGGTAATTCGGGTTAGAACCCTAATTACCACTCACGACAGCCGCGGCAGACCCCCTTCCGCGGCAGACCCCCTTCCGCGGTTGACAGCGGACCCGTCCGACCTATTCAATCAAACTGAAGTCAGTTCAGTTAGGAGAACGAGATGGCCGTGGAAGACGAAATCCAGTTCGAGCGCGACGGGAACGTGGCGCGGGTCTGGCTGAACCGTCCGTGGAAGAAGAACTGCGTCACCGTGCCGATCCTGGAGCGGCTCGACGAGATCATCACCGAGGTCGACAAGGACCCGGACCTGCGGGTGCTGGTCCTGCGCGGCCGCGGCGGCACGTTCTGCTCCGGCTTCGACCTCGACAGCCTGCAGGCCGAGTACATCGGCAGCTCGACGGCGATGGAAGTGGCCGTCATCTCCGCGAAGATCTGCGACCGCCTCTACTCGATGAACACGCCGTCGGTCGCGGTCCTCGAGGGCTACGTCACCGCCGGCGGGTTCGAGCTGATGATCTCCTGCGACTTCGCGATCGCCTCGGACGACGCCCAGATCGGCGACTTCCACATGCGCCGCGGGCTGTTCGGCGGGGCGGGCCCGATCTACCGGGTGCCGCGGATGATCGGCATCCGCAAGACCAAGGAGCTGATGCTGACCGGCAAGCTGCTCTCCGGTGTCGAGGCGGCCGACTTCGACCTGATCAACAAGTCCGCGCCGGCCGAGCAGCTGGACGAGACGGTCGAGGAGTTCATCAGCCACCTCACCGACAAGAGCCCGTTCCAGATGCGCATCACCAAGATGACCATCGACCGCAGCCTCGACGCCGACATCCAGTCGCTGATGGTCATGGAGCACCTCGCGGTGGGCGTGACGCTGAACTCGAACGACGCCGCGGAAGGCGTCGCGGCGTTCCTGGAGAAGCGCGAACCCAAGTGGACGGGGCGCTGACCGATGGTTCCGACGGGGGTGACCCTGCCTGCCGAGGGGACGTTGTGGACGTGGACGGTGCAGCGGTTCGCACCGAAGTCACCCCCGTACGTCCCGCCTGCCGGTGGCTTCCGGCCGTTCGCGCTCGGGTACGTCGAGCTGGACGGCGGCCCGCGCGTGGCTGCCGTGCTCGACGTCCCCGATCCGGCGGGTGTCCGGATCGGGATGCGGTTCCGCGTCGAGGAGACCACCGGGGTTCCGCATGCCAAGCCGCTTGAGGAGGATTCGTGAGCGATGTCCTGATCTGCGGGGCCGCCCGCACCCCGTTCGGCCGCTCCGAGCGGTCGGGCCGGGAGCACGCGATCGCCGCGGCGACGGCGGCGCTGGCCGACGCCGGGATCCCGTGGTCCCGCGTCGGCGCCGCGTTCGGCGGCAGCGACGCCGCCGGGCTGGCCGACACCCTGGTCGCCGACCTCGGGCTGACCGGCCTGCCGTTCGTCAACGTCAAGAACGGCTGTGCCACCGGCGGCAGCGCGCTCGTCTCCGCGGTCAACGCGATCCGCGGCGGGATGGCCGACGTCGTCCTCGTCGTCGGCTTCGACAAGCACCCGCGGGGCGCGTTCGACCCGCGTCCCGCGGACTGGGGCCTGGACGACGCCTACGGCCGCGACGGCCTGATGGTGACCACGCAGTTCTTCGGCATGAAGATCCAGCGGTACGCGCACGACTTCGGCATCACGCCGCGGACCCTCGCCCTCGTGGCGGAAAAGGCATACCGCAACGGCAGCCGGACGCCGGAAGCCTGGCGCCGCAAGGAGATCGGCGCCGACGAGATCCTCGCGTCGGGCATGGTCAACGACCCGCTGACCCGCTTCATGTTCTGTTCTCCGGGGGAGGGCGCGGCGGCACTGGTCCTGTGCTCTTCCTCGGTCCCCACCCGCGACGCCGTCGTGCTGCGGTCGGCCGTCGTGCGCACCCGCCGCCGGGGCTCGTTCGAGGTGTTCAGCCCGGTGCTGGCAGCGGGCGAGCCGACCAGCGTCAGCCGGGACGCGGCCGCGGCGGCGTTCGAAGCGGCCGGCCTGGGACCGTCCGATGTGGACGTCGTCCAGCTGCAGGACACCGAAAGCGGCGCCGAGGTGATGCACCTCGCCGAATGCGGTTTCTGCGAGGACGGCGAACAGGAGAAACTGATCGCTTCCGGGGTCACGGAGATCGGCGGCACGCTGCCGGTCAACACCGACGGCGGCTGCATCGCCAACGGCGAGCCGATCGGCGCGTCCGGGCTGCGGCAGGTCTACGAGGTCGTCCAGCAGCTGCGCCTCCGCGCGGGCGTCCGGCAGGTGCCCGGCGAGCCGCGGATCGGGTTCACCCACGTCTACGGCGCACCCGGGGTCAGCGCGTGCACGGTGCTGGCCCGATGACCGGCCCGGCGGAGTTCCGCGCCGCGGCGCGAGCCTGGCTGTCCACCGTGGCCAGTCCCAGGACCGCGGCCGCCTGGGGCACCGGCGACGACTCGGTCGCCGTGTTCGACAACTGGACCGAAGACCAGGAACGCGCGCACACCGCGCGGGGCCAGGAGTGGGAACGCACCCGGTTCGACGCGGGCTGGGGTGCGCTCAGCCGCACGCCCGAGTCCGGCGGCCGCGGGCTGCCCGCGTTCTACGAGCAGCTCTACCGGAGCGAGGAAGCCGCGTTCGACGTCCCGCGCCGCAGCGAGATCTTCCCGGTCACCCAGCACCTGGTCGCCCCGGCGATCGAGATCTGGGGTACCGAAGAGCAGCGGCGACGCTGGCTGCGGCCGATGCTGCGGACCGACGAGCTGGCCTGCCAGCTCTTCTCGGAAACCGAAGCCGGGTCCGACCTGGCGGCCGTCCGCACGAAAGCGGTCCGCGACGGCGACCGCTGGGTGCTCGACGGCCACAAGGTGTGGACGTCCGGCGCCCGGGTCGCCACCTGGGGCGTCGCGGTGTGCCGCACCGACCCCGAGGCGCCGAAGCACGCCGGGATCACGGTGTTCCTGGTGCGGATGGACGCCCCGGGCGTCACCGTGCGCCCGATCCGGCAGATGACCGGCGGCGCCAGCTTCAACGAGGTCTACCTCGACGGCGTGGTCGTGCCCGACACCGACCGGCTCGGTCCGGTCGGCCAGGGCTGGAAGGTGACGCTCAGCGTGCTGGCCGCCGAACGCCTCGACTCGGGATCGCTCGGCCTGGACAACGCCGACCGCGCGATCGAGCTGGCCCGGCACCGCGTCTTGACCGACGTCGAGCGGCAGCGGACCGCGGAGCTGTTCGTGCGCACGCTCGTCCAGCGGCTCATCGGCCTGCGCGTCACCGCGGCCCTGGCGGCGGGGCGGGAGCCGGGTGCGGAAGCGTCGGTGGGGAAGCTCTACGCCACCGAGACCATGCGGCGGACCAGCGACCTCGTGGTGCAGCTGCTCGGGCCGCGGCTGGTCGCGGACACCGGCGAGTGGGGCACCTTCGCCTGGACCGAGCATCTGCTCGGCGCCCCCGGCTACAGCATCGCCGGCGGCTCCGACGAGATCCAGCGGACCATCCTCGCCGAGCGCGTGCTCGGCCTGCCGAAGGAGCCGTCGCGATGAGCCTCGCGGACCAGGTCCGGGACCGCCTCGGCGGCGAGCTGGAAGTCCTGCCGGGCGGGCACTCCGGGCTCACCTACTCGGTCAAGGACTCCTACGTCGTCAAGGCGGTGCCGCCGGGCCAGAAACCCCTAGGTCGTAACGATGTGCTGCGGCAGGCGCGGGTCCTGCGGGCCCTCGAAGGTTCGGCCGTGCCGGTGCCGGGCGTGATCGCGACGGACGAGACGTGGTTCGCCATGGAGTTCGCCACCGGCGAGGCGATCGAACCCGTTCTCGACGAACACACCCTGTCGCCGGAACTGTGTCGCACACGGATGCTGGAAGCCGCCCGGCTGCTGCGTCTCCTGCACGATGCCGGACCAGTGCCCGGCGAACCGGCCGCCACGGCCGCCGGGGAACTCGAGCGCTGGAGCCGCACGATGCACGCGGTCCCGGCCGAACTCCGGCCCGGCGCGGAAGACCTGCTGCGGCTGCTGGCCGAGGACGTTCCCGCGGACCTGCCGCCGGTGCTCGTCCACGGCGACTTCCGGCTCGGCAACATCCTGTTCGACGGGACGCGGGCCACCGCCGTCGTCGACTGGGAGATCTGGAGCACCGGCGATCCCCGCACCGACCTCGGCTGGTTCCTGCTGTTCGCCGACCACCGCAACTTCCCGGCGCTGGGCGCCCCGGTGCCGGGCCTGCCGACCGAGGCGGAACTGCTGGACGGCTACGGCACACCCCTGCCCGACCTGGCGTGGTTCCGGGCCATGGGCCGGATGAAGATGGCCGCGATCATGGGCCACAACCTGCGCCGGCACCGCGAAGGCAAGCACCACGACCCGGACCAGGAGCGGCTGCCCCCGACCATCGCCGCGATGATCTCCTCCGCCGCGGACATTCTGAGGAGCTAGGCATGGATTTCGCGTTTTCGGCCCGCGCCACCGAGTTGCAGGGCCGCCTGAAGTCCTTTATGGACACGCACGTCCTCCCGGCCGAACCGGTGTACGACCGCCAGCTCGCCGAGGGGGCCGACCCACACGCGCTGCCGCCGGTCATGGTAGAGCTCAAGGAGAAGGCCCGCGCCGAGGGGCTGTGGAACCTGTTCCTGGCCCACGGCGGCCGGGGCGCGGGCCTGACGAACCTCGACTACGCGCCGCTGGCCGAGCTGATGGGCCGCTCGATCATCGGCAACGAGGTCTTCAACTGCTCCGCGCCCGATACGGGGAACATGGAGCTGCTGTCCCTCTTCGGCACCGCCGAGCAGCAGGACCGGTGGCTGAAACCCCTGCTGGACGCCCGGATCCGGTCGTGCTTCGCGATGACCGAACCCGACGTCGCCAGCTCCGACGCCCGCAACATCCGCACCCGCATCACCCGCGACGGCGACCACTACGTCGTGACCGGCCGCAAGTGGTACACCTCCGGCATTCTCGACCCCGACTGCGAGCTCATCATCCTGATGGGCGTCAGCGACCCGGACGCGCCCACCTACCGGCAGCAGAGCATGGTGCTCATCCCGCGGCACGCTCCCGGCGTCACCGTGCTGCGCGACCTGCCGATGTTCGGCTACACCGACCGCCTCGGCCACGGCGAGGTCCTGTTCGAGGACGTCCGCGTGCCCGCGTCGGGCCTGCTCGGCGGCGAGGGGGAGGGGTTCGCGCTCGCCCAGGGGCGGCTCGGCCCCGGGCGGATGCACTACGCGATGCGCGCGGTCGGGTTCGCCGAGCGCGCCCTGCAGCTGATGTGCGAGCGGACGCTCTCGCGCGTCGCGTTCGGCGGTCCGCTCGCCGACCAGGGTGTCGTCCGCGAGTGGATCGCGCGCAGCCGGATCGAGATCGAGCAGCTGCGGCTGCTGGTGCTCAAGTCGGCGTGGCTGATGGACACCGTCGGCAACGCGGCCGCCCGGCTGGAGGTCGCGGCGATCAAGGTCGCCGCCCTCGACGTCGCCCACCGGGTCGTCGACCGGGCGGTGCAGGCCCACGGCGCGGCCGGGGTCAGCGACGACACCGTGCTGGCCCGGCTGTTCTCGATCACCCGCGCGCTGAAGATCGCCGACGGCCCCGACGAGGTCCACCTGCGCACGGTCGCCCGCCAGGAACTGGCCCGGTACAAGGAGAAAACCCGATGAAGGTCCTCGACGGACAGGTCGCCGTGATCACCGGCGGCTCCCGCGGCATCGGTCTCGGCATCGCGCGCGCGTTCCGCGCCGCCGGGGCGCACGTCGTCATCGCCGCGCGCAAGGCGGAAGGGCTCCGGGACGCCCGCGCCGAGCTGCTGCGCGGGGAGGGCACCGGCGACGTCCTGGACGTCGTCGCCAACGCCGGCGAACCCGAGCAGGCGGACCGCTGTGTCGCCGACACGATGGTCCACTTCGGACGCGTCGACGTCCTGGTGAACAACGCGGCGACCAATCCGTACATGGGCGACCTGCTCGAGCTGGACCTGCCGCGCGCGGAGAAGACCGTGCGGGTCAACCAGTACGGCATGATCGCCTGGAGCCGCGCGGCCTGGCACGCCTGGATGAGCGAGCACGGCGGCACGATCATCAACATCGCCTCCGTCGGCGGGTTGATCGTCGACCCGCAGATCGGCTACTACAACGCCACCAAGGCCGCGATGCTGTTGATGACCCGCCAGCTGGCCTACGAGCTCGGCCCGAAGGTCCGGGTCAACGCGATCGCCCCCGGCGTGATCAAGACCGAGCTGGCGCGGGCGGTGTGGGAGGCGCGCGAGCCCGTCCTCACCGCGAAGCTGCCGCTGCGCCGGCTCGGCACCACCGAGGACGTCGCCAACGCGGCGCTGTTCCTGGCGAGCGAGGCGTCGTCGTGGATGACCGGGCAGGCCCTCGTGCTGGACGGCGGCGCGACCGCCCTCCCGATCGCCGTGGACGCCTGATGTTCTCCCTGGCCGGGAAGACGGCGGTGGTGACCGGGGCTTCGTCCGGGCTGGGCGCGCGGTTCGCGTCGGTGCTGGCTTCGGCGGGAGCGACCGTGTTCGCCGCCGCGCGCCGGGCCGACCGGCTGGCCGCCCTCGGGCCGGAGATCCAGGCCGTGACCTGCGATGTTTCGCTCGCGGCGGACCGGGAGCGGCTGGCCGAGACCGCCGGCCGGATCGACGTCCTGGTCAACAACGCGGGCGTGCCGGGGGAGCAGCAGGCCTCGAAGGAGAGCGCGTCGGATTTCGCGGACGTCCTGGCGGTGAACCTGGTGGCGCCGTTCCACCTGTCCCGGCTGATGGCCGAGAGCGGGGACGGCGGCAGCATCGTCAACGTCGCGTCGATCCTCGGGATCGTGTCGGCCGCGCCGCTGGGCGGGGCGGGCTACGCCGCGTCGAAGGCCGGGCTCATCGGGCTCACCCGGGAACTGGCCGGTCAGTGGGGCGGCGCCGGGATCCGGGTCAACGCGCTGGCGCCGGGCTGGTTCCGCACGGAAATGACCGAAGACCTGTTCGCCGACGAGCGGTCCCGCCGCTGGGTGGAACGCAACACGATGCTGAACCGCGGCGGCGACCCCGGCGAACTCGACGGCGCCCTGCTGTTCCTGGCCTCCGACGCCTCCTCGTACTACACCGGCCAGGTCATGGTGGTCGACGGCGGCTGGACCGCGCGATGAGCGTGTCGGTGGCCGTCGGGAACGGCGTCGCGCACGTCCGGCTGACCCGCGGCCGCGGCAACCCGATCGACCTCGCCACCGCGGAGGGCCTCCTGGCCGCGGCCCGGCAGTGCGAGCACGTGGGCGCGGTGCTGCTCACCGCGGCGGGGCCGGCCTTCTGCGTCGGCGGCGACCTGCGGGAGTTCGCGGCGGCCGGCGACCTCCGGGCCCACCTGGACCGGGTCACCGGCGCCCTGCACGAGGCGTTGCGGATCTTCACCCGCCTCGACGCGCCGGTGATCGCCGCGGTGCGGGGCGCGGTCGCCGGGGCCGGGCTCGGGCTCGTCGGCGCCGCCGATCTGGTGGTCGCGGCGGAGGATGCCGGGTTCGTGGCGGCCTACACCGGGATCGGCTACACGCCCGACGCCGGCGTCTCGTGGTCGCTGCCCCGGCTGGTCGGGCCGCGGCTGGCGCTCGACCTGCTGCTGACGAACCGCCGCCTCACCGCCGCCGAGGCGCTGGCCGCCGGTTTGGTCACGAGCGTCGCGGCGGACCCGGAGCAGGCGGCGGCCGACCTCGCCGAGCGGCTCGCCGGCGCTCCCTTCGGGGTCACCAAACGCCTGGTCCGCGCCGGTGCGGTGGCGTCGTTCACGCAGCACCTGGACGCCGAGGCCCGGGCCATCGGCGAGGCGGCGGTCTCGCCGGCCGGCCGGGACGGCGTCGCGGCCTTTCTCGGCCGGCGGTCATGACATGAATTCAAGTGAGGACTACGCTCGGGACTCGTACGGTGACGCGCACGGGAGGACAGGCGATGACGGGGGCAAGGCTCGTGGAACCGGACGAAGGACCCCGGTCCAAGCGCGGAGCCATCCTGGCCGCGGCGATCGAGTACTTCGGCGAGACGGGCTACGAGGCGACCAAGTGGTCGGCCGTGGCCGGCCGCGTCGGGATCGGGCAGACCGCGCTCTACCACTACTTCGAGTCGAAGGCGCACTGCCTGCTGACCATCATGCGGCTGGAGCTGCAGCGCTCGCGCGACCAGTTCGTCGAGGCCACCGAGGGGGAGACCGACCCGGTGGCGGCGCTGCGGGCCGCGGTGCGCGCGGCGTTCGCGGTGTCCGAGGCCGAGATCCTCCAGATGCGGATCCTGCAGAACAACATGGTGCTGCTGGCCGGGCCCCGCGCGTCCAAGCGCGAGGAGACCGAACGCCGCGCGGCCCGCGAGCTGGTGCAGAGCATCGAGCGCGACTGGACGCGGCTGCTCACGCAGGGCATGTCGCAGGGGGCGTTCCCGGTCCGGGACGCACACACCCTGGCGCTGGCCCTGCTGGGCATGATCATCAGCGTCTGGCGGTGGTACCGGCCGGGCGGCTCGACGCCGCTGGCCGAGGTGCGCGAGCTCATCGAGGGCTGCTGCCTCCGCATGGTCGCCGAATAGCCCGACCCGAGCGCCCCAATGTGGCCTTGGTTGCGTCAGGCGCACCCAAGGCGGCCTTCGGTGCGTCAGACGCACCGAAGGCCGCCTTGGGGCGCTTGAGCGCGGGAGGTCGGTCGCCGGTGATCCACAAAGGACTGGGGAACGGGTTTCCCGCAGCCGTCCTGTGTCGATAGTTGCCCGCGTCCCTTGTCCGCCCCGGGACCGGCGGCTACAGTCAAACTGAACTGAACTCAGGTTGCTAGGAGCAGTCATGCGCCTCCGCTCGACGCACGTCAAAGTTGCCAGCGTCGCCGCGACCCTGATTCTCGCCGCCACTGCATGCGCGAGCGCGAACTCGGCCGGAGCGAACGACAAAGAGATCACGATCGGGGCGTGGTACCCGCTTTCCGGCGCGGTCAGCGCCTCGGGCGTCCCGCAGCGAGCCGGTGCGGACGCCTACTTCAAGATGATCAACGACCGCGGCGGCATCAACGGCCGTAAGGTGAACTGGATCGTCAAGGACAACGCGTTCGACCCGCAGCAGACCGTCCAGATCGCCCGCGAGCTGATCGGCCAGGACAAGGTCGCCGCCATCGTCGCGGCCAACGGGACGTCGCAGGCCGAAGCCGCGTTCCCGTTCGTGCTCCAGCAGTCGAAGGTGCCCATTCTCAACGAGCTCGGCGGCCTCGACTCCTGGTACAACCCGCCGCGCGCGAACCTCTTCGGCACCCAGACCCTGTACGAAGACCAGGCCGCCGCGCTCGGCGACTGGGTGGCGAAGGACGGCCGCAAGAACGTCGTCGTCGTGCACAGCGACCCGGCCGCGTTCGTCAAGGTCGCCCAGGCCGCGCAGGCCGTCGCCAAGAAATCCGACCCGGCGATGAACGTCAGCCTGCAGCCGGTGAAGTTCCAGTCCACCGACTACAGCCCGGTCGTCAGCCAGGTGAAGGGCAAGGCGCCGGACGCGGTCATCCTGATCCTCGCCTCGCCCGAGGCGGCCGCGTTCATGAAGGAAGCCAAGCTGCAGGGGCTCGCCGCGCCGACCTATAGCTACGCGCCGGTCGCCGCGCAGTCGACGCTCACCCTGGCCGGCGCCGCCGCCGAAGGCGCCAACGCCGTGCAGCTGGTCAAATCGCCCAACGACACCGACCCGGCCGTGAAGGAGTTCCGGGACGCCATGGCGAAGTACGAACCCGGTCAGCCGGCGGACTTCATCGCGCTCTGGGGCTGGGCCGGGGCAAAGGTCTTCGCGCAGATCGCGCAGACCATCAAGGGGCCGGTGACCTCCGATGCGCTGGCGAAAGCCTACGAACAGGCGAAGAATGTCGACCCCGGCGTCGCACCCGTGATGAACTTCGGCCCGGACCGGCACATCGGCTCGCGTGACGTGCAGAAGGTCGTCGTCAAGAACGGCAAGTGGACCTCCGAAGGGGACTTCTACACCCCGCCCGCCCGCTGACCCGCCCGCCCGGAGCGGCACTTTCACGTGAAAGTGCCGCTTTGCAACTCAAAGGAGAGTGATCGTGGCGTTGCGAGAGTATCTGTCCTGCATGGACGGCCAGGATCCGGCGAAGGCTCTCGAGCTGATGGAGCCGGACCTGCGGTTCCTGATCGCGCTGCCCTCCGGCGAGGTCGCCGGGACGTCCAAAGCGGACTTCGCCGCATACCTCGGGAACCGGAACGCGGTGGACCGCGTGCACGAAGTCCTCCGCTACTGCGCCGACGGCGACACCGAGATGGTGTACGGCGTAGTCACCGAAGCGGGTGAACCGGTCGGCGCCTTCCACTCGGCCGCGGTCGTCTCGCCGAACGGCCTGCTGGCCCGGTACCAGTCGTTCTTCAGCACGACGTTCGCCCTGGTCGACTGGCCGGAAGGAACGCGACGATGACGGAGGACTTCGACGTCGTCGTGCTCGGCGCCGGCCTCGCGGGCCTGTCGGCAGCGGTCACGGCGGCCGCCGGCGGAGCGCGCACGCTGGTGGTGGAACGCGCGCCGGTGATCGGCGGCTCCGCGGCGATCTCCGGCGGCTACGTCTGGGCCATTGAGGACGAGGCCGCGCTGCGCCGGGAGGACCCCGGCCCGTACCAGCGCCACGGGCTGATGGTCGTCGAGGGCTACCACGACGCGATCGCGTGGCTGTCGGCGTTCACACCGCCGCTCACCGGGGTCGAACGGGCGCTGGCCGGGCGCGGGCACAAGTTCGACCTGCCGGTGCTGCTCGCCCACCTGACCCGGGCCCTGACCGCGGCCGGCGGGCAGGTCGTCGTCGACGCGCGGACCGAAGAGCTGACCCGGGACGGCGGCGGGTACGCCGTCGACGTCACGACGCCGGCCGGGCCACGCCGGATCGCCGCGCGGTCCGTCGTGCTCGCGACCGGCGGGCGGCAGGCGGACCCGGACGTCCGGGCCGCACTGGTCGGCGGCGGGTTCGTCCCGCCGCTGCGTGGCAACCCGTGGTCCCGCGGCACCGGCGCCGCCCTCGCGGCTGGGTTCGGCGCGTCGGTCAACACCGCGAACACCGGCTTCTACGGCCACCTGTTCGCCGACGGCGTCGAGTCGCTCAGCCCGGTCGACTACCTGGCTTTCGCGCTTTACCACAGCGACCACGGCGTCCTGCTCGATCCGGGCGGCCGGCGGTTCACCGACGAGAACCGCGGCGACCACAACAACGCGATGGCACTGGCCGCGCACGGCGGCCGCGGCCTGCTGCTGTGGTCCGAAGCCGTCCAGCGGGCCGCCGCCGAGGCCCCGTTCGTCCCCGGCAGCCCGTGCCTCGACCGCTGGGCGTTCTCCCGCGACCGCGGCGGCCGCGTCGGCGTCGCGGAGAACGTCGACGCCCTCCCGGTGGCCGTGGACGCCGAAGCCCGCGCACGCCTCGGCGACGGCCGGGTCTTCCACGCCGACGTCGTCCCGGCGATCACGTTCACCTTCGGCGGCGTCGAAGCCGACACCGACGGCACCGCGCTCGACCACGCCGGCGACCCGATCGAAGGCCTCTACCCGGCCGGCGCCGATCTGTCCGATGTGTACAACGAGGGTTACGGCGGCGGCCTGTGCCTCGCGGTGGTGTCCGGCCGCCGGGCCGGGCAGCTCGCGGCCCGCCGAACCGGCAAGGAGGTCGAGCGTGTCTGAGGCGCCGTTCCTGACCCAATGGTTCGAGATCATGGACAGTGACACGCCGTCACGGATCCTGGACCTGATCGACGACGACTTCACGTTCTCCATCCTGTTCTCCACCGACGGCCACGCGACCGACTTCGCGGGCGGCCGCGCGGCGATGGAGGGCTACCTCGCCCAGCGCGAGAAGAACACGCTCACCCACCACCCCCTGGACGTGAGCTCGACCGGGCGTGGGGAGTTCTACCTCGGCGAGGTCCGCCGCGCCGGTGAAGTGGTCGCCAACTTCGTGGCGGCCGGGCAGATCGGCGCGTCCGGGCGGCTGGAACGGCTGATCATCGGACGCTCACCCGCCGTCCGCTTCGAGGGAGGTGCGGATGTACAACCTGGTGCTGCTGGCCGCTAAGCCGCCGGACTGGACCCACGAGCGGTTCATCACCTGGTGGCGGACCGACCACGCCGAACTCACCTACCGCCTGCCGGGCCTGCGCTCGTGGCGGCACACCGAGGTCGAAGCGGTCCTCGAACCACGGTCGGAGGGCTGGGACGGCGTCTCGATCCTCGGCTTCGAGACCGAGGAGGACCTGCGCACCGCCCTGGCCAGCCCGGAATGGGCCGAGGCCGTCGCCCAGGTCGGGGACATGCGCGGCCGCCGGATCGCCGTCCTCGGCACCGAACGGGAGATGTTCGCCGGATGAAGGACGCCGTCCAGGATTTCCGCACCCGCGCCGAGCAGGCCGACTTCGTCGCCGTCATCGACGACGACGGCGAGCACACCGCCCGCCGGCTGCTTGCCCACGCCGAGGTCCTCGCCGACGTCCTCGGGCCGAAGGCCACGGCGCTGGTCCAAGCCGACAACACCTGGCGCACGGTGGTCGCCGCGCTGGCCACCGGCCTGACCGGCGGGGTCCTCGCCGTCGTCAACCGGCACACGACCCGCGCCGAGTTCGCGGCCGCGTGCGACGACATCCGGCCGGACGTCGTCGTCGCCGAACCGTCCGCCATGGCCGAATGGGACGTCGCGGTCGTGCACCCCGGCGGCACCCGGCCCGCGCTCGACCGCTGGTCCGCGGTGTCGGCTGCGGGCCGCGAGGACCCGGCGCGGTGGAACGGCGGGGTGTTCATCGGCCTCACCTCCGGGTCGACCGGCCGCGCGAAGGGGGTCGTGCAGTCCGAAGGGGCGCTGCGCTACGCCTGCGCGTGCACGATCGAGATCAACGGCCTCCGGCCCGGCGACGCCGTCGCGGCGATCGTGCCGCTTTCGTCGACCGCGGCGTTCTGCTTCGGCGTCTACTGTTCGTTGCTGCTCGGCGGTCCGCTGGTCCTGGCCGCGAAGTGGGACCCACCGGCCGTGGTCGCCCGGCTTGCCGAGACGGATGCCCGCTGGACGATGTGCGTCCCGACGATGGCGCTCCAGCTGGCGGCCGCGGGCGCGCTGCCGGGCGTCCGGTCGATCACGGTGGGCGGCGGGCCGATGGACCGCGTCGCGCTGATGCGGGCCGAGACCGCGCTGGGCACGAAAATCCTGCGCGTGTTCGGGATGTCCGAGTGTCTCGGCCACACCTCGCCCCTGCCGGCGGAATCCGCGGAAGTCCGGCTCGGTCACGACGGACGGCCCTTTCCCGGCACCGAGGTCCGGGCCGTGTCGCCGGACGGAACCGTGCTCGGGCCCGGGGAGACCGGCCGCGCGCAGGTCCTGGGGCCGTCGCTGTTCCTCGGCTACGCCCGCGGCGGCCGCGTCGAGCCGCCGGAATTGACCGGGGACGGGTTCTTCCCGACCGGCGACCTCGTGGTGTCCGGTGTGGACGGCCTGATCACGATCATGGGCCGGGAGAAGGACGTCATCATCCGCGGCGGCCGCAACCTCGACGTCACCGAGATCGAGCGCGCGGTCGCCGGCTACGAGCGCCTGGAGCAGGCGTGCGTGGTGCCGGTCCGCGACGAGGTCCTGGGGGAGCGGGTGGCGCTGCTCGCCGTCCCGCGGCCCGGTGCGCCGGTCGAGCTCGGTGACGTCACCGGGTACCTGCACGACGCCGGGCTGGCGAAGACCAAGTGGCCGGAGTTCGTGTACCTGGTGGACGCGCTGCCGCAGACGAAGGTCGGCAAGCTCGACCGCGCGGGCGCGCGCGAGCTCGCCGAGGACCTGCACACGGGGGTTTCATGAGTCTCGACCGCGGCAAGTGGGCCACCGGCGGCCCGGAGACGGTCGCGCCGGGCGTGCACCGGATCCCGCTGCCGCTGCCGAACGACGGCCTGCGCGCGATCAACGTCTACGCCCTGGAGGAATCGGACGGGCTGGTCCTCATCGACGCCGGCTGGTCGATTCGGGAGTCCCTGACCGTGCTGGAGGCGTCGCTGATCGAGCTGGGGCATCGGCCCGACGACATCACCGACGTCTACGTCACCCACATCCACCGCGACCACTACACCCAGGCGATCGAGCTCCGCCGCCGGTTCGGGACGCGGGTGCACCTCGGCGTGGGGGAGCGACCGGGGCTCGAGCTGCTGACCACGCTGCGCACCGACGTCCCGGTGACCTCGCTGGAGGTCCTCCGCCGGGGCGGCGCGGCGGACCTGGCCGAGCGGATGGCCGAGGGCTACGGCGAGTTCGACCCGGCCGGCTGGGAGCCGCCGGACCGGTGGCTCGACGCGGGGACCCTGCCGCTCCGGCACCCGCTGCGGGTGATCCCGACGCCGGGCCACACCCGCGGGCACGTCGTCTACCTCGACGCGGCTCGGGGGCTGCTGTTTTCCGGCGACCACGTGCTGCCGCACATCACGCCGTCGATCGGCTTCGAGCTGGGCCAGCCCGGCCTGCCACTGGGCGACTACCTGGATTCGCTGGAACTGATGACGACGTTCCCGGACACGCGCCTGCTGCCCGCGCACGGCCCAGTGGCGGCGAGCACGCACAGCCGCACCGGGGAACTGCTGGCCCACCACGACAAGCGGCTCGCCGAGACGGAAGACGCCCTCGGCTCGGGCGCCCGGACCGGCCACGCCGTGGCGGGCGTCCTGCCGTGGACGCGGCGGGCGGTCGCGTTCGACGGCCTGGACGGCTTCAACCGGATGCTGGCGGTCAACGAGACCGTGGCGCACCTGGACGTCCTGGTCGCGCGGGGCCGGGCCACGGTGTCCGAAGTGGACGGTGTGGCGCGGTATTCCGCGGGGTCCGGCTTGCAGTCCTGCCGCAGCTTGTCGTGAGTGGTATTTAGGGTTCTAACCCTAAATACCACTCACGACAAGCTGCGGCAGACCACCCGGCTACCACATCCGACGACGACGCACCCAACGCCACATTGGGGCGCATGGCGGTCCCGGGCGGGGTCGGCTAACGGGCGGTCCAGCCGCCGTCCACGTACAGCTCGGAGCCCGTCACGAAACTCGCGTCCTCCGACGCCAGGAACGCGACCGCGCCCGCCACCTCGTCGGTCCGGCCGAGACGCCCGAGCGGCGTGCCGTCGACCATCGCCGTGTGGCGGGGAGTGCCCTCCCACAGCCGCCGGGACAGCGGCGTCTCGATGAACCCGGGGTGCACCGAGTTGACGCGCACCCCGCGCCTGCCCCAGTGCAGCGCCGCGTTCTTGGTCATCAGCCGGACCGCGCCCTTCGCGGCGTGGTAGGAGAAGTGCGTCCCGAACCCGCCCACCGTGCCGAAGATCGACGCGATGTTGACGATCGAGCCGCCGCCCGCGCGTTCGATCGCCGCGCCCGCGTGCTTCATCCCGAGCCAGACGCCGCGCTGGCTGACGGCGATGACCTTCTCCCAGGACTCCAGGGTTTCGGTCTCGACCGTCGCGGGCTCGCCGATGCCCGCGTTGTTCACCAGGATCGTCAGCCGGTCCAGCTGGGCGACCGTGTCCTGCCAGGCGGCTTCCGACGTGACGTCGAGGGCCAGGGGGAGGGCATCGGGCAGCTCGGCGGCCAGTGCCTCGCACCGCGGAGCGTCGACGTCGGTGACGACGACCCGCGCGCCTTCCCCCGCCAGCCGGCGCGTGATCGCCTCGCCGATGCCCCCGGTCGCGCCGGTGACGAGCGCGAGTTGTCCGGACAACCGCATGGATCCTCCTCAGGTGAGCAGGCCGAGGCCCGCGTCGAGCAGTACGGGCACGGCCGCGCCGACGTCGTCGTAACCGTCGCCGACCGACTGCCCGGCCCGGTGGCGGGCGTGGATGCCTTCGGCGATGACGGCGAGCTTGAACCAGCCGAGCGCCTGGTAGAACGTCAGTTCGGTGAGGTCGCGGCCGCTGCGCCGGGCGTACCGCTCGGCGAGATCGCCGGCGGCGGGAAAGCCGGCGGCGGCCGGGACGTGCCGGACGCCGAGGACGGGCGCCACCCGCGGGTCCCAGTACACGAGCAGCAGCCCGAGGTCGGTGAGCGGGTCGCCGAGTGCGGCCATCTCCCAGTCGACGATCGCCGCGATCCCCGCGTCCGGCCCGAGGATCGTGTTGTCCCAGCGGTAGTCGCCGTGCACCAGCGCGGCCCCGCTCTCCGGCGGTGCCGCTTTGCCGAGCCGCTCGTGTAGATCGTCTACTGTGGACAGATCGCGCGTTGCGACCCGGTCCCACTGGCCACGCCAGCGCCGGAGCTGGCGGTCCAGGAAACCCGAAGGGCGGCCGAACGCGCCGAGCCCGATCTCCGCGGGGACGAGCGCGTGCAGCTTCACCAGCTCGTCGACCAGGGCCGCCGGGTACCCGCGGAGGTCGATCTCCGGCAAGGAATCGCCGTCGCGCAGCACCGGTCCGTCCACATGCGACACGACGGTGAAGGGCACCCCGAGCACCGCCGGGTCCTCGCACGAGACGACCGTGCGGGGGACCGGGACGTCCGTCGGGCCGAGCGCCGCCATCACGCGGAACTCGCGGCCGACGTCGTGCGCGGTCGGCGTGAGGTGCCCGCGCGGCGGGCGGCGCAGCACCCAGCGACGCGTCCCGTCGGTGACGGCGTACGTGAGGTTGGACCGGCCGCCGTGGATCAGCTCGACCGCCAGTTCGCCGCCGAACCCGGGGATCTCGCGCTCGAAGTACCGCCGCAGGGCTTCGACGTCGACGCCGGTGTTGCTCATCGGAGCGCCGCGCGGGCCTTGGTCGCCCGCCGGGCGATCGCCCACCGGTGCGTCTCCGACGGGCCGTCGTAGATCCGGAACGGCCGGACCTCCCGGTACAGCCGCGCGAGCGGGGCGTCCGCCGAGATCCCGAGCGCGCCGCAGATCTGGACCGCGCGGTCGACCACCCGGTGCACCGCCTCGGCCACGAACGTCTTGGCGATCGACGTGTGCTGCGCACCGGGACGCCCCTGGTCGAGCTCCCAGCAGGCCCGCCACAGCAGCGCCCGCGCCGCCTCGATGTCGATCTCGGAGTCGGCGATCAGCTGCTGCACCATGCCGAGCTCGGCGAGCGGGCGGCCGAACGCCGAGCGGGTCGCCGCCCGGTCGAGGGCGACGTCCTGCGCCCGGCGGGCGGCGCCCAGCCAGCGCATGCAGTGGGTGAGCCGCGCCGGCCCGAGCCGGACCTGGGCGTAGTCGAAGCCGCGATCGACCTCGCCGAGCACGGCGTCCTTCCCGACCACGCAGCCGTCGAAGACGACTTCGCTGTGGCCGCCGAACAGCCCTTCGTCGAGGGTCGCGATGGTCCGGACGATCTGCATCCCCGGGACGGCGGCGTCGACGAGGAACATCGTCGCCCCGCCGGCGTCGCCGGGCACCCCGCCGGTGCGGGCCATGCAGATCGCGAACGCGGCGCCGTCGGCGCCGCTGATGAACCACTTCCGGCCGTCGATCCGCCAGCCGCCGGGAACCCGGGTCGCCGTCGTGGCGAGCGCCCGGGGGTCCGAGCCCGCGCCTGGTGCCGGTTCGGTCATGGCGAAGCAGGACCGCACCTCCCCGGCCGCGAGCGGAGCGAGATACCGCTTCCGCTGCTCTTCGCCGGCGACCTTCGCCAGCAGGTGCATGTTCCCCTCGTCGGGCGCGGCGATGTTGAGGGCGAGCGGGCCGAGCAGGGAGTAGCCGGCCGCCTCGAACACCACGGCCTGGCCGCGCAGGTCCAGGCCCGCGCCGCCCCATTCCCGGGCCACGTGCGGGGCGAACACCCCGGCGTCGCGCGCGGCCTGCTGGAGCCGGCGCCGGAGCGGCTCCGGCCCGTCGTGCAGCACGCCGTCGCAGGCCTGTTCCTCGGGGAGGACGACCTCCCGGACGAACTCCCGCACGCGCTCGGCGAGCCGGGTGACGTGCTCGTCCACAGCGAACTCGATCGGCATCGACGGCTCCTTCGGCTAATGACTGTTAGCCATGAGAACGCCCGATCCCATCGGAAGTCAAGACAATGTGGCTAATCAGCGTTAGCCTGTCGGCATGAAGGTGGAACGCCCCCATCGGCCCGGCGACGTCGCGGCCGGGCTCCCGGCCGACCGGGCCGCGGCCATCCGGCTGGCGGCCCTGCGGCTGTTCGCCGCGCAGGGCTACCGGGCGACGACGATGGCCGACATCGGCGCAGCGGTCGGCATCCGCGGGCCCAGCCTGTACAAGCACGTGTCCGGCAAGCAGGTGCTGCTGGCGGAGATCATGCTCGGCACCATGGAGACGTTGCTCGCGATGCACGCCGAGGCGGTCGACGGCGTCACCGACGTGACGGAGCGGCTTCGCCGGGCGGTCGAGGCGCACGTGCGGTACCACGCCCGGCACCGGCTCGAGGCGTTCGTCGGCAACCGCGAGATCGGCAGCCTCGAGCACCCCGCCCGCGTCCTCCGGCTGCGCAGCACGTACGAGCGCGGCTTCCGCGAACTCATCGAACGCGGCGTGGCGGCCGGGGTCTTCGCGGTCCGGTCGCCCCGGCTCGCGTCGTACTCGATCCTGGACATGGGCATGGGCGTGGCGAACTGGTTCCACGACGGCGGTGAGTTCTCCGTCGACCAGCTGGCCTACCAGTACGGCGACCTGGCCCTGCGCGTCGCCGGGGTCAGGGCCGGCGGTGGATCGTGATGGAGTGGCCGACCTCGTCGATCGGGGTGCTGGTGCGGAGCAGCCCCGACAGCCGGTCGTCCGCCTTGACGATCGCCGAATCCGACACCACGAGCAGTCCGTGCACGGCGTCCGGGGGCACGGCGAGCGGGTCGGCGGCGTCGATGCCGTAGAACGACGGCACCCCGCTGCCCTTGTAGACCAGCCAGACCCGCTCGCCCGGGTAGCGCTGCTTCAGGCGGTCGGCCAGCCGGCCCAGGTCCTGGCCCCAGTCGACGTTCGAGTCGTGCAGCTGCCGGTGGGTCTGTGCCGGGCCGCCGAAGGCCTCATTGGCGTACGGCAGGTAGTAGGGGAACGTCCGCAGCGAGCTGACCGCCGTGAACGCGACCAGCGCAACCACGGCAACGGACGCCCACCGGCGCCGGACGGCGACCACTCCCGCCGCCGCGACGGCCAGGAACATCGGCAGGAAGAGCACGTACCGGACGCCGAGGTCGCGGCTGCCGGTCATGGCCGCGGCCAGCAGCACGGCCGCGGGCAGCAGGACGTAGGGCGCCGCCGCGCGCAGCCGCGGAACCGCCGCCATCGCGGCGGCTCCGGCCACCCAGAGCGCCAGCGCGCCCAGCGGCGTCTTCACCAGCAGCGCGGCCGGCAGGTAGTACCACAGCGCACCGACGTGGACGCTGCCGAACAGGAACGTGGTCCACACCTGGTCTTCGAAGCCGAACTGGACGCGCATGCCGTCGAGGTACGGCTCGGGCAGCGGCAGGAGACCGGCGAGGGCGCGCAGGCCCTCGGCGGGGGGCAGGTCGGGCGGCGCCCAGCGCAGCTGCGGATCGACGACCAGGTACGCACCCCACACCACGGCGACCGCGATCGCCGCGACCCCGAGGGCCGCCGCGGCGCCGGCGCCCAGGTGCCGGAGCGTCCTTTGAGGACCGGAAGCGCGGCGAGCCTGCCGGACGGAGAGCACGGCCAGGAGCAGCACCACCGGAACCGCGGCCAAGGCGCTCATCTTCGTGGCCACGGCCGCACCCAGGGCCAGCCCCGCAAGGGGAAGGTAGCGAACGGGACGGTGCCGGGCCCGCCACAGCAGCCACGCCGACGTCACGAGGAAACCGGCCACCGGCACGTCCAGCGTGGCCAGCGAGCCGTGCGCGACGAGGTCGGGGGAGAACGCGTACAGCGCCAGGGCCACCACACCGCCGCGCGGGCCGGCCAGGTCGCGGGCGAACGTGAAGACGACCAGCCCGAACAGCAGCGTCAGCACGATCACCGGCAGCCGCGCCAGCAGCATCAGCCGGCCCGGGTCGTGGCCCGACTCGTACAGCACGTACCGGCCCAGCTGCGACTGGTCGCCGGCGAACCCGGCGTCGACGTGCACGTCCGCGAACGCGAGCCCGGTCGCGATGATCAGCTTGCCCAGCGGCGGGTGCTCGGGGTTGTACCGCAGGCTGTGGTGTTCCAGCGAAAAGACGGCCGCGCCGACGTACACCGGCTCATCGATGGTCGGGGTCTGCCCGACGGCGGTCGAGAGCATCGCGATCGCCATCTCGGCGAGCAGCGCGACCACGGCGAACGCGAGCAACCACCGCCGCCACCGGCCGCGAGGACGCGCGCCGGCCGGCGGCGGCACGTCCTGCCGGATCGCTTCGACGACCACCTCATGGAAGACGTCCGGCGGCGACGAAGGTTGAGCGTGGAACCTTTCAGGTAATTTTCACCGTTTCGGCCAGGCCGGGGCGCGTCGGCCCGAAAGTCGATCGAAACTTTTTGCGTGACGCTTCGGCCGCGTGCTCTGCTGCTGGGCACGGGGGAACTTCACCGAAGGAGACCACGGATGGCGGAAAGTTCGTCGGACCTGCGCCGCAGGCGCTGGTGGCGGTCGACGACCACTCGAGTGCTGGCGGGAGTGGCGACCGTCGCCACGACCGCAACCGTGCTGGTGACGGCGCCCGGTGCGGACGCCGCGGCCAGTACGTTGGGTGCCGCGGCCGCGCAGTCCGGCCGGTACTTCGGCACGGCGATCGCCGGCAGCCGGCTCGGCAACTCGGCCTACACCACCATCGCGGCCCGCGAGTTCAATATGGTGACGGCCGAGAACGAGATGAAGCCGGACGCGACCGAGCCCAACCAGAACCAGTTCAACTTCTCGGCGGGCGACCAGATCTACAACTGGGCGGTCAGCCACGGCTCGAAGGTCCGCGGGCACACCCTCGCCTGGCACGGGCAGCAACCGGGCTGGATGCAGAACATGGGCGGCAGTGCCCTCCGCAACGCGATGATCAACCACATCCAGAAGGTGATGGGCCACTACGCGGGCAAGCTCGCGTACTGGGACGTCGTCAACGAGGCCTTCAACGAAGACGGCAGCCGGCGGCAGTCGAACCTGCAGAGCACCGGCAACGACTGGATCGAGGTCGCGTTCCGGACCGCGCGCGCGGCCGACCCGTCGGTCAAGCTCTGCTACAACGACTACAACATCGACAACTGGAGCTACGGCAAGACGCAGGGCGTGTACCGCATGATCCAGGACTTCAAGTCCCGCGGTGTGCCGATCGACTGCGTCGGCCTGCAGGCCCACTTCACCGGCGGCAGCTCGGTGCCGGGCAACTTCCAGCAGACGATCTCCAGCTTCGCGGCGCTCGGCGTCGACGTGGCGCTCACCGAGGTCGACGTCACGAACTCGAACACCGGGCAGTACTCGGCGCTGACCCAGGCGTGCATGAACGTCGCGCGCTGCGTCGGCATCACCGTGTGGGGTGTGCGGGACAGCGATTCCTGGCGCTCCAACGAAAGCCCGCTGCTCTTCGACGGCAACGGCAACAAGAAGGCCGCCTACACCTCGGTGCTGAACGCCCTCAACGCCGGCGGCCCCGGCCCGACCACGACCCCCACGACCCCGACGACCACCCCGACGGGGCCGACCACGACCACTCCGACGACGACGCCCACGACGCCGGGCGGAGGCAATTGCACCGCAACGCTTTCGGCGGGGCAGTCGTGGGGTGACCGGTACAACCTCAACGTCTCGGTCAGCGGCTCGTCCTCGTGGACGGTCACGATGAACGTGCCCAGCCCGGCGCGGATCAGCACCACCTGGAACATCAACGCCAGCTGGCCCAGCAGCCAGGTGCTGATCGCGAAACCGAACGGCAGCGGCAACAACTGGGGTGTCACCATCATGGCCAACGGCAACTGGAACTGGCCGAGCGTCAGCTGCAGCGCCTCCTGACCTCCGGCCGACTTCGTGAAGGCCACCTTGAGGAACTTCAAGTTCCTTAAGGTGGCCTTCACGAACTTTCGTGGCGTGTCATCAGGGCCAGGCGGCAGCACAGCTGGTGGCGGTCGTCCTCCAGGGACGCCCCGGTGAGCTGCTCCAGCTTGCGGAGCCGGTTGAGGACCGTGTTGCGGTGGCAGAACAGCAGTTCGCCGGCGCGGGTGGCGGAGCGGCCCGCGCGGAACCACGCCCGCAGCGTCTCCAGGAGCACGTCCCGTTCCTTGTCTTCGAGGTCCAGGACGCGGCCCAGGGTCTTCGCCGCCAGCCGGTGGGCCAGCCGCGGGCTGGCGACGACCAGCGCCTCGGGCAGCCGGTCGTCGAGCACGGCGAGGCCCGGCACGTCCGGTGACTGCGTGTGCAGCGCAATTTCCGCCAGCTGGTAGGCGATGCCGATCTCGGCCAGGCCGTCGACTTCGCCGGACAGGCCGGCGCGATGTGGCAGGTGGGGCGTCAGCAGGGCGGCCAGCCGGCCGGCGGTGACCCCGCCCAGCTCGACCAGCCACACCACCCGGTCCCGGTACGGCGCCACGACCACCCGCACCCCCAGTGCCGCCAGCTCGGGCACGGGCACCACGTCCTCGGCCGCCAGGTCGCAGACCACCAGGACCACGACGTACCGGCCGTGCCCGGGCAGGCCCAGGTCGGCCTCGGCGTCGGCGGCCACGGCCGGGTCGACGCCCCGGCCCTCGACGAGCACCCGGACCAGCCGCTCCCGGCGCCGGTTCGCCCGCGTCCGCAGCTGGGTCTCGCGCGACCGGTAGCCCTCGACCATCGCCGTCGAGACGCGGTCGGTCGCCTGCCACAGCACCATCACGCTGTCGACGAACTCCGCCAGCTCGTCCGGTGACCGGCGGCGGGCCACGGCCAGCAGCATCTCCCACAGCAGCTCGGTGCCCAGCCGGAACAGGTGCAGCACCGCCTCCAGGGGGACGCCCTGTTCGGCGCGGCGGCGGCCGGTGGCCAGCGGGGCCGCGATCCAGTCGGCCCGCGTGTCGAAACCCTCGGTCATCAGGACCAGCGCGCTGCGCGCGTTGTCCATGAACGACTGCCGCATGTCCGCCGGGGTGACCCAGTCGCCGCGCGCGTAGAACGTCTTCTCCTCGACCGCGCCCCGCTCGGTCAGCCGGTCGGCGAACGCCGGCAGCTCGGTGCGGACGACGGCGGCCACCTCGCGGATGACCCTCCTGGATGTGTGCGGCTGCCCCGGCATCCGCCGACCATAGCCCCGCGGGCTGGGCAGGTGCCGCGAACCGGTTGTGCACGGCGCACAGCCGGGCCGGAATCGGGGCAACCCGTCAGCTGTCGGTCAGCGCCCGTTGCCAGCCTGCTGCCGTAATCCCGAATCCACCGTGAGAGGCAATCCGATGAGCCCTTCCGACGACATCGAGCGCACCCTGGCCCAGCTGATCGCGAAGGTGTCCGGCACCGACCCCCTGGACATGTCCGCCGAACGCCCGCTGACCGGCCTGTCGCTACGCGACGAACTCGACATCGACTCGCTCGCCATGGTCGAGCTGACCGACGAGATCGAGCTCAGCTACGGCCTGACGATCCCGGAGGACAACCTCCCCTCGCTGCGGACCTTCGGCGACGTCGCCGCCTACCTGCGCGCGGCGGCGTGACCGGCCCGGACGTCGAGGTCGTCGTCACCGGCGTCGGCGCGACCACCCCGCTCGGCGGGGACGTCTCCACCACCTGGCAGGGGCTGCTCGACGGCCGCTCCGGCGTGTCCACTTTGGACACAGAGTGGGTGCGGGAGCACGGGTTCCCGGTGCGCATCGCCGCGCGGCTCGCCGTCGAGCCCGCCGGGGAACTGGACTACGTCGAGCTCAAGCGCACGGACCGGGCCGAGCAGCTGGCCGTGGTCGCGGCCCGGCAGGCGTGCCGGGACGCGGACCTGGCCGGGGACACGGTGGATCCGCTGCGCTGCGGCGTGGTGATCGGCACCGGGATCGGCGGTGCGACGACGCTGGTCGCCCAACACGACGCCCTGCGGGAGCGGGGGTTGCGGGCGGTGTCGCCGCAGCTGATCCCGATGGTCATGCCCAACGGGCCGGCCGCGCTGGTCGGCCTCGCCCTGAAGGCGCGGGCCGGGGTGCACGCCCCGATGTCGGCCTGCGCGTCCGGGGCCGAGGCGATCGCCTGGGCGTGGCGGATGATCATGGCGGACGAGGCCGACGTCGTGGTCGCGGGCGGCACGGACGCCTGCATCACACCCGCCATCATGGCGGGGTTCACGCGGGCGCGGTCGATGAGCACCCGCAACGCCAGTCCCGAGACTGCCTCCCGCCCGTTCGACGCGGGCCGTGACGGCTTCGTGCTGGGGGAGGGCGCCGGCATCCTGGTGCTGGAGCGCGCGGACTTCGCCGCGGCGCGCGGCGCGAAGGCGTACGGCCGGCTCGCGGGCGTGGGGATGAGCAACGACGCCCACCACATCACCGCGCCGGACCCGGACGGCGCCGGGCAGTGCGCCGCCATCACCACCGCGCTGCGCCGCGCGGGCCTGGCGGCCGGGGATATCGGCCACGTGAACGCGCACGCGACGTCGACGCCGCTGGGCGATCTGACCGAGAGCGGCACGATCCGGCGCGTCCTCGGCGACGGCCCGGTGGTCACCGCGCCGAAGGGGGCGCTGGGGCACCTGCTCGGCGGTTCCGGTGCGGTCGAGGCGATCGCAACCGTGCTGTCCGTCCGGGACGGCCTGGTCCCGCCCACGGCCAACCTGGACACGCTCGACCATCGGATCGACCTCGACGTCGTGGCCGGCGAGCCCCGCCGCGTCACGCTCACCGCGGCGATCACCAACTCGTTCGGCTTCGGCGGGCACAACGTGACATTGGCGTTCGCCGGTGTCTAGAAAGGACGGTCCCATGCACGTGGCGATCGGCGGTGTCGCCGCCTACCTGCCCCCGGTGCTGGTCGACGACGGCGAGATCGAGGCCCGGATCGACCGCGAGAGCCCCGGCTTCACGCCCCGGCCGGGAGCCATCCGCAAGCTCAGCGGCATCAGGACGCGACATCGGGCCGCCCCGGGTGAGCTCGCTTCCGACCTTGCGGTGGCCGCGGCCGCGAAACTGCTGTCCGATGCGGGACTCGGCGGGCACGACATCGACTTGCTCGTGTTCGCCTCCGCTTCCCAGGACCTCATCGAACCGGCCACGGCGCACGTCGTGGCGGCCAAGCTCGGTGCGTCCTGCCCGGTGTTCGACGTCAAGAACGCCTGCAACAGCTTCCTCAACGGGATGCAGGTGGCGGAGGCACTCATCCGTTCCGGGCAGTACCGCCGCATCCTGGTCTGCACGGGCGAGACGGGCTCCCGGGTGGTCCGGTGGTCGGTCGCCGACCGCGCGCAGTTCGTCGACGCCCTCGCCGGCTACACCCTGTCCGACGCCGGTGCGGCGATGCTGCTGGAGGCTTCGGCCGCGCCGGGCATCTTCCACCGGGACTTCTCGGCCGACTCCTCCTGCTGGGAGGTGGCCTCGATCCCGGGGCACGGCGGCGCGAACTCCCGCGATCCCGTCTCCGACGGGTACCTGAGGGGCGACGGCCGCACCCTGATGGAGTCCGTCGTGCGCGGGATCCGGCCGCAGCTGGACGCGGCACTGGCCCGCACCGGCCTGAGCCGGGACGACTTCGCGCTCTACTGCGTGCACCAGGTCGGCGTGCCGCACCTGCGGGTGTTCCTCGAGTGCAGCGGAGTGCCGGAGGACAAGCTCGTCGTGACGATCGCCGACCACGGCAACGTCGCTTCGTGCAGTCTGCCGCTGCAGCTGAGCCTGGCGCTGGAGTCGGGCCGGTGCGGTCCCGGCGACAAGGTCGCGTTCATCGGGCTGGCCGGCGGCGTCAGCGTCGGCACCGTGTTCGTGGAGCTGCGGTCATGACCGAGCGGCTTTGGGTGATCATCCCCGCGTACAACGAGGAAAAGTGGATCGAGGGGCCGCTGCGGTCGCTCGCCGCCCAGCGCGACCGCGACTTCACCGTGCTGGTGGTGGACAACGCGAGCACGGACGCGACGGCCGAGGTCGTCCGCGCCTTCGCCGCGGCGCACCCGGAGATGGACGTGCGGGTGATCGACGAACCGCAGAAGGGCACCGGCGCCGCCTGCGACACCGGGATGCGCCAGGCCATCGCGAACGGCGCCACCCACCTGGCCCGGACCGACGCCGACTGCCTCGTCGATCCACAGTGGACCGAAGCGGTCCGGCGCGGTTTCGCGTCCGGGCTGGAGCTGATCGGCGGCCGGTTCAAAGCGCGCACCGACGACTTCGCCGTGCGCCGGACCGAGCGGGCCGTGCTGGCGTTCCTGGTGGCGTTCGGCGGGTACACCGCGCGGTTCCGCCGCGCCAACCGGGGGCCGGAGTACCTCGGGCCGTACCTGCTGTGCGCGGGCGGGAACACCGCCATCACCGCCGGCCTGTACGAGCGGTGCGGCGGCTATCCCCGGTCGTGCATCGAAGAGGACCACGAGGACCGCACGCTGGTGAACCGCGTCCGGTGCGTCACCCGCGCCTACGGGCGGCGCCGGGACATGGTCGTCCACTGGTCGCAGCGGCGGACCAAGGCGTGGGGCATCCGCAACACCTTCGCCTGGTACACCAGCCACGGCTACCGCGGCGAAACGGTGGACGTCCGATGAGGGCGGGCGCGCACGAGCTGCGGCTGCAACTGGCGGCGCACCCGCTCGCGTACCCGGTGGTCCGCGTCCTCGGCCGGCTCGGCCCCGCCGTGCGGGTGCCCGGGCTCGGGATCGTCGTGAACGAGGCTTCGGTGGCCCGGGAGGTGCTGACCGACACCGAGACCTTCCGCAGCGGCGGCGGCACCGAGGCGGACCTGTGGACCCCGGTTTTCGGCCCGTCGATGCTGGTCAACATGGACGGCCCCGAGCACCGGGCCATGCGGCGCAAGCTCGCCGAGTTCTTCACCCCGGCCTACGTCCGCCGGCTGATCGACGCGGCGTGCACCGAGCCGCTGGCCCGGACGGCCGAGGCGGTGCGCAGCGGGCGTCCGGTGGACGTCGTGCGGACGACGAAGATCGTCGCCGGGGCGGTGACCAGCGCACTGGTCGGGTTCACCGTGTCCGGGTCCACCGCCGAGCGGGAGGCGGCCTACCTGCGGATGACCGGCCAGGCGACGGCGATCATCGGCCTGGTCAAGCTGGGCCGGCTCAGCCTGAACGCCCAGCAGATTGCCCGGGCCCGGGCGATCGTCGCGGACATCGGCACCGCCACGTCGCTGGCCTGGGCGAAGGGTGACGAAAACACCGCGGTCGGGCGGATGCGCGGGTTCGGGCTGACCGAAGCCGAGGCGCGGGGGCTCGCGTCGGCGTTCCTGATCGCGGGCACCGAGACGATCACCAGCCTGCTGCCCCGGATGGTCGCGGTGCTGCACGACCACGGCGAGCTGGCCGGCGTCGCCGCCGCATGCCGCGATGGTGACACCGGGCCGGTGGCGGCCGCGATCCACGAGACGGCCCGCCTGATCACGCCCGCGCCGATCATCCTGCGCAACGCCGTCCGGTCCGGGCGGATCGGCGGGGTCGCCGTGCGCGCCGGGGACCGGGTCGTTTTGTCGACACTCAACTGCGCCCGGGCGCACGGCCGGTTCGACCTCACCCGCGCGCACCCGCCGGAGCTGCGGCAGCTGTGGTTCGGGGCGGGGCCGCACTTCTGCCTCGGCTACCCGCTGGCCCTGGCCGAGATCCACGCGGTCCTCGGCACCCTGTCCGGCTCCGGAGCTCTGCGGATCACCGCCCGCCGGGCCGCACCCGGAGTGCTCTTCCCCGCCTACCGGCGCCTGGAGGTCAGCCGCGCATGAACGACTTCGTGACCCGATTCCTGGACACCGCCGCCGAGCGGCCCGGCGAGGTGGCCGTCATCGATCCGGACGGCCGCACGACGACCTTCGGCGCACTGCGCCGCCTCGCCCTGGAAGCCGGCGCCGGACTGCGGGCCGAGGGCCTCGAGCCCGGTGACGGCGTGCTGTTCGCCGTCCGGAACTCGGCCACGGCGATCGGCCTCTTCCTCGGGGCGCTGCAGGCCGGCGCGGTGCTCGTCTCGGCGGACACGGCCGTCGGCCCGGAGCTGGTGTCCGCGCGGCTGCGGGCTTACCGTCCGCGCTGGCTGCTCGCGGAGTCGCTGTTCTACACGACCAGCGTGGTCGGGCCGGCCCGCACCTTCTGCCGCCGCCGCGGCTGGCCGGTCCCGGATCTGCGGCAGCCGATCGGCGACCGCGGCATCCGGCACGTCCACATCGGACGCCGGCTGCCCGGGGTGCCACGCTCGGCCCTGGCGCTGAAGGACCTCCTCGGCCGGGCCCCGCTCGCCGCCCCGCTCGCCGCCCCGGAACGGGACCCGGACGCCCCGGCGCTGATCGTGTTCACCTCGGGCACGACGGAGCGGCCGAAGGGGGTCGTGCACTCGCTGCGGTCGCTCACCGCGGCGGTGACGATGCTGGGCGGGCACCTGCCGTTCGCGCCGGGGGACGTGATGCACGCCGACGGCATCATGGCCGGCCTGCCCGCGTTGCTGGGCGGCGCCCGGTTGTCCCTGCCGAAGCCGTCCGCGCCGCCCGGGCGGTTCGCGCGGGACCTCGCCGAACGCCGGGTGACCCACGCCTACGGGGTGCCGGTGCACCTGGCCGAGGTGTTCGGTGTCCTCCCGCGCTGGCCCGGCCACGTCCGCCACCTGGTGATGGGGTCCGCGCCCGCGGCACCCGCGGTGCTGCGGCAGGCGCTGGCCGCGGTCCCCGGCGGGCAGGTCCTCTCGATCTACGCGATGACCGAGGCGATCCCGCTCGCCGTCGCCCGCGCGGAGGACAAGCTGGCGCACATCGAGCGCGGCCTCCCGGGCGATCTGCTCGGGACGCCGTCGCCCGGGGTGACCGCCCGGATCGCCGGCGACGGCGAACTGCTCGTGTCCGCGCCCAGCGCCTGCCTCGGCTACCTGGGCGCGCCGCCGCTGACCGAGCTGGCCACCGGCGACCTGGCCCGGCTGGACGCCGACGGCCGGATCGTCCTGACGGGCCGCAAGAAGGACATGCTCATCCGCGGTGCGTACAACATCTATCCCGGGCTGTACGAACCGTCGATCGCGCTGCTGGCGGGTGTCCGGGAGGCGGCGCTGGTCGGGACGCCCGATCCGGTGACCGAGGACGAGAGCGTGGTGCTCGCGGTCGTGGCCGACAGCGACGACGTGGACCCCGCGCGCCTCGTCCGGCGGCTGCGCAAGGAGTTGCCGGAGCTGATCGACGCCGAAGCCGTGCCGGACCGGATCGTCGTGCTGCCGGAGCTGCCGCGTTCGGGCCGGTCCCGCAAGCTCGACCGGGGACGCCTGCGCGAGCTGATCACGGCGAGCCGGCCGTGAGGCTCGCGGTGACCGGCGCGACCGGGTTCGTCGGCGGCGCGGTCTGCCGGGCCGCCGCGGCCGCGGGCTGGCAGGTGACGGCGTTCGGCAGGCGCGCCGCGGCCGACGCGGGCCGGCTCGGCGGGGCCGCGTACCGGTCGTGGGACATCGGGGCGGCCAAGCTCGCCGACCCGCCCGGCGTCGACGCGGTGGTGCACTGCGCGGCGTCCGCGACCGACACCGGCGTCGCGCCCGAGGTGTGGCGCACGAACCTGCTCGGCACCCACCACGTGCTGGCGTCGTTCCCGGACTGCCGCATCGTCCACGTCAGCAGCGCCAGCGTGTACGACCCGTTCCGGCCGACGGTGCGTGCCCGGGAGCACGAAGCTCCGGTGGACCGGTACCTCAACGCCTACGCGGCCGCCAAGGCCGCGGCCGAACAGCTCGTGCTGGCCGTCGCCCGCGACGCGGTGGTCCTGCGGCCCCACGCCGTCTACGGCGCCGGGGACACGACCCTCCTGCCGCGGCTGCTGGAGAACGTGCGCGGCAACCGGTTGCTGGTACCGGGCAACGGGAAGGTGCTGGTCAGCATGACCAATGTGGACACTCTGGCCCGCGCCTGCCTGCTCGCGGCGACGGCCGAAACGGCGTGGCCGAGCGTGTTCAACATCGCCGACAGCGCCCCGGTGCCGATCGACTGGGCCCTGCGCGGCCTGCTGGCTTCGGCGGGTGCCCGCGTGCGGCCGGCGTACGTGCCGGCCCGCGTGCTGACCCCGTTCGCCCGCGTGTTCCCGCGCGGGCGGCTGAACCGATACGTGATCAGCCAGTTCGCGGTGGAACGCTCCCTGGACATCACCGCGGCGATCGACCGGCTCGGCTACGAGCCGTCACCGACGGTGTTCCCGGTGCCGTAGGCAGGGTGAGTGCCCGGGTCTCCCACGCCCCAAGCGCCCCAAGGCGGCCTTCGGTGCGTCAGACGCACCGAAGGCCGCCTTGGGGCGCTTGGGTAGCGGAGCGGACCACGCGGTTCCGGTGGAATCGCGATCCGGGGTGGAGCCGTAACCGGATGGCGCGCACCGACGAACTGTCCGGGGAGCCTCCGGAACTGCTCGACGAAGTCGACTCAGAAACGGGACCGGACGTTCGTCAGATCGGTGATCGACATCTCGCTGCCCGATTCAAGCAGATAGGTGCCGTCCGCGTCGACGAATCCGCCCATGGCGGCGCTCTTCACCAGTGCCCCGTACACGTGGTACCAGTGCCAGGCCGTCTTGGCGTCGGTCGCCCTCTGGGCGGCCGTGAGCAAGGCCAACGCTGCCGCCTCCTCACAGGACGTCGGAGTCTGCGCGCTGGTCACCTCCAAGGGAGACAGGATTCCTCCGCCGCCGGCCGGGGCGTACTTTTCCGCGGCGGCCTGAATGGGGTCGACCGTCATGTCCTTCACCTTGTTCCAAAAAGAAAGCCGCATCGCGCAGCAGTTCGGGAATAACCTTGGGCGAAGCTGAATTTAGCTGGCGTCGACCGTGCGCACATCCTCCGACGTGAGGATTCGTGCGTGCGGGCGGTCGTGGGGGAGCAGACCGAACTGTCGCAGCCGGTCGGCGGGGGAGAACGGCCGGATGCCGAGGCCGGCCATGTTGTACGCCATGAGGTGCCGCGGCCGGGAGTTGGCGGCGGTCCGGCGGAGTGCCCGCTCGCTGAGCCGCCGGACGACGGGGGAGGTGTTCGTGATGAGCCGGGCGGCGCGGTGGCTCGTCCGCTGGTTGTGGACGAGCGCCGGCATCCGGCCGGCCTGGTAGCCGGGTAGCGCGCGGTCGACCGCGGCGGCGAGGTCGCCCGTCCACACCTCGGCGACCCGGGCGGCGAGTGCGAGGGCGTCGGCGACCGCGCAGCCGAGTCCCTGGGCCGCCATCGGGTGCACGACGTGGGCCGCGTCCCCGTGCCGGCCCGGGCACGGTCAGCCGGTCGGCGAGGAACCGGGACACCGGCAGCGACTGGGGCCGCCGCGGCGACGGCGGCAGCGCGTCGGCCAGCCAGTCCAGCGCGGGTACGTCGTCGGCGAGCCCGCGGTACCAGTGGTGCGGGTCGCCGCGCAGCTCGTGCGGGCCGACCTGGGCGTACACCCGGACGCGGCCGCCGGGCAGCGGGTAGACGAGCCGGAGTCCCGCGGGCTCCGGTAGGCGGTGAACGCCTCGGCCGCCGCGTCGGTGACGGCTTCGAAGGTGGCCAGGCGGTGGGGGTAGCCGTGGTGGCGCCCGGTGATCCTGGTGGCCTTGCGCAGTGCCGAAGACACACCGTCGGCCGCGACCGCGGGTCAGAACGTCATCCTCCACCTCCCGGCGGCGAACCGCGACGAGCGGGCGTTCCCCGGCGCGGCGGCGTCCGACATCCACCGCGCGGGCGCCGAGCACCTCGGCTTCGGCTTCGGACCCCACCAGTGCCTCGGGATGTCACTGGCCAGGGTGGAGATCCAGGTCGCGATCCGCACCGTGGCCGAGCGGATGCCGGCGCCGGCACTGGCGAAGCCGGTGGAGGACCTCCCGTTCCGGCACGAGATGTTCGGCTACGGCCTGCACGAGCTCCCGATCACCTGGTAGCCCGGAGAACAACGGCCACCGGGCGGGCCGCCACATCGAGGTAGACCCCTTCGAACGTGTCCAAAGTGGAGTCCAGGTCGTGGGCGGCGATCAGGTCGAGACTGGCCTGGCCCATCGCCGTCCGGGCCGGTGCGTCGGTCAGGACCGCGGTGAGCCGCGCGGCCAGTTCCGCGACGTCGCCGGGCGGGTAGAGCCAGCCGTTGCGTCCCGGCCGGACGAGGTGGGGCAGGGCCATCGCGTCCGCGGCCACCACCGGTTTGCCGGCGGCCATCGCCTCCATCGTCACCAGGCTCTGCAGCTCGGCGGTGCCCGGCATGCAGAACACCGCGCACCGCCGGTAGGCCCGGACCAGGTCCGCGTCCGGGACGAACCCGTGGAAGGTGACCCGGTCCGCGAGGCCCAGCCGCGCGGCGAGCGCCTCGAGCCGGGCGCGTTCGCTGCCGTCGCCGACGAGCTCGACCCGGACGTCCGGGGGCAACGCGACGGCGGCCTCCAGGAGCTCGTGGACGTTCTTTTCCGCGTCCAGCCGGCCCACGAAGAGGACGGCCGGTGCGACGGCCGGTTCGTCCGGCGGGCCGGCGTAGTGCGCGCGGTCGATCCCGCAGGAGATCGCCAGCACGGGCCGGTGCAGGCCGTGGTGTTCGAGCAGCCGGGCCGCGCGCGGGGTCGGCGTGGTGCAGACGGTGGCGCGGCCGAAGACCCGGACGAGGTCGCGCCACGCCAGCCGGGTGAGCGGGCGGTGGGTCCAGCGCGGCAACGGGCCGTAGTCGAGCAGGTTCTCCGGCATGAAGTGGTTGGTGGCCACCACGGGGACGCCGGCCGCGGTGGCGGCCCGGACCGCGCTGCGGCCGACCAGGAAGTGCGCCTGCGTGTGCACGACGTCGGGGTCGATCCCGGCGAGCAGCGCCGGTACGGCCGTGGCCGTCCGCCACGGCGGGCAGATCCGGAACGTCGGGTGGAACGGCGTGCGCACCGAACCCAGCCGGTGGACCGTCACCCCGGCCGTCGTCTCGGTGAACGTCTCGTTGCCGGGTGACGGGCAGAGGACGTGGACGTCGTGCCCGCGGGCGGCCAGCCCGGACGCCAGGCGGGCGGCGAAGTTCGCGGCGCCGTTGACGTCGGGCGGGTAGGTGTCCGCGGTGATCGCGATGCGCAGCGGTCCCTCGCGCCGGATCCGGCGTGCGGGCGCGGCGGGCGACGGCAGTTCGCGGACCAGGAGCACGAGCCCGGCCACGGCGACCACGCCGGGCACGGCCAGGACGGCGAGCTGCCCCGGAGTCAGTTCCCCGTAGGCGAAAACACCGATGAGGACCGCACTGAGCGGGTCGACGACGGTCGTCGCGCCGGCCACGATCGGCGCTGGTCCGCTCGCGTAGGCCTGGTGCAGCAGCCACGCCCCGGCCAGGGTCGCGGCCACGGCTTCGGCGATCACGAGGAGGGCGAACGGTGCGACGGCCGCCGCCCGGATCAGCGCGGAGGTGAACCCGAAGAGCACCGCCGTGCCGAGCGCGGACAGCAGCGACCGGGTCCGGCCGCGGGTGTACCGGGCGGCCGTGGCCAACCCGGCCGCGCCGAGCAGCGCCCACTGCGCGGTGCCGAGATCGGGGGCGCTCACGGCGGCGTTCGTGGCCGTGGCGGACCACGCGACGAACCCCGCGAGCCCGGCGACGCTCATCGCCAGCGCGGCGAGCACGGTCCGGGTGAGCGGGATGCGCGCCAGCAGGACCGTGAGCACCAGCGTGAGCACGCCGACCGGCTGCACGACGGCGAGCGGGGCCATGGTGAGCGCGAGGACGTGCAGCGCGGCACCCAGCCCGGCGAGCCCGATCCCGGCGTACCAGCCGGGGGTGCGCAGGACGGCCCGGATCCCGGACAGCCGGAGCTCGGGACCCGCGGCCGCCCCGCGGACGGCTCGGTGCTGGAGGTGGACGGTGCCGGCGAAGCAGCACGCGCCGGCGGCGGCGAGCCCGATGGCGAGGGTCAGCATGATTTCCTCCCGGAGCGCAGGACGGCGAGGGCCGGCTCGCCGAGCAGGACGAGGTAGCCGACGAACACGAGCCGCTCGGCGAGCCCTTGGAACAGCGGGCCGTCGAAGCCGCGCGACGGCGCGAGCAGCACCGGCAGCTGGCTGAGCAGGAAGACCGCGAGGGCGGCCCACGCCCAGCGGGTGTGCCGCCGCAGCCGGACGGCGAAGCCGCGGTGCGCCGGGTGGTTCGCGGCGCCCCGGGCGAGGAGCCCGGCCGCGGCGGGAAGGCTGACGAACAGCACCAGGCCCGCGAAGCGGTGGACTTCGGCGGAGAACGTCATCGGCGCGCCGGTCGGGATGGTGGGGAAGAAGGCGCAGAGCGTCAGCCCGGCACCCCAGCAGCCCGCCAGCGCGACGACGGGCCGCGTCACCGGCAGCCCGGCCCTGGCCAGGCCGACGACCAGGAAGCCGGTCCCGGTGGCCAGCGTCAGCACGCAGAAGGCGAACCCGGCAGCGGCGGGGGAGAGGGCGTAGTCGCTGATCACCTGCCGGACCGGATCGACGTCGGCGGCCTGGGTGACGTGCAGGACGAGCGCGGTGACCACGGACAGGCCGAAGCACGCGACCGCGGCGGTGGCCCAGGCGCGGGCGTTGCCTTGCGCCGGCGGCGCGGGACGGAGGGTTTCGACGGAGGACACGATTCGAACTTCGGGTCCGCGGATGAAAGAACCTTAAGAACCGCCGCTGGGCCGGTTAAGAATCGCGATCCGCCGGCAGCTGTACGCGGAGCCGGGCGCCGCCGTGGGGTGCCGCGTCGGCGGTCACCTTGCCGGCGTGTGTCGTGACGATCTGCGCGACGATGGCCAGTCCGAGGCCGGAGCCGGGCATGGAGCGGGCGGCGGTGGCCCGGTAGAAGCGCTCGAAGACCTTGGGTCGGTCCGGTTCGTCGATGCCCGGTCCTTCGTCGGTGACGGCCAGCTCGGCGTGTCCGTCCGATGTGGACAGATTGACCCGGACGGTCCCGCCCGGTGGACTCCATTTGGCGGCGTTGTCGAGCAGGTTCAGCACCACGCGGGACAGCCCGCCCGGCTGGCCGGTCAGGCTCGCGGGCGTGGCCGAGACGGCGAAGACGACCTGCGGCCAGCGGGCCCGGGCACGGATGACGGCGCTGTGGACCACGTCGGCCAGGTCCAGGGGCCCGAACGGCTCGGGGTCGGCGTTCTCCGCGGCCAGTTCCACCAGCTCGGTCGTCAGCGTGGTCAGCTCCTCCGCCTGCACCCCGAGATCGTGCAGCAGCCGGGCACGGTCCTCCGCCGAGAGCACCTTGCCGGAGCCGAGCTGCTGCTCGGCGTAGGTGAGCAGTTCGACGTTGGTGCGCAGGCTGGTCAGCGGGGTCCGCAGTTCGTGGCCGGCGTCCTGGACGAGCTGCTGCTGGGCGGCTTTCGACGCAGCGAGCGCGGTGAGCAGGTGGTTGACCGCGGTGGCGAGCCGGGCTATCTCGTCGCGGCCGGCCACCGGGATCGAGCTGTCCAGGTCCTGCGTCTCGGCCACCTTCTCGACGGCCCCGGTGAGCCGGTGGACCGGGCCCAGGCCCGCCCGCGCCACGCCCCAGCCGACCACGCCCGCGAGGGCGGCGCCGGCGAGCCCGATCCAGGTGAGCAGCACGCGGAGGTCGTCGAGCGTCCCTTCGATACCGATGACGCGGCCGGCGACCTGGACCGCGCCGCCGGGCCGGGGCGCGGTGCTCACCCGGTAGACCGTCTCGTCGCCCAACTCGGCGTCGTCGACGTCCTGGCCGCTCCCGCTCGCCGCGACGCGGACGGCGGGCGAGGTCACCGGCCCCAGCCACCCGGCGCCCGCGGTGGCGGACACGACGTGGCCGCCGCCGTCCAGGAACCGGACGACGACGGGCGGCGGCAACCCGGCCAGCCGCAGCAGCCGCCGGATTTCGGTGGGCAGGTCGTCGTCGGACCAGCTGCCCGGCAGCTGGTCGGCGCTGCGCAGGGTGCGCAGCGCTTCCTCGGGTGTCGCGGCCCGTGCCGCCTCGGCCGTGTCGGCGCGCAGCTGGCGGTCCAGGTTCTCGTACATCCGCGCGCGCATCAGCCACCAGCCCGCGAGGGACACGACGACGACGGCGAGCGCGACCCCGAGCGTGGAGAGGACCGCGACCCGCGTGCGCAGGGTGAGCCGGCGCCGGCCCAGGCCGCGCAGCAGCCTCACAGCGGGTCCTCGCGCAGGACGTAGCCGACGCCGCGGACGGTGTGCAGGAGCCGGCCGGCGCCGTCGGCTTCCAGCTTCTTGCGCAGGTAGCCGAGGTAGACGTCGAGGCTGTTGGAGCTGTTGCCGAAGTCGAAGCCCCAGACGTGTTCGAACAGGACGGACCGGGTCAGCACCTGCCGCGGGTGGCGCAGGAAGAGTTCGAGGATGGCGAACTCGGTTCGCGTCAGCCGCACCGGACGGCCCGCGCGCACGACTTCCCGCGTGGCCGGGTCGAGCGCGAGGTCGGCGAAGCGGAGGCCGGCCGGGGCCTCGGGGACGGCTTCGTACCGTGCGCGCCGCAGCAGCGCCCGCACCCGCGCGAGCAGTTCCTGCAGGGAGAACGGCTTGGCGAGGTAGTCGTCGGCGCCGGCGTCCAGGCCGGCGACCCGCGCGGTGACGTCGCCGCGGGCGGTGAGCATCAGCACCGGCACGAGGTTCCCGCCGGCCCGCAGCCGACGGCAGGTTTCCAGGCCGTCGAGCACCGGCATGGTGACGTCGAGGATGACCCCGTCGGGTTCGCGTTCCCGGATGACGTCGAGGGCGGCTTGGCCGTCCTTGGCGATTTCGACGGCATAGCCCTCGAACCGCAGGGTGCGCGACAGGGAGTCGCACACGGCGTCCTCGTCGTCGGCGATCACGATCAGCACCACGCCGATTGTCCGAGGCAGCGGGATCGGTGGCCAGGGATGGCTTTAAGAAACGGCTAAGAACCCGGGCGGCCCCCGCGGAGGGCGCGCCCCCGACGACGCGCCCTCCGCGGGCAGACCGCACGGCCGGGCGGTCCCGGTGGAGGGCGCGACCCCCAACGACGCGCCCGCCACCGGGTCGCCCCGGCATTCCCCCTCTTTCGCCGTGGCCCTAGGGTTCCGGACGCCGTCCTCGTTTCGTCCTCGCGCCGGCATTCGCCGCTTCACCTGCGCGTTCGGAGAACCGGCCGGATTTGACGACCAGGGGGTTGCGATGAGGTTCCGGATTCTCGGGACGCTGGAAGTGCAGGCGTACGGGAGCCGAATCACCCTGGCGAGCCCGCGGCAGCAACGCGCGCTCGCCGTCCTGCTGCTCAACGCGGGCACCGTCGTCCCGGTGGAGCGCATGATCGACGCGCTCTGGGAGGACGAGCCGCCGGTGACGGCCGTGAAGCAGGTCCGCAACTGCGTTTCCGCGTTGCGGGGCCGGCTCGGCGAAGCCGGCGCGATGATCGTCACCGACGGTCCCGGCTACCGGCTGCAGCTCGACCCCGGCGACCTCGACTCCCTCCGCTTCCGCCGGCATGTCGCGGCTGCCCGGGTACTCGCCGGGCAGGCCAAACTCGTCGACGCCGTCGAGGAAATCCGCGCCGCGCTCGCCCTGTGGCGCGGCCCGGCGCTCGACGGGCTGCGGACGACCACGCTCTCCGGCCGGGCCGCGCTGCTCGACGAACAGCGCGCCGAAGCCGTCGAACTCGGTGCCGAATGGCGGCTGCGGCTCGGCGAAACGGGGGAAGTCGTCCGCGAGCTGACCGAGTTCTGCGGCGAGCACCCGACCCGCGAGCTGTCCCACCTGCTCCTCATGCGCGCCCTCGCGAAAGAGGGCCGCTACGCCGAAGCCTCGACGCTGTTCCACGCCCTGCGCCGGCGGCTGGCCGACGAACTCGGCGTCGACCCGAACCCCGACCTGCGTCGGCTCCACGACCAGATCCTCGCCGAGGCCGCGCCCAGCGCCGAAGAGCCGGAGCCCGAGCCGGCGCCGGAAGTCCTCCCGCACCACCAGTTCGACCGGGCGGTCACCGAGCTGGCCGAAGCCGTCACCTGGCAGTGGCGCGCCGAAGCCGAGCTGCGCTCGCTGCACCGGCCGCAGCCGATCATGCTGCGCTGGTCGGCGGTCGCCCGCGCCGGAAAGCCCGCGCCGCGGGGCGACCTCGACGACATCGCGGCGACGTTCACCGCGTTGCCCGTGCGGCAGCTGGTCGTGCTCGGCGATCCCGGCTCCGGCAAGTCGGTGCTCGCCCTGATGCTGACGCTGGAGCTGCTGCGCACCCGCACCCCGGACGCGCCGGTCCCGGTCCTGCTGTCGCTGGCCTCGTGGGACCCGCGGCGGGAGCACCTCGACCGGTGGCTGGCGGCCCGGCTCGCCGAAAACCACCCGGCGCTGCTCACCGCCCGCGAGTACGGGACCGACGCCCCGACCCGGCTCGTCCTCGGCGGTCACGTCGTCCCGGTCCTCGACGGCCTCGACGAGATGCCGGCCGACCTGCGCGTCGTGGCGCTCGACGCACTGGACCAGACCGTGGGCGCCGGGCGTTCGCTGGTGCTGACCTGCCGCTCGGCCGAGTACGAGCAGGTCACGCGCGAGTCCGGCACGGTGCTGGCCGCCGCCACCGTGGTGCGGCTCGAGCCCGTCGCCCGGCAGGAGGCGATCACCTACCTGGCCGCGCGGCAGGGCGAAGACCGCTGGCTACCGGTCGCCGACCGGCTGCGGCGCGATCCGGACGCGGCACTGGCCCGGGTGCTGCGGACGCCGTTGATGGTCGACCTGGCGCGGATCGGCTACGGCCGTCCGCCCGCCGATCCCGCGGAGCTGCTCGCCGCCGGCGACGCCGGAGCCCTCGAAGGGCAGCTGCTCGACTCCTTCGTCCCCAACGCCTACGCGCAGGTGCCGCAGCCGCCGGGGCGGAACCCGAAGACGAGCCCGTCGGGGCGCTACACCGCGGAGCAGGCGACCCGCTGGCTCGGATTCCTGGCCCGGCACCTCGAACGCACACGCAGCCGGGACCTGGCCTGGTGGCAGCTGTACCGCGCGGTGCCGGCCGGCACCCGGTCGGGCCTGGTCGGCGTGCTGATCGCCTTGTTCTTCGTCGTCACCGGCTGGGTCGACGACGGCCCGGTGCTGGCGGCGATCTACGGCCTGTCGTTCGGGGGCGCCGCCTACCTGACGCACCGCTTCGGCCGTCCGCCGGAGCCGCTGCGCACGGAACTGCGCTTCGCCGGCGCGGCCGGGAAGTTCGCCGGCCGCTTCGCGATCGGGGCCGCGGTGGGCGTCCTGCTCGGCCTGGGCTGGTCGCTGGCGGCGGGCCTGGTCGTCTTCCTGGCGCTGGTGTTCGGCCTGGTGTTCGCGGTGCACGTGTGGCTGGCGGAACCGGTCGACGCCAGCCGCGTGGCGAGCCCCCGGACGATCCTGCGCAACGAGCGGACGGGCGCGATCGCGTTGTCCGTGTCGTTCCTGGTGTCCCTGGGGCTGTTCGACGGGATGGCGTTCGCGTTCACGGCGCAGACCCGGTTCCTCCCGGTGCTGGGCGGCCGCTACGACCTGGCACTGGCCATCGCCGGCGGGGTGGCGGGCGCGTCGTTCGGGTTCTTCATGGCCCGCGGCGTCGCGGCGGCGTGCTACGGCGTGGCGGGCGCACTGGCGGGCGGCCAGGTGTTCCCGGCGGCGACCGACCCGGTGGCCCCGGTCGTGGTCGGCGTGTGTTTTGGCATGGGCATCGGCTTGGCGGTCCTGGTGACCCGCGCGTGGGGCAACTACTTCGTCCACCACCTGTGGCTGGCGGCGACGGGCCGCCTGCCGTGGCGCTTGATGCACTTCCTCGACGACGCGCACCGGCGCGGGGTGCTGCGGCAGGCCGGGGGTGTCTACCAGTTCCGTCATGCGCGGGTGCAGGAGAGGCTGGCCGCCGTCACCGGCGACGACTGGCGTCGCGCGTCCGAGGCTCGTTGACAGCGACCAGGGATGCGCCCCAATGTGGCCTTGGTTGCGTCTGACGCACCGAAGGCCGCCTTGGGTGCGTGGGACGCACCGAAGGCCGCCTTGGGGCGCTTTCGGTGCGGAGCGCTTCCCGTCACACGACGGCGAGATCCTCCGGCGGCGCCCACAGCGGTACCCCGTCCACCCGCTCCGGAAGCAGCCAGTGCTGCCGCGCACCGACCTCCTCGGCCACCTCCAGGAACGCCCGGACGCTCGCCGGCGGCGCACCCTCCCGCCAGGCCAGCGACCACGGGTACACCGGCTGCAGCTCCTGCGGCCGGTAGGCCGGAATCCCCAGCTCGGCGTACCGGCGGGCGTAGCTGTCGAACTCGAGCAGGTAAGCGCTGTCCGGCGCCCGGGTCAGGGCGGCGTGGCACGTGTCGAACGTGCCCGGGTTGCCGAGCCAGCGCAGGGCCAGCCCGGTGTGCTGCTCCAACGAACTCAGGTACCGGCCGTGCACGTTGTACAGCGCCGTGCCCGGGGCGTCCGCGAACACCTCGAGGGGACGCTCGTGCACCGACACCGACGGGCGGCGCGGGTCGCCCGGGCGGCCGACCAGGCGGAACGGCTCCAGCCGCAGCAGCTTGTGCTGCCACCCGGCCGGATGCGCCGCCTTCAGCGCGCTCGTGACGCGGATGATCGCGACGTCCAGCTGGTCCTCGAGCAACGCCGTGAGCTGGCGGGCGCTGTCCATCTGGCTCTGGACGAGCCGGATGCCGGGGTGGGCGGTGTGGAACGCGTCCGCGACCACCCGGCCCGTGTCCAGCTCGAAGATGTGGGCGATCCGCAGGTGGTGCGGGGCGGGTTCGCGCAGCATCAGGTCCGCCGTCGCCAGGAGCTGCCGGGCCAGGTGCAGGAACCGGTCGCCGCGCGGGGTCAGGGCCACGTGGCGGCTGTCGCGGACCAGCAGGGCGCCGCCGACGTCGGTTTCGAGCTTGCGGATCTGCTTGGACAGCGTCGGCTGGCTGATGAACAGCTTGGCCGCCGCCCGGCCGAAGTGCAGTTCGTCGGCGACGGTGACGAAGTAGCGCACCAGCCTGAGATCGAGGTCCATGCGGGCCTTCCGCGCGAAGGGTCGGGTGCCGACGATGCCACCACGGCTATGGATCCCGGCGCAACAGGTCTTGGACGCGGTGGCCGCCGATCCGGTTGGCTTGGGGGACAACCGGACGAACTGGAGGATCCGATGGCCGACCCGGGCACCCCCGTCGTGTTCATCCACGGGCTGTGGCTGCACGCCACCTCGTGGACCCCCTGGATCGACCACTTCCGGGCGGCCGGGTACGCGCCCGTCGCGCCCGGCTGGCCGCACGAGCCGGAAACCGTCGAGCTGGCGCGGGCGAACCCGGACGCCGTCGCGGACATCGGCATCGACGACGCCACCGAGCACTTCGCGTCGATCATCGCCAGCCTCGACCGGCCGCCGGTGCTCATCGGGCACTCCTTCGGCGGCCTGATCACCGAGAAGCTGCTGGGGCAGGGAATCGGCCTGGCCGGCGTCGCCATCGATCCCGCGCAGATCAAGGGCGTCCTGCCGCTGCCGCTGGCGCAGTTGCGCGCAGGTCTGCCCGCACTGGGCAACCCCGCCAACCTCCACCGTTCGGTGTCGCTGACCGAGAAGGAGTTCCGGTTCGGCTTCGGCAACGCCCTGACCGACGACGAATCGGCGGAGCTGTACCGGCGCTGGACGATCCCGTCCCCGGCCCGGCCCCTGTTCCAGGCCGCGGCCGCGAACTTCGTCATGCACTCCCAGGCCGCGGTCGACACCCACCGCGCGGACCGTGGCCCGCTCCTGCTGATCTCCGGGACGGCCGACCACACCGTCCCGGACGTCGTCACCCGCTCGACCTTCAAGCAGTACCGGGATTCCACGGCGATCACCGAGCTGAAGCAGTTCGAGGGCCGCGGCCACTCGCTCACCGTCGACAGCGGCTGGCGCGAGGTCGCCGACGCCGTGCTCGGCTGGCTGCGCGAGCAGGGGATCTAGGCACGTGGACCTCGGACTGGACGGCGCGGTCGCCGTCGTCACCGGAGCCAGCCGGGGCATCGGACTGGCCGTCACCCAAGCCCTCGTCGCGGAAGGCGCCCACGTCGTGGCGGGCGCGCGCGTCCCGGGGCCGGACCTGGACGCCCTCGTCCAAGCGGGGAAGGTGCACGCACTCGCCGTCGACCTCGGTACCGCCGACGGCCCGGGCCGGCTGGCCGAGCTGGCCCTGGCCGAGTTCGGCCGCATCGACGTCCTGGTCAACAACGTCGGCGCCGTCACCCCGCGGCCGAACGGCTTCCTGCTGGTCACCGACGACGAGTGGACGCGGTCGGTGACGCTGAACCTGCTGAGCGCGGTCCGGGCCGCCCGGGCCGTGCTGCCGACGATGGTGACCGCGGGCCGGGGGAGCATCGTCACGGTCGCTTCGGTCAACGCGGTCCTGCCCGACCCGGGCGTGATCGACTACAGCGCGGCGAAAGCGGCGCTGGTCAACTTCACGAAGTCGCTGTCGAAGGAGTTCGGGCCCCGCGGCATCCGCGCCAACGCGATCAACCCGGGCCCGGTCGCGACGGACCTGTGGCTCGGTGCCGGCGGCGTGGCCGAAACGCTCGCGGCGACGACGGGTGCGAATCCGGAGGCGGTCGCCGAGGAGGCGGCCGGGCACGTCGTCACCGGCCGGTTCACCCGGCCCGCGGAGGTGGCGAACCTGGTGGCGTTCCTGGCCGGTGACCGGGTGGCGGGCAACATCACCGGCGCGACATTCGCCATCGACGGGGGTTATGCGACGGAAACTCACTGAATCCGGATCCGGATTGAGTAGCGTCCCGGTCGAGTTGAGTAATGCCGATCCCTCAAGTGATCTCCGTGTGTGCCGACAATGGAGCGTGCGGACGAGAGGGGTCGAGGGAACCGTGCTGAAAAAATCCCAGGTGAGGGAAGTTGCGCGCCTGTTCATCGAGGGCGTGGAATCGATGGACGTGCTCACGGACACCCAGCAGCGGCTGGTGGATCTGGTGAAAGAGCACCTCGGTGGCGTCGCCGAAACCGCCACGAAAGATCCGGACGGCGAAGAAACGCTCTCCGCGGAACTGGCGGTCCGGGTCGGCGCCGACGCCGAATTCGCGCGGGGCCTCGCCGAGTTGCTGCGTGAATACCGGCCGCAAGACGTCGACCAGAAGGCGAAGGCACGTGACGGGGATGCCGTCGTGCTGAACGGCAACGGCACCGTGGTGACGCGGTCCTGGTTCACCCGGATCAAGAAGGTCGTCTCCCGGAACAAGAAACTGTCGCTGGTGTTCCTGAGCATCACCGTCACGTGCGGGGGAACCGTGTTCCTGCTGGCCCCGCACGACGACGGCGGCACCGCGACCACGCGGCCGGAGCCGGGCCGCGTCACGTCGGCCCGGTCGACCGTCCCGTCGCCGCCACCGAGCTCCGTCCCGGTCCTGCCCACCGAAGACCTGCCCGCCCTTCCGCCACCCGGCACCGGTGACGACGGGGGCCGGGCACCGGAGGGCGCGCGCCCTCCGGCGACCGGTGGCCGGGTGACAACCGGGCAGGTCCCGGTCACCACCACGCCGAGAACCGGTGCCACGACAGCGCAACCGCGGCTCGCGACGACCACGGACCTGGCGAAAGGGCTGCCGGGGACGGCGGTCAACTTTTACGGTACCGGCTACACCGCCTGCCCCGCCGAGGGCAGCCGCAAGGTCGACGTGCTCTGGGACGGGTACGGCACCGGGAACACCGTCACCGCCGAGCCCGACGGCCGGTTCGCCGTGCGGTTCACCGTTCCGGAGTCCGCCGGCCCCGGCGCGCACTACCTCTACGGCCGGTGCGTCGACGGCGGCGAGTGGTCCCGGAGCACGTTCACCGTCACCCCGCCGCTGGAGGTGACGACCACGCCGGCCCGCGGCCGCGCGGGCAGCTCCGTGCAGGTGCACGGCGCGCAGTATGGCGGTTGTCCCGACTACGGCGACCGGAGCGTCAACGTTCTCTGGGACGGCGCGGCGATCGGAACCGCGGTGCCGATCCGGGCGGACGGCACGTTCACCGCGACCATCACCGTTCCCGCGGCCATGGGCGACCATTACGTCTACGGGCAATGCCGGGACGGCGGCCAATGGGCCAGGACGATATTCACGGTCGGCCCGTAGCCGATTGACCGTGAACGCGATTCCCGGAGTCGCTATGCTGGCTGGTCGTGAGCAGCCCGTGGCCGTTCGTCGGCAGAAGTGACGAGCTCCGGCAGATCGAAAACGCGATGCGGGAACGGGACGGCGTCGTTCTCGTCGGTGATGCGGGAGTGGGAAAAACACGGCTGGCCTACGAAGCGGTCGGCGCCGTCGACACCCGCCGGACGCTGGGACTGTGGTTTCCGGCGACGGCGGCCATGACGTCGATCCCGTTCGGAGCGCTCGCCCAGAGCCTGCCGTCCGTGCCGGAGAGCGTCAGCCCGGCGGAACTGCTCCGTCGGATCGCGGACGCGCTGACCAGCCGGGCGGGTGCCCGCCGTCTGGTGCTCGGGATCGACGACGCGCACTTGCTCGACGAGCTCTCCGCCGCACTGGTCCACCAGCTCGCCCAGGCGGGGCGGGCGTTCGTGCTGGTGACCGTCCGGGCCGGGGAAAGTGTCCCGCCGGCGATCACCGCGCTGTGGAAGGAGGACCGGGCCGCCCGGCTGGAAATCCGGGCCATGATGCACGAAGACGTCCGGGAGGTCCTGGCCGCGGTGCTCGACGGCCCGGTCGACGGCGTGACCAGCCGGCGGATGTTCGAGCACACCCGCGGCAACATGCTGCTGCTGCGGGAACTGGTGAACGCCGGCCGCGAAAGCGGCGCGCTCACCGAGATCGCGGGCGTGTGGCAGTGGACGGGGCCGTGGGTGGTGGCGCCCCGGCTCGCCGAGCTCATCGCCGAGCGGATCGGCAGGCTGGAACCGGACGAGCAGGAGGTCCTCGAGCTCGTCGCCTACGGCGAACCCGTCGGCGCCGACATCCTGGTCGGGCTGACCAGCCAGCGGGCCGTGCTGGCGGCGGAGTCGAAGAACCTGCTGTGGACCCGGCAGGACGGGCGGCGCGTCGACGTGCGAGCCGGGCACCCGCTCTACAGCGAGGTGATCCGCGCGCGGCTGCCGCCGCTGCGGGCCCGCGTCGTCCGGCAGAAGCTCGCCGACGCGGTCGCCGCCACCGGAGCCCGGCGGCGTGACGACTGGATCCGGATCGCGATCTGGCGGCTGGACGCGTCCCTGCCGATCGAGCCGGACGTGCTCACCGCCGCGGCCCGCCAGGCGTTCGCCGCGCTCGAACTCCCCCTCGCGGAGCGGCTCTCCCGCGCGGCACTCGACGCAGGAGCGGGCGTCGCCGGGGGCGAGGTGCTGTGGCGGATCCTCTTCCTCACCGGGCGGCCCGCCGAGGCCGAGGCCGTCATGGCGCAGGTGGCCGGGGCGACGATGTCCGACGCCCAGCGCGGCGACTGGGCGGTCGGCCGGGCCTACAACTTCTTCTGGGGCCTGCACCGGATCGACGCCGCGCACGAGGTGCTGCGGGAAACCCGGGCGGTGATCGGCGACCGAGCGTGGCAGGATGAGATCGACTTCCTGCACTGCGTGTTCGACCTGCTCTCCGGGCAGCCGCGGAAGTCGTTGGAGGCGACCACGCGCCTCGCCACTCGGCCGGACCTCAACCCGCGGGTCGGTGCGCAGCGGCTGCTGTCCGAGGGCATGGCGCTGGTCCAGCTGGGTCGCGCGGCCGAGGCCGCGCAGCGGCTCGACGACCTCGAGGACAAGCTGGCGCTGTGCGCGCAGATCCCCTGGGTCCAGGAGTCGCGGGCGTTGTACCGGTGCTACACCGACCTGTTCGCCGGGCGGCTGGACGAGGCGGGGACGCGTGCCGCGGAGTTCTACGCGCACGCGGTCGACACCCAGTGGGATTTCCCGCTCACCCTTTCCTGCGGCGCCTTGGCGCAGGTCGCGCGCCTGCGCGGCCGGGTCCGCACCGCGGCGAGCTGGGCCCGGGAGGGCCGCGCACTCGCCGCCAAGCAGGTGTCGGCGATGTTCCGGGCCCACGTGATCGGGGAGGCGGCTCACGCCGAGGCCCTCGCGGGAAACCCGGCGGCCGCCGCCGAAGCGCTGGCGCAGGCGGACGAGCTCCGGTCACCCGCCGAAGGACTCCTGCAGCCGTGGACCGAGCTGGCGCGGCCGTGGGTGGCGGCCGCGGCCGGCGACACCGAGCGCGCGGGCGAGCTGGCCCTGTCTGCCGCCGGGTTCTGCCACGCACAGGGTGCGCCCGTGTTCGAAGCGTTCGCCCTGCACGACGCCGCCCGCGTCGGGCGCCCCGGCGACGCCGCGGAGCGCCTGCACGAGCTGGCCGCGGACAGCGAAAGCGAGTTCCCGCGCGTCTTCGCCGACCACGTCGCCGCGATGCTCGGGCCGGACCCCGCGGCGCTCGCCGAGGTCGGGCAGCGGTTCGCCGATCTGGGTGCCGACCTGCTCGCCGCCGAGGCCTGCGCCCAGGCGGCGCGGGCGTTCCGCGCGGCGGGCGAACTCGGGACCGGTCGTCGGCTCCACACCCAGGCGATGCTGACGCTGAGCGGCTGCGAAGTGGCGACGACCCCGCTGGTCGCGGAGATCACCCGGCTGCAGCTGACCGCCCGCGAACGCGAGGTCGCGCGGCTCGCCGCCGAAGGACTTTCCAATCAGGACATCGCGGACCGGCTGGTGCTCTCCGTGCGGACGGTCGGCAACCACCTCTACCGGCTGTACCCGAAGCTCGGGATCACCGACCGGTCCGGGCTCACCGGGTTGTCGTTCCCCCAGGGACCGGATTGCTGATGTCGCCGGGCCGGGCAGGTGGCCGCGCCGGCGCTCGGCCAGGGCTTCCGCGAAGTGGGCTTCGGAGGTCAACCCCGCGGGGGCTGCCATGGAAGTGGGCCCGGCCTACTGCGGGGAATCCCTACAATTGAACCGGCCCGCGCCCACCCCTATGCTCGCCGGCATGCCCGCTTCCTCGTCCGATCGGCCGCAGGCGCTGCTGCGCTGGCCCACGTACGTGATGGGCCAGCTGCACCGCAGCGGCGCCGGCCGGATCGACGCGGCGCTGGCCGGCCACGGGGTCGCCCTGCGCGACTACTACGTCCTGGTCTGCATCGGCGAGTCCGGCCCGCTGTCGCAGCAGCGCGTCGCCGACCGGCTCGGCCTCGACCGCAGCGACCTGGTGAAGGTGCTCGACCGGCTGGAGGCCGCGGGCTGGGTGTCGCGTGAGCGCGACACCGAGGACCGCCGCTGGCACGTCCTCACCCTCACGGAGGACGGCCACGCCACGGTCGGCAAGGTCGAGGAGGTCTCCAGCGCGGTGACCGGCGACCTGCTCGCCCGGCTCAACCCAGGAGAGCGGCGGACGTTGCACCGGCTGCTGCTGAAGGCCTTCGGGGAACCCTCCGCCTAACCCCCCGGATGAGGGTGGTCTTGCCGGTCGATCTTGGCTAGCGTGAGCCCAGCGAGTCTGCACGCGAGGGGGAAGCAGAAGTTGCCGGTAGTTCGACCTGCCGTGGGGTCGGCCGCCCCGGACGGCGAGGTTCGGGCGCGAGCGCCGCCGAGCCGCCGCCTCGTGTCGTCGTCGTCCTCATTCCGAACCACCGAACCACCAGTAGGGGGAACCCATGCGAAGATCCCGTATTCCATTCCTCGCCGCCGTCGTCTGTGCCGGGGCGGTCCTCGTCCCCTCGTCGGCCGACGCCCTCGCCGGCGGGCAGCCGGTCGCCGACGGGGCCGACCGGTTCGCCGTCAAGATCACCACGGACACCGCGGCCTGTTCCGGCGCCCTGATCGCTCCACAGTGGATAGTCACGGCGGCGGCCTGCTTCCCCGGCGCCACCGCGCAGCCGGCCGCACCCGCGAAGCCGACCACCGTCTACGCCGGGCAGGCCGACCTGCGCTCGGCGAACGGCCAGAACCTCCGGGTGTCCACAGTGGTCGCCCGCGCCGACCGCGACGTGGCGCTGGCGAAGCTGACCCACCCGGTCGCCGACGTCACTCCGCTGCGGGTCGGGAGCCGGGTACCCGCCGCGGAGACCGTGCGGATCACCGGGTACGGCCGCACGGCCACCGAATGGGTGCCGAACCGGCTGACGACCGCGTCCTTCTCCCTCGGCGCCGTCACGCCGACGACGGTCGCGGTGACGAGCCCGGCCGGCCAGGACCCCTGCCTCGGCGACGCCGGCGGGCCGCTGCTGCGCACGGACACCGGTGGCGGGCTCGAGCTCGCCGGCGTCCTGAGCCGGTCGTGGCAGCACGGTTGCCTTTCGGTGACCGAGACGCGCCAGGGCGCGGTCGCCGCCCGCACCGACGACCTCGCGGGCTGGATCGCCGACCAGGTCACGCCGCGGGCCGTCCGGTTCGTCAACCACAACTCGAAGCGCTGCCTGGTCGTGCGGGGCGCGGACACCGGCAACGACGCGCCGGCGTTCCAGTTCGACTGCCCGGCCGCCTACGCCGACCAGGCGTGGGACATCGAACCGCAGGCCGCGGGCGGTGTGCTGCTACGCAACCAGGCCACGAAGAAGTGCCTGATCGTCCACGCGGGCGAGGACGCCAACGGCGCACCGCTGCGGCAGTACGAGTGCCTGCCGCAGTTCGGCGACCAGCTGTGGGACATCGTCGGAGTCGACGGCGGCGTCCAGCTGAAGAACCGGGGGACCGGGCGCTGCGCGGTCGTGTTCGGCTCGAACAACACCAACGGGGCCCCCGCCGCCGAGTACGACTGCCTTCCGCAGTTCTCGGACCAGGTCTGGGAAATCGCCCCGGTGCCGGACCCGGTCCAGGTCGTCAACCGCTCCTCGGGCCGCTGCCTGATCGTGCACGGGGCGAACAACGTCGACGACGCGCCGGCGTTCCAGTACGACTGCCTGCCCCAGTTCCAGGACCAGGCGTGGGAGGTCGACCCGCAGGCGTCGGGTGGGGTGCTGGTGCGTAACCACTACACGAAGAAGTGCCTGATCGTCCACGGGGCGAACAATGTCAACGGCGCGCCGCTGCTGCAGTACGAGTGCCTGCCGCAGTTCACCGACCAGCTGTGGGACATCGTCGCGGCCGACGGGCACGTCCAGCTGAAGAACCGGGCGACGGGCCGGTGCGCCGGAGTGCCGAACCCGGGCAACGACGCCGCCCCCGCGCAGTACGACTGCGCCCCGCAGTCCGCTGACCGGGTCTGGGACATCCTCCCGTACCCGGCGACCGGATAACCGTTCCAGCCCGGTCACCAGAATGTCGTGAGTGGTAATTCGGGTTAGAACCCGAATTACCACTCACGACCGGCCGCGGCACAGGTCAGCGGGCCGTCAGTGCCTCGTCAGCGTTCGCCGCGATTCTTGGCTGGTCCGAGAACCGGTGGCGAACCCCGATGGGAGTTGACGGCGCGATGACTTCGCTGGTTGCGGTGTCCACCTACGTGCCGACGACCGTTCCGATCGAAGCGCTGCAGGACGAGCTCGGCCTCGATACCGGGCAGGTGCGCCGGTTCCGGCGGATGTACGGCCTCGACGAGGTCTGCCGCTCGGACGAGTCCGAAGCGGACATGGTGCTCGGTGCGGTCAGCAAGCTCGATTCCCTGCGTGGCCGGGAAGAGCGCGTCCGCTACGTCGTCCGCGCCAAGACGATGCCTGCCTCGAACCCGTACCCCGTCGATCCCATGGTCGACGTGCGGGAGGTGCTCGGGCTCACCCACGCGACCCTGTTCACCCTCACCGACCACGCCTGCGCCTCCGGGCTGCTCGCCGTCGACCTGTGCGGCACGCTGCTGGCCGCCGACGGCGATCCCGACGCGCTCGCCCTCGTCCTCACCGGCGAGAAGGCGTTCACCCACTCCGCGCAGGTCATCCCCGACACCGCGATCATGGGCGAGGCCACCGCCGCGGTGCTCGTCGGCCCGGGCGAGGACTCCGACACCCTGCTCGGCTACGCCACCACCACGCTCGGCGGCCCGGGTGGCGAAGTCATCCTCGACGACGACCAAGCCGCGGAGTTCCGGCAGATCTACCCCGGCGCGGTCGCCGACGTCGCGCGCGAGGCCGTGGCGGCGGCCGGGCTGACCGTCGACGACATCGACCTGGTGCTGCCGCACAACGTCAACAAGATCTCCTGGGTCCGCGCGAGCGCGGCGCTGGGCATTCCGCGCTCCAAGATCTTCCTGCAGAACGTCGGGGTGACCGGGCACTGCTTCTGCGCCGACCCGTTTCTCAACTACCACGCCGCGAACGGCCTCGGGCTCATCGCGCCCGGCGCCCGCTACCTGATGATTTCCGTCGGCCTGGGGTCGACGTTCTCCGCCATGGTCTTCCGGAAATGAGGAGCGCTGCATGAGTGTCGAATTCGAGATCTCCGGGGTCGGCATCGCCGAGCTCGCGGAGCGTTACGGCACCCCGCTCTTCGTCTACGACGGCGACGAACTGGGTGGCCGGCTGCTGGGGCTGCGTGAACAGCTGCACCCGCGGCTGGAGATCTTCTACTCGCTGAAGTCCAATCCGAACATCTCGGTGTGTGCCCTGCTGCACGCCCACGGCGCGCGGGCCGAGGTGTCGTCGATGGCCGAGCTGATCACCGCGCGGCGGGCCGGGGTCGCCGGCGAGGACATCATCTTCCTCGGTCCGGGCAAAAGCACCTCGGAACTGGCCGCCTGCCTGGACGAAGGCGTCTACACCGTCGTCTGCGAGTCGTTCGGGGAACTGAAGATCCTCGACGGCCTCGCGCGGGAACGCGGGATCGAAGCGCGGGTCGCGCTGCGGGTGAACCCGAGTTTCGCGGTCAAGGGCTCGGGTCTCACCATGGGCGGCAAGCCGCGCCAGTTCGGCATCGACGAAGAGCAGCTGCTCGCCGCCACCGACCTCGTGGACCGGCACCCGAACCTGCGGGTGATGGGCGTGCAGGTCTACATGGGCACCCGGATCCTCGACGAGGAGCCGATCGTCGAGAACACGCGGCGCATCTTCGAACTCGCCGAGCGCGTGTCGCGGCAGCTCGGGTTCCCGCTCGAAATGGTCGACGTCGGCGGCGGCCTCGGGGTCGCCTACTTCGACGGCGAGCGGGACCTCGACCGCGATCTGCTCGCCTCGATGCTCAACCCGGTGATCGACGAGTTCGCGCAGCGGCACCCGGCGACGCGGCTGGTCATGGAGCTCGGCCGGTACCTGGCCGCCACGGCCGGGACCTACGTCGTGCGCGTCCGCTACACCAAGACCTCGCTGGGGCAGAACTTCGCCGTCGCCGACGGCGGGACGAACCACCACATGGCCGCCGTCGGGATCGGCTCCTACGTCAAGCGCGACTTCCCGATCCGGCTGCTCAACCGCATCGACGAGCCCGCCACCGAAACCTGGCAGATCACCGGGCCGCTGTGCACGCCCAACGACGTCCTCGCCAAGAAGGCCGCGCTGCCGGCGGTGCGCCCCGGCGACCTGATCGGCGTCACGCGCTCCGGCGCCTACGGTCCGACGGCGTCCCCGGTGCTGTTCCTCAGCCACGGCTATCCGGCCGAGGTCATCGTCCACTGTGGACGTCACTACCTCGTCAGCGAGCGGGACGAGCCCGCGGACCTGTTGCGCCGTCAGCACCTGCACGAGTTCGCCGCGCCGGTCACCGTGGGCGCGGAGCGCTAGGCGATGTACCGCGCGTCCGCGACCACCCTGTCCTCCGCGCCCTCGCCGGGCCTGCAGCCGTTGCCGCTGCGCCTGGCGCTGGCGATCCGGCGCGAGTTCGGTCCCGGGGACCGCGAAATCGACGTTCCCGAGCTGCACCGGTACTTCGCCGACCTCAGCCGGGGGCACGAGATCGGCTTCCGGCCCGACCGGGTGACGCGGGCGCGCGGCAACCCCTTCCTCGCGATGGCGCGCGAGCTGCTCGCCGGACAGCTGTCCGGCGAGCGGATCGACCTGGCGATCGTCGCCCACTCGGCGCCCGAGTTCGACCCCCGGCTGTCGGCGCCGGTGAACCTCACCGCCGTGCTCCCCGGCAACCCGCTGGTGTTTTCCCTGTCGGGACAGGGAAGCCTGGCCCCGTTCACCGCCCTGCGGATCGCCGGCTCCTACGTCCGGCGCCACGGGTTCCGGCGCGCCCTGGTCCTGATCATGGACCAGGGCGTCACGCCGTACGACACGCCGGATCGCCTCGGCGATGCCGCCACGGCGTTGCTGTTCGAGGCCGGCGGGCGCCGGACGGTCCGCGTCGGCTACGAAGCCGACGTGGCGCCGGAAGCCTTTCCGGAGTTCGAGCCGGCGGAGACGGTCGTCGTCGGTCCCGGGCTCGCCCGGTTCCGGCCGGACGCCATCGTCGCGCCGCCCGGGTTCCCGTGCACCGGGCTCTGGGCGCCGCTCGCGGATGGCGCCGCCGGTCCGGTGCTGCTGGCCGACTACGAGCCGCTTCGCCGTGCGCTGGGGATCTGCGTGGTGGCCGGGTCCGATTGACGTCGCCCTAAGATGAGGGTGGTCGTGGTCGGGCTCGAAGCGGGGGACGGACAAGTGCGCGTGGTCATCGGAGAAGACCAGTTCCTGCTCAGGGACGGTCTGGTGCGGCTGCTCGAGGCGCACGAATTCGAGGTCAGCGCGGCGGTGGACAACGGGCCGGACCTGCTGGAAGCGATGCTGCGCGAACGGCCGGACATCGCGATCGTCGACATCCGGCTGCCGCCGTCGTTCACCGACGAAGGCCTGCGCGCCGCGATCGAAGCACGGCGCCGGATCCAGGGCTTCCCGGTACTCGTCCTGTCGCAGTACGTGGAACGGCTGTATGCCGACGAACTCCTCGCGGACGGCGAGGGCTCGGTCGGCTATCTGCTCAAGGACCGCGTGTTCCACGGCGACCAGTTCGTCGACGCCGTCCGCCAGGTCGCCCTCGGAGGCACGGTGATGGACCCGGACGTGGTGACCCGGCTGCTGACGCACAACACCCGCGACGACCGCCTGGAACGGCTCACGCCCCGGGAACGCGAGGTGCTCAAGCTGATGGCCGAAGGCCGGTCCAACAGCAACATCGCGGCCGAGCTGGTGGTTTCCGAGAAGGCCGTTTCCAAGCACATCAACAACATCCTCGCCAAGCTGAACCTGCCGCAGTCGGAGGACGCCAACCGGCGCGTCCTGGCCGTGCTGGCCTACCTGAAGCACTGAGTCGCGTAGGCCGTCGTGAGTGGTAATTCGGGTTCTAACCCGAATTACCACTCACGACGAGCTGCGGCAGACTGCTCACTCGAGGCCGCAGGGGATCTCGATCGTCACCATGGTGGGGCCGCCGAGCGGGCTGAGGATCGTGATGAAGCCGTCGAGCGGGGCGAGCCGCTTCTCGATGCCGCGCAGTCCCGTGCCGCCCTCGGTGTTCGCGCCGCCGCCGCCGTGGTCGCTGACGTTGATCACCAGCCGGCCGGACTCGTAGTGGACGTTGATCGCGCCGCTGTGCGCCCCCGAGTGCTTCATCGCGTTGTTCAGCAGTTCCGACACCGAGAAGTACGCGGCGGTTTCGACCGCCAGTGACGGCCGGCCGGGCAGGTCGATGGTCGTCTCGATGCGCAGCGGGTTTTCGATGGCCAGCGTGCGGATCGCGTCCGCGATGCCGCGGTCGACCAGCACCGGCGGCTGGATGCCGCGGACGAGGTCGCGCAGCTGCTGCAACGCCTTGGCCGAACTGTTCTTCGCCTCGTCCATCAACGAGCGGGCCGCTTCGGGGTGGGAATCGAGCACGCGCATGGCGGCGTCGAGCGTCATCCCCATCGCGACGAGGTGGGTCTGCGCGCCGTCGTGCAGGTCGCGTTCGATGCGGCGCAGCTCGGTCGCCTGCGAACCCACGGCGTCGTCCCGGCTTTCCGCCAGGTGCTGCACGCGGTTGGTCAGCCGGGTCACCTCGGTCGGTGACAGCAGGCCCGCCGCGAGCTTCGCGTGCAGCCTGAGCAGGTGCGGTGCGCTCCACAGCGCGAGCGGGAAGTGCGCCAGGCCGAGGATGGCGGCGAACCAGGCCGTCGGCTGGTCGTCCACCGGGAGCACGACGTACCAGCTGCCGAGCCAGTCGGCCGCCTCGGACCCGACCAGGAACGGCATCGCGAGCCCGCGGAGCCCGTGCGCGACCAGGAGGAGCGGGGTGAGCGTGAGCAGGATGCCGAACGAGCTGTCCACCAGCAGCCACAGCGCGTCGCGCCAGTTCGCGCGGTCGCCGAGCAGGTGGTGGCAGCGGCGCAACGCCGAGCTCCCGGCCGGCTCCGGCAGGTACGGGGAGGCGATCCGCACGCCCGACCACGCTGCCGCCGACGCGCGGACCCGGTCGGTCAGCGAGCGCATCAGCAGCACGGCCGGGGGCAGCATGAACAGCCCCACACCCACGCCGATCAGCGAGCCGGCGGTGACCACGACGACGAACATCACGAGTTCGGTCACCGCCACCACGGCGAGCGCGCCGCCGCGCAGGGTCGCCAGTCCGCCGTCGCGCAGCAGCGAGCGCGTCATCGTGGCGACCGGGCTTCCGCTAGTCATGGCGCCCATTATGCGCAGGTGGAGCCGTTCTCCGCGGTAGTGCTAACCCCCGCAAACTTCCGCTCCCTAGCACCCTCGGAAATCGGCCCGCGCCTTCGTAACGTCATCGCGGTAAAGATCGGACGAAGCGAAGTTGCCGCAGGGGAGCCGCAGATGTACCACCAAGACGACACGGTCGAAGTCGTGCGGCTGCTGTCCGTACGCAAGGCGTACGGCAAGGACCGGGCCCAGGTCCTGGCCCTGGACAACGTGACGGCGGGCTTCACCGCCGGCACCTTCACCGCGGTGATGGGACCGTCGGGTTCGGGCAAGAGCACGCTGCTGCACTGCGCGGCCGGCCTGGACAAGCCGACGTCCGGCTCGGTCGTGCTGGGCGGCACCGATCTCAGCGTGATGCGCGAGGTCGAGTTGACCCGGTTGCGGCGCGACCGGATCGGGTTCGTGTTCCAGGCCTTCAACCTGCTGCCCGCGCTCGACGTCGAGCAGAACGTGACGCTGCCACTGCGGCTGGCGGGACGCCGGGCGGACCCGGCCCTCGTGCGCCGCGTCATCGACCAGGTCGGCCTCGGCAAGCGGCGGCACCACCGGCCCGCGGAACTCTCCGGCGGGCAGCAGCAGCGGGTGGCGATCGCGCGTGCCCTCGTCACCCACCCCGAGGTGATCTTCGCCGACGAGCCGACCGGCGCGCTCGACACGCGGTCGGCCCAGGAAGTGCTTTCCCTGCTGCGCGAAGCGAAGAGCGTGTCGCGGCAGACGATCGTGATGGTCACCCACGACCCGGTCGCCGCCTCCTACGCCGACCGCGTGCTCTTCCTCGCCGACGGCCGCGTCGTCGACGAGCTGCACCAGCCGAACCCGGAAGAGGTGGCCCGGCGGATGACCAACCTCGTCGCCCGCACCGAGCAGCGGCCGCAGGAAGGCCCCTGGCTGAGCGAGCTGACGCGCTGATGCTGACCCTCGTCGTTCGCACCCTGCGCTACCGCACCGGTGGTTTCATCGCCACCCTCGTCTCGGTGTTCGTCGGCACCGCCGTCATGCTCGCCTGCGGCGGCCTGATGGAAACCGGCATCCGGACCGTCATCCCGCCGCAGCGTCTGGCCGCCGCGCCGATCGTGGTGGCCGGCAACCAGTCCTACGACCTGCCCACGGTCGGCCACGGCGAGGACGCCTACCACGAGACCGCGACGCTGTCCGAGCGCGTCCGGCTCGGCGAAGGCCTCGCGGGCACGATCAGCGGGGTGCCCGGCGTCGCCCACGTGGTCCCCGACGTCTCCTTCCACGCCGAGGTGCTCGGCGACTCCGGCGGTCCGTCGGTGCCCGGCACGCAGGCCGGCCACAGCTGGGTCTCCGCGGAACTGGCGCCCTACCGGCTGACTGAAGGCACGGCACCGATCCGCGAGGGCGAAGTCGTGCTCGATTCCGCCACCGCCGCCCGGATCGGCGCGCACGCCGGCGGGAAGACCGACATCGCCGTCCGCGGGGGCGTCCACTCCTACCTGGTCACCGGGATCGCCGACGCCGGCCGCCGGATGGCCTCCGACGCGGTGTTCTTCTCGCCCGCCGAGGCCTCCGGGCTGCGGTCCGCGGCCGGGCAGGTGGACGCGTTCGGTGTCCAGCTCGCCCCCGGTGCCGACGTCGGCGCCGTCAGCGCGCAGATCGCCACCGCGGTGCGCGACCAGCGCGCGGTGACGCTGACCGGCGACGCCCGCGGCTCGGCCGAGTTCGCCAAGGCCGCCGGCGACGGCGAGCTGCTGATCATCCTCGCGGCCGTGTTCGGCGGCCTCGCGGCGCAGGTCGCCATGTTCGTCGTCGCGAGCACCCTGACGCTTTCGGTGCAGCAGCGCCGCCGTGAGGTGGCCATGCTGCGGGCGATCGGCGCAACCCCGCGTCAGCTGAGCCGGATGATCACCGGCGAGGCGATGATCATCGGTGCCCTGGGCACCGCACTGGCGATCTTCCCCGGCGTGCTGCTCGGCGACTGGCTCTTCGGGCGGCTGACCGGGTTCGGCGTCATCCAGCCGGTCCTCAAGTTCGAGCAGGGCTTCTACCCGGTCGTCGCCGCGGCGATCGTGGGCCTGAGCTCGGCGTGGGGTGCCGCGTTCGTCGCCGCCCGGTACGCGGGCCGCACGCGACCCGTCGAAGCCATGCGGGAGACGGCGATCCCCACCCGCTGGCTGACCCCGACGCGGCTGTGGCTCGGCGTGTCGAGCCTGATCGGCGCGGCGGCCCTGGCCTACCTGACGATCACCGTGGTCGACGGCCCCCTGGCCGCGAGTACCGCCGGCCCGGCCGTCACCCTGGTGGCGACCGCCGTCGCACTGTTCGCCCCCGGCCTCACGAAGCTGTTCGTCGCGGTGCTGCGCCGGCCGATCCGCGCGTTCGGCGGCCTGCCCGGCTACCTGGCCTCGCTGAACGCGCGGGCGCGCTGGATGCCGATGGCCGGGGCGGTCACACCGATCATGCTGGCCACCGGGCTCGCGATCTTCATGCTGTACTTCCAGACCACGGAGGTGGCGGTCGCGGAGAAGCAGTACTCCGACTCGCTGCTCGCCGACGCCGTCGTGACGTCGGCGACCGGTGACCTGCCACCCGACCTGGTCGCCAAGGTGCAGCGGACGCCCGGCGTCGCCGGCGCCACGGCGTTCGTGACCAGCAAGGGGTACAACGAAAAACCCTCGGACGCGACACAGGACGAGGACGGCGTGGACCTCACCGGCGTCTCGGCGGACGGCGTGGCGAAGGCGTGGGGGAGCATCGTCGCGAGCGGCAAGCTCGACGCCCTGCACGGGGACACGATCGCCCTGCCCGCGGACTTGGCGCAGCGGCTGGGCGTCGGGGTCGGTGCCAAGATCGCCATGCGGCTGGGCGACGGGTCCCGGGTCACCCTGGACGTCGTCGCGACCCTGCGGACCACGGCGGCCTCGGCCTCCGCATTGATGCCGGCCGACACCCTCTCCCCGCACACCGCCGCCGGCGCGGCCGACCGGATCCTCGTCATGGCACAACCCGGGACGGCGGAAGGCGATCTGCTCGCATCGCTGCGCAGCCAGGTCGGCGACGTCGACGGCGTGCAGGTGGCCGGCCGGGAGGCGCTCACCAAGGCGTTCCTGGCGGAAGTCCAGGCCAATGCCTGGGTCAACTACCTGATCGTCGGGCTGCTCCTCGTGTACGCCGCGATCTCCATGGTGAACACGCTGGTGATGGCGACGGCGGACCGGCGGCGGGAATTCGGGCTGCAGCGGCTCATCGGGTCGACGCGGGGGCAGGTGATGCGCATGATGGCCGTGGAAGCGGGGATCGTGGCCGCCATCGGTGTCCTCCTCGGCACGCTCGTCGCGGCGTCGATGCTGGTGCCCTTCAGCGCGGCCGTTTCGGACAGCCTCGTCCCCTCCGGTCCTTTGTGGATATACCTGGTGATACTCGGGCTGGCCGTCGTGCTGACGGTGGTGGCCACCTGTGCGCCCACGTGGTTCACGTTGCGCACCAGGCCGTCGCCTTCGACGCTCGCCCCTGAATAGGTGACCTCGGGCCGGCCGTGGACCCCCAGCCCACGGCGCTGACGACTCTCCCCCAGATTGTCAGCGCGCGGTCAGCCCGAGGTCACCGCTCCGGCATAGCGTCGGGGCGTGAACACCGAAGAGAACGCCGGGCGCTGGGACGCCATCGTGGTCGGCTCCGGGATCGGCGGCCTCGTCTGCGCCGGATACCTGGTGGCGAGCGGGATGCGCGTGCTCGTGCTCGAACAGCACGACGTCGCGGGCGGCAACAGCCACGTGTTCCGCCGGCGGCGCGCCTACCAGTTCGACGTGGGGGTGCACTACCTCGGCGACTGCGGGCCGGACGGCCTGCTGCCGAGGGTCCTCTCGGGCCTCGGCCTCGCCGACCGGGTGCGCTTCCACCCCATGGACCCCGACGGGTTCGACCGGATCGTCCTGCCCAGCGTCACCGTGGACGTGCCGACCGGCTGGGACCGCTACGCCGACCGGCTGCGGGCCGCGCTGCCCGCCGAGGCGGCCGCCATCACCCGCTACATCGAGGTGTGCGCGGCCGTCGCGCGGGCCTGCCGCCAGTCCGCGTTCGCCGCGGGCCCGGCGGGGAAGGTGCCGGCCGTGATGCTGCGCTGGAGCCGCCGGACACTGGCGCAGTTGTTCGACCACTGCGGGCTTTCGCCCCGGGCGCGCACGATCCTGGCCGCCCAGTCCGGCAACTACGGGTCCGCCCCGGCCGGCACGCTCGTCGTGGCGCACACGATGATGCTCGACGACTACCTGCGCGGTGCCTACTACCCGGAGGGCGGCGGGCAGGTGATCGCCGCGTCGTTCGTCGAGCTCCTGGAGTCGCACGGCGGCACGCTGCTCACCCGCACGCGCGTCGATCGGATCCTGATCGAGCACGGCAAGGTGACCGGCGTCCGGCTGACCGACGGCACGGTGCACCACGCGCCGGTCGTCGTGTCCAATGCGGACTACCGCCGCACCGTGCTGGAACTGTGCGACGGCCGGGAAAACCTGCCCGAGCCCGTGGTGGAGCGCGCGGAGACGGCGACGATGCGCCTGCCGCTGGCCGTCTGCTACGTCGCGCTCGACCGGGAACTCCCGCTCCCCAGCGCGAACATCTGGTACTGGCCCGGCGAAGACGTCGACGCGGCCTACGCCCAGGTGGAGGCGGGCCGGCTCGACGAGCTGCCGTTCGCCTTCCTGTCCTTCGCTTCCCTGAAGGACCCGGTGCCGGGCTCGGCTTGCCCGCCGGGGCACATGAACTTCCAGATCATGACCGCCTGCCCGCCCGGGTACGCGCACTGGGGGCTCGCGGACGGGCCGGCGAACGGGGCCCGGTACCGGCGTGACCCCGGCTATCTCGGTGCGAAGAACCGGCTGACCGAACAGATGCTGGACCTGGCCGAGGCCGCGATCGGGCCGTTCCGCAAGCACCTCGTGCACGCCGAGACGTCGACGCCGCTGACGCAGGAGCGCTACACCCTTTCCACCGGGGGAAGCGCGTACGGCCTGCACACCTGGGGCCGGGTCGGGCAACGGCCCGATATCGATTCGGGTGTCGGCGGTCTCTACCTGACGGGCCAGAGCATCTTGCACGGTGGCGGAATCGTCGGCGTGGCGACCGGGGGCGCGTTGTGCGCCTCGACGATCCTCGGCCGGCCGGTGCTCGCGGACAGGCCCGCCGGGGTGCTGGGGAATCCCGAGCTGCTCCCCGAACGCGAGCCCGGCTGGGACCCGCTGCGCACGTCCCGGGGGTTGCGGCGGCGCGAGGCCCGCGGGCTCGCCCTGCTCGACCGGGTCGTGGCGGGATAAGGAAAGCACCACCGGAAACAAAGAACTCGAGGCCCCGTTCCGGGCCTTTGGGTAAGTGCTGCTGTCTTCACGAAGGGAATGGTGAGCGAAGTGACGGAAACCGTGGCTGGATCGACGGAGGTCCTGGACGACCGCGTCGTCGCGGGGATCTGCGCCGCGCTGGAGTCCGTGCTGGAAGCGGAGGTGACCGACCTCGGCCCGGAGACCCGGCTCGCGGACGCCGGCCTGGACTCCACCGGCGTGCTGGAACTGCTGATGCAGCTGGAAGAAGCGCTGGGCATCGAATTCGACGCCGAAAACCTCGAAATGAGCCACTTCGAGTCGGTGGGATCGCTGGCCCGGTTCGTTTCGGCTGAAATGGCCGCCTGAGCGATGACCACGATCTCGCCGCCGCTCACGGCGACCTGGCTGCGGTGCCACGACACCGCGCGGGCGGAAGGGCTGCGTCCGGCGCTGGCGGTGCTGCACGCGGCCCTGCCGGCCGGGGCATCCGCGTTCGGGGCCGGCGGTGCCGCGGTCCTGCCCGCCGCGTCCGCGGACGGCGACGTGCTCGTGGTCCGGACGGCGGAGCTGCCGGGCGGCCCGGTGGCCCTGGTGCGGACGCACCGGCCCGCGGGCCGGCCCGACCCGATCCTGGCGACCGGGTCGGTATGGCTGCGGCTGGGCCTCTCCGGCGCCCTGCTCGACTCCGGGCTCGCCTACCTGGGCGGGCGGCGCAGCGGCGACACCACCCTGCTGCGCCGCCAGATGGTCCAGGGTGCGGTCGCCGAGGCGCTGACCGGCCAGCTCGAGGTGCGGGCGTTCCTGACCGCGCACGAGCGGGGCCTGTCGCCGGACGCACTGGCCTACCTGCACCGGCGGCTCACCGACACCGACCGCGTCCTGCTGCGCCTGCTGGGCGCCGCCGGTTTCGTCCGGGGTGGCGCGGGCGAGGTCGCGGACGTCTCCGAGCTGCTCGCGGGGGCCTACACACCGGAGGTCGCGGCGTGACGGCGACCGTGCTGGACGAACGGCTCGTGACGCTGCGGGACGCGGCCCGGCAGTGGGGCGCGGAGTTCCGGACCGCGGGCGCGGGGCTCGACACCGCACCCGACGGTGTCGGCGCGCACCTGGACCTGGCCGGCGTCCGTTGCCTCGCCACCATGCTCGTCCCGGCGGAGTTCGGGGGCGCGGGCCTGCGCCTGGGCGCCCACCGCTTCCACGGCATGACGGCGATCGAGCGGGCGGTGGTGCTCGAAGAACTCGCCCGCGGCGACGCCGGCCTGATGCTCGCCAGCCCGGGCGCGTCGATGTCCGGCGTGCTCGTCGACGTCCTGGCCGACCGGGAGCAGAAGGAGTGGTTCTACGGCCGGCTCCTGGAGCGGCCGACCTGGACGTTCTTCGCGCTCACCGAACCGGACCGGGGTTCCGACGCCACCGCGCTGGAGACGGCGCTTTCGGCCCCGGCCGAGGGCAAGCATCGGCTCGACGGCCGCAAGAAGTACGTCGGCAACGCCGCCCGGGCCGCGCTGGGGGTCGTGTTCGCCCGCACCGGGCCCGGCCCGCTGGGCGTGACGGCGGTCCTGGTGGACACGGCGGACCCGGGGTTCCACGCCGAGCCGCTCGAGTCGCTGGGCCTGCGCGCCGCGCGGATCTGCGAGCTGACCCTGGACGGCGTCACCGTGCCCGCCGAGCGCGTGCTCGGCCGGGACCGCTCGCCCGCCCGGCGGGGCATGTGGGCGTGCGTGCAGACCTTCAACCGGCTGCGGCCGGGCGTCGCCGCGATCGCGGTCGGCATCGCCGCGGCCGCCCACGACTACGTGGTGACCGCCGGCGGCCCGCTCGGCCGCGACGGCCGCGACCGGCTCGAGGAGCTGGGCCACCGCATCGACGGCGTGCGCCACCTCGTGCACCTGTCCGCGATCGAGGTCGACGCCGACGGCTCCCGCGGCCACCTCGCCTCGGCGGCGAAGGCCGAAGCGTGCCGGCTGGCCGAGGAGGCCACGCTCGAAGCGTGCGGCTTCTTCGGGCCGCGGGCCCGCTGGGACCACCCGGCGCTGGACAAGCTCGTCCGGGACGCGCGCGGCGTCGAGTTCATGGAAGGCGCCGGCAACATCCAGAAGCTCACCGTCTTCCAGGGCCTGACCACGGGAAAGCTCGGCCGCACCGAGCCGTTCCCCGCCCACACCGGGAAATCGCCGACCGGAGGTGCGTCGTGCGGGTGATCACGAGGCCGGAGGAGTTCGACGTCACGGACCTCTACGTCGACCTCGAACACATCGTGGGCCGCCGGGTGCTGATGAAGTGCGAGGGCTTCAACTTCGCGCGGTCGAGCAAGCTCAAGCCCGCGCTGGAGATGGTGACGCTGGCCGAGCGCGCCGGCGTGCTGCGCCCGGGCTCGACCATCGTCGAGACGTCCTCGGGCAACCTCGGCGTGGCGCTGAGCCTGGTCGCGGCCAGCCGCGGCTACCGGTTCGTCTGCGTGACCGACCCGCGCAGCACGCTGCTCACCCGGCAGCTGATGCAGAACCTCGGCACCGAGGTGCTGGTCGCCCCCGACCCGGCCGCGGGCCTGCGGCTCGTCCGCAGTCTCTGCGCGGAGAACGACGGCTACACCTGGTTGGACCAGTACGTCAACGCGGGCAATTGGATGGCCCACTTCCGCTCGACCGGCCCGGACATCCTGCGCACCGTGCCGGACCTGGACGTGCTCTTCGTCGGGGTCGGCTCGGCCGGCACCCTCACCGGCTGCGCCCGCTACCTGCGCCAGGTCCGGCCGCAGGTGCGGATCGTGGCCGTCGAGTGCGTCGGCCCCGGCCCGCGGGCCGCCCGGCGCAGCACGGCGGTGCGCACCAGCGTCCGGTTCCCGGTCATCGACATGTCCCTTGTGGACGATCTGGTGCGGGTCGACGAGGCGGCCGCGATCCGCGCGTGCCGCCGGCTCGCGCTGAGCGGCTTCCTGCTCGGGGGCGGCTCGGGCATGGTGCTGGCGGGCGCGCTCGGGTGGCTTGAGGACAACGACGCGGCCACGGCGGTGGTGATCTCGCCCGATCTCGGTGACCGCTACCTGGACACGATCTACCAGGACCAGTGGGTCAAGGACAACTACGGCCCGGAAGCGCTGCTCGACGGAGCCGAACACGAAACCCCGTACGCCAAAACACTCTTCGAGGTGCCCAGATGACCGCGGTCGACGCGTTCCTGCCCCTGTCCACCGCACAGACCGACGTCTGGTACGACGAACAGCTCTCCGGTGGCGGCCTCGCCTACGCGATGGCGGACTACCTGGACATCACCGGCCCGCTGGACATCGACGTCTTCCAGGCGGCCCTGCGCGCCCTGGCCGACGAAGCCGAGTGCTTCCGGGCCCGGTTCGTCGAGGTCGAGGGCGAACCGCGGCAGCTCATCGAGCCGCTGACCGAGCTGCCGATCCGGTACCCGGACGTGACCGGGGAAGCCGACCCGGTGGCCGCCGCGCTCGACTGGATGCAGGAGGACATGCGGCACCCGTTCTCCCTGGCGGACTTCCCGCTCTTCCGCGGCGCCCTGATCAAGGTCGGTGCGCGGCGGCACTTCTGGTACCTCACCACGCACCACCTCATCGGCGACGGCTTCAGCGCGGCGATCTGCCACCGCCGGCTCGGCGAGCTGTACAACGCGCTGCTGGCCGGGGAGGACCCCGGGCCCACCGCCCTGCCGCCGTTCCGGCTGCTGCTCGACGCCGACCTCGCCTACCAGGACTCGCCGCACCGCGCCCGGGACAAGGCGTTCTGGGGACGGCACTTCGACACCACGCCCGACCTGGTCAGCTTGTCCGGCAAGGAACCGGCGCCGGCCCGCGGCTTCCTGCGGCGCACCATGGTGCTGCCCCCGGAGACGGCGAAGGCCGTGCGCGAGGCGGCCGCGGGTGCGAAGGTGACGCTGCCGACGTTCTTCATCGCCGCGATGGCGGCCTACACGCAACGGCTTTCGGGCATCAAGGACCTGCTGCTGACCGTTCCGGTCGCGGCGCGCGCGGGCGTGCGCTCGCGGGCGACCCCGGGCATGGTCGCGAACTACCTGCCGCTGCGGATGGTCGTCGAGCCGCAGATGACGATCGCTGCCCTGCTGGGCCAGGCGTCCAGCGAGCTCGCCGCGACGCTGAAGCACCAGCGCTACCACGTCAACCAGATCCGCCGGGACATCGGCGTGCGCAGCGACGAGCGCCGCCCGTTCGGCGGCCCGTTCGTCAACGTGCTCCCGCCCGAGCCCGGCCTGCGGCTCGGCGACTGCCACACGCGCGTGATGAACCTGTCGACCGGGATCACCAACGACCTCTCGCTGACCGTCCTCGACGTCACCGAAGACATCATCGAGATCCACCTCAACGGCAATCCCGACCTCTACGACGCCGAGGGCGTCACCGCGCACCTGGATCGGCTCGCCGGGTTCGTCGGCCGGCTCGCCGAGGCCGGCTCGTCGGCGGTGCTGGGCGGGGTCGACGTCGTCTCGGCGGACGAGCTGGGCGAGCTGCTGGCCTCCGGTGTCGGTACGGCCGGGGCGGTCGGGGCCGATGTCGTGTCGCGGGTGTGCGATTTCGCGCTGGCGTCGCCGGACGCGGCCGCGGTGGCCGACGGCGGCGGGCAGGTTTCCTACCGGTCCCTGGCGGGCCGGGCGAGCGCGCTGTCCCGCCGGCTTCCGGCCCGGGGTGTGGTGGGTGTGCTGGCCGACCCGGGCGTCGGTTTCGTGGCGGCGGTGCTGGGTGTGCTGTGGTCGGGGGCCGCTTTCGTGCCGCTGGACGCCGGGATGCCGGTGGCCCGCTTGGCCGGGTTGCTCGCCGATTCGGGCGCGAACGCCGTGGTGGCAGGCGCCGGGTTCGAGGAGCTGGCGGCATCCGTGGTGGCCGATGGCAGCGCCGAGATCGTCGTGCTCGACGACGCCGAAGACGAGGAGTGGGCACCGGTTTCCCGCGGCGATGCGGGTCTGGACTTGGCTTATGTGATCTTCACGTCGGGGTCGACGGGCCGTCCGAAGGGTGCGATGGTCCACCGCCGGGGGATGGTCAACCACCTGCTGGCGAAGGTCGAGGACCTGGGCCTGGCGTCGTCGGACGTGGTGGTGCAGAACGCGCCGGTGACGTTCGACGTTTCGGTGTGGCAGATGCTGGCGCCCCTGCTCGTCGGCGGCCGGGTCCGGGTGGTTTCCCGCGCGGTCGCCGCCGACCCGGACGCGTTGTTCGGCTTGATCCGGGCCGAGGGCGTTTCGGTGCTGGAGGTCGTGCCGTCGTTGCTGCGGGCGGCGCTGGATTCCTGGGACCTGGCCGAGCAGCCCGATGTCTCGGGGCTGCGGTGGCTGGTGGTGACGGGGGAGGCGTTGCCGCCGGATCTGTGTGCGCGGTGGTCCGCGCGGTTCCCGGACGTGCCGCTGGTCAACGCGTACGGCCCAACCGAGTGTTCGGATGATGTGACGCATGCGGTGATCCGGTCCGGTGTCGAGGTGGTGCCGATCGGTCACGCGGTGCGGAATTCCCGGCTGTACGTGCTGGGCGACGAACTGCGCCCGGTGCCCGCCGGTTCGGTCGGCGAGCTGTTCGTCGGTGGCCTGGTCGTCGGCCGCGGTTACGTGGGCGACCCGGCGCGGACGGCGGCGGTGTTCGTCGCGGATCCCTTCGGCGGCGCCGGTGCCCGGATGTACCGCACCGGCGACCGCGTCCGGATGCGCGAAGACGGTCAGCTGGAGTTCGTGGAGCGCCGCGACTTCCAGGTCAAGATCCGTGGCCACCGCATCGAACTCGGCGAGATCGAAAGCGTCCTGCGGTCCATGCCCGGCGTCCTGGACGCCGTCGTGCGGGTGCTCACCGACGCCGACGGCGGCAAGCGCCTGGCCGGCTACCTGATCGGCGTCGAGGGCGAGGGCCCGATCGACGCCGGTACCGTGCGCAGCACCGCCCAGCAGCTGCTCCCGGACTACATGGTGCCCTCGGCACTGGTCGTGCTCGACGAGCTGCCGCTCACCGAACACGGCAAGGTCGACCGCGAAGCGCTGCCCGCCCCGGACTTCCGGGCCGAGGTCGTCGGGCGCCGGCCCCGCAACACCGTCGAGACGGTCGTCTGCGACATCCTCGCCGAAGTGCTGTCCGTGCCGCGCGTCTACATCGACGACAACTTCTTCGCCCTCGGCGGCGACAGCATCAGCGCCATCCAGGTGGCCGGCCGGGCCCGCACGGCGGGCATCGAGCTGACCCCGCGCGACATCCTCGAGCGCCGGACGCCGGCCGCCATCGCCGAGCAGGTCGCCGTCCGCGAGCCGGGCTCCGAAGTCGTCGTCTCGGACGGCCCGCTGGTCGAGCTGACCGACGACGAGCTGCGGGAACTGGCGCCCGAGGGCGGCCGCATCGAGGACGCCCTGCCGCTGTCCGCGCTGCAGCAGGGCCTGCTGTTCCACTCCGAGTTCGACCCCGACGGCGTCGACGTCTACACCGTGCAGGCCACCGCGGAGCTCGCCGGCGCGCTCGACGTCGACGCGATGCGCGAAGCGTGTGCCGCGTTGCTGCGCCGGTACGCCACGCTGCGCGCGTACTTCCGGCACCGCCGCGGCGGCGACGCCGTGCAGCTGATCGCCGCCGAGGTCGCCCTGCCCTGGACCGAGATCGACCTGTCCACGCTGCCCGAGCCCGAACGCGACGACCGGCTGAACCGGCTGGCGGCCGAGGACCGGGAGCGCCGGTTCGACCTCGCACACCCGCCGCTGGTCCGGTTCACCTTGATCAAGATCGCGGCCGGGCGCTACCGCTTCCTCTGGACCGCCCACCACATCGCCACCGACGGCTGGTCGGTGCCGATCCTCATCCGCGAGCTGGCCACGCTGTACACCCACGGCCCGGCGGCGGCGCTGCCGGAAGTGGCCCCGTTCCGGAACTACCTGGCCTGGCTCGGCCGCCAGGACGAGCGGGAAGCCCGGCAGGCGTGGCGCGAAGTCCTCGACGGCCTCACCGAACCCACGAAGGTGGCGCCGGAGGCCGGCGGCCACCTGAAGGCGGTGCCGGAGTCGGCCGAGGTCGTGCTGACCCGGGACGAGACCGCCGAACTGGTGGCGTGGGCCCGCCGCCACGAGCTGACCCTCAACACCGTCGTGCAGGCCTGCTGGGCGATCCTGGTCGGCCGGCTCACCGGCCGGCGGGACGTCGTGTTCGGCTCGGTCACCTCCGGGCGCCCGGCGGAGCTGCCGGGCGTGGAGACCATGGTCGGCATGTTCATCAACACGGTGCCGGTCCGGGCCGATCTCGACCCGGCGGGCACCCTCGGCGAGCTCCTGGTCGTCCTGCGCGACCAGCAGGCCCGGATGTCGGCCTACCAGCACGTCGGGCTCGCCGAGGTGCAGAACGACGTCCCCGGCCTCGCCGGCACCGGTGAGCTGTTCGACACCGCCATCGTCTTCGAGAACGTACCCGCCGACGGGCCGGAGACCGAGGTCGTCCTGGGCGACGACGTCCGCGTGCTCGACGCCGTCACCGAGGACTCCCGCCACTACCCGCTGAGCCTGGTCGTGAACCCGGGCCCCGAACTGGCCTTCCGCTTCGACTACGCCCCCGAGGCGTTCGACGCCGGGCGCGTCGGCCGGATCACCGGGATGTTCCGGCACCTGCTCGACACCGCCATCGCCGATCCTTCGGTGGCGCTCGGGACGATCGACGTGGTGCCGGCGGCGGAGCTGGAGCGGGGCGCCGGCGCGACCGGGCCGGTGGGCGCCGACGTGGTGGCCCGGGTCTGCGAATTCGCGCTGTCCGCCCCGGAAGCGGCGGCCGTGTCCGACGGCGACGGGTGGGTTTCCTACGGGTCCCTCTCCGGGCGGGCGAGTGCGCTGTCCCGCCGGGTGGGCGGCGGCGTGGTCGGGATCCTGGCCGACCCCGGGGTCGGGTTCGTGACGGCCGTACTGGGCGTGCTGTGGTCCGGGGCGGCGTACGTGCCCCTGGACCCGACGCTCCCGGTGGCCCGGCTGGCGGGGTTGCTGGTGGATTCCGGTGCCGCGTCCATTGTGGTCGGTCCGGGCTTCGCGGACCTGGCGGCGGAAGTCGCCGGCGGCGACCTCGGGATCGTGGTCCTGGATGACGCCGAAGACGAGGACTGGGCGCCGGTCGCGGCGGGTGACGCGGGTCTGGACCTGGGGTACGTGATTTTCACGTCGGGTTCGACGGGCCGTCCGAAGGGTGCGATGGTGCACCGCCGCGGGATGGTGAACCACTTGCTGGCGAAGGTCGAGGATCTCGGGCTGGCGTCGTCGGATGTGGTGGTGCAGAACGCTCCCGTGACCTTCGACGTCTCGGTGTGGCAGATGCTGGCACCGCTGCTGGTCGGTGGCCGGGTCCGGGTGGTGTCGCGGGTCGTGGCGGCGGATCCGGACGCGTTGTTCGGCCTGATCCGGGCCGAAGGGGTTTCGGTGCTGGAAGTCGTGCCGTCGCTGCTGCGGGCGGCCCTGGATTCCTGGGACCTGGCCGAGCAGCCGGATGTCTCGGGGTTGCGCTGGCTGGTTGTGACGGGGGAGGCCCTGCCGCCGGACCTGTGCGCGCGGTGGTTCGCGCGGTTCCCGGACGTGCCGCTGGTGAACGCCTACGGCCCGACGGAGTGTTCCGACGACGTGACGCACGCAGTGATCCGGTCCGGTGTCGAGGTGGTGCCGATCGGCCGGGCGGTGCGGAATTCCCGGCTGTACGTGCTGGGCGACGAACTGCGCCCGGTGCCTCCGGGTGTCATCGGCGAGCTGTTCGTCGGCGGCCTGGTCGTCGGCCGGGGTTACGTGGGAGATCCGGTCAAGACGGCGGTGGTGTTCGTCGCGGATCCCTTCGGCGGCGCCGGTGCCCGGATGTACCGCACCGGCGACCGCGTGCGGATGCGTCCCGACGGTGAGCTGGAGTTCGTGGAACGCCGCGACTTCCAGGTCAAGATCCGGGGTCACCGCATCGAACTCGGCGAGATCGAAGCCTGCCTGGCCGCGCACACGGGCGTCGGCGAAGCGGTCGTCACGGTGCACGGCACGGGCAACGACCGGCGGCTCGTCGCGTACATCTCCGGCGCGGTGACCGCCGAGGAGCTGCGCGAGCACGTGACCGCGCAGCTGCCGGCGTACATGGTCCCGGGTGCGTACCTCGTGCTCGACCGGTTCCCGCTGACCGCGCACGGCAAGATCGACCGCAAGGCACTGCCCGCGCCGGACCGGCACCCCGGCGCGACCGCCCGGGGTCCGCGCACCCCGGTCGAGGCGACGCTGTGCGAGATCTGGGCCGACGTGCTCGGCCTTCCGGAGGTCGGGATCGACGACGACTTCTTCGTCATCGGCGGGCATTCCCTGCTGGCGAACTCGGTCGTGAGCCGGGTCCGGTCGGCGGTGGCCGCCGAACTGTCCATCCGGGACCTCTTCGAGGCGCGGACCGTGAGCCGGCTCGCCGGCCGGCTCGTCTCCGCGGGCCAGGCGGGCGCCGGGTTCCGCAAGCTCGCGCGGCCGGAGAAGATCCCGCTGTCGCACGCGCAGACCCGGATGTGGTTCCTCAACCGGCTGGAAAGCGCCGGGTACACCATCCCGCTGGCCGTCCGGCTCGGCGGGGACCTCGACCCGGCGGCCATGGCGGCCGCGCTCGGCGACGTCGTCGAACGGCACGAGATCCTGCGCACGGTCTTCCCGGACGTCGACGGCGTCCCGTACCAGCGCGTGCTCGCCCCGGACGCCCCCCTCGCCACGGCAACGGTCACCGAGGACGAGCTCACCGCGGCCCTCGAAGCCGAGGCGAGCCGCGCGTTCGACCTCGCCGCCGACCGTCCGCTGCGGGCCACCCTGTACCGCGTCGGGGACGAGCACGTGCTGCTGCTCGTCCTGCACCACATCGCGGGCGACGGCTGGTCGGTGGACGTCCTGGCGCGCGATCTGGCGACCGCGTACGACGCCCGGGTCCGCGGAGCCGAGCCCGGCTGGGCGGACCTGCCCGCGCAGTACGCCGACTACGCGGTCTGGCAGCGCGAGCTGCTCGACGACCGCCAGGCGGCGGACCGGCAGTGGGAATACTGGCGCGACGCCCTCGACGGCCTCCCCGGCGAGCTGCGGCTGCCCACGGACCTCCCCCGCCGGGCAGCCACCGCCTTCCGCGGCGGCTCGGTCGGCTTCGAGGTGCCCCCGACCGTCCACAAAGCACTGATCGCACTCGCTCGCCGCTCCGGCGCCAGCGTCTTCATGGTGGTGCAGGCGGCGGTCGCCGCACTGCTCACCAAGCACGGCGCGGGCACGGACATCCCGCTGGGCAGCCTGGTCGCGGGCCGCTCGGACGAGGTGACGAACAACCTGGTGGGCTTCTTCGTCAACACCCTCGTGCTGCGCACCGACACCGGCCGAAACCCGACGTTCGCCGAACTGGTCGGCCGGGTGCGGGACACCGACCTCGAGGCGTACGCGCACCAGGACCTGCCGTTCGAGCTCCTGCTCGAGCTGGCCCGGCCCGCGCGGTCGCTGTCGCGGCAACCGCTGTTCCAGGTGATGCTGTCGTACTACGAGGTCCCGGACCCGCGGTTCACGATCGGCGGGCTTTCGGTGCGGCCGGAGATCCTTCCGGCAACGGGCGCGAAGTTCAAGTTCGACCTGACGTTCCAGCTCGGCGAGCGCCCGGGCGAAGCGGGGATGGAAGGCAGCATCGAGTACTGCGCGGACCTGTTCACCCCGGAGACGGCGGACCTGCTCGCCGCCCGCCTGAACCGGCTGTTGTCGGCGGTCGCGGAAGATCCGGAGCTGCCGCTGAGCGGGATCGAGCTGGCGCCGCCGGTCGAGCCGGCTGTGGTGTCCGTGGAGCCGGCGGAGCTGCCGGTGCTGCGGAACAGCCGGGGTCCGGCCGCGATCTGGGACGGCGGCCGGGTCAGTCACGCCCAGCTGCGCCGCCGTGTGACCGCGGAGGCCCGGAAGCTGAGGGCTCGCGGCGCGGGTCCGGAGTGGACGGTGTCGATCGCCGCGCGATCGGCGGCGGAACGCGTGGTGCAGGTCCTGGCCGCGCTCGAAGCGGGCGCGGCGTACCGCCTGATCGAGCCGGCCGGCGAGTCCGGCGTGGTGACCGAGGTCGGTCGCGCCCTGGACAGCCCGGTCCCCATGCGCCCCAATGTGGCCTTCGGTGCGTCAGACGCACCGAAGGCCGCCTTGGGTGCGTCAGACGCACCGAAGGCCGCCTTGGGGCGCATGGGGTCCGCCGCGCCGGTGTCTCCCGCGCACGCGGCCGCTCACCTGCCGGACGGCACCATCCTCTCCCGCCGCGCCCTCGCCGAATCCGTCGCCGCACTTCGCGACTCCATTCCGGCGAACAGCCGCGTCGTCGTCCCCGGCCTGCCCGATGTCATCCCCGTCGTGCTCGCCGCGCTGGCCGCCGGCGGATCCGTCCACCTCACCGAAGGCGACGCCACCACACTCGCCCGGCTGCTCGAAGGCGAACTGCCCGCCGTGCTGATCGTCACCGCCCACCAGGTCCGGGCGCTCGCGGCCCGGCACGAAGCCGCCCTCGCCGGCGTCCGGCTGATCGTCACCGGCGAACCGCTCGCCGGCCCGCTCACCGAACGGCTCCACCGCGCCGGCGCGGAAGTCCATACACACCACGGCAACCTCACCGGCGCCGCGGAGCCCGGCCGCCTGCCGGACCCGCCCCGCGCCACGCGCGCCTACGTCCTCGACGAAACGCTGCGGCCCGTCCCGCCGGGCGCGCACGGCGAACTCTGGCTCGCCGGCCCGGCCCTCGCCCGCGGCTACGCGGGACAACCGGGCCGCACCGCCGCGCGGTTCGTCGCGGACCCCTTCGCCGCGGGGGAACGGATGTTCCGCACCGGCGACGTCGTCCGCCGCCGGCTCGACGGCAGCCTCGAACCGGCCGCCGGGAACCTGCCGGCACGCGGGTTCGCCATCCGCGGTGTCGAGGTCGAGTCCGCGCTGCTGCGGCACCCCGGCGTCGCCGCGGCCGAAGTCGTGGTTCGCGACGACCAGCTCGTCGCCTACGTCGTCGGCCGCGGAGACGGCCTGCGCGAACACCTCGCACGGGAACTGCCGGACTTCGCGGTACCGGCGGCGATCGTCGAACTCGAGGCCATCCCGCTCACCGCGGCCGGCGAGCTCGACCACTCGAAGCTGCCCGCACCCCAACGGAAAAACAGCACACCGGCCGAGGAGGTCCTGCGGCTGGCCTTCGCCGAGACGCTCGGCCTGCCCGAGGTCGGCGTCGACGCCGACTTCTTCGCACTGGGCGGCAACAGCCTGCTCTCCGTGCGGCTGGTCGCGCTGGCCCGCAACGCCGGGCTGCGGTTCACCGTGGCGGACGTCCTGACGCACGGGACCGTCGAGCGCCTGGCCGGGCTGGCCGGCACCGGCACCGGCACCGGCGATGGCGGCGATGTGCTCGACCCGTTCGCCCCGGTGCTGCCGATCCGGCCGGACGGCGACCGGGAACCGCTGTTCTGCGTGCACGCGGGACTCGGGCTGAGCCTGCCCTACCTCGGGCTCGTCCAGCACCTCGACCCCGGCCGCCCGATGTACGGGCTGCAGTCGCCGAACATCGGCGGGGACCGCGAACTTCCCGTCAGCGTCGAGGACGTCGCCGAGGAGTACGTCGCCCGGATCCGCGCGATCCAGCCGGCGGGCCCGTACCACCTGCTCGGCTGGTCGTTCGGCGGCCTGCTGGCCCACGAAATCGCCGTGCAGCTGCAGGAAGCGGGGGAGCGGGTCGAAACCCTCTGCGTGCTGGACAGTTTCCCGGTCGACGCGGCGGGCCAGGCCCCGCCGACCCGGCAGGAGCTGCTGGTCAGCTTCCTCGAGCACCTCGGTCACGACGCGGATGCGGCCGCCGAACTGTCCCCCGGGGACGTCATCGACGTCCTGCGCCGCGGCGGGTCGCGGCTGGCCGGGATCGGCGAGGAGCGGATGACCCGCGTGCTCGACGTGATGAGCAACAACGGCGAGCTCGCGCTCCGGTACGAGCCCGCCCGCTTCTCCGGCCGGCTGCTGCTGTTCCTGGCGGCCGACGGGCGCACCGAGGACGACCTCGCCGAGCGGCCCGGCCGCTGGGCACCGTACGTCGACGGGGCGATCGAATCGCACCGCATCGGCTGCGGGCACGAATTCATGATGCACCCGCAAGCCCAGGCCGCCATCGGCCGGATCGTCGCCGCCGCACTGGACGGCTCTTCCGAGGAGGACGAATGACTGTGATTGCCCCGGCGGGAACGCGGCGGCTTTCCGACGCCGTGGTGGAGGTGCTGGCGCTCGCCGGGCGCCGGCTCACCCACCTGCGCAACGTTCCGGGCCGCCTGCTGGCGGTCACCCTGAACCCGCTGATCACCATGCTGGCCATCGGGTACGTGTTCAAGGACGCGGTGATCGTGCCGGGCAGCGGCAGCTACCCGGAGTTCCTGTTCCCCGCCGCGCTGATGCAGGTCGGCCTGGCCGGCATCGCCCCCACCGCCATCGCCGTCGCCACCGACCTCAACGGCGGCCTGACCGACCGGTTCCGTTCGCTGCCGATCGTCCGGCCCGCCGTGCTGATCGGGCACTCCCTCGGTGACCTCGTGGTCGGCCTGATCGCCCTCGCCATCACCGTGGCGTCCGGCCTGCTCGTCGGCGGCCGGGTGCACACCGGGTTCCTGCCGCTGGTCGGCGGGCTCGCCCTGCTCGTCGTGTTCCTCTACGCGATGATCTGGGTCGGCATCCTGCTCGGCCTCACCTTGCGCAACCCCGAGGCGATCGACGGCATCGGCGCGGTGGCGACGCTCGGCCTTTCCTTCCTCTCCAACGCTTTCATGTCGACCGACCGCCTGCCGGTGTGGCTGCGGCCGGTCGCGGAGTGGAACCCGGTCAGCTCGGTGACCACCGCGGTCCGGCGCCTGTGGGGCACGCCCGTCGACGAGACCGGGTTCCCCGCCCAGCACCCCGGCGTGGTCGTGGCGATCACCCTCGTCCTCACGCTGGTGCTCGCCTGCTCTCTGAGCTTCCGCAAGTACCGCACCATCGCTTAGCGCTGCAGGGGGAGATCCTGGACGCCGGCCTGCCGGTCTGCCGCAGCTGGTCGTGAGTGGTAAGTCGGGTCAGACCCGACGGTCACCCCCCCGGCGGCCAACTCGCCAACCGGAACGACCAACTCACCCGCGGGAACGGCCAACTCACCCACACCGCCAGCGAGTTGGCCGTTCCGGTGCGTGAATTGGCCGTTCCGGGCGGTGAGTTGGCCCTAGAACCCGACTTACCACTCACGACCGGGTCAGGTGGCGGTCAGCGTGCCGTCAGCCGGTCCGAACACCATGACAGCAAACCACAGGCCCGACACAGACGGAGATGTGAAGTGACGAGTCCATTCGACGACGAGAACGGCCGGTTCCTCGTTCTGGTCAACGCCGAGGAAGAACGCAGCATCTGGCCCGTGTTCGCCGCGGTGCCGCCGGGGTGGGAGGTCACGCTGGGGGAGAGTTCCCGCGCGGACGCGGTCGCCCACGTCGAGGCCACCTGGACGGACCTGCGCCCGAAGAGCCTGCGGGACGCCGGCTGATGGCGAGCGACGCGCTCGACCGCGAAGCGGCCATCGAAGTCACCGGGCTGCGCAAGGGATTCGGCAGCCACGAAGCCCTGGCCGGCGTCGATCTGCGGGTGCCCGCCGGGTCGGTGCTGGGCCTGCTCGGCCCCAACGGCGCCGGCAAGACCACCACCGTCCGGGTGCTCGCGACGCTGCTGCGCCCGGACGGCGGCACCGCCCGGGTCGCCGGGTTCGACGTGGTCACGCAGGCGAAGCAGGTGCAGCGCCGGATCGGTCTCGTCGGCCAGTACGCCGCGGTCGACGAACTGCTCACCGGGCGGCAGAACCTCCAGCTGCTCGGCACGCTGCTGCACCTCGGCCGGCGCGGAGCCCGGGAACGGGCCACCGAGCTGCTCGAGCGGTTCGACCTGACCGCGGCCGCCGACCGGGCCGTCGGCACCTACTCCGGCGGCATGCGGCGGCGGCTCGACCTGGCGACCTGCCTGATCGGCCGCCCGTCGGTGCTGTTCCTCGACGAGCCGACCACCGGCCTCGACCCGGCGAGCCGCAGCACGCTGTGGGGGATCGTGCGGGGCCTGGTCGACGAGGGCGTCACGGTCCTGCTCACCACGCAGTACCTCGAAGAGGCGGACTACCTCGCCGACCACATCGTCGTGATCGACCACGGCCGCGTGATCGCCGAGGGCACCGCCGACGAGCTGAAGCGCAAGATCGGCGCGGAGCGGCTCGAGGTCGCCGTCGCCGAGGAGAAGTGGCTGCAGCCCGCGGTTTCGGCGCTGTCCGGCGTTTCGGCCTCGGCGGTGACCGTCGACGAACGCAAGCGGAGCATCGCGGTCGAGCTGCCCGACACCGCCGGGGGCATCGCGGCCGCGGCCGCCGCCCTGCGCGACGCCGGCGTCGAGTACACCGACTTCGCCCTGCGCCGACCGACGCTCGACGAAGTGTTCCTCGATCTCACGGGACGTCCTCCGATCGCCTGACCGGCCGCCACCAGCTCGTCCGTCCGCCCAGGACGGCGAGCCGGGGCAGCAGCAGGAACCGGACGATCGTCGTGTCGACGACGAGGACCACCGCGGTCGCCAGGGCGAACTCCCGGACGTCCCCGTGCTCGGTCAGTCCCCAGACCAGCCACATCACCACCGTCACCAGCAGCGCGCCGCCGGATGCCGACCAGGCCCGGCGGCACGCGTGCGCAATGGTGTTGCGCCGGGACATCCCGGCCAGCGTCTCGCTCCGAAGCCGGTGCAGTAGGTAGACCTGCAGGTGGTTCGCCGGCACGAGCAGGGCGACCACCAGCACCATGGGCGCCCAGGCCGGCATCGGATCGACGAGCAGGGCCAGCACGCCCAGCCCGGCGAACACGGCGACGCCGTTCAGCAGGAAGGTCGCCAGGGCCACCACCGGACGCCGGTAGGCGACAAGCGTGGCCAGGCCGAGGACCACCAGCATCGTCGTCACCCCGCAGACGTCCAGGTCGGCGGCCAGGGGCCGGCAGCCCGCGCAGGCGGGGGCGAACACCCGCACCGCCCCGTAGACCGCGACGGTGCCCAGCGTCAGCACGCCGGCCGCGATGGCCGTCGGCCGCACGAACCGGGGCAGGTGGCTGACCTGCAGCGCCGGAGGCAGCGGCGGGAGCGGTCTCGCCGCAGCGTTCAGGGCGGGCAGCAGGCTGAGCGAGGCCGCGGTCGCCACCAGCACCACCACGAGGACGGCGGTCGCCAGCGGCGCCAGGCCCGCGGTGCCGACGACGGCCACCGCGGTCAGCGAGACGGCGAGGGCCCCGCCCGAGACGAGGGCGGCGTTGCCGGCCGTGCTCGCGACGATCCGGGCGGCCCGCGACGCGTCGTTCCCGCTCGCCACCGCTTCCCGGCTCCGGCAGAGGGCGAACAGCATGTGCTGGGCCGCCACCGTGATGACGACGAGCAGCGCCGCGTTCCCGGCGAGCGGTGTCATCGAGGCGGACTCGGAAACCGCGTCCAGCATGGCCGCCGACGTGGCCGTGACGACGCTGATGAACAGCGCCGAAACGAGCAGGAGCAGCCGGGAGAACGGGGCGCTCATCAGGATCGCGATCGGCGCGGCGATCACCGGCCACCAGTTCGCCGCCACGTCGGGGTCGGACAGGGAGCCGCCACCCAGCCGGGGCCCGCCGGCGAGGCCGGGCAGCTCCGCCACGGCGACGAAGACCAGCCACAGCGCGATGACCGCGCTGGGATGCTCGGCACACCAGCAGGAGGTGCGGACGGCAAGGGAAGGCTTCACGATCGGCCCCGTTCGACCCGATGGGCAAGGCGGCGTTCGCGGTGCGTTCCTCTTCCGCGGATACCGGCGAGTCTAGGAGACCGTGACCGCTCGTTCACGGGGTGTGAGACCCGGATTCGCGGTGGTGCTATCCCGTGTGTGGTGGATCACAGCCCCGGTCATCTGATCGTCCGGGCCGGGACGTGGTCCTCGAGCAGGTCCTCGCCGTAGAGGTCCGCCACCCACTGGTCGTGGTAGACGGTGTCGAGGTACCGGTCGCCGAGATCGGGCGCGATCGCGACCGCCGTGCCGACGTCTTCGTGCTGCTCCAGCCAGCTCAGGGCGCCGCTCACGACGGTGCCCGTGGAGCCGCCGAAGCAGAACCCCTCCCGGGTGAGGGCGCGGCAGGTGCGCACGGTGTCGGCTTCCGCCACGTGCACGACGTCGTCGACGTAGGAGGCGTCGAGCATCGGCGGCCGGATCCCGGTGCCCAGCCCGGGAATCATCCGGCGGGCCGGTGGCGTGCCGAAGGTGACCGAGCCGACCGTGTCGATCGCGACCACCCGGGTGCCGGGGCGGTGCTCGCGCAGGTACCGGGCGCACCCCATGAGCGTCCCGGTGGTGCCCGCCCCGATGAAGACGACGTCCGTGTCGGGGAAGGCCCCGGCGATCTGCGGGCCGGTCGTTTCGTAGTGGGCGCGCCAGTTCCCGGCGTTTTCGTACTGGTTGAGCCACACGTGGCCGTGCTCGGCGCACAGCCGCTTCACCAGCTCGATGCGCGCGCCCAGCAAACCGTGCTCCGGGTGCGGCTCGGTGACGATGCGGACCTGGGCGCCGAGCGTCTCCATCAGCTGCCGGGCCCCGAGCGTGCACCGGGAGTCGGTGACGCAGACGAACCGGTAGCCGGAACTGGCGGCGACGAGGCTCAGCGCCACGCCGAGGTTGCCGGACGAGCTCTCCACGAGGGTGGAGCCGGGCCGCAGGTCGCCGCGGCGCTCGGCCGCGGCGACCATCGACCGGGCCGCCTTCACCTTGATCGACCCGGCGAAGTTGAAGCCCTCGCACTTGAGGTAGAGCGGGCGGCCGGCGAACCGGCGGAGGTCGACGAACAGGTCGTCGGTGTTGAAGTCCTGCGGGGCGCTGATTATCGGCACGCGAAACTCCCGCTCATCGCTTGCCGTACCGGTCGAGTTCGAAGAAGAACTCGGGCACGGTCCGCAGGGCACCGGAATCCCGCAGCCGGTCGTGGACGTGCTTGCCGACGGCGAGGTCGAGCACCCCGAGCCCGAACGGCGAGAAGACCAGCGGCCGGTCCTTCGGCAGCGATACCTTCCCGGTCAGCACGTCGTGCAGGGTCCCGGACAGGAAGTCCCGGCCGCCGGTCCGCTGCTCGGCCAGGTGCACCGACGTGTTCGCCTTCAGGCAGTGCTCGACGTCGTCGACGACGTTGGTCGACGCCAGGATCACCTCGGGCGAGAGGTCGCGCAGCGAGACGTGCAGGACCAGCGGGTTGTGGTCGAACCACGCCGGGTCGTGGACGTGCGGCTCGCCGGCGACCGTCGCGAACACGACCAGGTCGCTCCCGCGGATCAGGTCTTCGGCGCTGTCGTGCACGGTGACCGGCGACTGCCCGGCCGCGTCGAGGTAGCCGCGGAACCCTTCGGCGTGCGCGGGGTTCAGGTCGAACACGCCGACGTCGTCGAAGCTCCAGCCGGCGGCGGCGAGGTATGCGTGGACGTACCGCGCGATCAGGCCGGTGCCGACGATGCCGAGGCGGGCGGGCCGGGCCCGGTCCCGGGTCAGCCAGTCGGCGGCGAGCGCGGCCGACGCGGCGGTGCGGGTGGCGCTGATGATGGAGCTTTCCAGGCAGGCCAGCGGATAGCCGGTCTGCCGGTCGTTGAGGACGAGGATCGCCGACGCCCGGGGCAGCCCGCTCGCGACGTTCTCCGGGAAGCTCGAGATCCACTTCAGCCCGTCGACCGCGATGTCCCCGCCGACCGACGCCGGCAGGGCGATGATCCGGGAGGACGGCCGGTCGGGGAAGCGCAGGAAGTACGACGGCGGGTTGACCGTGTCGCCGGCGCCGTGCAGGCGGTAGGCCGACTCGATCAGGTCGATGACCAGTTTCTCCTGTCCGTCGAGGACTTCGTGGACCTGCGCCCCGGAGATCACGGCGAACTCCGGGACGGACGTGCTGCTGCTCATGCTGGAAGCCTTCCTGAGGTGGTCTGCCGCGGCTTGTCGTGAGTGGTAATTCGGGTTAGAACCCGAATTACCACTCACGACCGGTGACGTGCGGTGGAGTCGTCCAGCCGGGGGAGAGGTCTTCGGACGGCTCGGGCGCGCCGTAGCCGGTCCGCACCGGCAGCACGCCGGCCCAGGCGGTGTCGGCCTCGACGTCCTCGGGTTCGTCGTCCGGGCCCTCGGCGCGCATCTTCACGGATGCTTCGGCGAGGTCTAGGGCGAGCACGGAGACCGCGGCGAACTCCTTCGCGTTGACCTCGCGCGCGTGCTCCCACGAGCCGGGCGCGAGGTGGTCGGTGAGCACCTTGAGGCCGTGCATCTTCGCCTCGGCGTCGAGGACCGGCTCGGCCTGGCCGATGACGACAGCGCTGCGGTAGTTCATCGAGTGGTTGTTGACCGAGCGCGAGTAGACGATGCCGTCGAGGAGCGTCACGGTCACGCAGACGTCGAGGCCGTGGGCGGCGGTGCGGAGGCTGGCCGCGCCGGTCGAACCGTGCAGGTAGAGCGTGTCGCCGTCGCGGCCGTAGCCGGTCGGGAGGACCAGCGGCACGCCGTCGCGGACGATCCCGAGGTGGCAGATCAGGCCTTCGTCCAGGACGGCGTGCAGCGCGGAGCGGTCGGTGACGGCGCGGTGCTTCTTGCGGCCGAGCGTGGTGCGGGGCGTGGTCGACAACATGCGACCAGCGTCTCCCGCGGTAGTGGCCTCAGCAAACGGCCACTTCTCGTACACTTGGGAAGTCCACTCTCTCGGGAGGTCCTGTGTCCGACACCGCGCTCCCGGTGAGCCTCGACCGTTCGGCGGTGACCCCGCTGGCGGTGCAATTGGCGGACGCGCTGCGCGAAGCCGCGGCGAGCGGCCACCTGCGCGGCGGCGACCGCCTCCCTTCGACGCGCGCGCTGGCGGGCAGGCTCGGCGTCAGCCGCACGGTGACGTCGGCGGCGTACGAGCAGCTGCACGCCGAGGGCTGGATCGCCGGGCGGCACGGCTCCGGCACGTACGTGACGACCCCGCCGTCGTTCTCGGCTTCCGAGGTCCCGGCGCCTTCGGTCCCGGCGGTGGAGGTCTCTGCGCCCTCGCTGCTCGACCTCGGCCCGGGCACGCCGTGGGCGGACGGCCTGGACCGCGCGGCCTGGCGCCGCGCCTGGCGGGCCGCGGCCGACCCGGACCCCCTGGTCCGCGCCCACCGGGCGGGGCTGCCGGAGTACCGCGCGGCGGTCTCGGAGCACCTGCTGCGCCACCGAGGACTGGCGGCGGGTTCGGTACTGGCCACGGGCGGCACGACGGCGGCGGTCGTCGAGCTGGCCGCGGCGGTGCTGGAGCGCGGGGACGTCGTCGCCGTCGAAGAGCCGGGCTACCAGCGGGCGGTGCAGGCGTTCCTCCGTGCGGGGATGCGGGTGGTGGGTGTGCCGGTGGATGACGAGGGGTTGCGGCCGGAGGCGATTCCGGACGGCGCGCGGGCGGTGTACTGCTCGCCGGCCCACCAGTACCCGATGGGCAGCAGGCTGAGCGCGGCGCGGCGGGTTTCGCTGGTCGAGCGCGCGCGTGCGTCATCGATGCTGGTCATCGAGGACGACTACGACGGCGAGCTGCGGTTCGACGTGGCGCCGCTGCCGATGCTGGCTTCGCTGGCGCCGGACGTCGTGGCGCATTTGGGGACCACGTCGAAGATCCTCACGCCGACGCTGGGGGCGGGGTGGATGGTGGCGCCGGAGGCGATCACTTCGGCGGTGCTGGCGTACCGGGATTTGACGGGAACGCGGCCTTCCCCGGCGGGTCAGCGGGTGTTGTACGAGTTCGCGCGAAACGGTGATTTGGGGCGTCACCTGCGGAAACTGCGCCGGGAGATGGCGGAACGGCGGACGTTGCTGGCGGGGGCGCTGTCGTCGGCCGGGGTTCCGGTGCGGGGCGACGACGCGGGAGCGCACCTGGTGGTGCCGTTTTCGTCGGCTTCGGTGGAGGCGTCGGTGATCGCGGCGGCCGAGCGGCGGGGGATCCGGTTGGACGGGCTGGCTCGGCATTTCGCCGGGACGCCGTCCGCGCACGGGGTCGCGATCGGGTACGCGGGGTGTGCGCGGGAGGCCTTGGTGGCGGCTTTGCCGGTGTTGGTGGGTTTGTTGCGCTGAGGGTTGTCCACAGTTCGGCTGTGGTGTGGACAACGTGGCTCGGCAGGGGCTTTTCGGGCTTTGGCGTCGGTTGCTGCCGATACGCTCAATTCGGTGGGGGTTTCCCCCTGGGAGGGCGGGTTCTGCGGCGAAGTCGTCCGAGCATGGCGTCTGAGGACGCTGTTGGTGAATTCGGGTTCGTGCCGGCCGGAGCGGCCAACTTGCCGGCCGGAGCGGCCAACTTGCCGACCGGAGCGGCCAACTCAGCGGCTGCAACGGCCAACACGCCGGAGAACCCGGGCGAGTTGGCCGTTGGGGGTGTCGTTGGTCGTTACGGGCCATCCGCTCGCCACCGAACCACAGCATCATCCAGGGAGGGCAGGGCGTGTCGCTCGTCCGGCGTTCGCGCCGAAGCGCAACAGGTTTCCCGACGGGTCGCGTACTTTCAGCACGTCTGCCGAGAGCGCGTGGGGATAGCCGGCCGCGGTGAGCCGCTCGGCCAGTGCGCGCATCTCCTTCGCCGTGGGCAGCAGCAGGTCGACGCCGACGAGGTGGGCGGTGTCCTCGGGGGCGGGTTCTCCTCCGTCGGGGCTGAACCGGTTGGTGAGGACGAGCAGGGCCCGATGCTCGGTCACCCCGATCGCGAGGAACATGGTCCCGAGCCTGCCCTGGACCTCGAAGCCGAGCAGGCCGGTGTAGAAGGGCTCGGTGGCCTCGAGTTCGGCGTCGGTCACCTTGAGCTGGACGTGCCCCATCTCGGTCCCCGCAGGCAGTCCCGCGTACGGCTCGTCCGCGCCGGGCTCGTCGGTGAAGTCCTCCGGCTTCAGCGGATCGGCGACGACCGCCGGCCGGCCGCCCTGCCGGCGCCACTCCTCGCGCGGGCGGGCGCAGGTGACCTCCACGCAATGACCGTCCGGGTCCATGACGTAGCACGAGTGCGCGACGCTGTGATCCACCAGCTCGAATTCGGAGTGCCCGGCCGTGTAGTGCTTCACGAACCGGGCCAGGTCGGCGGGCGTCGGCACCTGGGGCGCGAAGTGGCTGAGCCCCGGGCTCGAGGCCGGCGGAAGGCCCGCACCGGGCCGCTCCCGCAGGACGGCGAGCACCCGACCCGGCACTCCCACCCAGGCACCGCCCGGCTCGTGGTGAAGGACCTTCAGGCCGATCGACCGCGTGTAGTAGTCCAGGCTGCGGTCCAGGTCGGCGACCGTCAGTTCGACGGTGCCCAGCGTCAGGTTGGGGGCCGGCCTGCTGGTCGTCATGCTCATTTCTCCTTGTTCTTACCGGCGAAGAGGCGCTCGAACGGTTTGGTCAGGGCAGAAACGGCGGACATGCTCTTGAAGAACATGATCATCTTTATCGGCCGGCCGTCGACGAACATCATGTCGAGGCCCTTCTGCGACGCCGCCGCGGATTTGGCGCCGCGCGGGAACATCGTTTTCTCGTAGCGCGTTATCGCCGTTTCGACGTCGGAACCATCGAGGATCTCGCGCGCCAGATCGGCGCCGTCGATCAGCGCGATGTTGGCGCCTTCGCCCGCGAACGGCGACATGAGGTGCGCGGCGTCGCCGACCAGCGTCACGCCGGGCACCCGCTCCCAGGTCAGACCGGTCGGCAGTGCGTGGATCGGCCGGGGCCGGATGGCGTCGTCGTCGCACTCGCGGATCAGGCCGGTCAGGGCCGGGGCCCAGCCGGGATACTCGCGCAGCAGTCCCGCGCGGACGGATTCCGGGTCGCGCCAATCGATACCGCTGTCGGCGACCCAGTTCTCGGGGACGCGCAGGCCGCAGCCCACCGCGATGGTGTTCCCGCCGTGCCCGCCGATGTACCTGTTGTCCGACAGCATGAAGAAGCTCCCCCGCCCGGTGAGCGCGAGCGCTTCCGGGTGCTTGGCCATCGCGTCGGTCAGGCGCAGCTCGACAATGGTGATCCCGGTGTAGGCGGGCTTCACCGGGGTCAGCAGCGACCGGATCTTCGACCACGCGCCGTCCGCGCCGACGACGAGATCGGCGTGCACCACGGAGCCGTCCGCGAACTCCAGCGCGTGTCCAGCCTCGCCGGGTCGCGCGGCGACGACCTTGCGCCCCCAGACGATCGTGCCCGGCCGCAGCGACTCGACGAGCAGCTGCCGCAATTCCGTTCGATCGATTTCCGGCCGGCCACCGCCACCCGCCGGTTCACGCCGGTCGACATGCACCCGCCCGGTCTTGTCGAGCAGGCGGATGTCCTCACCACCGACATGCGTACGAGCGCGGAACTCCTCGTAAAGTCCGGCTTGCTCGAGCGCGACCTGCCCGGTGTCCTCGTGAATGTCGAGTGAGCCGCCCTGCTGACGAGAATCCGGCGTGATGTCCGCTTCGTAGACGGTGACGGGTATTCCGTTCCGCTGGAGAATTCGCGCGCAGACGAGACCGCTCAGGCCCGCGCCGACAATGGCGATACTGCGAGTGGACATGCCGATTCACCCCTTTCCTCATGGAGCAAGCGCGTTGCCTGGGTGCAGGGCGCCTACTGGGCGAACGGTATTCGTGACGAACCCCGTTCGTCAAGCGGTTGGCGAACAGAGTTCGCGACGAGTACCGTTCGCCGGGTGTCCCAGCGTGATCCCTTCGGCGCCTCCAGAGTTCAGAGCCGCCGCACCAGACCGGCGAAACCGCCGCTGAGCCGTGACGCGATCGTCGAGGAAGCGCTGCGCCAGATCACCTCGGAAGATGACGGCGCCATGAGCCTCCGCAAGATCGCGAAGGCACTCGACACGGGCCCGGCCTCGCTCTACGCCTACGTCAACGACCTGAGCGAACTCCAGGCGCTCGTCCTCGACCGTGCACTGGAAGCAGTCAAGGTCGACGAGGCGGAAGGCTCATGGCGCGACCGGCTCGAACAACTCCTCCGCTCCTACACCGCAGTCCTGATGAGCAGCCCGGCAGTCGCGCTGATGGCCTTCCGGACCACCGCCGTGGGACCCAACGCACTGCGCATCGCCGAAACCCTCCTCGAACTCCTCGCCGAAGCCGGCGTCGACCAGGCAACCGCGGCCTGGGCCATCGACATGCTGACCATGTTCGTCACCGCGGTCGCGGCGGAACACGCGAACGGCTCGGACCCGGCAGCACCGGACGGCCCGGTCACCCAGGCGATCAACCGCGCTCCGGCGAACGAATACCCTCGCATCCACGCCGCCCGGAACGAGATCATGTCCGGCACCGGCGAGGAGAGGTTCGCGTGGTCGATCGACGTCCTCGTCCGCGGCATCCTCTCCCGCGCGCAGCCCTGAGCGGACGCCGCACCCAGGACGTCCACCGTGCCGCCCGGCTGGTCGAGCGAGGACTGGCCGGCTTCCCCGAGTCCGCGAAACCACGCTGAAGCACGACCCCGGGGCGAGCCCACTGGACGCCTCGACTTACCAGACGTGCCACAGCCATCACCGGTTGCGTTCACCGCCCCCACCAGCCCACCCGGCGCACCGGGCTCGGCTGTTCCGCGAGGTCACCGGGTACGGTGGCTCACCATGAGCGAGAAGATCCGGGTGGCGGTCGTGTTCGGTGGGCGCAGCAGCGAGCACACCATCTCGTGCCTGTCCGCCGGCAGTGTCCTCGGTCACCTCGATCCCGAGCGGTTCGAAGCCGTCCCGGTCGGGATCACCCGCGAAGGCCGGTGGGTGCTCGGCTCCGGTGATTCGGCCCAGCTCGCCATCCGTGGCCGGGAACTGCCCTCCGTCGACGACGGCAAGGGGCTCGTCCTCGCCGGGGATCCCTCCAGCCAAGGCCTCGTTGCCGTGGAACCCGGGCGCGAAAGCGAACTGCTGTCCCGGGTCGACGTCGTCTTCCCCGTCCTGCACGGGGCCTTCGGTGAAGACGGCACCATCCAGGGCCTCCTCGAACTCGCCGGCATCCCCTACGTCGGGCCCGGGGTGCTCGCCAGCGCCGCCGCCATGGACAAGGAAACCGCCAAGAAACTCCTTGCCGCCGAAGGGCTTCCGGTCGGGACCTATTCCGCCCTCAAGCGGGGACAGTCCACTTTGGACGAGCAGCGGAAGCGCGAGCTCGGGCTGCCCGTCTTCGTGAAGCCCTCCCGGGCCGGGAGCTCCGTCGGCATCTCGCGCGTCGCCGGATGGGCCGAGCTCGACGCCGCCATCGAACTCGCCCGGGCCACCGATCCCAAGGTCCTCGTGGAGGCCGCCGTCGTGGGGCGGGAGGTCGAATGCGGTGTCCTCGAATTCCCCGACGGCCGCGTCGAAGCTTCGCTGCCCGCCGAGATCCGGGTGCTGTCCGAGGACGAAAACGCCTGGTACGACTTCGAAACCAAGTACCTCGGCGACGACGCCGAACTCGACATCCCCGCCAAGCTCGACGACGCCCTCACCGAAAAGCTCCGCGCGATGGCCGTCGAAGCCTTCCGGGCCCTCGACTGCCAGGGCCTCGCCCGCGTCGACTTCTTCGTCACCGAAGACCACGAGCTGATCATCAACGAGGTCAACACCATGCCGGGCTTCACGACGAAGTCCGCCTACCCGAAGATGTGGGAGGTCACCGGCATGGACTACGCCACGCTGCTGACCACCCTCGTCGAGACGGCGATCGCCCGCGGGACGGGACTGCGCTAGGAGAACCGCAGCGGTCGGGGCGCCAGCTTCGCCGCGACCGTGTCGGAGATCTGCTGCAGCGGCCCGGTCCCGGCGCTGTCCGGCACCGTCAGCGCCGCGTAGACGTCCCGGTCCACCACGTACCACGTCGACGCGCCTTCGCCCGGCACCTGCAGCCACTGCACCTTGTTCACCAGGCGCAACTGCGCCGTCGGCGTCAGCTCCGGCGGCCGGTTCAGGCCGCAGCGCAGCACCAGCGGGTCGTCCGTGCCCCACGCCACCGTGGCGGGCGGCGCCGGGGCGGCCAGCTCGCGCACCTTCAGCGCAGTGCCGTTCGACGTCAGTTCGGAGGGCACCGCACCCAGCAGCGTCGCGCAATCCGGCGACCCCGCAAAAGGCGCCGGCACGGGGACCAGCGGCAGCGGACCCGCGGAGTCCGAGGGGGCAGGCCGGGTCAGCGCGAAGACGGCGACGGCGACTGCCAAGGCCACGGCGAGCGCGGTCGCGGTGACGAGCACCACTCGAGGCGGCGCACCGGTGTCGGAATCAGGCACCGGACCACTACACCACAGTGACATTGCACGGGGGACGACCCCCGGACCCCCGAAATGGGGGTCAGAGGTGGACCACCGGGCAGGTCAGCGTCCGCGTGATGCCCTCGACGTTCTGCACCTTCGCCACCACGAGCTGGCCCAGCTGGTCGACGCTGTCGGCGGCCGCGCGGACGATCACGTCGTACGGTCCGGTGACATCCTCCGAGCTGGTGACACCCGGGATGCTGGAGATCTCGGCAGCCACCGCGGCCGCCTTGCCGACCTCGGTTTGAATGAGGATGTATGCGTGGACCACGGCGCGCCCTTTCGTCGGGATCGATCGGCTCAAGGTAGGAACGTCATCAGCAACGTATCGCCAGCTCACGGAAAAACATAGGGCATCCGACTATCGGTGATCGATCTTTGTCCCGGTAGAGAAAGCAGAGGTGACCGGTGTCACCGAACGACGGAACGGTCGCCGAGACCGGCGAGTTCGCGCTCATCCGAGCCGTCACCGAAGGACGGCGCCAGCCGCCGGGCACGCTGCTCGGCCCGGGCGACGACGCCGCCGTCGTCGCGGCCCCGGACGGCCGCGTGGTCGCCAGCACGGACGTCCTCGTCCAGGGCGTCCACTTCCGCCTGGACTGGTCCTCGCCCGAGTACGTCGGGCGCAAGGCCGTCGCGGTCAACCTGGCCGACATCGCCGCCATGGGTGCCACGCCGACCACCGTCCTGGTCGGGCTCGCCTGCCCGCCCGACACCCCGCGCGAGGTCGTCACCGGGCTGGCCGACGGCATGTGGGCCGAGGCCGAGCGCGCCGGCATCGGCGTCTCCGGCGGCGACATGGTCCGCGCCGACCAGCTCGTGATCAGCGTCACGGCCCTCGGCGACCTCGGCGACCGCGAGCCGGTGACGCGCTCGGGTGCCCGGCCCGGTGACGTCCTCGCCGTGAACGGGCGGCTCGGCTGGGCCGCCGCCGGCCTGGCCGTGCTCGGTCGCGGCTTCCGGTCGCCGGTCGGTGTCGTCAACGCCCAGCGCTGCCCGGAACCGCCCTACGAAGCCGGGCCGCACGCCGCACTGGCCGGGGCCACGGCGATGATCGACGTCTCCGACGGCCTGCTCGCCGACCTGGGCCACATCGGCGAGGCCTCCGGCGTCGGCATCGACGTCCGCACCGGCGACCTCGACATCCCGGCCCGGCTCACCGAGGTCGGCGCCGCCCTCGGCGCGGACCCCCTGGACTGGGTCCTGACCGGCGGGGAGGACCACGCCCTGGTGGCCACGTTCCCGCCGTTCACCGAACTCCCGGACGGCTGGCGCACCATCGGCGTCGTCACCATGGCCGGCTCCGGGATCACCGTCGACGGGAAACCGTTTTCGCGAGAAGGCGGATGGACGCACTGGCGCTGATCTAGGCTCCGGAAGCGTGAGAATCGTTCCAGTTCCCTACGACCACCCCGACGCGGCCAAGCTCATGGCCGCGGTGCAGCAGGTGTACGTCGAGCGCTACGGCAGCCAGGACGCCACCCCGATGAGCCCCGCGGACTTCGATCCGCCGCAGGGCTTGTTCCTCGTCGGCTATCAGGGTGAGGAAGCGGTCGCCTGCGGGGCGTGGCGCGCCCACGACGGCCCCGAGCCCGATTTCCGGCCCGGCGACGCCGAGTTCAAGCGGATGTACGTCGCCGATTCGGCCCGCGGCCGCGGGTTCGCGCGGATGATCCTGTCCGAGCTGGAACGCACGGCGGCGCTGTGCGGCCGCAAGCGCGCGGTCCTGGAGACCGGGACGAAGCAGCCGGAAGCGATCGCGCTCTACACGTCGTCGGGCTACACCGAGGTCCCGCACTTCGGTGTCTACAAGAACGAGCCGGAAAGCCGCTGCTTCGGCAAGGACCTCACCTCGGGGTGAGCTTCAGTAGAGCCGCCGCGTGCGGCCGCAGGGACGCGGAAACGGAGCCGATGGCAGTGCCCGTTTCCCGGTGGGCCCACAGGTCGCGGACCTGCCACGCGCCGGGGATCGACGCGGAGACGGTCGCGGTGGTGCTGCCGGTGTTGAGCAGCACCACCGCGAAACCGCCGCCGCTCAACGGTTTTCCCCACACCTGGTAGCCGGGGCCCGCGGCGAGCTGCCGCCCCTGGCTGCCCGCGAAGTCCTGGTCGACGGCGATCGCTTCGGCGTTGCTCAGCGTCGCGAGGTCGGTGCCGCCCAGCTTCGCCGGGTCGGTGCCGGCGAACAGCGGCGCGTTCAGCACGGCCCAGACACTGAAGTGCGCGCGCGACTCGTCGGCGGTCAGGGTGCCGTTGCCGACCTGGAGCATGTCCGGGTCGTTCCAGCCGCCGGGGGAGCCGCTGTGGACGGCCACGCCGGCCTGCTGGTCGATGGTGGCGAGCACGGAATCCCAGGTCGGGATCAGGTCGTTGGTGGTGCGCCACAGGTTCGCCACCGGCCGCGCCCAGGTCCACGGGCTGGAGACGCCGTATTCGGAGATCGCGTAGACGATCGGGCGGGGCAGCGCGGCCAGCTCGTCGCGCATCTTCTCGAACGCGGCCTTCCGGTCGAGGCCGTCGACGGTGTCGGCGTTGCACCAGTCGTACTTGAGGTAGTCGACACCCCAGCGGTCGAACGTCTCGGCGTCCTGGCGCTCGTGGCCGAGCGAGCCGATGCCGGACGCCGGGTAGGCGTCGTTCGCCATGGCGCAGGTCCGGCTGCCGGGGACAGCGTAGATGCCGAACAGCAGGCCGCGGGAGTGCACGTAGTCGGCGAGGTCGGCGATGCCGTGCGGGAACCGCTTCGGATCCGGCTGCAGCGAGCCGTCGGCGGCCCGGGTGGCTGCCTGCCAGCAGTCGTCGACGACGACGTACTGGTAACCCGCGTCACGCAGGCCGGTGTTGGCGAGCGCGTCGGCGGCTTTGCGCACGACGTCCTCGGTCAGGTCGTAACAGCGGACCTGGTTCCAGCTGTTCCAGCCCATCGGCGGCGTCCCGGCCAGGCCGTTCGCCGACGCGGGGGACGCCGTGGGCAGGCTGAGCAGCCACGTCAGCGCGACGAGGAGGAGCAGGAGCGGGCTGGTTTTCGGCTTCGCGGTGATGCCGTGATCCAATCGCATGGGAAGTGAAACCGCAGTCACCCGGAGGCGGCATGCCGATCTACGCACTCGGTTCGCTCGAGCCGACGATCCACCCCGACGCCTACGTCCACCCGGACGCGACGGTGATCGGCGACGTCCGGATCCGCGCCCACGCGTCGGTGTGGCCCCAGACGGTGCTGCGCGGCGATCACGGCCACATCGAGATCGGCGCGCGCTCGAACGTCCAGGACGGCTGCGTCCTGCACTGCACCAAGCAGCACCCGACGATCCTCGGGCCGTCGTCGGCGATCGGGCACGCGGTGCACGTCGAGGGCGCGACGATCGGCACGGGCTGCCTGATCGCGTCCGGTTCGGTGGTGCTCAACGGCTCGGTGATCGAGGACGGCGGCATGGTCGGCGCGGGCGCGGTGCTCTCGTACGGCTCCCACGTCAAGACCGGCGAGATCGCCCTCGGCGTCCCGGCGAAGACGCGGGAGAACAAGTCGTTCAGCGCGGAGAACATCGCCCTCGTCGTCGATTCGTACGTGCAGCGGGCGCAGCGGTTCCGGACCGAGCTGAGGCGGCTCGACCCGCTCGGGTGACGCCGGCCACGCCCGGTAGGCTGGCGCGCCGTGACCGCACGACCGCTGCAGGACATCGTCGAGGCAGGCTGGGCGCAAGCCCTGGAACCGGTGGCGCCGCAGGTCGCCGCGATGGGGGAGTTCCTCCGCGCGGAGATCGCCGCTGGCCGGACGTACCTGCCGGCGGGTGAACACGTGCTGCGCGCGTTCAAGCAGCCGTTCCACGACGTCCGCGTGCTGATCGTCGGGCAGGACCCGTACCCGACGCCGGGGCACGCGGTCGGCTTGAGCTTTTCCGTGGCGCCGGACGTCCGGCCGATCCCGAAGAGCCTGGTCAACATCTACAAGGAGTACGCCGAGGACCTCGGCCACCCGCTGCCGTCCAACGGCGACCTGACGCCGTGGGCCGACCAGGGCGTGCTGCTGCTCAACCGGTCGCTGACCGTGCAGCCCGGGAAGTCGAACTCGCACCAGGGCAAGGGCTGGGAAGCGGTCACCGAGCAGGCGATCAAGGCGCTCGCGGCCCGGTCGGAGCCGATGGTGGCGATCCTGTGGGGCCGCAACGCCCGCAACCTGCGCCCGATGCTGGGCGAAGTGCCCTGCATCGAGTCCGCGCACCCGAGCCCGCTCTCGGCGCACAACGGCTTCTTCGGGTCGCGCCCGTTCAGCCGGGCCAACCACCTGCTGGAGCAGCAGGGCGCGGCGCCGGTCGACTGGAAACTTCCCTGACGGCCGGTGTCCGGATCCACGTGACGGCTCCGACCAGGGGCAAACCTTTGGAGGAAGCATGAACGTCACTTCGGCCGACGGCACGACCATCCACTTCGAGCGGCGCGGCTCCGGCGCGCCGGTGATCCTGGTCGGCGGCGCGTTCAACGACCGCACGACCGTGGCCGGCCTGGCCGAGGTCCTGGCCGGCGACTTCACGACGATCGCCTACGACCGGCGTGGACGCGGTGACTCCGGCGACTCGGCCGAGTACGCGGTGGAGCGTGAGATCGAGGACCTGGCGGCGCTGATCGCCCAGGTGGGCGGGACGGCGTCGGTGTTCGGCCACTCGTCGGGCGCGATCCTGGCCCTGGAGGCGGCCGCGGCCGGTCTCCCGATCGGCAAGCTGGTGGCGTACGAGCCGCCGTACACGGTCGCGGACCGCACGCCGTCCGCGGACGACCTCGTGGATCGCGTGCGAGCCGCGAACGAGGCGGGCGACCGCGACGAGGCGGTCCGGCTGTTCCTGGTCGAGGGCGCGGGCACCCCGGCGCAGGCGATCGACGGGATGAAGGCGGACCCGGTCTGGGGCTGGTTCACGGCGCTGGCGCACACGCTGCCGTACGACCTGACGATCGTCGGCCCGGGTGGCCGCCTCCCGGCGGACCGGCTGGCGCGGATCTCGGCGCCGACGCTGGTCATCGACGGCAGCGAGAGCCCGTCCTGGTTCGGCGCGACGGCCCGAGCCGTCGCCGAGGCGGTGCCGGGCGCTCGGCACGAGACCCTCGACGGGCAGGACCACGGAGTCCTCCAGTACCCGGAGACCCTCCGCCCGCTCCTGACGGACTTCCTCAAGTAGGCCCCCAGCGCCCCAATGTGGCCTTGGTTGCGTTCAACGCACCGAAGGCCGCCTTGGGTGCGTTGAACGCACCGAAGGCCACATTGGGGCGCTGGAGGTGACCCCACATGAAAATGGCGGGTGCTCCGAGGAGCACCCGCCATTCGAACTCTTCTCGCCTCAGCCGCGAACGACCTTGCCCGCCTTGATGCACGAGGTGCACACGTTCAAGCGCTTGCGCTGGGACACACCCACCTTGGCGTGGACGGTCTGGATGTTCGGGTTCCACCGGCGGTTGGTACGGCGGTGGGAGTGCGAGACCGACTTGCCGAAGCCGGGTCCCTTGCCACAGACGTCGCACACGGCAGCCACGTCGAACTCCTTTGGATCTGGGTCATAGAGATGAGCCCAGACGGACTGGGCAACTCGACCATAGTAACTACTGCATTCCCGCGGTTCCGCACCGGGTCGATACGCTGCCCGGGACCGGTCGGGAGGTTACAGGTGCGGGTGCTGGACGCGGCGGCGGTAACGGCGTGGGCGGCGGGCTGTGTACACAGTCTCGCGAGCCTGCGGCCGGCCATCGACGAGATCAACGTCTACCCCGTCGCCGACTCCGACACCGGCTCCAACATGCTCTTCACGATGACCGGCGCGGCCGCCGAGCTGGAAAGCGCACAACCGGAAACCGCGGCCGACGCGTTGAAGATCCTGGCGCGGGGCGCGGTCGCGTCCGCGAAGGGCAACTCCGGCGTGATCCTCTCCCAGGTCGTGCGCGGGCTCGCCGACCGCGCCGAAGGCGACCTGGACGGCGCGTGGCTGGCGAAGGCACTGGGGCACGCCGACGAGGTCGCCACCGGCGCCGTGAGCCGCCCGGTCGCCGGGACCATCCTGACCGTCCTGCACGCCGTCGCGCTCGCCGTCCGCGGTGACACGAGCCCGCTGCCCGAAATCGCCGCGAAAGCCGCGAAAGAGGCCGCGCACGCGCTGGAGAAGACGCCCGAGCAGCTGCCCGCGCTGGCCAGGGCCGGGGTCGTCGACGCCGGGGCGCGCGGCCTCGTCGCCGTGCTCGACGCGCTGGTCGGCGTGCTCACCGGCGCCCCGCTCGAACAGGAGCACGCCCTCGAAGTCCGCACCGAACTCCCCGCTGCCTACGCCTGGGAGGTCATGTACCTCCTGGACGGCGTCGACGAGGCGAGCCTGCCGACCCTGCGCAAGGAGCTGAGCGGCCTCGGGGACAGCGTCACGGTGGCCGGCGACGGCTCGGGCAGCCACGCCGTGCACGTCCACTGCGCCGACATCGGTGCCGCCATCGAGGCCGGGCTCGCGCTCGGCCGGCCGCGCAGGATCCGGGTCGAACCCCTGCTCACGCCGACGCCGATCGAGCCGGGCGGCGGGATCGACCGCACGGTCGTCGCCGTCGTCCACGGCGGCGCGCTGGCCGAGCTGCTGCGCGCCGAGAGCATCCCGGTGCTGGCCGTGCCCGAGGGCGGGACGCCGAGCGTCGAGGACGTGATCAGCCTGCTCAACGAAGCCGCCGGCCGGCACGTCACGGTGCTGCCGGGCAGCGTCGGGCTCACCGCGGCGGTCGACACTGCGGCCGGGCACGCGATGGCTGCCGACCGGGACGTCGTGGTCATCCCGTGCGTCTCGCCGGTGCAGGTGCTGGCCGCCCTCGCCGTGCACGACGCCGGGCGCCGCACCAACGACGACGTCGTCGCGATGGCCGAAGCGGCCGCCGCGACCAGGCGTGGCGAACTGCGGATCGCGCAGGAGGAGTCGCTAACCTGGGTGGGCCGGGCCCAATCCGGCGACGTGGTCGGCCTGGTCGACGACGAGGTGGTGCTGATCGAGCCCGCGCCCGCGTCCGAGACGAACCTGGTCGCGGCCGCGATGAAGGTGCTGAACCGGATGCTGGCGCTCGGCGGGGAACTGGTGACGGTGCTCAGCGGGGCGGCGGCCCCGCCGGGGGTCGCCGAGGAGCTCGCGGAGCAGCTCCGGGTGGAGCACCCGGAGGTGGAACTGACCAGCTACGCCAGCGGCCAGGCGGACGCCGTGCTGCTGATGGGAGTCGAATAGCCGATGGCCGGACTGCGCGACAAGCTGCCGTTGCTGCTGGGCGCCAAGACGGCGAAGGCGCTCGCCACGTCGTTGGACATCGAGACGGTGAGCGACCTGCTGCGCCACTACCCGCGCCGCTACGCCGAGCGTGGCGAGCTCACCGACATCCACGGCCTCGAGCTGGGCGAGCACGCCACCGTGCTGGCGCGCATCGAAAAGGTGAGCAAGCGGCGGATGAAGGCCCGCAACGGGACCATCATCGACATGGTCATCACCGACGGAAAACGGCGCCTGACCTGTGCGTTCTTCAACCAGGCCTGGCGCGAGAAGGACCTCGTCCCCGGCAAGACCGGCCTGTTCGCCGGCAAGGTGTCCGCCTTCCGCGACACCCTCCAGCTGACCAACCCCGAGTACGAGCTGTTCGACGCCGAGAACGAAGCCGAGGCGATGGACAACTTCCTCGCCGCGATCATCCCGGTCTACCCGGCGGCGCAGGGCATGCCGACCTGGTCGATCGCCAAGTGCGTGCGCCAGGTCCTCGACGTCCTCGAGGTCGACGACGACCCGATGCCCGCCGAGCTGCGGCGGCTGCACAAGCTGGCCGACCTCGACAACGCGCTGCGCGGCATCCACCGCCCGGAGAACTGGGCGCACCTGGAGGCGTCGAAGAAGCGGCTCAAGTGGGACGAGGCCATGGCCGTCCAGCTGATCTTCGCGCAGCGGCGGCATTCCGCGATCTCGCGGCCGGCCAAGGCGAACCCGCACGTCAGCGGCGGCCTGATGGACGCCTTCGACAAGCGGCTGCCCTTCGAGCTGACCGCGGGCCAGCGGGGGATCGGCGACGAGATCGCCGCGGACCTGGCGACCGAACACCCGATGAACCGGCTGCTGCAGGGCGAGGTCGGCTCCGGCAAGACGGTCGTCGCGCTGCGGGCGATGCTGCAGGTCGTCGACAACGGGCGGCAGGCCGCGATGCTGGCGCCGACCGAGGTCCTCGCCTCGCAGCACGCGCGGTCGCTGCGGGAAATGCTCGGCGACCTCGGTCAGGCGGGCGAGCTGGGCGCGGCGGAGAACGCCACCCGCGTGACGCTGCTCACCGGGTCGATGGGCGCGAAGGAGCGCAAGAAGGCGTTGCTGGAGATCGTCAGCGGCGAAGCGGGCATCGTCGTCGGCACGCACGCGCTGATCCAGGACCACGTCGAGTTCGCCGACCTCGGCCTCGCCGTCGTCGACGAGCAGCACCGCTTCGGCGTCGAGCAGCGGGACGCGCTGCGCACCCGCGGCGCCGGCGACACCAGCCCGCACGTCCTCGTCATGACCGCGACGCCGATCCCGCGCACGGTCGCCATGACCGTGTACGGCGACCTGGAGGTCTCCGCGCTGCGGGAGATGCCGGTCGGGCGGTCGCCGATCGCCACCACCGTCGTGCCGGTCGCCGAGAAACCGGCCTGGTTCGAGCGGATCTGGCAGCGTGTCCGCGAAGAGGTCGGCAAGGGGCACCAGGCGTACGTCGTGTGCCCGCGGATCGGCGACGAGCCGCCGTCGGACAAGAGCGACAAGCGGCCGCCGCTCGCGGTCCTGGAAGTCGCCCCCGAGCTGGAGCACGGCCCGTTGCAGGGCCTGAAGATCGGCGTGCTGCACGGCCGGATGCCCCCGGACGACAAGGACGCTGTGATGCGCGCGTTCTCGGCGGGGCAGCTGGATGTCCTGGTGGCCACCACCGTGATCGAGGTCGGCGTGAACGTGCCGAACGCCACCGCGATGGTGATCATGGACGCCGACCGGTTCGGCGTCAGCCAGCTGCACCAGCTGCGCGGCCGCGTCGGCCGGGGCAGCGTGCCGGGGCTGTGCCTGCTGGTCACCGAAACCCTCGACGGCACGGCGACCCGGGAACGGCTGGCGGCGGTCGAGTCCACGACGGACGGCTTCGAGCTGTCGCGCCTCGACCTCGAACTGCGCCGCGAAGGCGACATCCTCGGCGCCGCGCAGTCCGGGAAGCGGTCCACGCTCAAGCTGCTGTCGCTGCTGCGGGACGAGGACGTGATCGCCGCGTCCCGGGCCCTGGCGCAGGAACTCGTCACCCAGGACCCGGAGCTGGCGAAGTACCGCGGCCTGGCGCAGATGGTCGCCGACGTCGTCGACGTCGAGCGCGCGGAGTACCTGGAGAAGAGCTGATCCGCGCGGCCACGGTCGCCGATGCCCCGGCGATCGGCGAGGTCCACGTGGCGTCGTGGCGAGCGGCGTACGCGGGCCTGCTGCCGGACGGCTTCCTCGCGCGCCTCTCGGCCGAAGAACGGGCGGCGTCCTGGGAGCGGCGCATCGGCGAGGGAGCCGGGCAGGTGCTGGTCGTCGAGGAGGACGGCGTCGTCGCGGGCTTCGCCGCCTTCGGGCCTTCGCAGCTGTACGCGCTGTACCTGCTGCCGGAGTTCTGGGGCCGGGGCCTCGGCCGGGCGCTGCACGCCCGCGTCGTCGAAGCGATGTCCGGCGACAGTGCCGTCCTGTGGGTGCTCGCGGCCAACGAGCGGGCGAAGGCCTTCTACGTCCGGCAGGGCTGGGTGGACGACGGCGCGACCGGGACCGAGACGCTCGACGACGTCACCCTGGAAGTGGTGCGGTTCCGCCGGCTGCTGCCGTGAAGACGCCGGCTTTCGCGGCCGCCGCGGCTGCCGCGGCGGCGACTGCGGCATCCCCGGGCGTCACGCCTTCCCGGGAGACGAACAGGCGGTAGAAGACCGGACCGCAGGCCACCCGCACAACCTCGACCGGGTCGGTGCCCGGCGGCACTTCGCCGCGTCCGACGGCCCGCGCGACGATGGCCGCCGAGCGGGCGTGGCGGTCGACGTAGAACTCGCGCAGGGCGTCCGCGGCGCGCGCGGAGAGGAACGCGGCCGAGATCGACGCGGTCGGCAGCTCGCGCTCGCCCGGCGAGGTGAAGTAGTGGACGAGCTCCAGGTTGACCTCGCGCAGGTCGCCTTCGAGGGAACCGGTGTCCGGGGCGGCCCACTCCTGCTCGGTGCCCAGCAGCAGGGCGGCCGCGACCAGGCCCTCGGCGGACTCCCAGCGGCGGTACAGCGTCGTCTTGTGCACGCCGGAGCGTTCGGCGACCGCCTCGACGGTCAGCTCCGCGTACCCGCGTTCGCCGAGCAGCGCGAGGGTGGCGTTCAGCGCGGCGAGGCGGGTCCGCTCGGTGCGGCCGCCCGGACGCTTGGTTCCGGAAATCTTGGTTGCCAACTGCTACTCCTGTTGCGTTAGTGTGCTCAGTATGCCAGGAACCGTCGCAGTTGCCGAGATCGCCGACCTGATCGGTGACGCCGAGGTCGTCGCCATCGGCGAGAACAACCATCACATCCGCGAGTTCGGCGCGCTGCGCGACCGCCTCCTGCGCCACCTCGTCACCGAGCGCGGGTTCACCGTGCTCGGGTTCGAAGGCGGCTTCGCGGAGGGGCACCTGGTCGACGCGTGGCTGCAGGGTGGCCCGGGCGAGGTCGCCGACATCGCCCGGGACGGCTTCACCTTCGGCCTCGGCGACTCGGCCGAGGTGCACGAGATGCTGACCTGGCTGCGCGGCCGCGGCGTCCGGTTCTCCGGCCTCGACGTGCCGAGCTCGGCGGGTTCGCCGGTGCCCTCGCTCGAGGCGCTGCGTTCGGAGGTCCTGCGCGTGGACCCGGCCAACGTGTCCCTTGTGGACAATGCCCGTTCCGCGTGCGAGCCGTACGCGTCGGTGAGCAGCGCGGTCGCGCCCGGGCGTTATGGGGCGATGAGTCCCGAAGCGCGCGACGCGGCGACAACGGCCCTGACCGTCCTGAAAGGACACGTGGAGTCCCTCGGTTACGGTGCCGTCGCCGCGCACCACGCGGAGGGCGCGCTGCGCGTCGATCTGTACCTGCGGGAGCTGGACGCGCTGATGGCGGGCCGCGCGCCCGAGCCGCAGAGTTCGTCGCGGGACACCTACATGGCGGCCACCGTGCGCCTGCTGCGGCGGCAGTTCCCCGGCGAAAAGATCGTGCTGATGATCCACAACGGACACCTCCAGCGCGTCCCGTTCTCGCCGATGCCGGGCATGACGGCGCCGTCGGCGGGGACGCACCTGGCCGCGGAGCTGGGGGACAAGTACTTCGCGCTGGCGCTCACCGCCGTCGCGGGGACGACGACCGGCCTGGCACCCGACCCGGCGTTCCCGCTGGGGTTCCGGATGTTCGAGCAGGCCCTGGACGAACCGGCGGAAGGCAGCGTCGAGGCGCTCTTGGCGGAGCAGGCGCCGTGCGTGGTCGCGCACCCCGCGGCCTCGGCCATCCGGCACGCGCACATGACACCGTCGGTGGACGTCGCGGCCGCGTGGGACGCCGTCGTCTGCCTGGAGAAGCAGGAAACGATTTTCGGGGGCAGTGCCGAACAGGTGTGCCCGTTCGGCTGATTGCCGCAGTGGTCGAGGTGGGCGTTTCCTACCGGTATGGCCGGGCGGAGGCGGGCGTTGATCGTCGCCAACGGCGAGTACGACAACGCGGGGCTGCAGCGGCTGGGCTCGCCCGCGGCGGACGCCGACGCCCTGGCCGGGGTGCTCGCCGACCGGGCGATCAGCGACTTCGAGGTGTGCGTCGTGCGGAACGAGACCGCGCACGTCGTCCAGGCGGAGATCGAGGACCTCTGTCTCGAGGGCAAGCCCGACGACGTCCTGCTGCTGCACTTTTCGTGCCACGGCCTGAAGGACGACGCGGGCGGGCTGTACTTCGCGGCCCGCAACACGCGGCCGGACCGCCTGCGCTCGACGGCGGTGTCCGCGCAGTTCGTGCAGCAGTGCATCCGGCAGAGCCGATCACGCAGCATCGTCCTGCTGCTCGACTGCTGCTACGGCGGGGCGTTCGGGCAGGGCGTCGCGGTCCGGGCCTCGGGCGACGCGAACGTCCTCGACAGCTTCCGCGGCGGCCGCGGCCGGGCGGTCATCACGGCGTCGAACTCGATCGAGTACGCGTTCGAGGGAGCGACCTTGGCCTCGGACGAGCCGGCCCGGCCATCGGTGTTCACGTCGGCACTGGTCGAGGGCCTGCGCACGGGCGAAGCGGACCGCGACGAGGACGGCTGGATCGCGCTGGGCGAGTTGTACGAGTACCTGTTCGACCGCGTCCGCGAGCGCAACCCCAAGCAGACACCGAGCCGCGACATCGAGATGCAGGGCGAGCTGTACCTGGCGAAGAGCCGGCGCCGGCGCATCAAGCCGTCCCCGACCCCGCCTGACCTGGCGGCGGCGATCGGCGCGGAGAACCCGTTCACCAGGCTGGGCGCGGTGGCCGAGCTCCGGCGGCGGTTGTCGAGCTCGAACCTGCCGGTGGCGATGGGGGCGTTCGAGGCGCTTCGGGGGATGGCTGCGACGGACATCGAGCACGTGGCCGCGGCGGCTTCGGACGCGTTGGCGTTCGCGGTGGTCCGGGTGGACGTGCCCTCGGTGCGGTTGTCGGCTGCGGCGGGCTCGCGGGCTACGGCCGGGCTGCGGGTGTCGGGGCCGCCGGTGGCGCGGGAGGTGCGGTTCGAGGCTTCGCACGCGTGGATCGGGGTGGCGGAGGTGCCGGGCGGGGCGGAGCTGTCGGTGGCGGCGGGGGAAGCGGGGGTGCGGCGCGGGAAGGTGGTGGTGAGCGGGCCGACCGGCGAGGTGGTCGTGGCGGTGGAGATCGAGGCCCTGCCCGAGCCCCTGCCGCTGCCGGAGCCGGTCGTGACGCCCGTGCCGGGGCCGGGGCCGGGGCCGGGGCCGGGGCCGGGGCCGGTCGCGGAGCCGGAGCCGATCAAGCGCCCCAATGTGGCCTTCGGTGCGTCAGACGCACCGAAGGCCGCCTTGGGTGCGTCTGACGCAACCAAGGCCGCCTTGGGGCGCACTGCGGAGCGCGAGCCGGACTTCGGGCTCGAGCCGGAGGCGAAGCAGTCTGGGCCGGGGAGCCCTGCGGCACCCGAGGCCGAACCGGCCGCGCCGGTAGCCGCGGGGAAGGGCGAGCCTGCGCAATCGTCCGAACCGCCCACCACCGCGGCGGACACCCGACCCGTGGCCGCGTCCGTACCGGTGGCCGCCGGGCGAAGCACGCAGCCGGGCGCTGTCGATCCCGTCGGCGGGTTCGCCGGGGTGGCGGCGATCACCGGCTCGGTGTTCGCCGTCGTGGGATTGCCGCTGAAGTACCGCTGGGACAGCTACACCCTCGCCGAATACCGCCCCGGCATGGAGTACTACGTGGGGCTCGTGGCCGCCTGTGCGCTGCTCGCCGGGCTGCTGACCCTCGTGCCGCGGACGAGAGCGCGCACCGGACCCGCCCTGCTGGCCGGCGTGGGGCTGGCCGCGCTGTTCGGGCTGGCCCGGTTCGTCGGCGAGAGCATCACCCTGTCCGCGGCCGCGGCCGTGGGGTCGAGCGCCGAGTACACCCTGTCCGCGGCCGCCGGACCGCGCGCCGGGTACACCTTGGCCGCGTTCGCCGGCGATCGGGCCGCCGGGTCTTCGGGCACCGGCCTCGACGCCGGCTTCACCTTCGTTCTCCTCGCGCACATCGCGTGGGTGCTCGCCGGGGCCTGCGCGCTGGTGGCCCTGCACCGGAACCCCGCCGTCGCCCTGCGCGCCGGGCCGGTGCGCGGGTGGGCGGCCTGGGCGGCGATCGGGCTGGGCGTGCTGCTCGGCGCCGGGTGGATCGCACAGCTCGTGGAGCTGTCCACGTACGACTCCGACAACGCCGGCCGCAACGCCGCCTACTACGTCATCGGCGCCCTGCTGGCCGTCCTCGTCCCCGTCGTCGCCGTGGTGCTGAGGCCGCGTGCGGTCGGCTGCGCGGTGCTGGCTGCGGGCGTCGCCGGCCTGGCCGGGGTCCTCGGTCCGACCTTCGCCGCGCTGGTGGACTACAGCTCCCTGACCTATGCGGGTCAGGTGATCGCCGTGTCGGCGCTGGTCCTGCTGGCGATCGACACCGCGGTCCTCGCCCGGCGGAATCAGCCGATCGGGCGACAGTCCTGAGTTGTCGTCCGGGCGCCGCAGGGGTACCACGACGATCATGAGGATGCTTCTCGCGGCGGTGGCCGTGCTCGCCGGGCAGGTCTCGAGCGGTGGGGTGCAGCCCGATCCGCCCAGCTGGGGGCTGGACCGGATCGACCAGCGGACCGGCCTCGACCACGCCTACCACTACGCGAGCGACGCCTCGGGCGTCACGATCTACGTGATCGACAGCGGCGTCGACGCGAAGCACCCCGACTTCCAGGGTCGCGTCGCGCCCGGGCGGGACTTCCTCGACGGCGGCTCCGACACGTCCGACGCCAACGGCCACGGCACCCGCCTCGCCGGCATCGCCGCGGGCAAGGACTACGGCGTCGCGAAGGGCGCGCAGATCGTGCCGGTGCGGGTGCTCGACTCCGGCGGCGGCGGCGCTACCGACCGGATCATCGCGGGGATCGACTGGGTCGCGCAGAACGCCCAGCAGCCCGCGGTCGCCGTCCTGGGCATCGGCGGGGTGCCGAACGACCAGCTCGACGCCGCGGTCAGGCGGCTGGCCACGGTGGTCCCGATCGCCGTGCCCGCGGGCAGCGAGACGGCCGACGCGAGCGGCTTCTCGCCGGGCCGGGTGCCGGAGGCGCTGACCGTCGCGGCCGCCGACGACCAGGACCGCCCGGACAAGACGTCGAACTCGGGCCAGGACGTCGACCTGTACGCCCCGGGCACCGACATCCCGTCCCCGATCGCGGGCGGCACGACCGTGGGCCCGGAATCGGGCACCTCGATGGCGGCGGCGTTCGCGGCCGGCGTGGCGGCGCTGTATCGCGCCCAGCACCCCGGCGACACCCCGGCCCAGGTGGACGACGCCTTGATCCGCGCGGCGACGCCGGACGCGCTGAAGGGGGTGCCGGACGGCACGGCCAACCGGCTGCTTTACGCACCGCCGGGCGGCTGAGACGGCCGGTTGTCCACAATGCAGCCAACGGTGTGCTGAGGCCGGTTTGGTGGCGAGCGGAACGGCCAACACGACACCCGGAACGGCCAACACGACACCCGGAACGGCCAACACGACACCCGGAACGGCCAACACGACACCCGGAACGGCCAACTCGCCGGCCGGAACGGCCAACTCGCCCGGGTTCTCCGTTGAGTTGGCCGTTGCGGTCAGTGAGTTGGCCGCTCCGGTCGGCATGAACCCGAATTCGCCAACAGCGTCCTCGGACGTCCCGAACGACTCTTTCCTGACATCAGACGCCATGAAGAGTCGTTCATGACGTCGCAGCGACCACCTGCCCAGCCCGCCAGGCTCCGCAACGGCGGCGTGAAACGCAGAATGCGCCTTTGCCGGACCCCGAGAGAAGCGCCGGCTGGCGGCCGAGGCCTGGCTCCGGGAAGCTGGCCGCAGAGGAGGTGCGTCATGCCCGGATTCCCGCTCGAGCGACGGTCGCCCTCGTTCGACCTCGCCGAGCTCGTCGGCCGGAAGACCGAGGACGCCAGAGCACGCTGCGAGCGCGACGGCTTCCACGTGCAGGTCGTCGACCTCGACAAGACGGTGGCGGTCACGTTGGAGTACAGCCCGAACCGGATCAGGCTCGTCACGCGCCGAGGCGTCGTCGAGGACTGCCACCGGGGCTGACCGGTGAACCTTCCGGTCCGCATGATGTCCATCACCCGGGACTGAACTCCCGCAGAGCGGGAAGAACCGGGTAACGTGCGTTGACTTACCGATCCAAGAGGGAAGGACCGGGCATGTTCCGCAAGGTTCTGGTGGCCAACCGCGGGGAAATCGCGATCCGGGCATTCCGCGCCGGCTACGAACTGGGCGCGGGTACCGTCGCCGTGTTTCCGCACGAAGACCGCAACTCGCTGCACCGGCTGAAGGCCGACGAGGCGTACGAGATCGGCGAACCCGGTCACCCCGTGCGCGCCTACCTCTCGGTCGACGAGATCGTCGCCGCCGCGAAGAAGGCGAAGGCCGATGCCGTCTACCCCGGCTACGGCTTCCTCTCGGAGAACCCCGATCTCGCGCGCGCGTGCGAAGAAGCGGGCATCACCTTCGTCGGGCCGAGCGCCGACATCCTCGAACTCACCGGTAACAAGGCTCGCGCGGTCAAGGCCGCGCGCGAGGCCGGCGTGCCGGTGCTCGGGTCGTCCGAGCCGTCCAGCGACGTCGACGCCCTGGTCGCGGCGGCCGAGGACCTCGGTTTCCCGGTCTTCGTCAAGGCCGTCGCCGGGGGTGGCGGGCGCGGGATGCGCCGGGTCGAGGACCCCGCCCTGCTGCGCGAGTCCATCGAGGCCGCCGCGCGCGAGGCCGAGTCCGCCTTCGGCGATCCGACCGTCTTCCTCGAGAAGGCCGTCGTCGAGCCGCGGCACATCGAGGTGCAGATCCTCGCCGACGGCGCGGGCAACATCATCCACCTCTACGAGCGCGACTGCTCGGTGCAGCGGCGCCACCAGAAGGTCGTCGAGCTCGCGCCGGCACCGAACCTCGACCCGGAGCTGCGCGACCGCATCTGCGCGGACGCCGTCAAGTTCGCCCGGAAGATCGGCTACCGCAACGCCGGCACCGTCGAGTTCCTGCTCGACAAGCAGGGCAACCACGTCTTCATCGAGATGAACCCGCGCATCCAGGTCGAGCACACGGTCACCGAAGAGGTCACCGACGTCGACCTCGTGCAGTCGCAGCTGCGGATCGCCTCCGGGGAGACCCTCGACGACCTCGGGCTGAGCCAGGACAAGATCTACCTGCGCGGCGCGGCGCTGCAGTGCCGCATCACCACCGAGGACCCGGCCAACGGCTTCCGCCCGGACACCGGGATGATCTCCGCCTACCGCTCGCCGGGCGGCTCCGGCATCCGGCTCGACGGCGGCACCGCCTTCTCCGGCACCGAGATCAGCGCCCACTTCGACTCGCTGCTGGTCAAGCTCACCTGCCGCGGCCGCGACTTCAAGACCGCCGTCGGCCGCGCGCGCCGCGCCGTCGCCGAGTTCCGGATCCGCGGGGTCGCCACGAACATCCCGTTCCTGCAGGCGGTTCTGGACGACGACGACTTCCGCGCCGGGCGCGTCACGACGTCGTTCATCGAGGAGCGCCCGCAGCTGCTCACCGCGCGGCAGTCCGCCGACCGCGGCACGCGGCTGCTGACCTACCTCGCGGACCAGACGGTCAACAAGCCCCACGGCGAGCGCCCGAAGACCCCCGACGCCACGGTCAAGCTACCGAAGGTCGCGAAGGACGCGCAGCCGGCGCCGGGCTCGAAGCAGAAGCTGGCCGAGCTGGGCCCGGCCGGGTTCGCGCAGTGGCTGCGGAAGTCGCCGCACATCGGCGTCACCGACACGACGTTCCGCGACGCGCACCAGTCGCTGCTCGCCACCCGCGTCCGCACGAAGGACCTCCTCGCGGTGGCGCCGGTCGTCGCGAACACCCTGCCGCAGCTGCTTTCCCTGGAGTGCTGGGGTGGCGCGACCTACGACGTCGCGCTGCGGTTCCTCGCCGAGGACCCGTGGGAGCGGCTGGCCCGGCTGCGCGAGGCCGTGCCGAACATCTGCCTCCAGATGCTGCTGCGCGGGCGCAACACCGTCGGGTACACGCCGTACCCGACCGAGGTGACCACCGCCTTCGTCCAGGAGGCGACGAAGACCGGCATCGACATCTTCCGCATCTTCGACGCGCTCAACGACGTCGAGCAGATGCGCCCGGCCATCGAAGCCGTGCGCGAGACCGGGTCCGCCGTCGCCGAGGTGGCGCTCTGCTACACCTCGGACCTGTCCGACCCGGCCGAGAAGCTCTACACGCTCGACTACTACCTCAAGCTGGCCGAGCAGATCGTCGGCGCCGGGGCGCACGTCCTGGCGATCAAGGACATGGCCGGGCTGCTGCGCGCGCCCGCGGCGACCAAGCTGGTCACCGCGCTGCGCAAGGAGTTCGACCTGCCGGTGCACATCCACACCCACGACACCGCGGGCGGCCAGCTGGCCACCTACCTCGCGGCGATCAACGCGGGCGCGGACGCCGTCGACGGAGCGGTGTCGTCGATGGCGGGCACGACGTCGCAGCCGTCGCTGTCCTCGATCGTGGCGGCCACCGACCACTCCGCCCGCACCACCGGGCTCGACCTGCGGGCGATCGGCGACCTCGAGCCGTACTGGGAGAGCGTGCGCAAGATCTACGCGCCCTTCGAGGCCGGGCTCGCGTCGCCGACCGGGCGCGTCTACGACCACGAGATCCCCGGTGGGCAGCTGTCGAACCTGCGCACCCAGGCCATCGCGCTGGGCCTGGGCGACCGGTTCGAGGACATCGAGGCGATGTACGCCGCCGCGGACAAGATCCTCGGCCACCTGGTGAAGGTGACGCCGTCGTCCAAGGTCGTCGGCGACCTCGCGCTGCACCTGGTCGGCGCGGGCGTCTCGCCGGCCGACTTCGAGGCGGAGCCGAACAAGTTCGACATCCCCGACTCGGTGATCGGCTTCCTGCGCGGCGAGCTCGGCGACCCGCCGGGCGGCTGGCCGGAGCCGTTCCGCACCAAGGCCCTGGAAGGCCGGGCCGCCGCGAAGCCGGTCGCCGAACTGTCCGAAGAGGACCGTACGGCTCTTTCCGAGCACCCCCGGCGGACGCTCAACCGGCTGCTGTTCCCCGGGCCGACGAAGGAGTTCGAGGCGCACCGCGAGGCCTACGGCGACACGTCGGTGCTGCCCAGCAAGGACTTCTTCTACGGGCTGCGGCCGGGGGAGGAGTACCCGGTCGACCTCGAGCCGGGCGTGCGGCTGCTCATCGAGCTGGAGGCGATCGGCGAGGCCGACGAGCGCGGCGTGCGCACGGTGATGTCGACGCTGAACGGCCAGCTGCGGCCGATCCAGATCCGCGACCGCTCGATCGCTTCGGACATCCCGGCGACGGAGAAGGCCGAGAAGGGCAACCCGAAGCAGATCGCGGCGCCGTTCGCGGGCGTGGTCACGCTGCAGGTCGCCGAGGGTGCCACGGTCGAGGCCGGGGCGACGGTGGCGACGATCGAGGCGATGAAGATGGAGGCCTCGATCACGGCGTCGGCAGGCGGCAAGGTGGCCCGGCGGGCGATCACTTCGGTCCAGCAGGTCGAAGGCGGTGACCTTCTGCTGGTCCTCGAATGAGCGATACGCTCGGCGGATGCTGATCAACGCGGTACCGCAACGGCAGGGCGCGGTCGGGCCGCGCGCGGCGGAGCTGCCGGACGGCTGTGTGGCCCTGTCCGAGCTGGCCGGGCACGTGCTCGGCCGGCCCGTGCACCACGTCCGGCAGACGCGCGCGGTGTCCGAAGTGGACCGTGGGATCGCCTCCCGCGCGGCGCTGACGGGCGCGAACCGCGCGGCCCAGCTGGCGGCCCTGGAGGCCCCGGGCGGCCCGGTGCTGACGATCGGCGGCGACTGCGGCGTCGAGCTGGTGCCGATCGGCGTCGCGCGGTACCGCTACGGCCCGGGGCTGGGCGTCGTGTGGTTCGACGCCCACCCGGACCTGAACACGGCGGAGTCGTCGCCGTCGGGGGCGTTCCACGGGATGGTGCTGCGCTCGCTGTTCGGCGAGGGCGACCCGGAGTTCGCGGCGGATCCGGCGTTGACGCCCGGGAACGTGGCCCTCGCCGGGACGCGCGTGTTCGACCCGGACGAGCAGGCGGCGGTCTCGCGAGGCTTGGCGGTGACTTCCGTGGACGCCTTGACGGGCGTGGAGAAGCTGTACGTGCACGTGGATCTGGACGTGCTGGACCCGGGCGAGTTCGCGGGGCTGAACTACCCGGAGCCGGACGGCTGGACGATCGAGCGGCTGGTGTCGGAGCTGGACGCCCTGGCCCGGTTCGAGGTGATCGGCGCGGGGATCACGGAGTGCGTGGGGACGCCACGCGAGGTCGAGGTCCTGGAGCCCGTCCTGTCCGCGGTGGGCCGGCTTCTCGTGAGTGGTAATTAGGGTTCTAACCCGAATTACCACTCACGACCGGTAGGCTGAGCGGACCGCCGCCACCGCCGCCTCCTCATCCGCGCCGAGGTCGTGGGCCTGGGCCGCGAACTCGGTGGCCGCGGCGCGCAGGAGGACCTCGCGGTCCGGACGGCCCGAGGGCACCGTCACCACCGTGCCGCGGGCCCGGGCCGTCGCCACCCAGCCCGCCGCCTCCAGCTCGCGGTACGCCCTCGCCACCGTTCCCGAGGCCAGCCCCAGATCCCGCGCCAGCTGGCGGATCGGCGGCAGCCTGGCCCCCTCCGGCAGCGCTCCCGCCGTCACCGCGCGGATCACCTGGTCGTGCACCTGCCGCCACGGCGGCACGCCGTTCTCGGTGTCGACGACGATCTTCACACTGCCGCCGGCCGTCGTTTCGCCGGAGCCGTCACCGCCAGGAACGCCGCCAGACCGGCCACGACCGCCAGGAACGAGCCGAAGTCGCCCACCGGCCAGCCGACCGCCGTGCAGGCGCCGATGCCCAGGCCGACCGCCACCCGTGCGCTGCGGCAGCGCAGCGCGAGGTCGGCACGTGCGGCGCCCACCGCCGGGCGGCGCACCGCCAGCAGCGTGATCGCCGCGCTGACCAGCGCCGTGCCCGCCGCCACCGCCAGCAGCTTCCACTGCGCCGTCAGCCCCAGGTGCAGCAGCGATCCCGCGGCCGCCAGCCCGCCCAGCACCAGGATCCACGCCGGGACGATCCCCAGCAGGGTCCGCGGCGCCAGATCGGCTTCGCGACGCGGTCCGCGGGACGGGCGCTGTGCCAGCAGCTCGGCGACCAGGCCACCCAGGAGCAGCGTGGCGAGGATCGTGCCCACTCCTCCGTTGTCGAGCAGCGGCGGGATCGCGAAGAACAGCCACGGGTACCAGAGCCGGCGCCGTTTGAGGTAGCGGACGGCCAGCTCGACCTCCCCGGCGTCGGGATCGGCCACGCCCCAGCGCTCCAGCAAGCGCTTACCGTGCTTCTTCCCCGGCCAGAGCGCGATCAGGATCGCCAGCCCGACCAGGCCCATGAGCAAAGCGACCCCGAGCACGTTGTCCCACGGCATGCGGCTCCTCCTCAACTTGTATCAACCACACGATACAAGATGCCGGCGTAACCGCAGCGCGACCCGGTCGTTGTCCGTTCGCCCGTTCGTACGCACGTGAAGGTGCAGTCGGCGGTTCACTTGTCAGTTCATCGCAGTCAGGCTGCGAAAAATTGTCACCGCAATGACAAGAAATCGGTTTTCTTTCACGGGTGTGACACGTTTGGCGTTAGTTTTTCGATGTGCCGGTTGTCACCCGGCAACAGGCACGGGTGCCCGGCCGTGGGGTGCCCGCGACCGGAGTCCCGGACCGGAGCGAAGGAGCTGCGATGTCGGTGGAGCGCGGATTCGATCACGCTGCGCCGCCGCCACCCGCCGCACTACCGCGCAAGCTGGCCGACATCCTGCGGCCGGAACTGGCGAGCCTCGCTGCCGAAATCGTCGAAGAGATCCGCGCGACCATCCCGGCCTACGCGCGTCCGCTCGACGGGCCCTACGGCAAGTCGATCCGGGCCGGCGTCGAATACGCGATCACGCTGTTCGTCGCGCAGATCGCCGACCCGACGGTGTCGAAGGAACAGTCCCACGAGGTGCACCACCGGCTGGGGCAGAACGAAATGCGCGAAGGCCGCAGCCTCGACACGCTGCAGTCGGCCTACCGCGTGGGAGCGCGGGTGTCGTGGCGGCGCATCATGCGCGTCGGACGGCGCAGCGGCCTTTCCTCGGCGGTGATGTCCCAGCTGGCCGACGCGATGCTGGCGTTCATGGACGAACTCGCGTCCGTCGCCCTCGACGGCTACCTGGAGGCGAAGGCGCGCACGGCGGGCGCGCTGGACACCTGGCGCCGCAAGCTGCTCCACCTGATCCTGGAGACGCCGCCGGCGTCCCCGAAAGCGATTGCCGAGCTGGCCCAGCTGATCGGCTGGCCGGTGCCGTCCGACGCGACCCCGGTGGCGGTCTGCCCGGCCGGCGGCGTCGCCCCGGCCCGCCGCCACGCCGGCCTCGACGCGGACGTCCTCGCCGAACTCGACACGCCCGACCCGAAACTCGTGGTCCCCGGCGAGCTGAGCGGCGCCCGCCTGGCGGCGCTGCAGGTGGCGCTGCCGGACTGCCGCCTGTCGATCGGCCCGTGCGTCCCGCTGGCCTCGGTCGCGGATTCCCTGCGCTGGGCCCGCAACGCCCTGCAGCTGGCCGACCGCGGCGTCCTGGCGGCGCGCCCGGTGCTGCGCGCGGAGGAGCACCTGGCGACGCTGCTGGTCAACTCCGACACGGGCCTGGTCGGCACGCTGCGGCACCGCCTGTTCGCGCCGCTGGCGGAGATGACGGGCAAGCAGCAGGAGCGGCTCCTGGAGACGCTGCGGGCCTGGCTGGACAGCCAGGGCAACGTGGTGGAGATCGCGGAGCGCCTCGGCGTGCACCCGCAGACGGTCCGCTACCGCATGCGCCAGCTGCAGGCGACGTTCGGTGAGAGCCTGAAGGATCCGGCGGCGCGATTCGAGATGGAGCTGGCGTTGCGGGCCGGTGCTGCTCCGCTGCCGCTGCGGTACCCGGTGAGCGACCTGCTCCCGGTACCGCGAACGGGCGGCTCCCATCCACAGTGGACGCCGCGGTAGCCGCGTGCTCCGCGCGGCGGGGAGGGTGATCGGTGGAGTTGCCGCCGGGGTGGGCCTGGATCGAGGATGCCGACCACTGGGATGCGCCTGAAGAGCTGCAGAAGCCAGTCCCGTCGCTGAACATCAACCTCGCGATCCGGATGTTGTCGCGGGGAAGTCTGGGCAACGAATTCAACGTGCTGGTCGGGCAGTTCATCAGTGAGTCCCAAATGTTCACCATGTGGTTCCGGGAGAGCAAGGGTGGGCACGACCCGCGGGAACTGGGGCGCCACCTCATCGAGGGAAACCGGCGTACGCGCCGGGCCTATGAGGCGTGGCGGAACCTCGACGAGGGGACGGAAGGAACCTGGGAGCACCGGCGCCTCGCCCTGGTGGCGACCCTGCACGCGGTGATCGCCGAAATGCGGGCGGAACGCACCGGCCCATGAGGGCTTGCGTCAACCCGTCAGGTCACCGGGATCGACGGGCTGAACGCCGGGTTCTGCGGCGGATTCGTCACCCTGACGTTGCACGTCATGGTCCACGGATTCCACACCCCGGTCGACTTCTTGTGGACCTCGAGGGTGAAGGTGGCCCGGGCGGCGACCTTGACCGTGGCCGTGCCGGGCGCGCCCGCCGTCAGTGACGGCACCACCGCGCCCGGCTCCTGACCGAACAGCACCTCGAGGGCGCCGCCGGCGGGATAGATCTGCTCGGGCACGGTCAGCCCGGTGGCCGACGGCCCGGAGAGCGTCGCGCCGGTCGCCGCCAGGCCCAGGTCGACGTGGCCGCGGAAGCCGTCGTAGCCGTAGGCGGTCAAGATCGCGTGCGGACCCGCTTCGAACCGCACGACGCCACCCACACCGGCCGGCGTGACCGTGGTGCCCGAGGCGACGGAGTCCGGGGCGTCGAACCGGGCCGTGATGGTCGCGGGTTGCGGGGTGACACCCGGGAGCAGGTCGCAGGTGTTGACCACGGCATCGGTCCGGTAGGTGACGGTCGCGGCGGATGCCGGGCCGGCCACGGACACCGACAGTGCGGCGGCGCACGAAACCGTGGTGAGGATGCGCAGGAACATTTCGACTCCCCTTCGAATTGTCCACAGTGGAGGTTGTGTCAGGTCACCGGCAGATCCGGGGTGAACGCGGTGTTCTGCGCGGGGCTGGTCACCTTGAGGGTGCAGCTCATCGTCCACGGCACCCACGTGTTGTTGGGCGCCCGGTGGAACTGCAGCCCCAGGGAGAACGGCGTGCCCATGCGGAACCCGACCACGCCGGGGTTACCGGCCACGAACGACTGGGCGCCGCCGTAGAAGTCGATCCACCCGGTGAGCGGGGGCCAGAGCAGCTCCGGGATGAGCGCGCCGGTGCTCGAAACGGGTGAGGCGTTCGTCGCGGTCACCGGGATCATCCCGCTGCCGCGGACGCCGTCGTAGCCGAGGGCTCGCATCAGGCTGCGCGTGGCACTCCCGAGGTAGATCGTCCCGGAGATATCGGTGATCGAGAAGGTGCTGCCGGTCGGGACGGCGGCCGGGCCGGTGAACTGCTCCACCGCGGTCACCTGCTGGGGCGCAACGCCCGGGAACGAGCAGAGGTAGGCGACCCCTGGAGGCGAGTTGAACGTCGTGGCCGCCCGCGCCAGCCCGGCGGTTCCGGCGAGGACGAGGACCGTCGCGGCGGCCGTCGTCAGGAAACGGCGGATGTTCATGTGCCCCTCCAGGTGTGCCTCAGTTCGGGTTTTTCGCGACCGCCTTCTTCGCCGCCGAGGCTTCCGAGCCCGGCGGGGGCGGAAGGGTGTCGGGCGGGCACTGGGTGTGGTCGGGCTCCATGCACCCGTTCAGGTTGTACGTGTCGATGAAGGCCTGGTTGCCCCAGCCCGTGCTCATGCCGCTGAGCAGCGGGGTCAGGTCCTGGCCGCCGGCGCCGCAGTCGCGGAAGGGCGGCAGGTAGAAGCCCTTCTCCGGATCGGTGCGGACGTGGCCGGTGGTGAACGGGTCGTAGCGACCGGTGATCTCGAGGGACACCGGCTCCTTCGTCACGCAGTCGGAGCCGACGTCGAGCGGGACGCCGTTGATCTTCGCGCCGCTCAGCCTGCCCATCACCTTCAGCTCGGTACGCAGGTTCGTGTAGCCCTCGTCGTCGGTGAACAGCCCGCCGCCGACCTCGATCATCTTGCTGTTCTGGTAGTCGACCGGCAGGAACTCGACGGTCGCGGTCACCGGCACGAACCCGAAGCCGAGGAACGTCGTGGTCGCCGGCTTGAACACCGCCGACCCGGAGACCCGGGACTCGCCGGTGTCGATGTTCACCGTGAAGAACGCGTTGAGCAGGATGGCGGGGTCGGCGACGACGGTCGCGCCCAGCCTCGCGACGGTCGACCTGGTCATGATGGTGATGAGGCCGAGCGGCACGGTGTATTCGTTCGGCGGAGGCGGTTCGTCGTCCAGCGCGGCCGCCGCGCCGAGAGCGGCCTTTTGCTCGGCACCCGGCTTCGCCGTCGGCTGGACGAGGATCGTGCCCAGCGTCGCCTGCTGGTCGGGATCGAGGGTGCACGCGATCGGGGGCGCCGGCGGCGCCGCGGGGGCGCCGGCCGCGTCGGGCGTTTCGGGCGCGGCGGCGGGAACGGCGGCCAGCGCGAGCTTCGGCGCGGTGACGTCGAAGGTGACGGAGCCGATGGTGTTGATCGCGATCTCCGGCACGGTGCCGGTGGCGGTGAGGGTGACGTCGCCGGTTTCCGGCAGGGGCGTCGGTGCCACGGTGAGAGCGACCGGGATCTGGTCCGAGCGCTCGCCCTGGTGCACGGCGAGGGCGAGCTGCACGGCGCCCTGCAGCGAACCGGCGGTGGCGCCGGCGGGCAGGAGCGACAGCGCGATGTCGCGGGGGAGGCTGAACTGCGTCGAGTACTTGCCGATCGTCGCCGAGGTGCCGGTCTTCGCCAGGGTGGGCAGGGTCGCCGTCGTTTCGACGGTGAGCTTGCGCGAACCGAGCGGATCGGCGAAGGGACAGGTCACCGAGACCGACGTCGTCGCCGTCTTCTCCGGCGGCTCCGCGGGGGCGGGGGCGGCCGAACCGACCCCGGTCAGTGCGCCGTTCGCCGCGGACAGCAGGCCGACGGCCGCCAGCGCGGTCACCGTGACGGAGCGGGGCCGGACTCGACGGGGCATCGGTTTCCCTGGTGTGTTCGGAAGCGGAGACAGAAGATCCCGGTGCGGACCCCGGCGAGGGTCCGCACCGGGAATCCGGTCAGGAGACGGTGATGCTCGGGCTGAACGCGGTGTTCTGCGCCGGGTTGGTGACCTTCAGGGTGCAGCTCATCGTCCACGGCGTCCAGGTGTTGTTCGCCTTCTTGTGGAACTGCAGGTTCGCCGTGACGGTGTTGCCCATCGACAGCGTGTCGGTGCCCGGCGTCGCCGGCGCGGTGTAGGTCGGGACGCTGGACGTCGCGACCTGCGAGATGTTCACCGTGATCGGGCCGCCGGCCGGGTAGATCGTCTGCGGGATGTCGAGCCCGGTGGCCGCAGGCTGCGACAGGGTGCCCGACGCCGCCGTCACCGGCACCGTGGCGGTGCCCTGGATGCCGTCGTAGCCGACCGCGGTGAGCAGCGCGTGGACACCTGCGCTGATCGTCGCGGAGCCGCCCACGTTGACCGGGGTGAGGGTGCCCCCGGCCGCCACGGTGTCGTCCGCGTCGAGGTGCGACGTGACGAGGACCGGCTGCGGCGTGACGCCGGGGAAGGTGCAGGTGTAGGTCAGGGGCGTGGTGCCGCCGGCGGTGTAGGTGACCGTGGCGGCGGCCGCGGTGCCGGCGGTCAGCACCGCGATGGCGCCGACGGCGGTAGCGGTGGTCGCGATTCCGGCGGACAGCCTGCTGAGTCGGGACATACCCATCTCCTTTGATTCAGTACAGTCTCGGCTTTGGCTGATCGATTGCTCGCCGTCGTTGCTCTCCGATCACGTTCGCCCGCCCCCATTGCCCCGAGCGGCGGGACGTGAATTCACCGACGTGCGAGGTGGAGGTCCATCTGCCGGGAATGAGGCTACTCGTGAGTTCATTACGGAACAAGACTTTGTGGCATCGTCAGTCCGCCGCACCGGGGCGGCTCGAGTTTCTTGTTCGCCCCCGCGCAGGACCGGCGGCGCTTTCATCGGATTTTGACAAAGAACCACCACGTGGCCGAACGTCACTGGGAACGGTCTACCATTCACGATCTTGCCGAAGCAATCTGGGATAACGAAACGCGAGAAAGGAGGCTACCGTGCCACTTGCTTCACGTTGTGAACGGGTATCGCTCAGGGGAGCCGTATTGACGGTCTCGGCGGCGATGGCCCTGTCACTCTGTGCGTCGCCGGCGTCCGCGGCCACCGCCGGTGGGGTGCTCGGCTGGGGGAAGCAGGACTTCGCCATCACCGTTCCCCCGACGGCGGCGCTGACCGGGGTCACCGCCGTGTCGGCGGGCTCCACGACCGTGCTCGCGTTGAAGGGCGGGACGGTCCTCGCGTGGGGCGCGAACAACTGGGGCGCCAACGAAGTGCCCGCCGCGGCGTTGTCCGGGGTCAGCCAGATCGCGTCGGGCTGGGGACACGAACTCGCGCTCAAGAACGGCCAGGTTCTGGCCTGGGGCAACGACTGGTACGGCCAGACCGACCTGCCCGCCTCGCTGGCCAGTGGCGTCACCGCGATCGCGACGTCCTATCTGCACAGCCTGGCCCTCAAACAGAACGGTCAGGTGGTGAGCTGGGGCAGCCGGACCGACGTGCCGGCGGCCGCGCAGTCCGGCGTGACTGCGATCGCCGCCGGGTCCGACCACAACCTGGTGATCAAGAACGGTGGCGTGCTGGCGTGGGGGAACAACTCCTACGGCCAGGCGACCGTGCCGGCGGCCCTGTCGTCGGGCGTTACCGCGGTGTCCGCCGGAGCCCAGCACAGCCTGGCCTTGAAGGATGGTCGCGTCTATGCATGGGGCCGCAACAACTACGGTCAGGTGACCGTCCCCGACGCGGCCCTGACGGACGTCGTGGCCATCGATGCCGGTGCCAACCACAACCTGGCCATCAAGGCCGATGGCAGCGTCGTCGCCTGGGGTTCGAACCTGGTCGAGGAGACGGCCTCGTACCTGCTCCCGTGCGGGCCGATCTTCGGCATCTCGGCGGGGGAGAACGACAGCTTCGCGCTGAAGGAAGACCCCAGCGCGCCTTGCTGAGCGGGCGGGTGGCGGGCAGTGTGCGCCCGCCACCCGTCGCGTCAGCTCGCCGCGTTGGGCGTCAGGGTGAGGTTGATCGTGTTGCCCGGCCCCGAAACCAGCGCTCCGAGGGCGAGGTCGGCGACCCAGCAGTTGGTGAACTCCGGGATCGTGTAGTCGGCCGAGACCGTGATCGGCGAGAAGATGTCGATGTCCTTCGCCACCAGGTTCAGCTCGATCGGGGTCTTCGTCTTGCAGGCTCCCGGCACGGTGGGCAGCGGGATGACCGGCGCGAGCAGACCGACCCAGATGTTGCTGATCTCCATGTTGGCCTTGGCGTGCGTGGTCAGCGTGGCGTCGGCCAGGGTGCCGGTGGCCGGGCCGAGCGGAATCACCTTCACCGTCGCCTTGATCTTGAACAGGCCGGAAACCAGGGAGATGTTCGCCTGGGACGGCGGCAGGGTCAGGTTCGCGTTCAGGCCGACTTCGCCGGTCTCGTCGTTGACGAGCAGGTTTCCGACCAGGGAGCCGGGGCCGAGGTTCATGGCACTGCCGGTCTTCTTCACCACCGTGTTGCCGGTCACCGAGAAGGAGACCGGGAACGGGATGATCTCGGCCGACGCCGGGGTCGCGGTGACCACGGTCATCGCCACGGTCGCCGCCGATGTGAGCACGGCCAGTCTCTTCAGCTTCGTTGCCACGGACATGGTTGTCCTCCTCTTGCGTTTTCTCGGCCGTTTCCGGGTGCTCCCGGAAACGGTTACGTGCGGTATTGCGAAGGGCTGGGTCAGCGGGCTTCGAGCTCGGTGATGACCCAGCCGCCGGCGGTGTGCTCCGCGGTCACGGAAAGCTGCGCAGCGGCACTGTCGGTCGCATTGTTGTCGGCCCTGACGGCTGATTGGTCGAGAAATACGAGTAACCGGGCGTGGCCATTCTTGAGCTCCTGAACCGCGCTGGCCGAAACGCGCGAAGTGAGCACGAGTTTCTGCTGCGGTGCCTTTTGCCTGACTTCGGCGAAGAGCTTGTCGTAGGAATCCTTGGCCGACCCGCGCAGCACGGCGGCGGCGGCCTTTTCAGTGACGTCGGTCCGGTCGTAGGAATAGGAGAAGATCCGGTTGACGGCCAGGGTGACGGCGGAGGTGACATCGGCCGTGGCGCCGACGTCGGTGAGCGCCACGTTCGCGGCGGCGGGGTCGGCCGCGGCGAAGCGGGCTTCGAGGGTGAACCAGACACCGGCACCGGTGAGGAGGACGGCGGCGGCGAGCAGGAAAGCGGGCAGCCGCAGCCAGGCGGGCCGGGCCCTGGCCGGGGCTTCGGTGGTGACATCGGGGGTGACGTCGGGCGTGACGTCGGGGGTGACGTCGGGCTCGGCGGCCGGGTCGGTTTCGGCGCCGGCTGACGAGTCTGCCGTGGCTTGTCGTGAGTGGTAATTAGGGTTAGAACCCTCCTTACCACTCACGACAGCCGCGGCAGACTCGCTGTCTTGCGGGGCCTCGACCTCGGCCGGGTCCTCGGCCGCCCGGGCGGCGGGCTGCGCTTCCGTGCGGCTCACCGGGCACCCACCGGCAGCTGGTCGAGCGCGCTGAGCTTCCACCCGTCCGGCGTCCGGCTCAGCGCCGCCGCGAAGCGGTTGCGTTTCACCGCCGGGGCCGTTCCCTGCTTGGCCATCGTGATCTCCACCGAGGCCAGCAGCTTCGCCGTGCCCGCGTGTTCGTCCAGCTCGCTGAGCGCCGCGTCCACCACGCGGCCGGTGGCCACCGTCGCGTTCGCCGCCAGGGTCTTCTTCGTCGTCTCGTCCGTGCGGGCCAGCTGGTCGTGCAGCGGCCCCGTCGAGGCCGCCAGCCACTTGCCCAGACCGCCGTTCACGTCGTGGTAGTCCAGGGTGTTCAGCTCGGCCACCAGCGTGCGGCCGGTGGCCAGGGCGTCGTCGCGCGCCGCCCCGTACGTCACCGTCGTCGCGTGGGCCGCCGCGTACCAGGAATACCCCGACCAGCCCGCGAACACGGCCGCCGCCGCGGTCAGGACCACGGCCGCGTGCTTGAGCTTCACCGCAGCCACAGCATCTCCTCGAGGCTCGTCGCCGTCGCCTGGGTGCCGAGGCCGAGCGGGCCGGTCAGGCCGCCGGGGAGGGCCGGGGCCGGGACCGGCGGGTGCGGTGCGTTCTGCGCGCCGCGCACCGAGCTTTCGTTCCCGTACGGCAGCGTGCAGGCCGCGTCGGTGTTGAACGGCAGCGGGGAAAGGTCGTTGCTCGGCCGGTCCGGCGTCTTCCCGTAGCCCTGGCGGCACGGCGGCGGGTCGTTGAAGTTCAGCACCAGACCCAGCCGCAGCGCGTCGCCGGAGTCGTTGAGCGCCGAACCCACCGACGCCACCGCCTTCGGGGTGTTGACCAGGAACTGCTCCTCCGCCGCGGTGCGGGTGCCGAACACCCGGGCCGTCGTCAGCAGGTTGGCCAGCAGGATCGGCAGGCCCGGGTCGTTCTCCTTGAGCAGCCCGCCGAGCTCGGACGCCGCCGGCGGGGCGGTCGCGATCAGCCGCCGCAGGTCACCGTCGGAGTTCGCCAGTTGCTGGGCGAACACCTTGGCGTTGCTGCTGAACGAACGCCACTCCGCGGCGGAGTCGATCTGGGTGCGCAGGACTGTCGCGCCGTCGTCGATCAGCTTCGACGTCTGCGGCAGGTGGCTGCTCGCCTCCTGGGTGAACGTCGTCGCCGAGTCCATCAGCGTCTGCAGGTCCGGGCCCGCGCCGCGCAGGGCGTCGTCGAGCTCGTTCACCACCGTGCGCAGGTCCTGCGTCGGCACCGACGCGGTGAACGAGTCCAGGTCGGTCAGCAGGTTGTTCACCGGCAGCGGCAGTGTCGTCGACTCGCGCCGGATCACCGAGCTGCTGTCGAGGTAGGGCGCGTCGGCCGTGCGCGGCTGCAGGTCGACGTACTGCTCGCCGACCGCCGAGCGGTTCGCCACCACGGCCCGCGAGTCCGCCGGGATCGGCGGGGCCGCGTCGTCGATCAGCAGGTCCGCCTCCATCCCGGTGACGGTGAGCCGCAGCTCGCCGACCCGGCCGACGGCGACGCCGCGATAGGTCACTTCGCCGTTGGTGAACAGGCCGCCGCCTTCGGCGAGCTCGAGCTTCACCGTGTAGCTGCCGGAGCCGAACAGCCGGCCCAGCCCGGCGTAGTTGGCGCCGACGAACGCGGTCGTGGCCAGCGCGATCACGACGAACAGGATGACCTGGATGTGTACTCTGCGGCTCAGCATCAGCTGCCTCCGGAGACCCGGGTCCCGCTGCTCGGCAGCGGGAGCGTCGGCAGGCCGGGCGGGACACCCTCGCCGGGCGGGGGCAACGGCACCCCGGGTGCCGGGATCATCGAGACGTAGGAGTTGATGTAGTCGCCCTTCACCGCGCCGAGCACCGAATCCGGGAACGGGAACGTCGGCAGCATCTGCAGCGACTGCGGCAGGTCCTTCCCGGCCGCGGCCAGCTGCCCCAGGATCGGGGCGAGCGCGTGCAGGTCGGCGACCATGTCGTCGCGGGTGCGGTCGACGACGTCGGTGGCCACCGTGCCGAGCCGGTCCAGCGACTGCAGCATCGACACCAGCTGCGTGCGCTGCTCGGTGAGCGTCTGCAGCCCCGGCGTCAGGTCGGTCAGCGCCCCGGAGACCTGCTCGTGGCGGTTCGCGAGCGTGGCCGAGAGCCGGTTGAGCCCGTCGAGCGCTTCGGTGATGTCCGAGCGGTGCGCGTCCAGGTCGGTCACCAGGGTGTTCACCCCGGAGAGGAACGACCGGATCTGTTCTTCGTTGCCGTCCATCACCTTCGACAGTTCACGGTTGATCGTCTGCAGCTGCCCGATCCCGCCGCCGTTGAGCAGTAGGGAAAGGGCGCCGAAGATCTCTTCGAACTCGGGGTTGCGGTTGGTCCGGTCCAGGGTGATCGTGGCGCCGTTCGCCAGCCGCGCGGTTCCGGCAGGTTTGGTGTCACCGTCCGGTGGGGCCAGCTCGACGAACTTCTCGCCGAGCAGGCTGGACTGGCGCAGCCGCGCGACCGCATTGGCCGGCAGCACGACGTCGCCGTTGACCTCCAGCACCGTTTCGGCCGTCCAGCCGTCGCTGCCCAGCCGGACTTCGCGCACCCGGCCGACCGGGACGTCCCCGACCTTCACCGCGGCCTGCGGCACGAGGTCGAGCACGTCGGCGAACTGCACGGTCAGCGAGTACGGGTGGGCGCCGACGTCGGCGCCGCCGGGCAGGGGCAGGTCGTAGACGCCCTTGAACTCCCCCGACGAGCAGCCGGCAAGGGTCAGGCAGCCGATCGTCGCGACCGCGAGAATCCGTTTCATCGTCCGCCCCCGCTCGTGTAGACGTCGCCGGTGACCGGCAGCGGCAGTGGCTGGAGGTAGTAGTCGAAGTTGCCGCGGCCGCGCAGCTGCCCGGTGGCCGGGTCGACCGCGTTGAGCACGTTGGTCACCGCGAGCGGGATGTCGTCGAGCGTTTCGGCCAGCGACGCGCGTTGCTCGACGAGGGTCCGCGTGGTCGTCACCAGGTTGTCCACATTGGCCTTGAGCGCGCCGCGGTTGTCCCGGATGAACGCCTGGACGTCGCCGAGCGCGCGGCCGAGGCCTTCGAGGGCCTGTGCCAGCTCGCCGCTGTTGGCGGCGAGGGTGCCGGAGATCTGGGCCAGCTGCTGGTTGACGTTGCTCACCTGGCTGTCGTTCGTGGCGAGCATGGTGGTGAACTGCTGGAGCTCGCTGACGGTGCCGAACAGATCGCTCGAGTTGCCGGCCAGCGTGCGGGCCAGCTGGGCGAAGTTGCGGACGCTGTCGTTGAAGGGGCGGCCGTTGCCCTGCAGGGTCTGCGCGCCGGTCTTCAGCAGGTCCGACAGCGCGCCTTGGGAGTTGGCGCCGTTCGGGCCGAGCGCCTTGGAAATCGTGTCGAGGCTGGCGTAGAGCTGGTCGAGCTCCACCGGGGTGGCCGTCCGCTGGATCGGGATCGACGCGCCGTCCGGCAGCCGCGGTCCGCCGCGGGCCGGCTTGGCGAACTGGAGGTAGCGGTCGGCGACGACGCTGGGGGCGATCACCAGGAGCGTGGTGTCCTCGGCGACGCCGACCGAGCCGTCGATGCTCATGTCGACCTGCACCTGCTCGCCGCGCGGGGTGACCGCGTCGACCTGGCCGATCCGGACGCCGAGCACGCGGACGTCCGAACCGGGGTAGACGCCGACCGCGCGGGTGAAGAACGCCGTGACGTGGTGCTGGCCGGAGCCGGAGAACACCCACCACAGCGCCGCGGACACGACGAGGGCGAGCAGCAGCGCGGCGGCGACGAAACGGCTCGCCAGGACACCGGCGCGGGTGGTGGTCAGCGCGCTCATTTCGCCCCTCCCGGGTTCTTCGGCGGGGTGCAGGGGTCGTGGTTCTCGGGCAGCAGCCCGCAGAGGTAGGCGTCGATCCAGCGGCCGTTGCCGGTCGTGTTGGTGAGCACCCGGAAGTACGGGCCGGCCAGCTGCAGGCCCTTGGTGAGGTTGTCGTTCTGCCGCTTGAGCAGGTCGGTGACCTGGTTGAGCGACTCCAGGGCCGGCTTGAGGGCACCGGCGTTGTCCTGCACCAGCCCGCTGAGCTGGGTGGCCAGCCGTGCCGAGCCGTCCAGCAGGTCGCGGATCGCGTCGCGGCGGCTGTTCAGCTCGGTGAGCAGCAGGTTGCCGTCGCCGATCAGCTTCTCGAAGTCGTCGTTCGAGTTCGCCAGCGTCGTGGTCAGCTTCCGGGCGTTGGCCAGCAGGTCGGCGATCTGGCTGTCGCGGCTGGAGACCGTCTTGGACAGCTGGGACAGCCCGTCGAGTGCGCTGCGGACGTGCTCGGGGGAGTTGCGGAAGGTGTCCGACAACGTGGTGAAGCTGTCCGCGAGCTGCTTGGTGTCGATCGCGCCCACGGTGTCGGCGAGGCCGTTGAAGGCGTCGGTGACGTCGTAGGGCGTGACCGTCCGGGTCCGCGGGATCGGCTGGTCCGGGTTCTGGACGTCCTCGCCGGTGGGGTTGAGCGAGAGGAACTTGCGGCCCAGCAACGTCTTGATCTTGATCTCGGCGGACGTGCGGTCGCCGAGCCAGGCGTTCTTGACCCGGAAGGAGATCAGCACGTGGTCGTCGGCCAGCGCGACCGTGCGGACCTCGCCGACCTTGATGCCGGCGATCCGGACCTCGTCGTCCGGCTGCAGGCCGGCGGCCTCGGAGAACTCGGCCTCGTAGGTGGTGCCGCCGCCGACGATCGGGAGGTTGTCGAAGTTCAACGTCACGGTCAGCAGCGCGGCCAGCGCAATGCTGCCGATCACGCCGAGGACGACCGGGTTGCGTTCCTTGAAGGACTTCACGATTCGCACCTCGGCGTGGGGACGTACACGCCGCGCGGGGGCGTGGTTTCGAGCGTGGCGCGGCAAAGGAAGAAGTTCATCCACGAGCCGTAGGTGGCGGTCCGGCCGATTTCGCCGAACTTCACCGGCAGGTTGGTCAGGAAGCTGTCCACATCGGACTGGTTCTGGGCCAGCGTCCCGGCGACGTTCTTCAGGCCGGCGATGCTGTCCTTCAGCGGCGGGCGGGCCTGCTCGAACAGTCCGGCGGTGGACTCGGTCAGCGCGCCGATGCCGCTGATGGCGTCGCCGATCGCGGCGCGGTCGCCCGCCAGCCCGGACACCAGCTGCCGCAGGGTGGAGACGAGGTTCGCCAGCGCGTCGCCCTTGTCGTTTACGGTGTTCAGGACCGTGTTGAGGTTCCCGATCACCTCGCCGATCACCTTGTCGCGCCCGGCGAGCGTGGTGGTCAGCGAACCGGTGTGCTGCAGCAGGCTTTCGACGGTGCCGCCTTCGCCTTGCAGTACCTGGACGAGCTCGCCGGAGAGCTCGTTGACGTCGTTCGGCGACAGCGCCTGGAACAGCGGTTTGAAGCCGTTGAAGAGGTCGGTGAGGTCGAGTGCGGGTGTCGTGCGGTCCAGCGGGATCTCGGCGCCCTCGGGCAGCTGATCCCGGGTGGCGGTGTTCCCGCGTTCGAGGGCGACGTACCGCTGCCCGACCAGGTTGCGGTACTTGATGACCGCGTGGACGTCGGCGGGGATCCGCCGGCCCTGGTCGAGCGAGAAGCCGACCACCGCCCGGTTGCGGTCGCCGATCTCCAGTGACTCGACCTGGCCGACGCGGACCCCGGAGATGCGCACGTCGTCGCCGACGTTGAGCGAGGTGGCGTCGAGGAACTTGGCTGTGTAGCGCTTGGTGGCGCCGACGCCGGAGTTCGTGATGGAGATGGCCAGCAGTGCCGTCGCCAGCGCGGTGACGGCGATGAAGATGATGCTCTTGATCAGCGGGGCGGCGATGTTCCTCACTTGATCGTCACCTCCGTGCCGCGGTAGAGCGGTCCGACGAGCACGCTGCTCCAGCCCGGGACCGCGCCGGTCGGCACCCCGATCGACGGCGCGACCAACGTGGCCAGCAGCTGCTGTTCCTGCGGCGAGTTCGCGACGCCGAGGTCGCCCTGGCCGCCGGCCAGCAGCGGGTGCCCGGTGGTTCCGGGGGCCGCGGCCGCGGTGCCCACGGTGGGGGCGACGCCGGAGGGGTAGCAGCGCGGCTCGCCGCTGTCGGTGAAGCGCGGGTCGTCCCGGCCCGGCAGGTACTTGCCGCTGTCGGTGGTCACCGCGACCTCGGCGTGCACGCCCGGTTCGTTCGTGCCCGCGCCGAGCACCTTGTCCATGGATTTCCTCAGTGCGTTGAGGGAGCCGATCGTGCAGGCGAAACTGGGGGAGTACTTCGCCGCGATCTCCAGCGGTGCGCGGCTGTCGGCGGCCAGGGAGATGAGGTTGTCCCGGTTGTTGGCCAGGAAGGTGGAAATCTCCTGGGACGACGACGTCACCTGCTGGTACACCCCGGCCAGGTCGGCCTGCTTCTCCTTGACCGTGTTCAGCGTGACCGCGGAGGCGGTGAGCGCGTCCAGCAGGTCGGGCGCGATGTCGCCGTACAGGTGGGAAACCTTGGCCAGATCCCGGAGGTCCGAGGTCAGCTGCGGGAGGTCGGGGTTGAATTCCTTGAGGTAGTCCGCGGCGGTGCCGATCGTCTTGCCGAGCTGCTCGCCGCGTCCTTCCAAGGCCGTCGAAACCGCGGTCAGCGTCGTGGCCAGCTTCTGCGGCTGGACCGCCTGCAGGACCGGCAGCAGGTTGTCGAAGACCCGTTCCAGCTCGACCGCGTTGGCCGAACGGTCCTGCTCGATGACGTCGCCGGCGACCAGGTGCGGGCCCCGCTCGCCGTCCGGGATGGACAGCTGGACGTACCGCTCGCCGAACAGCGTCTTCGGGACCAGGAGTGCGGAGACGTTGCGCGGCAGCATGTCCACTCTGCCCGGTTCGAGAGCAAGCGCTATCTCGGCGCCCTGCGGCGTCGCCCGGACCTCGCGGATCTCGCCGACGAGTACGCCCCGGGCCTTGACCTGACCGCCCGGCGAGAGCTGGTTGCCGATGCGGCTCGCCTTGAGCGTCACCGGCACCGTGCTGACGAAGTCCTTGTCGTAGATCTTGATGGAGAGCGTCACCAGCACGCCCATCACCACGAGGAACAGCACCCCTGCGGTGCGGACCCCGGCCTTGTGGCGGGTTTCGCGTCTCATCCGGCCACCTGCACGGTTGTCGTCGCGCCCCAGATCGCCAGGGACAGGAAGAAGTCGAGGACGCTGATCGCGACGATCGCGGTGCGCACCGCGCGGCCCACCGCGACGCCGACGCCGGCCGGGCCGCCGCTCGCGCGGAAGCCGTAGTAGCAGTGCGCCATGACCACCACGATGCTGAACACCAGGACCTTCCCGAACGACCACAGCACGTCGCCGGGTGGCAGGAACAGCAGGAAGTAGTGGTCGTAGGTGCCCGCGGACTGGCCGAAGAACCACACGGTGACCTGCCGCGAAGCGAGGTAGCTCGACAGCAGCCCGATCGCGTAGAGCGGGATGACGGCGAGGAAGCCGGCGATCACCCGGGTCGTCACCAGGTACGGGACGCTGGGGATGCCCATCACCTCGAGGGCGTCGATCTCCTCGGAGATCCGCATCGCGCCGAGCTGCGCGGTGAAGCCGCAGCCGACGGTGGCGCTCAGGGCGAGCCCGGAGACCAGCGGCGCGATCTCGCGGGTGTTGAAGTAGGCGGAGACGAACCCGGCGAACGCCGACGTCCCGACCTGGTTCAGCGCCGAGTAGCCCTGGAGGCCGACGACCGTGCCGGTGGCCACGGTCATCCCGACCATCACGCCGATCGTGCCGCCGATGACGGCCAGCGCGCCGCTGCCGAAGCTGACCTCCGCCAGCAGGCGGACGACTTCGCGCAGGTAGCGGCGCAGGGCCCGCGGGGTCCAGGCGATCGCGCGGAGGAAGAAGAGGATCTGGTCGCCGAGGGTGTCGAGGAAGCCGAACCGGCGGTCGACGGCCTCGCGTACCCGCGCTGCTCTCGGGAGTTCCGTGGTCGTCACTTCAGCTCCCCTTGGGCGGCACGAGTTGCAGGTAGACGGTGGTGAGGATCAGGTTCAGCACGAACAGCAGCAGGAACGTGATGACCACGGACTGGTTGACCGCGTCGCCGACGCCCTTCGGGCCGCCCTTGGGGTTGAGGCCGCGGTAGGAGGCGACCACCCCGGCGACGAAGCCGAAGATGAGGGCCTTGATCTCGCTGATCCACAGGTCGGGCAGCTGGGCCAAGGCGGAGAAGCTGGCCAGGTAGGCGCCCGGGGTGCCGTGCTGCATGATCACGTTGAAGAAGTAACCGCCGAGCACGCCGACGACGCTGACCATGCCGTTGAGGAAGACCGAGACGCCCATCGCGGCGAGCACTCGCGGCACGATCAGGCGCTGGACCGGCGAGACGCCGAGGACCTCCATCGCGTCGATCTCTTCGCGGATCGTCCGGGAGCCGAGGTCCGCGCACATCGCGCTGCCGCCGGCGCCGGCGATGAGCAGCGCCGTCACGATCGGTGCGGCCTGCTGGATGATGGCCAGCACGCTCGCCGCGCCGGTGAACGACTGGGCGCCGATCTGCGTGGTCAGCGAGCCGATGTGCAGCGCGATCACCGCGCCGAACGGGATCGAGACCAGCGCCGTCGGCAGGATCGACACGCTCGCGATGAACCAGAACTGCTGGATCAGCTCGCGCACCTGGAACGGGCGCCGGAAGGTCAGGCGGACGACGTCGAGGCCGAGCCCGTAAAGCCTTCCGGTTTGCCGCAGCGCGGCCGCCCCCGGGAACGACGGCGTCGTCGTTCGTTCGGCCATTCGTGTGCCTCCAGCGGTTTCGGCGGCACGCCGAATACACCCGAGTTGACCAATGGGAAATGGTCCGAATGGGGTAACAAATTCCGGCCATTCACGGTCTCGGGGGCACCGTGCCGTTTCCTACTGGTCGGTACGCTAACGACGGCCTTGCTGGTAGACAAGAACTTGAGCAGGATCACGCGGTCACGGGCTGGTAACCCCACATTTATTGTGCAGTGCTGACAAACGGACCCGATCTTGTTATCAGCAGATGCGAAGAAACTCGCCTCCCAGCCGCACCCGAGCTTGACGATCCACCCCGTTTTGTCAATTCCCGCGTACCCCGCCGGACGACACGCGTGATCAGGAAGCCGACACGCGTGATCAGGAAGCCGACACGCGTGACTGGGGAGACGACACGCCGCGGGAGCCTGGGCTCCGCCGTGTCGACTCGGCAATCACGCGTGTCGACCTCTCAATCACGCGTGTCGACCCTCGAATCACGTGTGTCGGCCTCTGGGGCACGGTCAGGACTTGAGACCGGCGAGGAGTTCGTAGGAGCGGACGCGGTCGGCGTGGCCGTGGACCATCGTGGTGACCATCAGCTCGTCCGCACCGGTGTCGGCCAGCAACTGTTCGAGTCCCTTTTGGACGGTTTCGGGCGAGCCGACGATGCTGGAGCCGAAGCGCTCGGCCAGGAACGCGCGGTCCATCTCGGAGTACGGGTACTCCGCCGCTTCTTCCGGCGTCGGCAGCGCGATCGGGCGGCCGCGGCGGAGGCTGAGGAACGTCAGCCCGCTGGGGCCGGCCAGGAAGCGGGCGCGTTCGTCCGTTTCGGCGGCGACCACGGACACGCCGAGCATCACGTACGGCTCGTCGAGCACCCCGGGCCGGAAGTTCTCGCGGTACAGCTGCACGGCCGGGACGGTGTTCTCGGCGGCGAAGTGGTGCGCGAAGGAGAACGGCAGCCCGAGCCGTCCGGCGAGCTGGGCGCTGAAGCCGCTCGAACCGAGCAGCCACACCGGCGGCTGGTTGCCTTCGGCCACCACCGCGTTGACCCCGCGAGCCTCCGAATGGGTGAAGTAGCCGATCAGCTCCTGCAGGTGCTCCGGGAAGTTCTCCGCGGACAGCCCGCCCGGGCCGCGCAACGCGAGCGCCGTCCGCTGGTCGGTGCCGGGCGCACGCCCGATGCCCAGGTCGATCCGGCCCGGGTGGAACGCCTCCAGGGTGCCGAACTGCTCGGCGACGACCAGCGGCGCGTGGTTGGGCAGCATGATCCCGCCCGAGCCGACGCGGATCCGCTCGGTGGCGTCGGCGACGTGCCCGATCAGCACGGCCGTGGCCGAGCTGGCGATGCCGGGCATGTTGTGGTGCTCGGCCAGCCAGTAGCGGTGGTAGCCCAGCCGTTCCGCGGCGCGGGCGAGGTCCAGGGTGTTGCGCAGCGTCTCGCCGACGGTGTTCCCCTCCGAAACGGGGGACAGGTCGAGCACGGACAGCGGCACGTCAGGCAATGAGCTCACAACCGGGTTCAACGCCCCGGTGCCGCCATTGCTTCCCGCAGCATCGCCGGATCATCGCCGCGGAACGTCACGACGCCGTCCGGACGCACCAGCAGCGCGTCAGCCGGGGCGTCCGGGCAGGTGGCTGTGACGATCTTCACACCCGGTCCGGCTGCTTCCCGCAGGTCGGCGCGGTCGGCGAAGTCGAACAGCACGGTCCGCGCGGCGCGCATGACCTCGGCCACCCTGGTCGGCTCGCCGCCGACGGTCAGCGGCAGGTCGGGGACGTACGGCAGCTCGTCGGCGTCCCGCAGGAGCTCGCCCAGGTGCCGGGTCGCCTCGGGAAAGGCGGCCAGCTCGCCGAAGAGCGTCCGCAGGGCGTCGCCGTCCTCGCCGGTCAGGCGGTCGAGCAGGGCCTGGACGCGGGTCTGCGTCAACGTCCGCGCCGCCACCGGGTGCCGCTCGGCGTGGTAGCTGTCGAGGAGACTCTCCGGAGCCGAGCCCCGCACGACGGCGGCGAGCTTCCAGCCGAGGTTGACCGCGTCCAGCAACCCGACGTTGAGTGACGACCCACCGGCGGGAAAGAGGTGTGCGGCGTCGCCGGCCAGGAACACGCGGCCGGCCCGGTACTGCGAGGCGAGCCGGGCCGAGCTGACCGTCCGCGACAGCCAGAGCGGCTCCCCCAGCGGCAGATCGGTGCCGAGCACCCGTTTCACGGCGTCGCGGAACTCGTCCAGGGTCGGCTCGCCGGCCGGCTCGGGTGCCACCTCGCGAACGCCGGCGATCACCACGCCGGGTGTCAGCGACGTCACCAGCACGCGTCCGCCGGGACGGCGGTTCCAGCCGCGCGCCAGCCCGGAGCCGAACAGCGGAAGGTTTCCGCGGAAGTGCCCGAGGCGCATCAGCTCGCCGTCGGTGGCGCCCGGGAACCCGATGCCGGCCAGCTCGCGGACGCGGCTGTGCGCGCCGTCGCAGCCGACGACGTACCGCGCGTCCAGGCGGTGCTCGCCGTCCGGGCCGCGCACGGTGTCCAGATCGACGAGTTCGTGCCCCCGCCGGATTTCGGCGCCGAGTTCGAGTGCCCGTTCGGTCAGCAGGGCCTCCATTCGCGGCTGCTGCAGCATCAGTCCGGGCACTGGCGTGTTCAGCGGCACCGGCCCGAACGGGAAGCCGGGGACGGGGCCGGTGAACGCGGCCTCGGCCCGGAACCGGTCCAGGAGCCCCCGGTGGTCGAGCTGCTCGACGATCCGGCCGACGAGCCCGTTCGCCCGCGGCCGCTCGTCCGGCACGGCCCGCCGGTCGAGCACCACCACCTCGGACCCGCCGAGTCGCAGCTCCGCCGCCAGCATCAGGCCCACCGGCCCCGCTCCGATCACCGCGATCTCCATGACGCCCTCCCGACTGTCAGTTCAAACTGACGACCATGTCAGGCTAGACTGACACACCATGGAAGCGGAAGAGCTTTCGGGACGCGTCTCGGAAACGGACCCGGCGGTGGCGTTGCGCGCGGTAGGCGCCCTGCACCGCCTCGCCGAACAGGTCGAAGCGGCGGCCGTCGCGCACGCCCGGGAACGGGGCTGGTCGTGGGAGCAGATCGGGGACGCCCTCGGTGTCGCCCGGCAGTCCGTGCACGCCAAGTACGGGAAGTGAGGGGCTCGTGCTCGACCGGATGATCGCGAAGAGCCCGTTCGCCGCGGTGGTGACGGCGGCCCTGGCGGAGTCCCGCCGCCGCGGCGACCGGCGGCTCGGCACCGAACACCTGCTGCTGGGCCTGCTGCACGACCCGGACAGCGCGCTCGCGCTCGGTACCGGTTTGGCCGAGGCCCGCGCGGCCCTGGACCGCTTGGACCGGGCGGCGCTGGCGGCGCTCGGTATCGAGGTGGAAGGCCTCCGGCCGGCCGAAGTTCCGGCGAGGCGCGGGAAGCTGACCCTGGGCGCGCTGACGTCGGGGGCGCGCGCGGTCGTCAACGAGGCGCTCCGCGGGACGCCGCGGCCGCGTGATCCGGCGCAGCTGTTGCGGGTGCTGGTGACGCTGTCGCCGCCCGATCCCGCGGCCGATCTGCTGGCGGAGCTGGGTGTGGACCGGGATGCCGTTCGCCGTCGGCTGGATTCCCGCACCTGATCGCGCGCTATTGGCTACGGTGGGCGAATCGGAAAGTGAACAACAGGAGGACCGGGTGCCGCGTCCCGAGCGACCCTTGGATCCCGGGGACGATCTGCTGATCGAATTCGCCGCCGATCTCCGGCGGTTGCGTGAGAGCGCCGGAAATCCGACCTACCGCGAGCTCGGGCGGCGGGCGCACTACTCGGCCGGGACGCTGTCGGAGGCCGCCGGCGGGCGGAAACTTCCCAGCCTGGCGGTCACCTTGGCCTACGTCCGGGCCTGCGGCGGGGTGCCGGGGGAATGGGAGGAACGCTGGCACGCCGTCGCCGAAGAGTCGCGCGCCGGGGGTGCCGATTCACCGCCCGAGCCGGAATCCGGGGAAATTCCGCCGTACGTCGGCCTGGCCGCTTTCACCCCCGCCGACGCCGGCCGATTCTTCGGCCGGGAACGGCTCGTCGAAAAAGTTGTCGAACGACTCGGGAGACAGCGTTTTCTCGCCGTCCTCGGCGCGTCCGGCTCGGGGAAGTCGTCCCTGCTGCGGGCCGGCCTGCTGCCTTCGGTGAAGGGGCCGGTCATCCTGCTCACCCCCGGGCACCGGCCGCTGCAGGAGTGCGCGGTCAAGTTGGCCGCCGCCCTCGGCGTCGCGCCCGGTGCCCTGCTCGACGACTTCGCCGCGCACCCGCGCAACCTCGGGCTCGCCGCCCGCCAGCTGACCGAGGGGGGAGAAGAAGCCCTCGTGCTGGTCGTCGACCAGTTCGAGGAGGTCTTCACCCTCTGCCAGGACGATCAGGAGCGGGCCCGCTTCCTCGACGCGCTCGTCACCGCGACCACCGAACCCGGCAGCCGCACCCGGGTCGTCCTCGGCATCCGCACCGACTTCTACAGCCACTGCGCGCGGCACGCCCAGCTCGCCGAGGCCATGCAGGACGCCCAGATCCTGGTCGGCCCGATGACGACCGAGGAACTCCGGCAGGCGATCTCGCGGCCCGCCGTCGACACCGGGTACCGCGTCGAGAGCGCCCTGGTCTCCCGGCTCGTCGCCGACGCCACCGGCCAGCCCGGCGTGCTGCCCCTGCTTTCGCACGCGCTGCTGGAGACGTGGCGGCGGCGCCGCGGCACCACGCTGACCCTCGCCGGGTACGAGTCGACCGGCGGCATCGAGCGGGCGATCGCGCAGACGTCCGAAGGCACCTTCGCCAAGCTCTCCCTGCGTCAGCAGCGGCTGGCGCGCCAGATCTTCCTCCGGATGACCGCACTCGGCGAAGGCACCGAAGACACCAAGCGGCGCATCGGCCGCGCCGAGCTCGACGCCGACGACGCCGACGACACCGACACCGTCCTCGGCGAGCTGGCCGCGGCCCGGCTGGTCACCCTCGACGACACCGGCATCGAGATCGCCCACGAAGCCCTCATCCGCGGCTGGCCGCGGCTGCGCGAGTGGCTCACCGAGGACCGCGAAGGCCTGCGCGTCCACCGGCAGCTCACCGAGGCGACCGGCGCCTGGGAGTCCGTCGACGAAGACCCCGGCTGGCTCTACCGCGGCACCCGGCTGGCCATCGCCCGGGAGTGGGCCGCGCGCCAGGACTCGGCGCTGTCGCGGCGCGAACGGCGGTTCCTCGACGCGAGCCTCGCCGTCGAACACGCCGAGCAGGAACGCGACCGCCGCCGTACCCGCCGGCTGCGTCAGCTGGTCGCCCTGCTCGCGGTGCTGCTGGTCGTCGCCGTGGCCGCCACCGCCTACGCCGTCCGCGCCGAGACCACGGCCACCGAGCAGCGCAACGACGCGCTGGCCCAGAAGGTCGCCGGCCAGGCGCTGGCCATGCGCGCCACCAATCCCGCGCTGGCCGCGCAGCTCGCGCTCGCCGCGTACCGCCTCGACCCCGGGGCCGACGAGCGCAGTGGCCTGCTCGGCATGTTCGGCTCGCCGTACGCGACGCGGCTGACCGGGCACACCGGCCGGGTCAACACCGTCGCCCTCCGCCCCGACGGGCGAGTCATCGCCACCGCCAGCTGGGACGGCACGGCCCGGCTCTGGGACGTCCACGACCCGCACCACCCGGTGCCGCTGGGCGTGCTCGCCGGCCACCGGGGCAACGTGAACAACGTCGCCTTCGCGGCCGACGGCCGGACCGTGGCCACCGCGGGCTTCGACGGCACGGTCCGCGTCTGGGACGTCGCCGATCCGGCGCGGCCGGGGCCCGGCACGACGATCGAGCAGCACGAGGGCAAGGCCTACGCGGTCGCCTTCAGCCCGGCCGGGCCGCTGCTGGCGACCGCCGACGTCAAGGGCACGATCCGGTTCTACGACACGGCCGACCCCGCGCACCCACGGCCGGTGGGGGAGCTGACCGGGCACACCTCCTACGTCAACAACCTCGCCTTCAGCGGCGACGGCCGGCTGCTCGCCTCCGCGTCGGCCGACAAGACCGCGCGCGTCTGGGACGTCGCTTCGCGGACCCAGCTCGGCGTCGTGGCCGGGCACACCGACGTCGTGCACTCGGTCGCGTTCAGTCCCGGCGGGCCCGTCCTCGCCACGGCGAGCCAGGACCAGACGGCGCGGCTGTGGGACATCGCCGACCCGGCCCACCCGGCGCAGCTGGCGTCGCTCACCACGCACAAGGCGACCGTGCGCTCGGTGGCGTTCGCCGCCGGCGGACGCACCCTCGCCACCACCGGCTTCGACCGCACGGCCCGGCTGTGGGACGTCGCCGACCCGCGGCAGCCGCGCGAGCTGCAGTCCCTGCCCGGGCACACCGGCGCCGTCGTCTCCGCGGTGTTCACCGGCGACGGCCGCACCCTGGCCACGGCCAGCGACGACCAGTCCGCCCGGCTCTGGGACCTGCCCGGCCCCGGCATCCCCGCGCACACGGCCCAGACGTGCCACGTCGCCTTCGGTCCCGGCGGCAAGCTGCTGGCCTCCGCCGGGTACGACGAAACCGTCCGGCTGCACGACCTCACCGATCCGCGCGCGCCGCGGGCGCTGGCCACGATCGGCGGCTTCGGCGACGCGGTCTGCGGCGTCGCCGTCAGCCCGGACGGCCGCACCCTGGCCACCGGCAGCTGGGACCACACGATGACGGTGCGGGACATCACCGACCCGGCCCGCCCCGGGCCGCCGGTGGTGTTCAACCGGCTCCACGACGATATCGACGCGGTCGCCTTCAGCCCGGACGGCCGGCTGCTCGCCACCGCGGGCGACGGCCACACGGCCCGGCTGTGGGACCTGACCGACCGCCTGCGGCCGGTCGAGATCGCGAAGCTCGAAGGCCACGACGACGACGTCCACACCCTCGCCTTCAGCCCCGACGGCCGGACGCTCGCCACCGCGGGCTGGGACCACACCGCGCGGCTCTGGGACATCTCGGCGCCCCGGGCCCCGCGGCCGCTCGCCAAGCTGGCGGGGCACACCGACACGATCTTCTCGATCGCCTACAGCCCCGACGGCCGGCACGTCGCCACGGCGAGCGCCGACCGGATGGTCCGCCTCTGGGACGTGCACGACCCGGCGCGGGTGCCGCCCCCGGTGGTCCTGGACGGCCACGCGGACGTCGTCATGTCGGTGTCCTTCAGCGGCGACGGCCGGACGCTGGCGTCCGGCAGCTACGACCGGACGATCCGGCTGTGGGACGTCGGCGCGGCGACGTCGTACGCGGTGCTGCCCGAGCAGCGCGACCGCGTCTACGTCGCGCAGTACGCCCCGAACGGCCATACCCTGGCAGGTGCGGGCGGAGACGGCTCGGTGCGGTTCTGGGAGGGTGATCCGGACCGGGCGGCCGAACGGATCTGCGCGGCGGTGTCGCCCCGGATCACCGACGCCGAGTGGAGTGAGAGCTTCCCCGACCTCGGCTATACCCCGCCCTGCCCCTGACCGGGTTGTTCGGCGTTGTTGTTCGGTGGGTGAGCGCGGACACCGAACAACCGGAATCGACTAGACATGCCCTCGGACGATGTTCGTCCCACGACGTTCATTTCACCGGGGGTCTGAAGGGCTCCTTCGAGGGCACGGGAACCCGCCTCCCGCCCCGCGAAGGGGCCCTTCAGCATTTTCACCGGCCTCGCTCAAGCGCACAGTGGCGTTGGGTGCATCAGCCGCGGCTGGTCGTGAGTGGTATTTAGGGTTAGAACCCTAAATACCACTCACGACCAGCCGCGGCAGGCCTGTAAGCCGGACCCTGGCCCGACTTCGCCAACAGCATGATGTGACGCACCCAACGCCACTGGGCGCTTGAGGTCAGGCGGCCGGGATCCAGTCCGGGTTCGAGGCGAGCACGATCAGCTGCTGCGTCGCGCGGGTCAGCGCCACGTACAGCACCCGGCGGCCGGTCGTCGATTCCGTGATCAGCTCGACCGGCTCCACCAGCACCACCGCGTCGTACTCCAGGCCCTTCGAGTCCAGGCTGCCGACGACCTTGAGCCGCTCGTCCGCCTGCCCGGAGAGCCAGCCCGTGACCTCCGGCACCCGGTCCATCGCCGTGATGACGCCGACCGTCCCCTCCACCGCGCCCAGCAGCTCCTTCACCGCCGCCTGCGTCGCCGCGGCCAGGCCGGCCGCCTCCACCGGGCGGACCTCCGGCTCCAGCCCGGTGCGGCGGACCGCCACCGGCAGCTCGCCCGCCTCCGCGTGCCCGGCCACGACCTTCGCTGCGAGGTCGAAGATCTCCGCCGAGTTCCGGTAGTTCGTGCGCAGCGTGAACCGCCGCCGGGCGGTCTTGACGCCGAACGCCTGGTCCCGCGCCGAAGCCGCTTCCGCGGGGTCCGGCCACGAGCTCTGCACCGGGTCGCCGACCACCGTCCAGCTCGCGTACTTGCCGCGCCGGCCCACCATCCGCCACTGCATCGGCGACAGGTCCTGCGACTCGTCGACGACCACGTGCGAGTACTCGTCGTAGTGCTCCGGCCGCGTCGGCGCCCCGCCCGAGCGGTGCGGCTCGACCTCGATCACCTGGCGCCGCTTGCGCTTCGGCGGCAGCCCGGTCAGGACGCGCAGCTCGTCCAGCAGCGCCACGTCCGCGATCGACCAGCCCCGCGACCGGTCCGCGAAGTCCGCGGCCAGCATCGAGATCTCCTGGCGGTTCAGGACGCCCTTCGCCGCCGACGCCAGCCGCTTCTCGTCGCTCAGCCACTTGAGGATCTGCGCCGGGTACAGCACCGGCCACCAGACGACCAGGAAGCGGTGGAAGTCGATCCGCTCGCCCAGGTCGGTGATCAGCTCGGCCCGGTCGAGCTGCTTGCCGTCGTCCTTCGCGTGCTGCTCGGCCTTCGCCGCCAGCGCGTCCAGCAGCATTTCGGCCGCCCGGATCCGCGACCGGTTCGGCGGCGCGCCCTGCGTGTGGGCCTTGCGGCGGACCTTCTCCAGGTCCCGTGCGTCCAGCTTCAGCACTTCGCCGCGGTAGACGATCCGCATCTCCTCCGGCGCCTCCGGCGGCGTGTCCCGCAGCGCCCGCAGCAGCACCTTCCGCATCCGCAGCGACCCCTTGACGGCGGCGAGCGGCGCCGCGTCCTGCCGCGTCGCCTCCAGGCCGTCGAGGACTTCGCCGAGCGCGCGCAGTTCGACGTTCGTCTCACCCATCGAGGGGAGGACCCGCGAGATGTAGCTGGTGAACACGCCGGAAGGCCCGATCACGAGCACCCCGGCCCCGCCGAGCTGACGCCGGTAGCGGTAGAGCAGGTAGGCGGCGCGGTGCAGCGCGACCGCGGTCTTGCCGGTGCCCGGCCCGCCGGTGATCTCGGTGACGCCGCGCCACGGCGCCCGGATGACCTCGTCCTGCTCCTTCTGGATGGTCGCGACGATGTCGCGCATCTTCTCGCCGCGCGAACGGCCCAGCGCGGCCATCAGCGCACCCTCGCCGACGATCTGCATGTCCTCGGGCACGGCGTCGGCCATCAGGACGTCGTCGTCGACGTCGAGGACGTTCTGGCCCGAGCAGCGGATGACCCGCCGCCGCACGACGTCCATCGGTTCTTCGGCGGTGGCCTGGTAGAACGCCGCCGCGGCCGGCGCGCGCCAGTCCGTCACGAGGTTGTCGAACTCGGCGTCGCGGATGCCGAGCCTGCCGACGTAGGTCCGTTCGCCCTCGCGGTCGTCGAGCCTGCCGAAGACGAGGCCTTCGTACTCGGCGTCGAGCGTCTGCAGCGTCTGGTTGGCGTGGTGGACCATCATGTCGCGCTCGAACAGCATCGACGCCTGCTCGAAGATCGCCTCGCGCTGCGCCCCCTGGCCGATCTCGTAGCCCTTCGTGCGCATCGCCTCGGCCTGGGCCTTCAGTTCGTCCAGACGGGTGTAAACGCGATCGACGTGGGCTTGCTCGATGGCGATCTCGGCCCGTCTGACCCGAGGTTCGGACACGCATGGCTCCTTGACAGCTTTGGGAACGCCTCCGAGGGCGAAGAACGACTCTACGCGGTGGCCCGGGCGGGGACACCCGTGTCCCGGTCATCCGCGCGGTATGCCTTCCCTCCACAATCGGGGGGTGACCAGGATCGTGGCCGGGACGGCGGGCGGACGGCGGCTGAAGGTGCCGCCCAAGGGCACCCGGCCGACGTCGGAACGCGTGCGGGAAGCCCTGTTCAACGCGCTGGAGACGGCGGGCGAGCTGGACGGCGCCCGCGTTCTCGACCTCTACGCCGGCTCCGGCGCGCTCGGCCTCGAAGCCCTCTCGCGCGGCGCGGCGGACGCGCTGTTCGTCGAGTCCGACCGGCGGGCGGTCGACGTCCTGCGCGGCAACGTCGCGGCGCTGGGTCTGGGCGGCACGGTCCGGGCCGGGCAGGTCGAGGCGGTGGTCGCGGCGCCCGCGCCCGCGGCGTTCGACCTCGTGCTGGCCGACCCGCCGTACGCCGTGGACGCGGCCGCGCTCGGGTCCGTCCTGGCGGCGCTGGCCGCGGGCGGCTGGCTGGGTCCGTCGGCCCTGGTGGTGATCGAGCGCGCGGCCCGCGACGGCGAGCCGGACTGGCCGCCGGGCTTCGAGCCGACGCGCGCTAAGAAGTACGGCGACACGGCCGTCTACTGGGCGGAGTACCCGGCTGTGGCGTGAACCACGCGGCGGAGACCGGGTCCGGCACGGTAGCGTCCGCGCCATGCGGCGTGCGGTCTGTCCCGGTTCCTACGATCCGGCCACCAACGGGCACCTCGACATCATCGAACGGGCCAGCGTGCTGTTCGACGAGATCGTCGTCGCGGTGGGGGTGAACAAGAGCAAGAAGGGCCTCTTCGAGCTCGAAGAGCGCCTCGAGATGCTGCGCGAGATCACCGCGAAGCTGCCGAACGTGCGGGTCGGCTCGTGGGAGGGCCTGCTGGTCGACTACTGCCGCGACAACGACATCGTGGCGGTCGCCAAGGGCCTGCGCTCGGTCAGCGACTTCGACTACGAGCTGCAGATGGCCCAGATGAACCGCGAGCTCACCGGGGTCGAAACGCTGCTGATGGCGAACAACCCGGCGTACGGCTTCGTGTCCAGCTCGCTGGTCAAGGAGGTCGCCGCGCTCGGCGGCGACATCGAGCGCTTCGTGCCGCCGATCGTCTTCGAGCGGCTCTCGGCGAAGTTCCCCAAGCTGGGGCGCTGACCCGCCACCGAGGCCGTTTCGGGGCCTTGTCCGGTTCCCGTCGTTCGGCCCCCTCCGTTCGTCGGGACTTCGGCGCGGTGGTGCGGGAGTTCACGTCGGCGTCTCCTGACGATCATCCGATCGGGTTACGGTCCGAAAATGACCAACTACCGATCACGCCTGGTCGCGGTCCTCTTCGCGCTCCTGGCCACGCTGTTCGCCGGGGTCACCGCCGCCGCGGCGGTTTCCCCGGCCTCCCCTGCCGTCGTCGCGCAGAACTCCTGCGGGAACCTGTCCGGCTTCTCGCACACGACGCTCTCGGCGCTGCCGGCCGAAGCGACGACGACGTACAACCTGATCCGGAAGGGCGGGCCGTTCCCGTACCCGAAGAACGACGGCGTCGTCTTCGACAACCGTGAAGGCGTGCTCCCGGCCTGCGCGTCGGGCTACTACCACGAGTACACGGTGCCGACGCCGGGCTCGAGCACCCGCGGCACGCGCCGGATCGTGACCGGCAGCGCCGGCGAGTACTTCTACACCGGCGACCACTACGCCACCTTCAAGGTCATCGACATCGGCGGCGGCACGACGCACGCCTGCGGCGACCTCTCGGGCCTGGTGAAGATCGGCTACTCGCAGCTGTCGTCGGCGGCGAAGACCGTCGTCGACACCGTGCGGAACGGCGCTTCCACCGGGACGACGTACGAAAACCGCGAAGGCGTGCTCCCGGCCTGCGCGTCCGGCTACTACAAACTCTTCGCGGTCGGCACGAACGACCGCGTGATCTCCGGCAAGGCGGGCGAACTGGCCTACACGCCCGACCGCTACGCCACGTTCAAGCGGATCGACCCGAATTCCTGATCCGTGCAACGCGCCGCGCCCCCTCGTCCGTGAGGTACACCAAACGAAGACGAGGAGGCGCGATGCGGGCTGCGGACGACGCAGACTTCCGTGAGTTCACCAGGGCACGTGCCTTGGCACTGAGACGGACGGCGTACCTGCTGTGCGGCGACTGGCACCTCGCGGAGGATCTGGTCCAGAACGCGCTGGTCAAGCTGTACCGGGTCTGGCCGAAGATCACCCGTCGGGGGCCCGTCGACAACTACGCCCGCCAGGTCCTGCTGCGCTGCTGGCTCGACGAGCAGCGGCGGCCGTGGCGGCGTCGCGAACGCCGTGACGGCGTCGTGCCGGACCAGCCGTCGCTCGCGGCCGAGACCGGCATTTCCGGTCCGCTCCTGCGCGCTCTCGGCGAAGTTCCGCCGAAGCAGCGTGCCGCTGTCGTGCTCCGCTACTGCGCCGATCTTCCCGCGGCGGAGGTCGCGGAGGTGCTGCGTTGTTCGGAAGGAACCGTCCGGAGCCAGGCCGCCCGCGGGCTCGAGACCCTCCGGGGCGTGCTCGAGCACAGCGCGGAGAGGAGCGCATGATGAACGACCTCGAAACCCGCCTGCGCGACCTGAACCTGGGGGAGCCGCCGCTCGGCTTCGACCCGGACGAGGTCGCCGACCGGGCGGCCCGGCACACCCGGCGGCGGCGAGTGGGGATCACCGGCACCTTCGCGGTGGCCGCGGCCGTCACGGCGGTGGTGGTGTCCGCCCCCGGCACGACGCCGGTTCCGCCGGCCGGTCCGCCGACCCCGCCGTCGCTCGCCGACCAGGCCCGGATCCGGCAGGCCCTCACCGACGCCGTCACGCGGCTGCTGCCCGGGGTGCGGGGCCTGACGGTCGGCGCGTCCGCGGCCGACGCCATCGGCCCCGGCCGGATGGCGGTGACCGCCACCTTCGCCGACGCGTCCGGGCGGCCCGGGTCGTTCCAGCTGACGGTGTACGGGCGGCTGGCGCCGGGTGCCCACGTGCCGGTGGCCCGGTCCTGCCCGGAACTGAACACGGCCGGGTTGCGCTGCGACCGGATCCCGCAGCCCGCCGGGGCCGTGCTGCTGGTGTCCGAAGCCGCCTACGTCGATGAGGGGACGTTCACGAAGCTGCGCGGCTTCAACGGCGTCCTCGATCGTGCGGATGCCTCGGCGGTGACGCTGGCCGACGCGGCCGACGACGCCGCCGACTCGGTGCAGCTGACCGAGGAGCAGCTCACCCAGGTGATCACCGACCCGGCGTTCGTGCTGCCGTAGGGGAGCCGGCACCGGGCGTGGTCCAGGGGGACACGCCCGGTGCCGGTGGCGTTCACCGCTTCGGCGCCCGATGCGGGCAGACTGGGCACAGCGACAGGGGATTGGAGTTGCCGTGTACCGGGTTTTCGAGGCGCTCGACGAGCTCGTCACCATCGTCGAGGAGGCGCGCGGCGTACCGATGACGGCCAGCTGCGTCGTGCCCCGGGGAGACGTGCTCGAGCTCCTCGACGACGTCCGCGACGCACTGCCGGCGGAGATCGACGACGCCCAGGACGTCCTCGACAAGCGCGACGACCTGATCCACGCGGCCCGCAAAGAAGCGGGCGAAACGGTGGCGGGCGCGAACGCCGAGGCCGAGCGCGCGATCGCCGACGCAACGGACGAGGCGGAGCGCATCCTCGCCGACGTGCGCGCCCGAGCGGAGCAGCTGCTCGCCGACGCGCACGACCAGGCCGACCGCACGGTGGCCGCGGGCCAGGCCGAGTACCAGAATCTCACGGACCGCTCCCGCGCGGAGTCCGAGCGGATGATCCAGGCCGGCCGCGACGCCTACGACCGGGCCATCGAGGACGGCCGCGCGGAGCAGGCCCGGCTGGTGGCCCAGACCGAGGTGGTCCAGGCAGCTCACGCGGAGTCGGCCCGGATCGTGGACGAGGCCCACGCGGAGGCCGACCGCCAGCGAGCGGACTGCGACGCGTACGTGGACGGCAAGCTGGCGGAGTTCTCCGAGCTGCTGGCGACGACGCTGCGGACGGTGGACTCGGGGCGCAACCACCTGCGCTCGCCGGCGAACCTGCCCAGCTCGGGCGGACGGCCGACACTGTACGACTACCAGGTGTGACGAGTCTCTCGGTCGTCACCTCCGCACCGCCCAGCTCAAATGGGGTGGCGGCCGGTGCGTACCCTGGACGGGATGTCCGAGAACAAGACCCCCCAGCTCGACGACCGCAGCCCGTGGGTGATCGACACCCGTGAGCTCGGCCGTCACGCCGGCCTCAGCCGCGCCCTCCAGCGCAGCGTGCCGGTGGAGACGCCGCTCGGCGTCCCCGACGTGATCACCATCGAAGCCGGCTCCGAGCTGGCCCTCGACCTGCTCTTCGAGTCCGTCGTCGAAGGCGTCCTCGTCAGCGGCACCGCGACGGCCGTCGCGAAGGGCGCCTGCGCCCGCTGCCTGGACCCGCTGACCGAAGAGGTCGAGGTCGAAGTCCAGGAGCTGTTCGCCTACCCGGGGTCGGTCACCGAGGAGACGACGGACGAGGACGAGATCCCCCGGCTGATCGACGACCGGATCGACCTCGAGCCCATCGTGCGCGATGCCATCGTGCTGGCCCTGCCGCTGGCGCCGCTGTGCACCGAGGACTGCGCCGGGCTCTGCATCGAGTGCGGCGTCAAGTGGGCCGATCTCGAGCCCGGACACGGGCATGAGAAGATAGATCCTCGGTGGGCCGCACTCGTGGAGCGATTCGACGAGAATGCGGGCGAAAAGCCTGCGCAGGGCCCGGCCGAGCAAGAGCAAGCCTGACGAGCGTCCAGCTCGTTCGGTGAGAAAGTTCGCTCGCACCGCGAGCAGACCGTCATAAGGAGATCTACTCGTGGCCGTCCCGAAGCGGAAGATGTCGCGATCCAACACGCGCTCCCGCCGCAGCCAGTGGAAGGCGGCTCCGGTGCAGCTGGTGCCCTGCTCCAACCGCGCCTGCAAGCAGCCGAAGCTCCAGCACATCGCGTGCCCGTCTTGCGGCCAGCACAACGGCCGCCAGGTCGTCGAGCCCGCCTGATCGGGTAGCCGACATGGGGGGCAAGACGCCCGGGGGACCCGCAGCCGATCCGGCGCCGTTGCTCGAAGCGCTCGGGGTCGCACTCGACCCCGAGCTGCTCCGGCTTTCGCTGACTCACCGTTCGTACGCGTACGAAAACGGGGGGCTGCCGCCGAACGAGCGGCTGGAGTTCCTCGGTGACGCCGTGCTCAGCGTCGTCGTCACCGATCACCTGTACACCACGCATCCCGACCTGCCCGAAGGTCAGCTCGCGAAGCTCCGCGCCAGCGTCGTCAACATGCACGCACTGGCACGGGTGGCGCGCGGGCTCGGCGAGGGCGGGCTCGGGGCGCACCTGCTGCTCGGCAAGGGCGAAGAGCTCACCGGCGGCCGGGACAAGGCGAGCATCCTCGCCGACGGCCTGGAAGCCGTGATCGGCGCCGTGTACCTGGCACACGGCATCGAGATCGCGCGCAAGCTCGTGCACCACCTCTTCGACGGTCTGCTCGCCGAAGCGCCGTTGCGCGGGGCCGGGCTCGACTGGAAGACGAGCCTGCAGGAGCTGACCGCGTCGGCCGGTTTCGGCGTGCCCGAGTACAAGGTCGAAGACACCGGGCCGGACCACCGCAAGGAGTTCACGGCCACGGTGCTCATCGCCGGCCGTCCTCTGGGTCACGGCACCGGGTCGACGAAGAAGGAAGCCGAGCAGAAGGCCGCCGAGACGGCCTGGCGTTCGCTGTCCGCCGAACTCGAGGCGCAGAAGAAGGCCGAACCGGAGTCCTGATCAGCGGGAACCCCCGTTGACGTTTTCCCGGACCGCTCAGTAGCGTGTGGACATCCGCCGCCCGGTGCTCACTGAGAGGTTTGGCGGATGCGTCTGTTCTTCGTTCCCCTGATCGCCGCGGCACTCGTCGTCGTACCCGGCCCTCCGGCGTCGGCGGCGCAGATCCGGGTCACCTCGCTGACGGCGCTGCAGTCCGCGCTGGACAAGGCGAATCCCGGTGACACGATCGCGCTGGCCGACGGGAGTTACTCCGCGGGCTCGACGCTGTCGATCAAGCGGTCCGGCACCGGTTCGGCGCCCGTGACGATCGCCGCGGAACACTCCGGCCAGGCCACCATCACCGGCTCGAAGACGTTCGCCTTCGCCAGCGGCGTCTCGAACGTGGTGCTGCGCGGGTTCAAGTTCCGGGGCGGCGCGTCGCTGACCGTCCCGGCCGGCGCGTCGAACAACCGCCTGACCCGCAACGACTTCCAGCTCACGACCGACGGCAACTGGGTCACGGTCAGCGGCGACGACACCGTGGTCGATCGCAACGTCTTCCAGAACCGCACCACCCAGGGCGTGTTCCTGCAGATCCTCGGGCCGTCCGGCGCCATGGCGAAGCGCGTCCACGTGCACCACAACTACTTCTACAACCACCAGTTCGCCGGTGCGAACGGCGGCGAGTCGATCCGGCTGGGGTTGAGCAACCACCAGTCGTACCCGGCGAACGCGCTGATCGAGAACAACCTCTTCGAGAAGGCCGACGGCGACAGCGAGGCGATCTCCGTCAAGTCGTCCGACAACGTGGTGCGGTACAACACGATCCGGGACAGCAAGGGCTACATCGTGCTGCGCCACGGCAACCGCAGCACCGTCGAGGGCAACGTCCTCTTCGGCTCGGGCATCCGGTTCCACGGCAACGACCACAAGATCGTCGGCAACTACGTCGCGAACTCCGGCGACCGCGCGATCGTCTTCGGCTCCGGTAACGAAGCCGACAGCGGCCCGACGAGCAAGCTCCACGACCGGCCCGACCGGCCCGACCGGGTGACGGTGGCGTACAACACGGTGCTGGGTTCGAAGAGCGTGATCGACGGTGACGGTGGCGACTTCAAGCCGAAGGACTGCGTGGTGGCCGACAACATCGTCAAGGGAACTTCCGGCACGCTCGTCACGCTGCCCAGCGGGTCGACGGTGAAGTACGAAGGCAACATCACGTTCGGCGGGACGGCGGGGGTCCCGTCGCGCGCTGTCGACCCGAAGCTGGTCAAGGACGCGGCCGGGCTGTACCGGCTGGCGGCGGGGAGCCCGGCGATCGACGCGGGCGTGGGGTCGTATTCGTACGCCGCGAAGGACTTCGACCTGCAGGCCCGCTCGGGCACCTTCGACGTCGGCGCGGACGAGTACTTCGCTTCGGGGACGACCCGGGTTCCGCTGACGAAGGCGGACGTGGGCCCCACCGCTCCGTAGCGGCCTTTCCGCGGTGCCTTCGAAAACTGTCGTACCCGGCGGGCACAATGCCCGTATGCCCGAACTTCCCGAGGTCGAAGTCGTCCGCCTGGGCCTGCAGGCGCACGTCGCGGGGCGGACCATCCGCGAGGCGGAGGTCCTGCACCCGCGTGCCATCCGCCGGCACGCCCTGGGCGCGGAGGACTTCACGCAGCGGCTGGCCGGCGCCCGCGTCGAGGCGGCGCGGCGCCGGGGCAAGTACCTGTGGCTGGAGCTGTCCGACAAGGAGGCGCTGCTGGCCCACCTGGGGATGAGCGGGCAGATGCTCGTCCAGCCGGAGGGCGCGCCGGACGAGAAGCACCTGCGGGTGCGCCTGCGCTTCCACGACGACGGGCCGGAGCTGCGCTTCGTCGACCAGCGGACGTTCGGCGGCCTGGCGCTGGACGACCTCAACAACGTCCTGCTCCCGGACACGATCGCGCACATCGCCCGCGATCCGATGGATCCGGAGTTCGACCTCGACACGGCGGTGCGTGCCCTGCGGTCGCGGCGCACCGAGGTCAAGCGGGCGCTGCTCGACCAGACGCTGGTGTCGGGCATCGGCAACATCTACGCGGACGAAGCCCTGTGGCGGGCCCGCCTGCACTGGGCCCGTCCGACGGAGAAGCTGACCATGGCGAAGGGCCGCGAGCTGCTGTCCGCGGCGTCGGACGTGATGAACGCGGCCCTCGGTGCGGGCGGAACGTCGTTCGACGCGCTGTATGTGAACGTCAACGGGCAGTCGGGGTACTTCGACCGGTCGCTGGACGCGTACGGCCAGGAGGGGATGCCGTGCCACCGGTGCGGCACGGCGATCCGGCGGGAGCCGTTCATGAACCGTTCGTCGTTCTCGTGCCCGCGGTGCCAGCCGCGGCCGAGGGCGAACTCGGGTTGATAACGGGGGTTCACCTTTCAGCTAGGATGAATATGCCTGGTAGCTGAGGGAGTGCATCGTGGTCAAGGAGCCCGGAAAGTCGACGCTGGCCGACAAGATCGACCGGCTGTTCCACGTGGTCCGCAGGCCCGATCGGGAGCCGTACAGCAACGAAGAGGTCGCCAAGGCCTGCCGCGAAGCGACGGGCGAGAGCTTTTCGACGACGTACCTGTGGCAGCTGCGCACCGGCCGCCGCGACAACCCGACCAAGCGCCACCTCGAGGCTTTGGCCCAGTTCTTCGGAGTACCCCCGGCCTACTTCTTCGACGACGAGCAGAGCCGGAAGATCGCGGAGGAGCTGGCCTTGCTGGGCGCGCTGCGCGACGCGGGGGTGCGGGATCTGGCGCTGCGCGCGGTGACGTTGTCCTCGGACGGCCTGGACACGATCAGCGACATGATCGACGCGATCGCCCGGAGAGAGGCCGGCCGCGGCGGTCCGAAGAAGGAGAGCTGAGCGTTCGCGCCATCGGGACGGGGCCGGCGGGTGGTGGCCATCGCACGGAGCGATCGGGACAGGGGCTTTCGGAACGAGGGCCGGCGGGCGTGGTGAGCGGTCGCCGGTGCCGGGAACGGGTGCCGGTGCGGACTCCCGCCCTGCCTCCGCGAGTCGGCGTACGGGCGTGCCGGGTATCGTCGCGGGGCGTCGTTCCGGCCGCCGAGCCGCCTGTGGGGGAACCGCGTTCCCCGTTCGTGCGTCGGATTTTCCCCGGCCGCGCAACCACCGGCGTTCTGCCGCGTTGATCCGGCTGGAACCGTTCGGCTGCGGCGTGGTGAAGGAGGGCTGAGGTGGGGCGACCATCGTGGCGGCGGCGACCGGCCCGCTCGCTCTGGCAGCGAGCCCGTCAGGTCGCCGATGGCGTCAGCCTGCCCGAACCGTTCGATGCCGAGGAGTTCGTCGCGGCCCTGGCCGCCGAGCGCGGGCGCCCCATCGAACTGATGCCGGTCAGCGCTCCCGAAGGCGCGCCGTGCGGGTTGCTGATGAGCACCGAACGCGCCGACTACATCCTCTACCCGACCAACACGACCGCCCTGCACCGGCGGCACATCCTGCTGCACGAGGTCGGGCACCTGCTGTGCGGTCACGTCGGCGCCGATGGCCGCACTGTGGGCGCCGACGGTGTCGCCATCGACGCCGCCGCCGGGCGGCAGCTCATGCCGAGCCTCTCGCCCGAGCTGGTCCGGCGCGTGCTCGGGCGCACCACCTACACCGACGTCGAGGAGCGCGAAGCCGAACTCGTCGCGAGCCTGCTCGCGCAGCGCGTCGTCCGGCCCGCCGAGCCACGCGAACCCGCGCCCGGCGTCCCGGACGGTGTGCGGCGCTTCGATTCCGTGTTCGGCCGCCGCACGCCGTGATCGAAACCCTCGCCTACTACCTCTGCACGGCGGGCTTCGCCGGGTTCGGCTACAAGCTGATCGAGGCGCGCGGGAGCCAGCCCGTGCGCACGATGTGGCTCCTCGCCGGCTTCGGCATCTGCATCGCCACCGGGATCGTCGTGCTGACGCCGGCGATGTCGGCCCTCGCCGGCCCGGGCCCGGTGGCCGAATGGATCCTGAACCTGGCCGGCGACGAGCTGAAGCTGGGCGCGATCGGGTTCGCGGTGGCCTTCAGCCAGTCGATGTGGCGCGGCGAAGGCGCCCGGCTCGCACCGCACGCGCTGTTCACCGGAGCGACGATGGTGCTGCTGGCGGTGTGCTTCGCGCTTTCCGAGCCGCGACGCGTGGGCGACGACACGGTCTTCTCGGCCGCCGGCCTGCCGTTCGCCCTGGGCGACAAGGGGCTGTTCCTGCTCTACAGCCTGATCAGCCTCGGTCTGCTGTTCGCGGTGTTCGCCCGCAGCGCGTGGCACGCGGAGCCGGGGCCACTCCGCGCCGGGCTGTGGCTGCTGGTCGTCGGTGTGGGCGCGGCGACCGCGTGGACGTTCTGGGACGTCGACGACGTCGTCCAGCTGGCGCGGACGGCCCGGATCGGCGCCCGCGAGGACCTCCCGTCCTCGATCCTCGCGGCCGTGACGATCGGGTGCGTGGCGGCCGGGGCAACGCTCAGCGCCTGGTCGCCGTCGGTGTCGTCGGTGATCGGCCGGGTACGCGCGTACCGGGCGTACCGCCGCATCGAGCCACTGTGGACGGCGCTGCGCACGGCGGTCCCGGGCATCACCCTCGACCCGGGCCGCAAGCTGGCGGGCGGCGCGGAGTTCGCGCTGTACCGCAGGGTGATCGAAATCCGCGACGGTCACCTGGCGCTGCGAGCCCACTTCGACCCGGACCTCCCGGCCCGCGCGGAGGCGGCGGCCCGCCGGGCGGGAGTCCGCGAGGCCGAGGTGGCGGCGACGGTGGAAGCGCTGACGCTGGCGGCGGCGATCGAAGCGGGTCGAGCGGGCCGTCGCTTCGACCGCGAGCCCGAGCACCGGGCGGAGCCGGACACGGAAGCGGACGTGGCGGCCGAGGCGGCCTGGCTGGTCCAGGTGAGCCGGGCCTGGCGCCGCCGCGACGCGGTGGTGGACCGGGTCCGCGCGGCAGCACTCGGCTAGCGTCGCAAGCCGGTTGACGGCCGGACGAGTGAGGAACCGGGGATCAGCGCGGGTAGCGGGCTCCGTTCACCGTCACCCTCAGCGAGTACAGCGAGCTCGACGCCGTGATGAACAGTTCGTTGCCCCGCGCCCCGCCGAACGTGAAGTTCGAGCAGATCTCCGGGATCCGCAGCTTCCCGATCAGCGTCCCGTCCTCGGCAAAACAGTGCAGCCCGTCGTGCGCCGCGGCCCACACCTGCCCTTCGCTGTCCACCCGGACTCCGTCGAAGCCGCCGCTGTCGCTCGTGGCGAAGATCTCGCCGCCCGTCAGCTTTCCGTTCCCGGCAACGGAGAACACCCGGAGGTGGCTCGGCGTCTGACGCGTGTCCGCGATGTACAGCCGCGACTCGTCCGCCGAAAACGCCAGGCCGTTCGGCCGGCTGAAGTCGTCCGCGACGATCTCCACCGAGCCGTCCGGCGCCGCCCGGTACACGTGGCACGCGCCGATCTCGCTCTCCGCGCGGTACCCCTCGTAATCGCTGTCGATCCCGTAACTCGGGTCGGTGAACCAGATCGACCCGTCCGAGTGCTCGACCACGTCGTTCGGGCTGTTGAGCCGCTTCCCCCGGTACTCCGACGCCAGGACCGTGATCGAGCCGTCGTGCTCGGTGCGCGTCACCCGGCGGGGGCCCTGCTCGCAGCTGATCAACCGTCCCCGGCGGTCCACCGTGTGGCCGTTCGCGTACCCGGACGGCTGACGGAAGACGCCGACCTGGCCGGTCGTCTCGTCCCAGCGCAGCGTGCGGTCGTCGGGGATGTCGCTGAACACCAGGTAGCGGCCCGCCGGGAAGTACGCCGGTCCCTCCGTCCAGCGGCAGCCCGTGTGCAGGCGCTGCGTCCACTCGTCGCCGTTCACGCGCGTGAACCGCTCGTCGAGCACCTGGAAGTCCGTCTTGATCCGGTCCATCGCACACTCCTCAAGTGGTGGACGAAGTAGATCGCATACTGCTCGCCGAACTCCAGCGCGATGCGACCCTCCGCCGTGCACACTACTGCGCAATGCGTGGTACCTTCCCAAGCGTAAGACTGGAGGGTGCAGTGGAGATCAGTCAGCTGCTCAAGGGCGTGCTCGATCTCGCCGTTCTCGCGGTGCTCCGCGACGAAGACGGCTACGGGTACGACGTACTGAGAAGGCTCCGGGCCGCCGGCCTGGACGAGGTGGGGGACGCGTCGGTGTACGGGACGTTGCGCAGGCTGTACAAGGCCGGCCTGCTGACGTCGTACGTCGTGCCCAGCGAAGAGGGCCCCCACCGCAAGTACTACAGCCTGAACGAGCCGGGCCGGGCGCGCCTGGCCGAGTCGGTCAAGACGTGGCAGAACTTCGCATCGACGATGAACGTACTCCTGGGAGACGCAGTGGGAGAGGCAGCATGAGCGACAAGCCGACCGCCGTGCGGGTGTATCTGGCGCGGGTCCGGACCGCGCTCGCCGACCTGCCCGCGAGCGAGATCGAAGAGATCCTCGAGGACGTCCGCCCGCACCTGGCGGAGCTGGAGGCCGAGCTGGGGGAGGGCGCCCGCGTCGAGGCGCTGATCGAACGGCTCGGCTCGCCGGAGAGCTACGCCGCCGAGCTGCGCGCGTCCGGCGGGTACCCGGCGCCGGGGGAGGGTGCCACGCAGGTGTTCACCACCACTGCCGGGCCGAGCCTGGTGAAGCCGCGGATCGCGTTGTGGGGCCTGCTGTTCAGCGCGCTGGCGCTCGCGCTGCTCGCCTTCGGCGCCGCCGTCACCGTCGACCCCGACGTGTTCGCCGGCCTGCTGCTGTTCGCGCCGGTGTTCGTGGTCAGCCTGGTGCTGCTGCTGCGCGGCGGGGTCGAGCCGGTGCTGGCCCTGCCGGAGGTCGCCTGGCTGCGCACCACCATGGCCAAGGGCCGCGAGCAGGAGGACGCCGGCAAGTTCCTGCGCTACCTCGGTTCGCTCAAACCGGCGTGGTGGGTGCTGTGCGCGGTCGCGCTGGTCGCGTTCGGGCTGCTGCTCATGCTGCGGCACCGGGGCGCGGTACTGCTGCTGCCGTTCCTGATCCTCGCGGCCGTCGCGGCCCTGTGGGCGGGCCCGCGGGTGCGCACCGACCGGCGGCTGCTGTGGGTGGCCGTGCCGATCTCGGCGTTCGTCATCGGTGGCGCGCTGGGCGGCTTCGGTGCCGCGATCGACCTCTTCGCCCGCGGCGGCTCCTCGAGCCCGCCGTCGTACTACACGTCGTCCGACAGCTACGGCAACGACCAGCTGACCTACGGCGGCCATGACGTCGGGAACATCTACGCCTTCGACGCCGAGGGCAAGCCGCTGACCGAGGTCTACCTCTACGACGAAGAGGGCCGGCCGATCACGGTGACCCGCTACGGCTGCGAGCGATCGAGCGGCAGCCGGCAGAAGATCGGCGAGGACAACCGGTTCCCTCGGCCGAAGATCGAGCAGGGCGTCACCGACGACCAGGGCAACTACAACGGCTACAACGGCTACCGCGGCGCTTGCCGCGAGCTCGCGGGCGTGCCGTTCAGCGCCGCGATCCCGAAGGTGACGGTGCCGCCGACGACCACGTCGCCGACGTCTTCGTCCGCGCCGGCCTCGCCGACGCCGACGAAGTAGGGGGGACGAACGCCAGGAGCGGCGGTCGGGGCCGCTCCTGGCGCGTTCACCCGTTCCGAACGTGCCCGAAACGCCGGGCGAACGTGAGCGTGCTGAGCTGGGCGGGTGACGCCACCCACGGACAGTTTCGCCCCGCGCACCCGGGTCGTCCACGGGTACGAGCGCGCCTACCGGATGGCCGGGCGCGGGCCGGCCCTGCTCTTCCTGCACGGCATCGGCGACGACTCGTCGACCTGGCTGGACCTGCTGGCCTCACTGTCGGCCGACTTCACGGTGATCGCGCCCGACCTGCTCGGCCACGGCGCTTCGGCCAAGCCGCGCGCGGACTACTCGGTCGCGGCCTACGCGTGCGGCATGCGCGACCTGCTGACCACCCTCGACGTCGACCGGGTGACGGTGGTCGGGCACTCGCTCGGCGGCGGCGTCGCGATGCAGTTCGCCTACCAGTTCCCGGAACGGTGCGAGCGGCTCGTGCTGGTCGGCTCGGGTGGGGTCGGCGCGGGCGTCCACCCGCTGCTGCGCCTGGCCGCGGCGCCGGGAGCGGGGCTGGTGCTGCCGCTGCTGGGGACGCCGCCGGCGGTGGCGGCGCTGCGCGGGTTCGCCGGGCTGCTGCGGGTCTTCGACGACGCTGACCTCGACTACGTGCTGGCCCGCTACGTTCGGCTGGTCGAGCCGAGCACGCGCTCGGCGTTCCTGCGGACGCTGCGCTCGGTCGTCGACTGGCGCGGGCAGGTGGTCAACATGCTGGACCGGTGTTACCTGACCGAGGGCATCCCGACGCTGCTGGTGTGGGGCACGGAGGACACGGTGGTGCCGAGCGGCCACGCGCTGCGCGCGCACCGGGCGATGCCGGGCAGCAGGCTGGTGCTCTTCGAGGGCGCGGGCCACTTCCCGCACCGGTCGGATCCGGAGCGGTTCCTGGAGATCCTGCGGGAGTTCCTGGCCCAGACACCGCCGGCGCGGTACGACCGGGCGCGGTGGGGAAAGCTGCTGCGCGCGGGCCGTCCGGTGGAAGCTCCCGAGCCGGCCGGGATCCCGGATGTGCCGACGGTGTCGTCGGGCACCTGAGCAGCCCCCGTTTTCCACGCTACCGGCGGGCACCGACAGTTCCGGCGCGGTCTCATGCGCCCCAATGTGGCATTGGGTCCGTCCAACGATGCTGTTGGCGAATTCGGTTTCATGCCAACCGGAGCGGCCAACTCGCCCGCCGCAACGGCCAACACGCCGGAGAACCCGGGCGAGTTGGCCGCTCCGGGTGTCGAGTTGGCTGTTGCGGGCGGTGAGTTGGCTGTTGTGGGCGATCCGCTCGCCACCGGAGCGGCCTCAGCGCACCCGCTCGAATTCGCCAACAGCATCGTCCAACGCACCCAATGCCACATTGGGGCGTTTGAAGAGCGGGCCCAGGCACGACGAAGGCCGCCCGCGGGAGGCGGCCTTCGCTCTTGCGATGGATCAGCGGCCGAACGCGCTGCGCGCGGCCAGGTCGGCCAGCAGGGCGCGGCCCTTCTCGGCGGTGCGGGGCTGGGACAGGACGTCGTAGCGGCGGGCCACCAGCTGGCTCTGCGAGATGAACCCGCGCTTGTTCCGGTTCGCCGCGTGGCCCAGCGCGCCGAAGAGCAGGTTGAACCCGAGACCGGCGACGAGGCCGATCGCGATCGGGACCAGGCCGGCGCCCGGGTTCAGCAGGCTGAGCATCACCCCGAGGAACAGGCCGAACATCGCGCCGGACATCGCCGCGCTGCCGAGGACCTTGCCCCATGACATCTTGCCGGCGACTCGCTCGACGAGCATCGGCTCCACGCCCACGATCGTGACGTCGGTGACGGGGAAGTCGGTACCCGCGAGGTGGTCGACCGCGCGCTGTGCCTGCTCGTAGGACTCGTACGAACCGATCGGCCAGCCGGTGGGCAGGGTCGGCAGCTGGGGCCGGGCCTGCTGCTGTCCGATCGTGCTCTGCTGCGTGAATGCTGTGGTCATCGATCTCACCTCTCTTGTCCCGTTCAACGTGCGGGGACCCCGGTTTCCTCCCGGACGAGCGAATTCACAGACTCTTCTCAGCCGGGCAACCCGGACAATCCAGCCACGATCGCAATGGCTCAGAAAAATACCTTTTCTCGGGTTGACCCAGCCTACCTCACCGGGTAGGAAGGACCGGCAAAGGATTCATACCAAACCTTTGGGGCGACGATGGCACGCAGGCGAGGCATGCTCACGCTCGACGAACTCCGGGCGCGCGTGGACGCGGGCACGATCGACACCGTGCTCGTCGCGCTCACCGACATGCAGGGCAGGCTGCAGGGCAAGCGCTGCTCGGCGGAGTACTTCCTGGACGAGGTCGTCGGCCACGCCACCGAGGCCTGCAACTACCTCCTCGCCGTCGACGTCGACATGAACACCGTCGACGGCTACGCGCTCTCCTCCTGGGACAGCGGCTACGGCGACTTCGTGCTGCGCCCCGACTTCGAAACCCTGCGCGAGGTCCCGTGGCAGGAGGGCACCGCGCTGGTGCTGGCCGACGTCGAGCGCGTGCAGGGCGGCCCGGTGTCGGTGTCGCCGCGGCAGATCCTGCGCCGCCAGCTCGACCGGCTCACCGAACGCGGGCTCGCCGCCTTCGTCGGCACCGAGCTCGAGTTCATCGTCTTCGACGACACCTACGAGGCCGCCTGGGACAAGCGCTACCACGGCCTCAAGCCCGCCAACCAGTACAACGTCGACTACTCGATGCTCGGTACCGCGCGGCTCGAACCGCTGCTGCGCCGCATCCGCAACGACATGGCCGGCGCCGGGCTGTACCCGGAGTCCGCCAAGGGCGAGTGCAACCCCGGCCAGCAGGAGATCGCCTTCCGCTACACCGACGCCCTGAGCACGTGCGACAACCACAGCGTCTACAAGAACGGCGCCAAGGAGATCGCCGCGCAGGAGGGCAAGAGCCTCACCTTCATGGCGAAGTACAACGAGCGCGAGGGCAACTCCTGCCACATCCACATCAGCCTGCGCTCGACCGAGGGCCGCGCCGTCCTGGCGGGTGACAGCGAGCACGGCTTCTCGAAACTGATGGAGCACTTCCTGGCCGGCCAGCTCGCCGCGCTGCACGAGCTGACGTACTTCCTCGCGCCCAACATCAACTCCTACAAGCGGTTCGTCCCCGGCAGCTTCGCACCGACCGCGATCGCGTGGGGCACCGACAACCGCACCTGCGCGCTGCGCGTCGTCGGCCACGGCGAATCGCTGCGGGTGGAGAACCGGGTGCCGGGCGGCGACGTCAACCCGTACCTCGCCGTGGCCGCGCTCATCGCCGCCGGCCTGCACGGCATCGAGAACGAGCTGGAGCTGGAGGAGCCGTTCACCGGCAACGCCTACAACTCCGGCCGCGACACCGTGCCGACGACCCTGCCCGAGGCCGCCGAGGCCCTGGCCGGCAGCGACCTGGCGCGCGAGGCCTTCGGCGAGGACGTCGTCGACCACTACCTGAACGCGGCGAAGATCGAGATCGACGCCTACAACGCCGCCGTCACCGACTGGGAGCTCGTCCGTGGCTTCGAGCGCCTTTAAGCCCGTCATCGGGCTGACGTCCTACCTGGAACCCGCGAAGTTCCTGGCCTGGGACACCGAGGCCGCGCTGCTGCACCGGGTCTACGTCGATTGCGTCGTCGCGGCGGGCGGCATTCCGGTGCTGCTGCCCCCGGTGTCCGACGCGCACGACCGGCTGGTGTCCACTGTGGACGGCCTGGTGCTCACCGGCGGCGCCGACATCGAGCCCGCTCGCTACGGCCACGAGCCGCACCCGGCCACCTACGTCCGGCCCGAGCGGGACGCCTTCGAGTTCGGCCTGTTCGCGGCCGCGCGCGAGGCGGGCAAGCCGGTCCTCGGCGTGTGCCGCGGCCTGCAGGTGATCAGCGTCGCCCTCGGCGGCACTCTGACCCAGCACCTGCCGGAGGCCACGGGCACCACCGAGCACCAGCCCGCCCCGGCGACGTTCGGCCGGGGCACGGTCACGCTCGCCGAGGGCAGCCGGGCGGCGGCGATCCTCGGCCCCGAAACCAAGACGCTCTGCTACCACCACCAGGCGATCGACCGGCTCGGCACCGGGCTGGAGCCGGTCGGGTGGGCCGCCGACGGCACGATCGAGGCCGCTGAACTACCTGGTGAGTTCACCCTCGGCGTCCAGTGGCACCCCGAGCAGGACACCGACGACGTCCGGCTGTTCCAGGCTCTCGTCGAAGCGAGCAAGGAGAACCGATGACCACCAGTTTCGACGTCCTGAACCCCGCCACCGAGGAGGTGGTGCGGAGCGTTCCCCTGACCAGCGCCGAAGAGACCGACGCGGCGATCGCCCGCGCCCACGCGGCGTTCCCGGCCTGGCGCGACGTCACCCCCGGCGACCGCGCGCGGCTGCTGCGCCGCTTCGCCGACGCCGTCGAGGCCGACATCGAGCACCTCGCGCGGCTGGAGGTCGAGAACTCCGGGCACACCATCGGCAACGCCCGCTGGGAGGCCGGCAACGTCCGCGACGTCCTCAACTACTACTCCGCCGCCCCGGAACGCCTGATCGGCCAGCAGATCCCGGTGCCGGGCGGCATCAACGTCACCTTCCAGGAGCCCCTGGGCGTGGTCGGCGTGATCGTGCCGTGGAACTTCCCGATGCCGATCGCCGGCTGGGGGTTCGCGCCCGCGCTCGCCGCCGGGAACACCGTCGTCCTCAAGCCCGCCGAGCTGACGCCGCTGACCGCCATCCGGCTGGCCGAGCTGGCGCGCGAGGCGGGCATCCCGGAGGACGTCTTCCAGGTGCTGCCCGGCAAGGGGTCCGTGGTCGGGCAGCGGTTCGTCGACCACCCGGCCGTGCGCAAGGTCGTCTTCACCGGCTCCACCGAGGTCGGCAAGCAGATCATGGCGGGCTGCGCGGTGCAGGTGAAGCGTGTGACGCTGGAGCTCGGCGGCAAGAACGCCAACATCGTCTTCGCCGACTCGGACCTGGAGAAGGCGGCGGCGACCGCGCCCTACGGCGTCTTCGACAACGCGGGCCAGGACTGCTGCGCCCGGTCGCTGATCCTGGTGCAGGCGAGCGCGTACGACCGGTTCATGGAACTGCTGGAGCCCGCGGTGCACGGCGTCGTCGTCGGCGACCCCGCCGACGAGAAGACCGAGATGGGGCCGCTGATCTCGGCCGCGCACCGGGAAAAGGTCGCCTCCTACGTGCCGGACGACGCGCCCGTCGCGATCCGCGGCACCGCGCCCGCGGGCCGTGGCTTCTGGTTCCCGCCGACCGTCCTCACCCCGCCGGACCTGCGCCACCCGGTCGCGGCGGAGGAGGTCTTCGGCCCGGTCGTCGCCGTCGTGCCGTTCACGGACGAGGCCGACGCGATCCGGATGGCCAACGCGACCGAGTACGGGCTGTCCGGGTCGATCTGGACCCGCGACGCCGGCCGCGCGTTCCGGGTTGCGCGCGGCGTCGAATCCGGCAACCTCTCGGTGAACTCGCACTCGTCGGTGCGCTACTGGACGCCGTTCGGCGGCTTCAAGCAGTCCGGCCTCGGCCGCGAGCTCGGCCCGGACGCCGCCGCGGCGTTCACCGAAACCAAGAACGTCTTTCTGAGCACGGAGGAGTAATGGTCCAGCGTTTCGAAGGCCGCGTCGCGGTCATCACCGGCGGCGCCAGCGGCATCGGGCTCGCCTCGGCCCGGCGCCTGGCGAGCGAAGGCGCGAAGGTCGTCATCGCGGACCTCTCGCCGGCCGAGGGCAAGGCGGCCGCCGACGAGATCGGCGGCGCGTTCATCCAGACCGACGTCACCGACGCCGAACAGGTCGAGAACCTGTTCCACAGCACGGTGGAGCAGTTCGGCTCGGTCGACGTCGCCTTCAACAACGCCGGCATCTCGCCGCCGGAGGACGACTCCATCCTGACCACCGGCATCGAGGCGTGGGACCGCGTGCAGCGGGTCAACCTGACGTCGGTGTACCACTGCTGCAAGGCCGTCCTGCCGCACATGCAGCGCCAGGGCCGCGGGTCGATCATCAACACGGCGTCGTTCGTCGCGGTGATGGGCGCGGCGACGTCGCAGATCTCCTACACCGCGTCCAAGGGCGGCGTGCTCGCGATGAGCCGCGAGCTCGGCGTGCAGTTCGCGCGCGAGAACATCCGCGTCAACGCGCTGTGCCCGGGTCCGGTGAACACCCCGCTGCTCAAGGAACTGTTCGCCAAGGACCCGGAACGCGCGGCCCGGCGCCTGGTCCACGTCCCGGTCGGCCGCTTCGCCGAGCCGTCGGAGATCGCGGCCGCGGTGGCGTTCCTGGCCAGCGACGACGCCAGCTTCATCACGGCGTCGCAGTTCCTGGTCGACGGCGGCATCTCCGGCGCGTACGTCACCCCGCTCTAACGCCTGGTCTGTTTCTTGACGTCGTAGACCTCCCGCAGGTAGCGCCAGGCGGCGTTGATCTTCTTGCGCTCTTCGGAGATCTCCTTTTCCCGGCGGCGCAGGATCCGGGTGGCGATCTCGGAGGCGAGGAACGCGCCGGCGGCGAAGGTCAGCGCGCCGACGATCAGGGTGAGGGCGATCACGGTGGTGGTCATGGGACCAGCGTCGGGCGCGTCCGGGCGATTCGTCCCTGCGCAAAGCTAGCGGGTTTCGTTAGTTTTGTGAGGTGACGCACTGGCGCGCCGACGAGTGGGCGGAAGCGGTCCGGACGGGCATCCGTTCCCGCGGGCTCTCCCTGGACGAGGCCGCGCGGCGCATCGGCGTTCCGACGTCGACGCTGCGCAGCTGGATCGAGCACCGGCACGCGCCGAAGGTGACCGTCTTCGACCACTGGGCCGAGATCGCCGAGGTCACCGGGCTCGGGGAGGCCGAGCTGCTGCGCGTCGCCGGGGTCCTGCCCGATTCGCTGGCTTCGCCGGTCCACGTGGCGCAGGCGGCGAAGGCGCTGCGGGAGGGCATCGACCGGGCCGGGCAGTTCCTCCGCCAGGCCACCGCGCTGGTCTACTCCTCGCCCGGCACGCAGGTGGCGAACGCGATCGCGGCGTCACCGATCGACTGGGAGATGCGGATCCGCTCGGCCACCCGCGGCGACGAGGTCCGGGTCACCTACCACCACTACGTCGGGATCGTGCCGCCGCGGGACCTGCCCCACGGCGACGCCGAGGTGCGCCGCATCATCGAGCACGACGTCCTCGGCGAGCTGTGGCGGCCGCTCGGGCTGTACTGGCGGGTCGCCGAGGTGCACGACTGGCACGAGCCGCCGCGGCTGGTCATCCAGGTGCCCGAGCAGGAGGCGACGCGGCCGCCCGCGCCGTCACCGGTGGTCGCCGCGCCGCCGGTGGTCGTGCTGTCGCCGATCTGGGGCTACGGCGAGCTGCTGGCGTCGCTGGTCGCCGACGGCCTCGGGTTCGGCAACGTCGATTTCCGCTACTTCGGCCTCCCGGACACGATGGCCGACCGGGTCCGGATCGCCGCCCGCGAGCTGGCCGAACCCGCACCGCGGCTGGTGCACTCGGTGCCGCCGATCATGCTGCTGCACGGCCTCGCCCTGCCCGACCTGACCGGCCGCCTCCCGGTGGTGGTCCGCTACGGCCCCCGCATGCGCGCCCGCGCCGCCCGCATCTACCGCGAGCCGCTGCTCGAAGCGGGTTTCGCGGACCCGCTGGAAGGCGCGCGCGCGATCGAGGAGGCGATCGCGGTCCCGCCGGGCTGCGCGTACTTCGAGGTGACCATAGCCGACGAGGACGTCTTCGACGGCGACCGCCCCTCGCTCGACCGGCTCAACGACTCGGTGGCGTGGCACGCCGAGCAGATCGTCGAGCAGGTCCTGCTGGGCGCGGGCCTGCCCCCGGTCCCGCTCGGCGGCCCGCTGAAACGCCTGGTCCTGCCCTCGGGCCGGGTCCGCCGCCCGCCGGCTTTGTCCGGCCGGGTGGTCCGCCGGATCGCCGGAGGTCTTGAATGACTCATTCAGGACCTCCGAGGTCCTGAATGAGTCATTCAAGACGGTTCGGTCCGGGGTCGAGGCGGGGTCGAGGATCACTGTGGCGTTGCCCGGGTGAAGTAGACGCCCGCGGGAAGCGCCGGGTACGGTAGCGCCACAACTGCAGATCGGGCCGTCGAGCCGAGGCGGGAGAGCCCTCACGAAGTCGGTGGGGCACCGAAGGAGCAAACTCCCCGGAATCTCTCAGGTACCTGCTACCGCTTCGCGCGAGGCCACTCTGGAAAGCAGGCGCACCCGCGTCTCACCCAAGGTGAAAGCCGTGTCGCACACGGTGAAACTCTCAGGTGCCATGACAGAGGGGGAGTTCCCAGCGCACCGGTGTGCGCCCGGCCCGAGGAGCTCCCGATCACTTCTACGCAGTTCGACGCCCGCCACATCGGCCCGTCCGAGGCCGAACGCGCGAAGATGCTGGCCGAATGCGGTTACAGCAGCCTCGACGCCCTCGTCGGCGCCGCCGTCCCCAGCGCCATCCGCGCCACCCGTGAGCTGGTCCTCCCGCCCGCCGCGTCCGAAGAGGAAGCCACCGCGGAGCTGCGCGCCCTGGCCGCGCGCAACCGGCCGATGACGCAGATGATCGGCCTCGGCTACTCCGACACCGTCACGCCCGGCGTGATCCGCCGGAACGTCCTCGAGAACCCGGCCTGGTACACCGCCTACACGCCCTACCAGCCGGAAATCTCGCAGGGCCGCCTCGAAGCCCTCCTCAACTTCCAGACCATGGTCGCCGACCTGACCGGCCTGGCCACCGCGAACGCCTCGCTGCTGGACGAGTCGACCGCCGTCGCCGAAGCCGTCACGCTCATGCGGCGCGCGTCCAAGTCGAAGTCGAACAAGGTCGTCCTCGACGCCGAGTGCCTGCCGCAGACGATCGCCGTCGTGCGCACCCGCGTCGAGGCCCTCGGCATCGAGGTCGAGGTCCGCGACCTGCTGACCGGCCTGCCCGAGGACTTCTTCGGCGTCGTCGTCCAGTACCCGGGCGCGTCCGGTGTGCTGCGCGGCCGCGGCTTCTACCACGCGATTTCCGAGTCGGCGAAGGCCGCGGGCGCGCTGTTCACCGTCGCCGCCGACCTCCTCGCCCTCACCCTGATCACCGCGCCGGGCGAGTTCGGCGCCGACGTCGCCGCGGGCTCGACCCAGCGCTTCGGCGTCCCGCTCGGCTACGGCGGCCCGCACGCCGGGTACATGTCCGTGCGCGCCGGCCTCGAGCGGTCGCTGCCCGGGCGCCTGGTCGGCGTCTCGGTCGACGCCGACGGCAACCCGGCCTACCGGCTCGCGCTGCAGACGCGGGAGCAGCACATCCGCCGGGAGAAGGCGACGTCGAACATCTGCACCGCGCAGGTCCTGCCGGCCGTGCTGGCCGCGATGTACGCGGTCTACCACGGCCCGGACGGCCTGAAGAAGATCGCCCGGCGCGTCCACGGCCTCGCCGCGGGCTTCGCCGGCGCCCTGCGTGAGAACGGCGTCGAGGTCGTGCACGAGTCGTTCTTCGACACCGTCGTCGCGCGGGTGCCGGGCAAGGCCGCCGAGGTCCACGCGGCCGCCCGCGAAGCCGGGATCAACCTCGGCCACGTCGACGCCGACCACGTCCGCGTCGCCTTCGACGAGGTCAGCACCCCCGCGATCGCCGCGAAGGTTCTCAACGCCTTCAAGGTCGAAGGGGACCTGAAGGACGGCGTCGCCCTGCCGAACGGCCTCGCCCGCGAGAGCGGCCTCATGGGCCACGAGGTCTTCGGCACCCACCGCTCCGAGACGGCCATGCTGCGCTACCTGCGCCGCCTCTCCGACCTGGACTACGCGCTCGACCGCGGCATGATCCCGCTCGGCTCCTGCACGATGAAGCTCAACGCCACCACCGAGATGGAGCCGATCAGCTGGCGCGAGTTCGCCGGTATCCACCCGTTCGCGCCGGCCGAGGACGCTTCCGGGTACCACACGCTCGTGGGGCAGCTCGCGGACTGGCTGGCCGAGGTCACCGGCTACGACAAGGTGTCGCTGCAGCCGAACGCGGGCAGCCAGGGCGAGCTCGCCGGGCTCCTCGCGATCCGCGCCTACCACCGCGCCAACGGCGACGAGGCCCGTGACGTCTGCCTGATCCCGTCGTCCGCGCACGGCACCAACGCCGCGTCCGCGGTGCTCGCCGGGATGCGCGTGGTCGTCGTCAAGTGCACCGACGAGGGCAACGTCGACCTGGCCGACCTGCGGTCCAAAGTGGACACCCACCGGGACACCCTCGCCGCGATCATGGTGACGTACCCGTCGACCCACGGCGTGTACGAGCACGACATCGACGAGCTGGCGAAGATCGTCCACGACGGCGGTGGCCAGGTCTACGTCGACGGCGCGAACCTCAACGCCCTGCTCGGGCTGGCCAAGCCGGGCGAGTTCGGCGGCGACGTCTCGCACCTGAACCTGCACAAGACGTTCTGCATCCCGCACGGCGGCGGTGGCCCCGGCGTCGGCCCGGTCGCGGTGCGCGCGCACCTCGCGCCGTACCTGCCGAACCACCCGCTGCTCGACGCCGCCGGCCCGGCGACCGGCGTCGGCCCGATCAGCGGCGCGCCCTACGGTTCGGCGTCGATCCTGCCGATCTCCTGGGCGTACGTCCGGATGATGGGCGCGCCCGGCCTGACCGCGGCCACGAAGGTCGCCGTGCTGGCCGCCAATTACGTCGCTTCGCGCCTGGCTCCGCACTACCCGGTGCTCTACACCGGCCAGGACGGCCTGGTCGCGCACGAGTGCATCCTCGACCTGCGCCAGATCACCAAGGAGACCGGCGTGACGGTCGACGACGTCGCCAAGCGGCTCATCGACTACGGCTTCCACGCGCCGACCATGTCGTTCCCGGTCGCGGGGACGCTGATGGTCGAGCCGACCGAGTCCGAGGACCTGGGCGAGATCGACCGGTTCATCGCCGCGATGATCGCCATCCGCGCCGAGATCGACGAGGTGGCTGCCGGTCGCTGGGCCGCCGAGGAGTCGCCGCTGCGGGGCGCCCCGCACACCGCGGAGACGCTGGTCGGCGAGTGGGACAAGCGCTACGACCGCGAGGTGGCCGTGTACCCGGCGGGTGTTTCCCGCAAGAACAAGTACTGGCCGCCGGTGCGTCGCATCGACGGCGCCCGCGGCGACCGTAACCTCGTGTGCTCCTGCCCGCCCCTCAGCGAGTACGGCTCGTGAGTGGTAATTCGGGTTAGAACCCTAATTACCACTCACGACCACCTACGGAAGGCGACAATTTTTCCCATGTCTCGCGAAACCTCCCTGCACGGAGTCCACAAGGGACTCGGTGCGCTGTTCACCGACTTCGCCGGCTGGTCGATGCCGGTCCGCTACGCCAGCGAGCTGGCCGAGCACAAGGCCGTCCGCGAGGCGGCCGGGCTGTTCGACCTGTCGCACATGGCCGAAATCCACGTCACCGGCAAGCAGGCGGCGGACGTCCTGGACTTCGCGCTGGTCGGCAACCTGACCGGGGTCAAGCCGGGCCGGGCGCGGTACACGATGATCTGCAACGCCGACGGCGGCGTCCTGGACGACCTGGTCGTCTACCGCCTGGCCGACGAGCACTACCTGGTCGTCGCGAACGCGGGCAACGCGCAGGTCGTCGCGGACGCGCTGGAAGAGCGGGTCGCGGGCTTCGACGCCGTTGTCGACGACCGGTCCGAGACCACCGCGCTGATCGCCGTCCAGGGCCCGAACGCCGCGGCGATCGTCGGTGCCGTGACCGACGCCGACCTGGATGCGCTGAAGTACTACGCCGGCGTCCCGGCGTCGGTGAAGGGCCACGACGTCCTGCTCGCCCGCACCGGCTACACCGGCGAAGACGGCTTCGAGCTGTTCGTCGACGCCGACGCGGCCCCCGCGCTGTGGCGCCTGCTGCTGGAAGCCGGCGAGCCGCACGGGCTCGTCCCGGCCGGCCTGGCCTGCCGCGACACGCTTCGGCTCGAAGCCGGGATGCCGCTGTACGGCAACGAACTCACCGTCGAGCAGAGCCCGTTCGAGGCCGGGCTCGGCCGCGTCGTCAAGTTCGAGAAGCCGGGTGACTTCGTCGGCCGCGCCGCCCTCGAAGAGCGGTCCAAGGCCGACGTCCCGCGCGTGCGGGTCGGGCTCAAAGGCGCCGGCCGTCGCGCCCCGCGGCACGGCTACCCGGTCCTGGCCGATGGCACGGAGACCGGCGAGGTGACCAGCGGCGCGCTGTCGCCGACGCTGGGTTACCCGATCGCCATGGCGTACGTCGATCGGGCGTACGCCGAGCCCGGCACCGAGCTGTCCGTCGACATCCGGGGCAGGATCGAGCCCGTCGAGGTCGTCGCCCTGCCCTTCTACTCCCGCGCGTAAAGGACTCCCAGCTGTGAGCATCCCCGAGAACCTGCAGTACACGAAGGAACACGAGTGGCTGAGCGTCGACGGCGGCGTCGCCACCGTCGGCATCACCGCCTTCGCCGCCGAATCGCTCGGTGACATCGTGTTCGTCCAGCTGCCCGACGCCGGGTCGGCCATCACCGCGGGCGAGGTGTTCGGCGAGGTCGAGTCGACCAAGTCGGTCAGCGAGCTGTACGCGCCGGTCTCCGGCGAGGTCGTCGAGGTGAACGGCACCACATCGGACACCCCCGAGGTCATCAACTCGGACCCGTACACCGAAGGATGGCTCCTGAAGGTGCGTCTGACCGGGGACGTGCCCGAACTGCTCGACGCCGCCGCGTACGCCGCGCTCACCCAGGAGAACTGATGACGACCTTCGACGCGCACCTGTCCGAAGTCGACCCCGAGGTCGCCGCGGCCGTCGCGGACGAGCTCACCCGCCAGCAGTCCACCCTGGAGATGATCGCCTCCGAGAACTTCGCCCCGGTGGGCGTGCTCGAAGCGCAGGGTTCGGTGCTGACCAACAAGTACGCCGAGGGCTACCCCGGCCGCCGTTACTACGGCGGCTGCGAGCACGTCGACGTCGTCGAGCAGCTCGCGATCGACCGCGCGAAGGCCCTGTTCGGTGCCGAGCACGCCAACGTCCAGCCGCACTCCGGCGCCCAGGCCAACGCGGCCGCGATGTTCGCCGTGCTCAAGCCGGGCGACACGATCCTCGGCCTCGACTTGGCGCACGGCGGTCACCTGACGCACGGGATGAAGATCAACTTCTCGGGCAAGCTCTACAACGTCGTCGCCTACCACGTCGACAAAGAGACCGGGATCGTCGACCTCGCCGAGATCGAGCGCCTCGCCGTGGAGCACGAGCCGAAGCTGATCATCGCCGGCTGGTCCGCCTACCCGCGTCAGCTCGACTTCGCCGAGTTCCGCCGGATCGCGGATCTCGTGGGTGCCCGCCTGATGGTGGACATGGCGCACTTCGCCGGGCTGGTCGCGGCCGGGCTGCACCCGTCGCCGGTGCCGCACGCCGACATCGTCACCACGACCACGCACAAGACCCTCGGCGGCCCGCGCGGCGGGCTCATCCTCAGCCGCGAAGAGCTGGCGAAGAAGATCAACTCGGCGGTGTTCCCGGGTCAACAGGGCGGGCCCCTCGAACACGTCATCGCGGCCAAGGCCGTCGCGCTGAAGATCGCCGCGAGCGAGGAGTTCAAGGAGCGCCAGCAGCGGACCCTCGAAGGTTCGCGGATCCTGGCCGAGCGCCTGTCCCGGTCGGACTGCGCCGACGCCGGTGTGCGCGTGCTGACCGGCGGCACCGACGTCCACCTGGTGCTCGTCGACCTCGTCGAGTCCACTCTGGACGGTCAGCAGGCCGAGGACCGGCTGCACGAGGTCGGCATCACGGTCAACCGCAACGCCGTCCCGTTCGACCCGCGCCCGCCGATGATCACCTCCGGCCTGCGGATCGGCACGCCGGCGCTGGCCACCCGCGGTTTCCAGGCCGACGACTTCGCCGAGGTCGCCGACGTCATCGCCGAGGCGCTGAAGGCGGACTTCGACGACGCCGTGCGGGCCACGCTCCGCGACCGCGTCGAGACCCTGGCCAAGAAGCACCCGCTGTACGCGGACCTTTCGCGATGAGCGCCCAGCCCGAAGGCCGGAAGCTGCTGCGTCTCGAGGTGCGCAACAGCGAGACGCCGATCGAGAAGAAGCCGCCGTGGATCAAGACGCGGGTGCGGATGGGGCCGGAGTTCACCGAGCTCAAGGGTCTGGTTCGCCGCGAGGGTTTGCACACGGTCTGTGAAGAGGCTGGTTGTCCCAACATTTACGAATGCTGGGAAGACCGGGAAGCCACCTTCCTGATCGGCGGGGACCAGTGCACCCGGCGGTGTGACTTCTGCCAGATCGACACCGGGAAACCGGCGGCTCTGGACACGTCGGAGCCGCGGAAGGTCGCGGAGTCCGTGCAGGCCATGGGCTTGCGGTACTCGACGGTGACCGGTGTCGCGCGGGACGACCTGCCCGACGGTGGCGCCTGGCTATACGCGGAGACCGTGCGTCAGATCCACGCGATGAATCCCGGTACCGGGGTCGAATTGCTGATTCCGGACTTCAATGCGGATGCTGCGCAGCTGGCGGAGGTGTTCGGGTCGCGGCCGGAGGTGCTTGCGCACAACGTGGAAACAGTTCCGCGGATTTTCAAGCGCATTCGCCCGGGATTCCGCTACGCTCGGTCCCTGGAAGTCATCACGGCCGCCCGTGAGGCCGGTTTGGTGACGAAGTCCAATTTGATTCTCGGGATGGGTGAGACCCCGGACGAGGTGGCGCCGGCGATGCAGGACCTGGTCGATGCCGGGTGCGAGATCTTGACGATCACGCAGTACCTGCGTCCGTCGCCGCGGCACCACCCGGTGGACCGGTGGGTCAAGCCGGAGGAGTTCGTCGAGCACTCTCAGGCCGCGGAGGCGATGGGCTTCGCCGGGGTGATGGCCGGGCCGCTGGTGCGCTCGTCCTACCGCGCCGGACGGCTCTACGCCCAGACCAAGGGTTACCGTGGAGAAGAGCTGCCGGCGAACCTGCAGCACCTCGCCGACCAGGGCCCGGCCGCGCAAGAAGCCAGCTCCTTGCTGGCGCGATAGGAAGGGGCGGATCAATGGCGATCAGCGTCTTCGACCTGTTTTCCATCGGCATCGGCCCGTCGAGCTCCCACACCGTCGGGCCGATGCGGGCGGCACTGACCTTTGTGGACGGACTCGGCGCGGACCTCACCGCGGTGTCCCGCGTCCAGGCCGAGCTGTTCGGCTCGCTCGGCGCGACCGGGTTCGGCCACGGCAGCGACAAAGCCGTCCTGCTCGGGCTGTCCGGTGAACGTCCCGAAGCGATCGACACCGACACCGTGCCGGGCAAGGTCGCGTCGATTCGCGAGTCCGGCAGGCTGGTTTTGGCCGGCACACACGAGATCGCGTTCGACGAGGACAACGACCTCACCATGCACCGGCGCAAGTCGTTGCCCGCGCACCCGAACGGCATGGTCTTCCGCGCGTTCGACGCCGCGGGTTCGCTGCTGCGCGAACGCACGTACTACTCGGTGGGCGGCGGTTTCGTCCGCGACGAGTCGTACGAGACGGACACGGTGTTCGTCGAGGACGCGACACCGGTGCCGTACCCGTTCCGCACCGGCGCGGACCTGCTGGGGCACTGCGCGACGACCGGCCTGCCGATCAGCGAGATCATGCTGGCGAACGAGCTGTCGTGGCGTTCTCGCGAAGAGGTGCGTTCCGGGCTGCTGCGGATCTGGGCGGTCATGGCGGAGTGCGTCCGCAACGGCTGCACCCACGAAGGCGTCCTTCCCGGCGGCCTCAAAGTCCCGCGGCGGGCCCGCGCGCTGCACGAAAAGCTCCTGGCCGAGGACGGCGCGGACGACCCGCTGTACGCGATGGACTGGGTGAGCCTGTACGCCCTGGCGGTCAACGAGGAGAACGCGGCGGGCGGCCGCGTGGTGACGGCCCCGACCAACGGCGCGGCGGGCATCATCCCGGCGGTCCTGCACTACTACCAGCGCTTCATCCGGCACTCGTCGGACGACGGCATCGTGACGTTCCTGCTCACCGCGGGCGCGATCGGCTCGATCCTCAAGCAGACGGGCTCGATCTCGGGCGCGGAGGTCGGCTGCCAGGGCGAGGTCGGCTCGGCCTCGGCGATGGCGGCGGCGGCACTGACGGAGGTGCTGGGCGGTTCCCCGGCCCAGGTGGAGAACGCGGCGGAGATCGGGGTGGAGCACCACCTCGGCCTGACGTGCGACCCGGTGGGCGGCCTGGTCCAGATCCCGTGCATCGAGCGCAACGCGGTAGGGGCTTCGAAGGCGATCCACGCGGCCCGCATGGCGATGCGCGGCGACGGCAGCCACGTGGTGACGCTGGACAAGGCGATCAAGACGATGCGCGAGACGGGCGCGGACATGAGCGTGAAGTACAAGGAGACAGCCCGGGGCGGGCTGGCGGTGAACGTCATCGAGTGCTGACGCCGTAGCTTTCACGTGAAAGCTACGGCGCCGGAACCCCGTCGCTTTCACGTGAAAGCGGCGCGGAGGGGTTCAGTCTTCCGGCTCGACCGCCAGTTTCAAGCCGACCTCGACCAGCGTCCACCCGAGCTGTTGTTTCCTCGTCCCCGCGCGGCGGCGAGGCGTCGCCCGGCCCGGTGGGCGGTTGCGCACGCCGCGGCGCAGCTCGCCCTCCCGTTCGTGGACCAGGTCCTCGGCCATCAGAAAGTGCACCGGATCGCCCCCTGCGTCGATGTTCGGTGTCGGTGGCCCCATCGTCGCCGAGAGTGCTTGCCGGGTGCCACCGGTTTTCCGTACCGCGAACACTCCCTCCAGCAAACACACCCTCCAGCAAACGCGCCCTCCAGCAAACACAGGGTGATGGCCGCCCCGGATCCGCGGCCGCCCGTGGCCGGCCGGACAGCGCCTAGACTCGCGGGATGGAGTCGACCTCGGTGGTGAATGCCGGCGAAGCGCTGTTCCGGCCGGTCCGCACCGGCAATGCCTTCGAGGAGACCGTCGAGCGGCTGCTGCAGGCGATCCGGCTGGGCGTCGTCGGCGCGGGGGAGCGGCTCCCGTCCGAACGCGAGCTCGCCGAACGGCTCGGGGTCAGCCGCGTCACGCTGCGCGAGGCCATCCGGGCGCTCTCCGACGCCGGTTACGTCGAGTCACGGCGGGGGCGCTACGGCGGCACGTTCGTGAACGAAAGCCTGCCCTCTCCGGCCGAGCGGTCACCCAGCGGCAAGGTCGACGCCGTCTCGCTGGAAGACGCGCTGAGCCTCCGCTACGTCCTCGAGACCGGCGCCGCCGAGATGGCCGCCGCGCGGTCGCTGAGCCCGGCCGACCGGCAGCACCTCACCGGCACGCTCGCCGAGGCCGCCGGCGCGGACCTCGACGACTACCGCCGCAAGGACTCCCGGCTGCACCTGGCCATCGCCGAGGTGACCGCGTCGGGCTCGTTGACCACCGCGATGGCCGACGCCCGTACCCGCGTCAACCAGCTGCTCGACCGGATCCCCCTGCTCCCGCCCAACCTCGAGCACTCGAACGCCCAGCACGAGGCGATCGTCGACGCGATACTGGCCGGCGACGCGCCCGCCGCGCGCCGGGCGATGGCGGAGCACATCGAAGGCACGGCCTCGCTGCTGCGCGCGTTCCTGTCCTGAATTTCGACAGTTTCAATCTTCACAGGATTCGAACAGGCTTCCGCAGAACCTTCTCACCCGTCCGGTCGTCATCCGTTCGTGACCTTGCCGACCGAGAACGAAGACCAGCCCGACACCTCGACGTGGCGCCGCGTCCGGCGGATCGCCGGCTGGACGCTCGGCGTCCTCGTCGGCGGCCCGCTGATCGCCTTCTGGATCGTCTACCTCGTGCTCGACGTCCGCAGCCCCCAGGAGGTGCTGGCCGGCCTCCGCAAGACCGTCGTCCTGCAGTACGCGGACGGGTCCGAGCTGCTCAAGGTGATCCCGGCCGACGGCGACCGGACGTTCGTCCCCTACTCGCAGGTGCCCGCGAAGCTGCGGGACGCGATCATCGCCACTGAGGACCCGACCTTCTGGGACAACCAGGGCTTCGACCCGACCGGCATCGGCCGCGCGTTCCTCACCGGCGTCGGCGGCGGGTCCGGGATCACCCAGCAGTACATCAAAAAGTCCACCGGCGACGAAGACGCGACGCTCGGGCGCAAGTTCGCCGAGCTCGTGCTGGCCACGAAGATCACCCAGGAACAGGGCAAGGAACAGATCTTCGAAAGCTACGTCAACATCATCTCCTTCGGCCGCGGCACGTTCGGCCCCGCGGCCGCGATGAACGCCTACTTCGGGAGGAAGCTCGACAACTCGATCACCTGGAGCGAAGCCGCCTTCCTCGCCGGGATGATCCAGTCCCCGTCGGTGCACGACCCCGCCGCGTCCGGCGACGTCCACGCCACCCGGCGCTGGCAGTACGTGCGCGACAAGCTCGTGAGCCGGCGGTACGTCGAGAGCGCCGGGGAGATGTCCTACCCCGCCACCGAGATCCAGCCGCCGTCGGAGACCCGCGCCGGCCGCGTCAGCTACGACGAGTTCCACCTCAAGCAGCAGGTCCTCGCCGAACTGGAACAGGACGGCTTCCCGCTCGGCCGGCTCCAGCAGGGGACCATGACCGTCGAGACGACGCTGGACCGCAGCCGGCAGGACGCCGCGAAGAAAGCCCTGCGGGACAGGCTGAACGGCGAGCCGAAGGAGTTCCGCGGGGCCGTCGTCGCGATCGACCCGGCGACCGGGGCCGTCCGCGCCTACCAGGGCGGTGACCAGGGCGTCCGCGACTACGCGAGCACCCCGCACGCGCTCGGCTCGGCGTTCCACCCGTTCACGTTCACCGCGGCGCTGCTCCACGGCTTCGGCCCGGACCAGCCGATCCCGGCGTTTTCGAAGGTCGAATTCCTCGGCGAGAACTTCCAGTACCCGGAAGTCTGCGGCAAGAAGTGCACCCCGCGCCGGGCGGTCGAAACAAACGCCAACGGCACCTTCGTCGCGCTGGCGAAGAAACTCGGCCCGGAGGCGGTGAGCGAAGCCGCCCGGCGAGCCGGCATCCCGGACGCCGTGGACGGCGTCCCGACGCTGCGCGAGAAGGACGGTTTCCTGATCGGGCCGGGCATCGCGATCGGCCGGTATCCGTTGCGGCCGCTGGACGTCGCGGGCGCCTACGGGACCTTCGCCGCCGGCGGCCGGCGCGCCACCCCGCACCTGGTAGCGAAGGTCCGCGACGAAAGCGGCGCGGTCGTCTGGGAGCACCAGGACACCTCGAGCCCGGCGTTCGGCGACGACGGCACCAGCCGCCGCGTCGCCGCGGAGGTCACCGCGGCGCTGCGCACCGATGACGGCCCGGCGGCGCTGCGCACCGGCGAGGCGGAGCACGGCAACAGCCCGGACTACCAGGACGCCTGGGCCGTCGGCTACACCCCGCAGCTGGCGACGGCGGTCTGGATCGGCACCGACGACGACCGGCGGCTCAAGGACGCGAGCGGCCGCAAGCTGACCGGCGACCTCGTCCCGGCCGACATCTGGCGTGCCTTCACCGCGGCGACCGGCCGCCCGCCGCGGTGAATCAGCGGACCAGGGCCAGCACGAACCCGTCGTGCCCCTTGCCGCCGACGGTCTGGACCGCGGTCGCGTCGATCCGGTCCTCGGCGGCCAGCAGGTCGAACATCTCGCGGGCACCGCGGACGTTCGCGTCGGTGCTACCCGCGTCGGCCACCCGGCCCTGCCGGACGACGTTGTCGACGACGATCGCCGTGCCCGGCCGCGCCAGCACCAGCGAGGCGCGCACGTAGTTCGCGAGGTTGGCCTTGTCGGCGTCGATGAACACGAAGTCGAACGGCCCGGTGAGCGTGGGCAGCGTGTCGAGCGCGGCGCCGACGCGGATGTCGGCGACGTCTTCGCCGAAGCCGGCCCGCGCCAGGTTGGCCTTCGCCACCTCGGCATGCTTCGGCTCGTATTCGCAGGTCACGAGCTTGCCGCCGGGCGGCAGCGCGCGGGCGAGCCAGATGGTGCTGTACCCGCCGAGCGTGCCGATCTCCAGGATCGTGCGCGCCCCGGCGAGCCGGGCCAGCAGGTTGAGCAGCTTGCCCTGGTTGGGCGCGACGGCGATCTGCGGCAGCCCCGCGGCGTCCGCGTCGGCCAGTGCGGCGTCGAGCACCGGGTCGGGGGCGAGCAGCGCGCCGGCGAGGTAGTCGTCGACTTCGGTCCAGGTCTGGTCGGTCATGGCACCTCCACCGCCAATCTAGCCCGGATGGGATCATGCTCGCCGACGACGTTTCCGGCGGGAGGCAGGCATGGACGACTACCGCGTCGTCGCGGACGCCCTCGCCGCCGACATCGAAGCCGGCCGCCTTCGCCCCGGCGACCGCCTCCCGCCGCAGCGCCGCTTCGCGCGGGAGCGCGGGATCGCCGGTTCCACGGCGGCCCGTGTCTACGGTGAGCTCGTCCGGCGCGGCCTGGCCGTCGGCGAGGTCGGCCGCGGCACGTTCGTCCGTGCGGCGAAGCCACCGCCCGAACCCGCGCTCGCCGAGCCCGGCGGCGCCCGCGTCGACCTCGAGCTCAACTTCGCCGTCCTGCCGGCGGAGTCGGCACGGCTGGCGCGGGCACTGGAACCGTTGCTGCGCGAGGACGTCCTGACCGCGGCCCTGCACCCGATCGGCGCGGCGGGCACCCCGGTGGCCCGCGAGGCGGTGGCGGGGCTGCTCGCCCGCGGCGACTGGCGACCGGACCCGGCGACGGTGCTGTTCACCGGCAACGGCAGGCAGGCCCTGGCGGCCTCGATCGCCGCGTTCGTGCCGGTGGGCGAGCGGCTCGCGGTCGAGTCGCTGACGTACCCGGTGGTGAAGGCCCTCGCGTCGCGCCTGGGCGTGGAGCTGGTGCCGATCGAGACCGACGAGTCGGGGCTGGTGCCGGCGGCGCTCGCCGCGGCCGGTCCGGTGCGCGCGCTCTACGTCCAGCCGACGCTGCACAACCCGCTCGGCACGACGATGCCGCCGGCCCGCCGGGCCGAGCTCGCCGAGGTCGCCGGCCGCCTGGACCTGCCGGTGATCGAGGACGGCATCTACACGTTCCTGCGCGACGACGTCCGCCCCTTCGCCGCGTACGCGCCGGAGCGCACGGTGTTCGTCGACAGCCTGTCCAAGCGGATCGCGCCGGGCCTGACGGCGGGATTCCTGGTGTCACCGCCGGCCTGGACGGCGCGGCTGGCGTCGTCGGTGCGTTCGGGTGCCTGGGGCGCGTCCCGGTTCGCCGTCGAGGCGGCGACGCAGTGGATCGTGACGGGCACCTTGGCCGGGATCGAGGCGGCGAAACGCCGTGACGCGGCCGCGCGCGCCGCCGTGGTCGAGGAGAAGCTCCCGGGCCTGCGCGGCGACCCGGCGTCGTACCACCGCTGGTGGGAACTGCCGGAGCGGTGGCGGGCGGAGACGTTCGTCGCGGCGGCGGCCCGCCGGGGGATCGCGCTGTCCCCGGCGGCGGCGTTCGCGGTGCTGCCGGGCCACGCGCCGAACGCGGTGCGGATCGCGGTGTCGGCTCCGCCGGCGGCGACGCTGGCCGCGGCCCTCGACGTCCTGGCCGAGCTGGCGAGCGGCAGCCCGGACGACCTGCTGGCCGACTGACAGCGCCCCAATGTGGCCTTCGGTGCGTCAGACGCACCGAAGGCCACCTTAGGTGCGTCAGACGCACCGAAGGCCGCCTTGGGGCGCACGGCGCTAGGGTGCGTACTTGCCCACGAAGCTGCCGCAGGTCACGGTCCGCCCCGTGAGCCGGGCCTGGATCGCCTTCTCCAGGCCGAGGTAGTCGAACACCGGGGTGTCCGCCGGGATCGACTCCGGGACCGGGCCGCCCGTCGCGAGCATCCGGTACGAATCCGTCTGGAACAGAACCAGGTAGCCGCCTTCGCGGCTCAGCCGGTCCGCCGTCGCGAGCATGCGCTCGGGCGCGTCGCCGACGACCTCCAGCGGCAGCGGCCATTCGAGGGGGAACGGGTTGCGCAGGCCGAACGCGGGGTAGGCGAACGGGCTGTCCGGCAGGATCGCCGTCCGGGCGGCCGGGAAGCGGTCCAGGCAGTCGCGGATCTGCCGGACGAAGGTGAACGTCGACGGGTTCGTGCGGATGCCGGACATCGCCGGGGTGACCGCACCGAGGTCCTCGGTCAGCCGCTCGTGGCCGACGTCGAGGTAGGCCGCCCGGTCGTGCTGGGCGACGACGACCCAGCCGCAGACCGCCATCGCTGCACACCCGGCGGTCGCCGTCACCCAGCGAGGGACCGGCCGCGGCCGGGGCGGGACCAGCTCGCCCAGCAGCAGCACCGTCGTCAGGGCGAGGGTGCCGCAGAGCAGCGTCGGCGTGTCGTTGCCCCAGGACAGGCTGATCATGAACCCGGTGGCGAGCACGAGCAGCCCGGGCCACGGCAGCTTCCGCCGCACCGCCGCGTTCACCGGCACGCTGACCGCGACGATCCACCACAGGACGTCCGCCCAGCGCGTGGACCCGGTGAACCGGCCCTCGGCCACGGTCGAGACCACCGCCGCGCCCCCGGCGAGCACCAGCACCCAGGTGGCCACCCGGCCCGCGACGCCGAGCCGGTCGCCGGGCACCCGGACGGCCAGGAGCACCACGGCGATCGCGGCGAAGAAGCCCAGCTCCCGGACCGGCGGCTTGGTCAGCACTCCGGGGTCGTCGAGCCAGAGTCCGAGCAGCCGCTCGCCGTACGCGGGCAAGCCGCCGGTGAGCTGCTCGACCATCTCCGTGAAGCCGCCGCCGAGGCTCACCCATGTCACGTACGCCAGCCCGGGCGCTCCCAGCGCGAGGAGGTCGAGGACCAGCCGGGCCACGCGGCGCGTGCCCGCCCGCGTCGCCGGGTGCAGCAACAGCCAGAACACGCCGATCACGGGGGCCAGCACGAAGCTCTGCTTGACGAGCACCGCGCAGCCGAGCAGCACCAGCCCGCCCCGGCGGGCGAGGGCGCGATCGCCGCCCAGGCCCACGTCCAGGGCCCAGGCGCCGCACGCGGTGAGGAAGATGCCGTCCACGGTGTGCCAGGCCATCAACGGGAAGGCGTTGAGGTTGATCAGCGACGCGGCCGCGACCAGCGCCGTCATCCCCGGGCCCCACGCCAGGACCCGGCGCCGCGTGACCAGCGTGGCGAACGCGATCGTGGCCACGATGATCTCGATCATGGCCAGGAAGCCGGAGCCGAAGAACAGCGGCATCGGCAGCGCGAAGTCGGCGACGTGCAGCACCGCCGACCCCAGCGGGCGGGCGGAGATGATGTCGGCGTGCGGGACTTCGCCGTGCAGCACGCGCCACGCCTGGGCGAGGATGAAGCCCTGGTCGGAGGGGTGGAAGCCGAAGCGGCCGACGCGGAGTTCGGTGGCCAGCGCGAGCAGCAGCACCCAGCCGGCGTGGATGCTCCAGCGCAGCAGCGGCCGGATCTGCTTCCGGGGCGCCGGCGTCGTGACGGTTTGCGCAGGACTCGCCACGTCCACGCCCCGCCCGCCTTTCCCTCACGATCACGCCCGGGAAGCGATGGTAGCGGCCGGGGCACCTCACCCGCGGGCCGGTGCGAACGCCACCCCGGGAACCCGGGGTGGCGTTCGCGGGACGTCACCCGAGGGTGCGCCGCGCGGTGCCGATCACCGCCGTCTTGTCGTTCACGGCGCTGCGTTGCCCGGTGCTGAATACGCTGAATGCCGGCATTTCGAACTCCCCAGTTTAGGCCCGCACGGGTGTACGGGACTCGCGCGAGGGTAGAAGTACCCTCGCGTGTCTGCCACCGTTTCGGCGGAATTCGCGGGAATCAGGCACGACGGCGCCAGATAAGCCGGGTCACCGTCGCCGCGACCGACGCCGGCGCGGACCGGTGGGGAAGGCCGCGCGCTTCGGGCGCGGACTCCGGCATCGCCCGGTAGGCGAGGTGCGCGGCGAACCGGGCGAGCCGGGGCGCGGCCAGCGTCGCCAGTTCGGCGGCGCGCCCTTCGGGGAGGCTGAGGATTTCCGGCCGCTCTTCGCACGCCCTGACCACCAGCGCCGCGGCGCGTTCCGGGCTGCTGGACGGGATCCCGCGGTAGCCGGTCGGCGCGATCATCGGCGTTCGCACCAGCGGCATCCGCACCGACGTGAACGTGACGCCGTCCGAGAGCGTCTCGCGCCCGGCCGTCAGCCCGAACTCCTCCAGCGCCGCCTTCGAAGCCAGGTAGGCCGAGAAGCGCGGGGTGTCGGTCTGCAGGCCCTGGGTCGTCACGTTGACGACGTGGCCGAACCGGCGCGCGGCCATCGACGGCAGGAAGCCGAGGATCAGCCGCACCGGCCCGAAGTAGTTGATCGCCGTCGTGCGCTCGAAGTCGTGGAACCGCTGCGTGGACAGCGCGACCGAACGCCGGATCGACCGGCCGGCGTTGTTCACCAGCACGTCCACCGCGCCGTGGTCGCCGAGCACGTCCTTGACGAGCGCGTCGACCGCGTCGCCGTCGGTGAGGTCGCACGGGTACGCCGCGGCGGTGCCGCCGGCCGCGAGGATCTCCGCCCGCACCTCTTCGAGTTCGGAAGCGCGGCGGGCCACGAGGATCACCTTCGCGCCCTTGCGCGCCACGGCGAGCGCCGACGCACGCCCGATCCCGGACGACGCGCCGGTGATCAGCACCGTGCGCCCGGCGAGGCCGTGGGTGCGGCGCGCGCGGTCGGGGTCGAGGTGGGCCTGCCAGTACCGGTGGAGCGGCGCCGCGTAGTCGCGCAGCTCCGGGAGTTCGATGCCGCTGCCGAACAACGCGGTCGTGGTGCGCGCGGTGTCGAAGACGACGTCCATGGTCAGGTGCGGCAGCACGGCCAGCGGAATGCCGAGCTCTTCGAGAACCGCCGCGCGGGCGCCCCGGCCGCCGGGCAGCCGATCGATGCCGGCCGCGGCCGCGTGCGCCAGGCGGCCGCCCGCACGCCGCAGTGCGCCCGACGGCCCGGCGGGCAGCACGGCCCGGATCACCGGCCCGCCGGCGGCGCGCGCGAAGGCGTTGTAGACGGAGTCGAGCGACTGCGGGCGCGCGGCGGCGAGGTGGTAGGTCGTCCCCGAAGGCGCGTCCCGGTGCATCAGGTGTTCCATCGCCTCGACGACGTAGTCGACCGGCACCAGGTTCGTCGCGCCCAGATCGGGCGCGGCCAGGGGGAGTCGTCCGGGCAGGGCGGCCAGCCGCGAGATGGCCGGCAGGAAGTAGTAGGGCCCGTCGACCTTGTCCATCTCGCCGGTGCGCGAGTCGCCGACGACGGCCGAGGGCCGGTAGACGCGGAAGGGCAGCGACTGCTCGCGGACGAGCTTTTCGGCCTGGAACTTCGTCGCGTGGTACGGCGAGCCGAAGCGCTGGCCGAGGTCGAAGTCGGCCTCGGTGAACCGCCCGGCGTGGTCGCCGGCGACGGCGATCGACGACACGTGGTGCACCATCCCGGCCCGCGCCGCGGCGGCGAAGGCCAGCAGGTGGCGGGTGCCCTCGACGTTGGCGCGCCGGTTGGCCTCCTCGCCGGCGGTCAGGTCGTAGATCGCGCCGAGGTGGACGACGTGGTCGAGGTGGGGCAGCCCGGCGGGATCGGCGCCGAGCCGGGGTTCGGCGAGGTCGCCGAGCACCGGGTGCAGCTTGTCCGCGCCCGGCCAGTCGCGCGCCAGGCCGGCCAGGCGCTCGCGGGAGGTCTCCCGCACCAGCGCGTACACCGCGGACGTCTCGGGCCGCCGGAGCAGCCGCGCGACCAGGCGTTTCCCGATGAATCCCGTCGCGCCCGTCACGAAGTAGGTCGTCATGGCCGGTCCCTTCAGTCGGGACGGACTCTAACCTACTGATAAGTAGGAACGATAGTTGTCAGTGTCATCCGGGGTCGGACCCCGGACCCCGCCGAAGGGGCTGCGCCCCCTCGGAACCCCCGATCAGGTTTCGTTTTCGTCCGCCGTCGCCACGACGGCGTCCCGCAGAGCGGCCCGCAGCCGTCCGACGTCGAGCGGCCCGAGCACTGCCGCCTCTCCCGGCGGCGCGACCAGCACCACCTTGTCGTTGCTGACGAATACCGTCACGTCCCTGCGCCGGCCGGCCAGATCCCGGCAGCCGATCGACCACTCGCCCCGACTCATGGTCGCTGCCTCACTTCCTTGTCGTGGTCGTGCTCCGTGCGAGGGTGGGAGCGGACCCCGGCGGTGCTATGACGCGTGTTCACCCGATCTGCCTACTCGCGGGTTTTGTCTTGCGCTTCGCGGGTTTTCGGCGTAGTTCCCGGGGTCGTGCCGTAGCCGGTTCGGGAGTAGCGTCCGGTTCAGCAGCCGTCTTGCGGGAGGTATGGATGTCGGAACCGCGGAAGATCGTCATCGTCGGTGCGGGCCTCGGTGGGGCGTCCGCGGCGGCCGCGGTGCGCGAACGCGGTTACAGCGGCGAAATCCTGCTGCTGGGCTCGGATCCGCACCGCCCGTACGAGCTGCCGCCGCTGTCGAAGGGCGTGCTGCTGGGCAACGCCGACGAACCCGACTGGGTGCACGAAGAGAAGTTCTACGCCGAGAAGGACATCAGCTTCAGGGCCGGCGTCACCGCGACCCGGATCGAGCTCGGCGCGCGGCAGGTCCTCGACGACGCGGACGGCGCATACCCCTACGACCGGCTGGTGCTGGCGACCGGCTCACGGCCGCGTCGGCTGCCCGTCCCCGGCGGCGACCTGCCGGGGCTGTACACGCTGCGCACCCTCGACGACGCGCTCAAGCTGCGCTCGGCGTTCGCGGCGGCGGAGCGCGTGGTGATCGTCGGCGCCGGCTGGATCGGCTCGGAGGCGGCCGCGGCGGCCCGGACGCACAACGCGGAGGTGACGGTCGTCGACCCGGTCCCGGTGCCCCTGGCGAACGTGGTCGGCGAGACGGTCGGCGGAGTGTTCCGGGACCTGCACGTCTCGAACGGCGTGCACTACCGCCTGGGCGAGCAGGTCGCGGAGATCACCGGCGGCCCGGACGGCGTCCGCGGCGTCCGCCTCGGCAACGGCGAAGAACTGACGGCGGACGTGGTCCTGATCGCGGTCGGCGCGGCCCCGCGGGTGGAGCTGGCCCACGCGGCCGGCTTGGAACTCTCCGACGACGGCGGCATCGCCGTGGACGCGGGCCTGCGCACGGCGGCGCCCGACGTCTACGCGGTGGGCGACATCGCGGCCCACTTCCACCCGCGGTTCGGCCGCCGCGTCCGCGTGGAGCACTGGGCGAACGCGAAGGACCAGGGCACGCACGTGGCGCAGAACCTGCTGGGGGAGAACGAACCCTTCCTGGCCTCGCCGTACTTCTTCACCGACCAGTACGACCTGGGCTGCGAGTACCGCGGCCTGGCGGACCCGGCCTCGGACGATTTGGTGATCCGCGGCGACCTGGCCGCCCGCGAGTTCACGGCGTTCTGGCTGCGCGAGGGCGAAGTGGCGGCGGCGATGAACGTGAACATGTGGGACGACGGAGACGCGTTGGGGGCGCTGGTCGACGGCCGCGCGAAGGTGACGGCGGAGCAGCTGAAGACGGCGGACCTGGCGTCGCTCACTTGAGCCGGTCTCGCAGCAAGGTGTCGAGCCGTCGCCAGGCCGGGGACGACGCGTTCACCGCACCCTGCACCAGCGCCGGGATCGCCGATCCCTGTTCGTACGCAGGCAGTTCCGGGCCGTAGCGCGCCCGGGTGGCGGCGGCGATCTCCCCGGCCAGTGCGTCGACGCGCGGGTCGTGCGGATCGAGGTCGTGCACCCGGTCGTACTCGAGGACCAGTGAGAGCAGCGCCGGATCGGCCACCATCGCCTCCTGGTCGCGGAAGTTCCTCAGCGCCGTCTCCGGGTGGGTGGCGAACACCAGGGTCCAGAGGTCGTGCTGCAGCGCCACCCAGCGCTCGCTGAACCCGAGGCCCGGCAGCCGGCCGAGGTAGGCCACCACCGCGTCCGGCAGGGGAGACAACCGGCCGGAAGCCAGCTGGTGCAGCCGCGAGCGGGTGGCCTGCAAGCCGGCGATCCGCGCGGCGAGGTCGTCGTCGATCTGCCGCAGTGCCGCCGCGAGCCCGTCGCCGGAGCGGAGCTCGCGGATGCGGGCCAGCGGGACGCCGGCCTCGGCGAGCGTGCGGACCTTGATCAGCTCGACCGCGTCGGAGGCGCGGTAGCGGCGGTAGCCGGACGCGTCGCGGTCCGGCTCGGGGAGCAGGCCTTTCGCGTGGTAGACGCGGATGGTCTTGGTCGTCACCCCGACGTACCCGGCGAGCTGTCCGATGGTGAGCACCCGGCCATCTTCGCACTTGACCTTGCCCCTGGGGCAAGGTTGCATGCTGGTCGCATGACCGACCACGAGACCCTGCGCGCGCTGGCCGACGAGGGCAACGAAACCGCCCTGGACCGGCTCGCCGACCTCGCCGACGCCCGTGGGGACGTCGAAGAGCTGAGCGAGCTGCTGGACGAGGGCTGCGACCGGGCCGGGGCACTGCTCACCCGCCGCGCGGTGGCCGCGAAGGACCTCCTGGAGCTGCAGCGCATCGCCGACGCCGGCCACGAGCCTGCCGCCGACGAGCTGGAACGCCTCCTGTCCGCCCCTCGTGAGTGGTAATTAGGGTTCTAACCCTAATTACCACTCACGAGGGCGGGTGTCGGACGCGTGAGAGTCAGGTAGGCCACCAGCGCCAGCGCGGCGAACCCCGCCATGGTCACGCCCATCGGCACCGCCGTCCCCGAGCCGCCCAGGCCGACCAGCGGCGTCGCCGCCGCGCCCACCACGAACTGCAGGACGCCGAGCAACGCCGAAGCCGCCCCGGCCGAGCGCGCGTGCGAAGCCAGCGCCAGCGAAGTCGCGTTCGGCATCACCAAGCCGATGCTCGACACCAGCAGGAACAGCGACACCAGGAGCAGCGCCAGCGGCGCCCGGAAGAGCACCGAAGCCAGCACGAAGGCGCCACCGGCCACGCCGAGCAGCAGCCCGGACCGCAGCAGTGCCCGCTCGGACACCCGGCCCACCAGCCGCCCGTTGAGCTGGCCGGCCAGGACGATTCCGACGCCGTTCGCGCCGAACACCACGCTGTACGCCTGCGGGCTGAGCCCGTACACGCCCTGCAGCGCGAACGACGAGCCCGAGATGTAGGCGAACATCGACGCGAACAGCAGGCCCGACGCCAGGGCGTATCCCGCGAACGAACGGTCCAGTGCCAGCCGCCCGTAGGTGCGCATCACCTGGCCGAGCCGCAGCGGAGACCGGGAAGCGGACGGTTCCGGCAGGAAGAACACCACCACGGCCAGCAGCAGTGCGCCGAACGCCGTCAGCACGACGAACACCCCGCGCCACGACGTCCAGTTCAGCAGTTGCCCGCCGATCAGCGGCGCCAGGATCGGTGCCAGCCCGCTGACCAGCATCAAGGTCGAGAAGAACTTCGTCATCGCGGTGCCCTCGAACAGGTCCCGGACCGTGGCGCGCGCGATCACGATGCCCGCCGCGGCGCCGAGGGACTGCACGAACCGGGCCGCGACCAGCAGGAGTGCGTCCGGGCTCACCGCGCACAGCACCGAGCCGGCGACGTACAGCACGAGCCCGGCGAGCAGCGGGCCCCGGCGGCCCACCGCGTCCGACAGGGGCCCGAGCACCAGCTGGCCCAGGGCCAGCCCGGCGATGAACGCGCTGAGCGTCAGCTGCACCGTGCTGTCCGCCGCGTGCAGGTCGGTCGCCATCCGCGGCAACGCGGGCAGGTACATGTCGATCGACAGGGGTCCGAACGCCGTGAGGCCGCCGAGGACGAGGACGAACTTCAGCTGCGCCCGCCGGCTCGGCGCGGTACGTTCCGCCGTGATGGTCATGCGCGTCCTTTCGTCCCCTCGTCGGGGAGCAGCGGGGAGAGCCTCGGTGCTATTCCGGCTGTGAGCGGTGACACCCCGTGGTCACCCGGCCATTAACCCACACTGATCCGATCAATTTTGCGACCGATTCGGCGATTGCTCTGGATCGGCGGTCTCGACTGCGATATACATCGGATGTCTGGTCGGTGTGGGTGAAGGGAAACATCCGTGCAGCTTGTGCGTCTCGGGGAGCCGGGAAGTGAGCGTCCGTTCGTGCGGGCCGGCGACGGCACGACCTACGAACTGGGCGGCCTCACCGCCGACATCGACGGTGGCTTCCTCGCCGCGGACGGGATCGCGCGCGCCGCCGCGGCGCTCGCCGCCGGTGAGCTGCCGGCCGCTTCGGAGACCGGCCTGCGCGTCGGCGCGCCGATCGCCCAGCCCGGCAAGGTCGTCTGCATCGGCATGAACTACCGCCGCCACGCGGAGGAGACCGGCGCGACGCCGCCCACCGAGCCCGTCGTCTTCATGAAGGCACCGGACGTCGTGGTCGGGCCCGGTGACGACGTCCTCATCCCGCGCGGGTCGGTCAGCACCGACTGGGAGGTCGAGCTCGGCGTCGTCATCGGCAAGACCGCCCGCTACCTCGAGAGCGTCGACGAGGCCCTGGAGTACGTCGCCGGTTACGTCGTTTCGAACGACGTTTCCGAGCGCGAGCTGCAGTTCCGCGCCGGTCAGTGGGACAAGGGCAAGTCCTGCGAGAACTTCAACCCGCTCGGCCCGGCGCTGATCCCGGCGAGCGAGGTGCCCGACCCGCAGGACCTCGGCCTGCGGCTGTGGATCAACGGCGAGAAGAAGCAGGACTCGTCCACCAAGGACATGATCTTCAGCGTCGCCGAAATCGTCCACCACCTCAGCCAGGTGATGGTGCTGCGGCCGGGCGACCTGATCAACACCGGCACCCCCGAAGGCGTTGCGCTCGGGCAGCCCGACCCGAAGCCGTACCTGCGCGACGGCGACGTGATCGAGCTCGAGATCGACGGCCTCGGGCGGCAGCGCCAGACCGCGAGGCAGGCCTGACCATGGCGAAGATCATCGGCATGGAGGTCCTCGACGTCCGGTTCCCGACGTCGAAGGAGCTCGACGGCTCGGACGCGATGAACCCCGACCCGGACTACTCCGCCGCCTACGTCGTGCTGCACGCCGACGGCGGCCCGGACGGCTACGGCCTCGCGTTCACCATCGGCCGCGGCAACGACGTCCAGGCCGCCGCGATCCGCGCGCTCGCCCCGCACGTGGTCGGCCGCGACGTCCCGGAGGACGCGGCGGCGCTCGGCGACCTGTCCCGCACGCTCGTCGGCGACTCGCAGTTCCGCTGGCTGGGCCCGGAAAAGGGCGTCGCACACATGGCCGTCGGGGCGGTGGTCAACGCCGCGTGGGATCTGGCCGCGCGCCGCGCCGGGCTGCCGGTCTGGCAGTTCGCCGCGCGGATGACACCCGAAGAGCTCGTCTCCCTGGTCGACTTCCGGTACCTCTCCGACGCGCTCACCGAGGCCGAGGCCCTGGACATCCTCCGTCGCGCGGAACCCGGGCGAGCCGAACGCACGAAGCAGCTGGAGGCGAAGGGTTACCGCGGCTACAGCACGTCACCCGGCTGGCTCGGGTACGCCGACGCGAAGCTCGTCCGGCTGGCCGAGCAGGCCGTCGCCGACGGCTTCGAGATGATCAAGCTCAAGGTCGGCGGCAACCTCGAGGACGACGTCCGCCGGATGAAGCTCGCCCGCGAGACCGTCGGCCCGGACATCCGGATCGCCGTCGACGCCAACCAGCGCTGGGACGTCTCCGCCGCGATCGACTGGATGACCGAACTCGCGCCGTACGACCCGTACTGGATCGAGGAACCGACCTCCCCGGACGACGTCCTCGGCCACGCGGCGATCGCGAAAGCCCTTGCGCCCATCAAGGTCGCCACCGGCGAGCACGTCCAGAACCGCGTGGTCTTCAAGCAGCTGCTGCAGGCGGACGCCATTTCGGTGCTGCAGCTGGACGCCGCCCGCGTGGGCGGCTTCAACGAGAACCTGGCGATCCTGCTGCTGGCCACCAAGTTCGGCGTCCCGGTGTGTCCGCACGCCGGCGGCGTCGGGCTCTGCGAGCTCGTCCGGCACCTCTCGATGTTCGACTTCGTGGCGGTGTCCGGCACCGACACCGACCGCACCATCGAGTGGGTCGACCACCTGCACGAGCACTTCACCGACCCGGCCGTCGTCGAGCGCGGCCGGTACCTCGCCCCGACCGCCCCCGGGTTCTCCGCGCGCATGCACGACGCCACGCTGCGCCGGTTCCGGTTCCCGGACGGTCCCGAGTGGACGGAGACCGCACGTGAGTGAATTCGAGGGCCTGGTGGCCGCCGTCACCGGAGGCGCCTCGGGCATCGGCAAGGCCGCCGCGGACCTGCTGGCCGAACGCGGCGCGCAGGTGGCGGTCCTGGATCTGAAGCCGGGCGACGACGGCATCCGCTGCGACGTCTCCTCCGATGCCGAAGTCCGCGCGGCCATCGACGCCGTCGTGGAGCGCTTCGGGCGTCTCGACATCCTCGTCAACAACGCCGGCATCGGCGCGCAGGGCGACGTCACCGCCAACGGCGACGACGAATGGCACCGCGTGTTCGACGTCAACGTCGTCGGCATGGTCCGGCTCGCCCGCGCCGCGGTGCCGCACCTCAGGAACTCGCCGTCCGCGGCGATCGTCAACACCTGCTCCATCGCGGCCTGGGCCGGCCTGCCCAACCGCGCGCTCTACTCGGCCAGCAAGGGCGCGGTGCTCTCGCTGACCCTGGCCATGGCGACCGACCACCTGCCCGATGAGATCCGCGTCAACTGCGTGTGCCCGGGCACGGCGGACACCCCGTGGGTGGGCCGGCTCCTCGACGCCGCCGAAGACCCGGCGGCCGAACGCGCGGCCCTCGCGGCCCGCCAGCCGATGGGCCGGCTGGTCACCGCCGGCGAGGTCGCGAACGCCATCGTGTACCTCGCCAGCCCCCTTTCCGCCTCGACCACCGGCACCGCCCTCGCGGTCGACGGCGGCATGTACGGCCTGCGTCCTCGCGGACCCGTGAACCACGACTAGAAGACTTGATTTCCCGCCGTCATCAAGGAGGATGCTGTGCGCACGAAGGTGATCAAGGTGGCGGCCGTCGCCGCCTGCGGCCTGGTACTGGCCGCCTGCGGGTCCACCAAGGACAACGCCGCGGCACCCGCGGCGGGTGGTGGCAATCCCGGCGGCAAGGTCGGCGCGACGCTGCCCCTGCTGACCTCGCCGTTCTGGCAGGCCTACAACAACTACGTCCCGAAGATGGCCAAGGAAGAGGGCGTCGACGTCCTCCCGACGGTCAACGCCGACAGCGACCCCGCGAAGCTGATCACCGACATCGGCACCTTCCTCAACCAGGGCGTCAAGGGCCTGGTCGTGACGCCGCTGGACTCGGCGGCCATCGTCGCCGGGCTCAAGCAGGCGGAGAACAAGGGCGTGCCGGTGGTCGCGGTCGACGTCGCCCCCGAAAGCGGCAAGGTCGCCATGGTGGTGCGGGCCGACAACAAGGCCTACGGCACCAAGGCCTGCGAAGCGATCGGCGAGAAGGTCAAGTCCGGCAAGGTCGTGCAGATCATGGGCGACCTGGCCTCGGTCAACGGCCGCGACCGCTCGGAAGCCTTCCGCGACTGCATGAAGCAGAAGTACCCGGGCATCCAGGTGCTGGAGATCCCGGCCGAGTGGAAGGCCGACAAGGCGTCCTCCGGTCTGGACAGCATGCTGACCGCGAACCCGGACATCAAGGGCGTCTACATGCAGGCCGGCGGCGTCTACCTGGCCCCGACCGAGCAGGCCCTCAAGCGCAAGAACCTGTTCTTCCCGGTCGGGGACCCGAAGCACATCGTGCTCGTCTCCAACGACGGCATCCCGCAGGAGCTGGCCGCGATCCGGGCCGGCGAGCTGGACGCCACCGTGTCCCAGCCGGCCGACGCGTACGCGAAGTACGGCCTGTACTGGCTGAAGAAGGCCATGGCGGGCGAGACGTTCAAGGCCGGGCCGACCGACCACGGCAGCACCATCGTCGAAATCAGCCCCGGCATCCTCGAGGACCAGCTGCCCGCGCCCGTCATCACCAAGGACAACGTGGACGACAAGGCCCTCTGGGGGAACAACCTGTGACCGCGCTGCCCGCCGGCGAATCCGCCGTCCCGGTGGTCAGCGCTGTAGGTGTCGGAAAGCGCTACGGCCCGACCGTGGCGCTGCACGACGTCAGCCTCACCGTGCACCCCGGCGAGTCGCACGCGCTCGTCGGCCGCAACGGGGCCGGCAAGTCGACGCTCGTCTCCATCCTCACCGGCCTGTCCGCCACGGACACCGGGCACGTCGAGTTCGGCGGCGAGCCGGCCCCTGCACTGTCCAAACAGGACGAGTGGAAGGCGCGCGTCGCCTGCGTGTACCAGCACGCGATGGTCGTCCCGCAGCTCACGGTCGCCGAGAACCTGTTCCTCAACCGGCAGGCGGGCGACGGGTTCTCGATCGGCTGGAAGTCGCTGCGGCGCAAGGCCCGCGAGCTGCTCGACTCGTGGGACGTGCACGTCGACGTCGACACCTCGGCCGGGGACCTCTCGGTCGAGGACCGGCAGTTCGTCGAGATCGCCCGCGCGCTGTCCTACGGCGCCCGGTTCATCGTCCTCGACGAGCCGACCGCGCAGCTGGACAGCCAGGCCATCGAGCGGCTCTTCGAGCGGATGCGCCAGATGCAGGCGGGCGGGGTGACGTTCCTGTTCATCTCGCACCACCTGCACGAGGTGTACGAGGTCTGCCAGGCGGTGACCGTGCTGCGCGACGCGAAGCACGTCCTCACCGCGCCGGTGTCCGAGGTCGGCCGCGCCCTACTGGTCGACGCGATGACCGGCGAGCCGGGCGGCCTGTCGGTGCGCGACGCCGCTTCCCGCGAGGCGCTCGACGACGATGCCGCGGAGATCCTCGCGGTCGACGGGCTCTCCGGCGACGGCTTCCGGGACGTCTCGTTCCGGCTCCGCCGCGGCGAGGTCGTCGGGCTCGCGGGCAGCAACGCCAGCGGCAAGCACCAGGTCGCCGAGACCGTCTACGGCCTGCGGACGCCGTCCGCCGGCACGATCCGCGTCGACGGCTCGCCGCTGCGCCCCGGGGACATCCCGGCGGCGCTGCGGGCCGGGATCGGGTGCGTGCCGCGCGACCGGCACCACGAAGGCCTGGTCCTGGAGCACTCGATCGCGGACAACGCGACGATGTCCATTTTGGACAAGCTGGGCCGCGGCGGGATCGCGTCGCCGCGCACCCGGTTCGCGAGGGCGTCGCAGGCCCTCGCCGACTACGACATCGTGGCCGCGAGCGCCGAGCAGCCGGTGGCGGACCTGTCCGGCGGCAACCAGCAGAAAGTCGTGCTGGCCCGGGCCTTGATCGGCGATCCGCGGGTCGTGGTGCTGATCAACCCCACCGCCGGCGTGGACGTGAAGTCGAAGGAGGCGCTGCTCGCGGTCGTCGACCGGGTGCGCGCCGAGGGCAAGGCGGTGCTGATCGTCAGCGACGAGCTCGACGACCTGCGCCTGAGCGACCGGGTCCTGGTGCTGCGCGCCGGGGCCGTCGTCGCCGAACACCAGGCCGGGTGGTCCGACGGCGACCTCGTGGCCGACATCGAAGGAGTCGTGCTTTCGTGACCGACGTGATGACCTCTCCCCAGACGGAGCTGCCGGCCCCACCTCGGCGCCGGAAAGCCGGCTGGCTGCGTGAACTCGCGCTCCTGCCCGCGCTGGTCGTGGTGTTCCTCATCGGCGGCCTGGTCGACGACACCTTCGTCGGCTGGAGCAACATCGTCAGCATCCTGACCGCGTCGGCCGCGCTGTCGCTGGTCGTGCTCGGCGAGTCGCTGGTGCTGATCACCGGGAAGTTCGACCTGTCGCTCGAATCGACGATGGGCCTGGCACCCGCGCTCGGCGCGATGGTCGTGATCCCGGCGGCGTCGGCGGGCTTCGGCATGGAGCTGCCTGCCGCGGCCGGGCTGCTGGTGATCCCGCTGTGCGGCGCGCTGGTCGGGTTCGTCAACGGCTTCCTGATCGTGAAGCTGAAGCTGAACGCCTTCATCGTCACCCTGGCCATGCTCACCGTGCTCCGCGGCGTGCAGGTCGGCTCGACCAAGGGCAAGACGCTGTTCAACCTGCCGGACTCGTTCACCGACCTGGCGACGACGACGTTCCTCGGCCTGCCGATGTCGGTGTGGCTGGCGGCGCTGCTGTTCGCGGTCGCCGGCTGGGTGCTGCGCTACCACCGCGTCGGCCGCGCGCTGTACGCGATCGGCGGCAACCGCGAAGCCGCGCGGGCGGCGGGCGTGCGCGTCGACCGGATCGCGTGGGCGGTGTTCGTCGTCGCCGGGATCCTGGCCGCGATCGGCGGGCTCGCGTACACCGGTTACGTCGGGGCCCTGGGCGCGAACCAGGGTTCCGGGATGATCCTGCAGGTCTTCGCGGCGGCCGTGATCGGCGGCGTCTCGCTCGACGGCGGCAAGGGCACGCTCGTCGGCGCTCTCACCGGCGTCCTGCTGCTGTCGTCGGTGTCGAGCCTGCTCAACTACGCGCACGTCACGGCGGAGTGGCAGGGGGCGATCTACGGCGCCATCATCCTGGTGGCCCTGATCATCGCCCGGTACGCCGGTGGGAAGCCACAGACCTGACCCCGGTCGCGTGAAGATCCGACGTTCCGAGTCTGCCGCGGCTGTCGTGAGTGGTAATTCGGGTTCTAACCCGAATTACCACTCACGACGGCAGGGAGGTGAGTGTGCGGCTAGGAAGCTTCCGCGGCCGGCTCGGCGTCCGAGTCGGGCACCGTCGGGTCGTCCGCGGTGCCGAGGGCGTTGCGCAGCCACTGCTCCACGCCCGCGACGTGCACGGTCGCCCACGAGCGGGCCACTTCCGGCTCGCGCGCGGCGATGGCCTCGTAGATCGCCGTGTGCTGTTCGCGGGTCTTCGCGACCGCGCCTTCCTGGGTGAGGCCGCGCCAGATCCGGGCGCGAGCGGTCGGCCCGGAGAGGCTGTCGAGCAGCGAGCAGAGCACCGGGTTGCCGGAGCCGTCGGCGATCTTGCGGTGGAACTGCAGGTCGTTGGCGACCAGCGCTTCCACGGTCGGCGAGTCCTCCAGCTCGCTGAGCAGCGTGCCCAGCTCCGCGATGTCCGCGTCGCTCATGTGCTGCGCGGCCAGGGCGGTCGCGGCGGGCTCCAGGATCCGGCGCACGGCCAGGAAGTCGAGCACGGTGTCGTCGCGGTGGAAGTCGACCACGAACGTCATGGCGTCGAGCAGCAGGTTCGGCTCGAGGCTGGTGACGTACGTGCCGTCGCCCTGCCGGACGTCCAGGACCCTGATCAGGCACAACGCCTTGACGGCCTCGCGCAGGGAACTGCGCGACAGCCCGAGCCGCTGGGCCAGCTCGGCCTCCTTCGGCAGCCGGTCGCCCGGCGCCAGCTCGCCGGAGATGATCATGTCCTTGATCTTGTCGATCGCGACATCGGTGACGGGCATCGCGTCCGCCCTCCCCTGCAACAGACCTCGGATGTTTCGGTGTTCCTCCCCAGCGTGCCATGTCCCGGCGAAGGAGGGGCGACGACCCACCAGCGCCCACCGCAACGGGTGGCTCCGCACACCCGGCGCAAGCCCGCGCGTAACGGTCTCGGCCTGTTCCACGTCCTCGAAGTCGACGACTGCACGGCGATGCTGCCGGTGAAGGAGTGACCGCGTTGGAACTCTCCCTGTCCCCGCTGGGTCTCGGCTGCGCGCAGCTGGGCAACCTGTACCACGCGATCAGCGACGAGACGGCGGCCGCGACCGTCCGGCGCGCGTGGGACGAGGGCGTCCGCTACTTCGACACCGCCCCGCACTACGGCCTCGGCCTGTCCGAGACCCGGCTCGGCGCGACGCTGCGCTCGTACCCGCGGGACGAGTACGTGCTCTCGACGAAGGTCGGTCGCGTGCTGGAGCCGAACCCCGAGGGCGCCGGCGCCCTCGACGACCAGGGCTTCGCCGTCCCGGCCGCGTACAAGCGCCGGTGGGACTTCACCCGTGACGGCGTCCTGCGCTCCCTCGACGACAGCCTGACGCGGCTCGGGCTCGACCGCGTCGACATCGTCTACGTCCACGACCCCGACGACCACTTCGAGGAGGCGCTCTCCGGGGCCTTCCCGGCGTTGCGCGAGCTGCGCGAGCAGGGCGTGATCGGCGGGTTCGGCGCCGGGATGAACCAGACGCCGATGCCGGCCGAGTTCGTGCGCCGCACCGACCTGGACGTCCTGCTGGTGGCCGGCCGCTACACCCTGCTCGACCAGCCCGCGCTGGACGAGCTCTTCCCGCTCTGCGCCGAGCGGGGCGTCCGCGTGGTGGTCGGGGGCGCGTTCAACGGCGGCATCCTGGCGACCGCCGAACCGGGCCGGGTCTACGACTACGCCGAAGCGCCGACGGAACTGGTCGAGCGGGCCGGGCGGATCGCCCAGGTCTGCGCTCGGCACGGCGTCGAGCTGCCGGAAGCGGCGCTGGCGCTGCCGATGGCGCATCCGGCGGTGGTGTCGGTGGTCGTCGGCGCGCATGATCCGGACCAGGTCACCGTGAACGCGCGGCGGGCCAGGGCGCTCGTGCCGCCGGCCTTGTGGACCGAGCTGGCCGACGCGGGTCTGCTGCGCGCCGACGTCGTCATCGCCGAAGGAGTCTCATGATCGACGCGCACCACCACCTGTGGGACCCCTCGCGGCGCGAGTACCCGTGGATGGCGGGGGCGGCCATGGACCCGATCCGCCGTCCGTACACCGTCGACGACCTGCGGGCGGTGACCAAGGCGGCGGGTGTGCACGCGACGATCCTGGTCCAGACGGTGTCCTCGGAAGAGGAGACGGCGGAGTTCCTCGCGACCGCGGCCGCGGAGCCGGTGATCGCGGGCGTCGTCGGCTGGGTGGACCTCACGGCCGCGGACATCGCCGACCGGCTGGCCGCGCTCGACGGCCCGCTGGCCGGGATCCGGCACCAGGTGGAGGGCGAGCCGGACGACGACTGGCTGCTGCGCCCGGAGGTGGTGGCCGGCCTGAGCACCGTGGCGGCGGCGGGCTTGGCGTTCGACCTGCTGGTCCGTCCCTCTCAGCTGCCGGCCGCGGCCGAGGTGGCGTTGCGCCTGCCGCAGCTGCGCCTGGTCCTCGACCACGCGGCGAAGCCCCCGATCGCGACGGGGGAGTGGGAGCCGTGGGCGTCCGGCGTGGCCGCGCTGGCGGCGCGCGAGAACGTCGTGTGCAAGCTGTCCGGCCTGGTCACCGAGGCGGACTGGACGGGCTGGGAGGTCGGGCACCTGCGCCGGTACGTCGATCACGTCCTCGACGTGTTCGGCCCGGAACGCCTGCTGTTCGGCTCGGACTGGCCGGTCTGCGAGCTGGCGGCGTCCTACGAGGTGGTCGTCGACGCGGCGATCGCACTGACGGGCTCGCTGTCGGACGCCGAGCGACTGGCCGTCTTCGAGCACAACGCCCGCACGGCGTACGGGCTGGATGCGGGCGGGGCGACCCCCTCCAGGGGGTAAACGAGGTCACCCCGCCCGCTCGCGCGCAGTGGTCTGTCAGAACTCGTCGGCGTGGATCATGCCGCGCAGCCGGGTCAGCGCGCGGTGCTGCGTCACGCGGACGTTGCCCGCGGAGATCCCGAGCGCTTCGGCGGTTTCGGTCGCCGAGAAACCGACGGCGATGCGCAGGGTCAGGATCTCCTGCTGCACCCGGGGCAGGGAGGCGAGCAGCCGGCCGAGACGGGCACCGAGGTCGAGGTGCAGCGCGTGGCTCTCCGGCTCGTTGCCGGCGACCAGCGGACGCTCCGGGAGTTCGGGGACGGGCTCGGAGCGGTCGCGGGCGACGGCGCGGTAGGCGTCGGCGACCTTGTTGGCGGCGATCGCGTGGACCAGGTACAGGAAGGAGCCGCCGCGGTCCTGGTAGTCGGGCAGGGCCTTGAGGACGGCCAGGCAGACTTCCTGGGCGACGTCGTCGGCCGACAGGTAGGAGAGGTCGCGGCCGCCCATGCGTGCGCGGCAGTAGCGGACCACCACCGGCTCGATCATCTGCAGCAGCGAGTGGATCGCGGCCGGGTTCCCTTCGCCCGCGTCCTTGACGAGGGGGTCCAGGTCCTCCTTGGTGAGCCGTCCGCCCGGGCGGGGCAATGACTCGGGAGTGCGATAATCGCGAAGGCTGGAAGCGGATTGTTCGGTGGTACTCGGCGGTGCTGTCATGGTCGTCTCCCCGGCCGACCCTCGACCGTCGCTGCCGGGGGTTCAACACTCCGTAACTGATCCATCGCAGATGCTCCGGTGAAGAAGGGGCTCATCTGCGGTCCGTGCGACGCAGGGTAATCGTAAGCACCTCCAGGCGGGTCAGTCCAGATTTCAACGACCAATACCCCGTTAGCAGTATCGACCGTGATGTTCCCGCGACCCGCGCCCGCACATTGCGATTAATCGGTTTCAGGATGTGCCGAGTTCACTCGTCAGTGGAAGACGAGCACGGAAGTGGCGGTCACGGTCACGGCGAGCGACGCGATCGCGGGCAGTATCCGGTCCGGCGGCCCCGGTTCGGCGGCTCGCAAGGACCGTTCGCGGCGCATCCCGATGGCCGCGAGCAGGGCAGATGTGCCGGCGGCGAGCAAAACGGGGATCAGCGTGCCACCCCAATGGCGCTGGGCGGCGGAGTGCAGGAGCAGTACCGTGCAGGCGGCGGACGCCAGTGCGGTCCGCCGCCAGGCGAGCCCGGTGCGCTCGGCCTGGGCACCAGTGGGGGTGGTCACGGTCGGATCTCGGACGGCGTGGCGGTACTTTTGACGTCACGATAATCGCGAACCGGCGGTATTCGCGTCTGAACCGGCCGCCTGCTCGAGTCCGGCTGTCCGGCTCGCCGGGGAAGCCTGGTGGACGGGGCGTTTTTTCCGGCCGTCACCGTCCGCTGCCTTTCGTGTCACTCACGAGACCATCAGGAGTACGGCCGCGGCGACGATGAGGGCCAGCAGGCCGCCCGTCAGCACCAGGATCATCCGGCTGGGCGGCAGTGGTCCCCCGGCGCGCATCGCGATCTGGACCCGGCGCCACCGCGGGTACGCGGTCGCGGCGAGGACGGCGGCCAGTGCGACGCTCAGCCCGGCGAGCACCGCGCTCGCGGCGGCCGGCGACGGCACCAGCTGGTGCACGGCCACCCCGCCCGCGAGCAACCCCAGGGCAGTGCGGAGCCAGGCGAGGAAGGTGCGTTCGTTGGCCAGCGTGAAGCGGTAGTCCGGTTCGGTGCCGCCCGCGTGGGGCTTGGTGTCGTCCAGCTCGCTGTTGTCCGGGGCCACGTCCGCAGACGCTAGCCGGTGTGGGCGGCCGCGGCCGGTCCGGTGCGGTGCGCGAAGACCCACCAGCGCAGCACGGCGAACCGCACGAACCCGCCGACCAGGCTGGCCAGCAGCAGCGTGCCGGTCTCCTCCCACGACGTCGGCCGGTCGACGACAGCGTCGAGAATGGCGAGCACGGCCGAGCCGTACAGGGCGTAGAAGGCGAAGGTGAGCACGTCCTGCAGGTGCCGCTTCCCGGCGTTGCTGGGGCGTCCGGCGAAGGTGACGCGGCGGTGGAACTCGGTGTTGCCGACCGTGGTGAGCGCGATCGCCACCAAGTTGGCCACCTGGGAGCCGAGCTCGTCGCGCAGCAGGAGGAACAGGGCGGCCTGCAGGCCGGTGGTCACCACGCCGGCCACGACGTACCACGCCGCGTGGGTGCCGAGCTCGTGGTGGCGGTCCGGGTCGGTGGCGAGCAGCCGGTGCTCCGGTGCGCACCTGGTGGTGGCCATGATCCCAACCTACCTCGCATTCACAAACTTGTGAATGTGTTAAACCCGTTGAAGAAATGTGATCCCGGTGACACCGCGGGGTTTCGCCGCCCGGCCGGCCGGGGTAGGTCACCGGCGACACTCTTTCCGACGCGTCAGGAGGGCCAGTGAGTGACCGTGACTCGGCCGAACCGCAGAGCTTGAGCCCCAGCGAGGCGCTGGACGAGGACGAGTTACGAGTGGACTCGCTCGAAGAGGGTATGGAGCCGCCCGAGCACTGGAGTGCGGCGAACCGCCACGGCACCACGCCCCGGGAGATGCGCGAAGGCGAGCCGATGGACCAGCGCCTGGCCGAAGAGGTGCCGGACGCCGAGCCGGAGCCGGTCCCGGAGCGCCCGCTGGCGGCCACCCCGGCGGTGGAACTCGACGAGACGATCGAGGACGCACCACCGGACTTCGAGCCGGTGGTCCCGGAGGACACGGTGCCACGCCGCCATTCGAACCAGGGCCGCCGCGAGACGACGGACTACGCGGGCGAGTCGGTGGCGGACGCCATTCGCGCGGCCCGCCAGGGCTGATCCGCTCAGACTGCACGTCCGTTCGGCCGCCCCTAGCGTGGGGCACGAGTGCATCGGACCGCGACGAAGGGAAGGCCGAAGATGCTGACCGTGACCGAAGCCGCCGCCGAGGCGATCACCGCCCTGACGAGCCAGGGGGAGGGCGACGCCGGGCTCCGCCTGGCGGTTCAAAACGCCGACGGCGAAAGCGCCCAGCTGGCGCTGTCGGTGGCTCCCGAACCGGCAGAGGGCGACAGCGTGCTGGGGACCGAGGAAGGCCCGAAGGTGTTCCTCGAGCCCCAGGCGGCAGCCCTGCTGGACGACAAGGTGCTCGACGTCCAGGAGGACGAAGCGGGCGGCGTGGCGTTCGCCGTGCTGCCCCAGCACACCAGCTGACCGCGGCGGACGGGCCGTTCGCTCCTCGGGTGCGAACGGCCCGTCCGCTCGCGTTACCCCTCCCGCCAAGCACGCACCAGCACGGCCGCGCGGCTCCGCAGCAACTCCGCCGCATGACTGCGGGCGTGGTCCAGCGAAGGCGCGTGGTCGATCAGCGCGCTGCTTCCCACCACCCCCAGCCGCGCCAGTCCCGCCGCATCGAGCTGGATCCGTCCCGCGAGCGCCATCAGCGGCACCCCACGCGGCCGAGCCCGGTCGGCGATCCCCGCCGGGGCCTTGCCGTTCAGGCTCTGCTCGTCCAGCGATCCCTCGCCCGTGATGACCAGATCCGCGCCCTCCAGCGCCGCATCCACCCCGGTCAGTCCCGCGATGAGATCGAAACCGGACTCGACACTCGCACCGAGAGCGATCGCGGCCGCCGCGACCCCCCCACCGGCGCCCGACCCCGGCACCCGCGAGACGTCCGGCGCACCGCCCACCTGCAGCGCGTGCGCCCACCGCCCCAGGCCCTCGTCGAGCAGCGCGACCTCCGACGGCCCGGCCCCCTTCTGCGGCCCGAACACCGCCGCCGCGCCCGCCGGGCCCAGCAGCGGGTTCGTCACGTCGGTCGCGACCGCCACGCGCACGCCGTCCAGCCGCTCCCGCACCGGCGTCAGCTCCGTCGACGCCACCCGCGTCAGCGTCCCGCCGCCCAGGCCGATCGGCGCGCCGAACGCGTCGAGCACGCCGGCGCCCAGCGCCCCCAGCATCCCGGCCCCGCCGTCGGTGCTGGCCGTGCCGCCGACCGTGAGCACGAGCCCCTTCGCGCCGTGGATCAGCGCGTCCGCCAGCAGTTCGCCGACGCCCCAGGTGTGCGCGGCCAGCGCCGTCGCCGGTGAAGGCTCGACGAATTCGATGCCGCACGCGCGCGCGGACTCGACGTACGCGGTGCCGTCCAGCACGGCGTACCGCGCCTGAACCGGCTCCTCGAGCGGCCCGCGAACCGTCAGCCGCACGATCCGCGCGCCCGCCGCTTCCAGGACATCCAGGGTGCCTTCGCCGCCGTCGGCGACCGGGCAGGTGACGATGTCCGCGTCCGGCAGGGCGTCGCGCACGCCGAGCGCGATCGCCTCCGCGGCCTCGACCGCGGTGAGACTGCCCTTGAACTTGTCGGGCGCGATGACGACCCGGGTCACGGCTTCACCTCCGTCAGCGGGGGACGCCCGGCGAGTACCGCCGCGACGTTGCGCGCGGCCAGCACGGCCATCGCGGTGCGGGTCTCGACCGTCGCCGAGCCCAGGTGCGGGCTGAGCACGACGTCGTCCCGGCCGAGCAGCCGCGGTTCGACCTCGGGTTCCTTCTCGAACACGTCGAGCGCGGCGCCGGCGATCTCGCCGGCTTCCAGCGCGTCGGCCAGCGCGGCTTCGTCGACGACCGGGCCGCGGGTCGTGTTCACCAGGTACGCGCCGGGTTTCATGGCGCGCAACGCGGCGGCGTCGATGAGGTGCCGCGTCTCGGGCGTCAGCGGGCAGTGCAGCGAGACGACGTCCGAGCGCGCCAGCAGTTCTCCGAACGACACGTATTCGGCCTCGGTGTCCTTTTTGGACCGTCCGGAGTAGACGACGGACATCCCGAACGCCGACGCCCGGTTCGCCATCGCCCGGCCGATCTGCCCGAACCCGACGATCCCCAGCGTCTTGCCCTGCAGCCCGGAGCCGAGCAGGAAGCCCAGGTGGAACGACCACGGCGTGCCCGAACGCAGCAGCCGTTCGCCTTCGCCGAGGCGCCGCGTGACGGCGAGCAGCAGCCCGAAGGCGAGATCGGCGGTGGCGTCGGTGAGCACGCCCGGCGTGTTCGTGACGACGATGCCGCGCGAAGCCAGCGCCGGGACGTCGACGTTGTCGTACCCGACGGCGACGTTCGCGACCACCTTCAGCCCCGGCCCGGCGGCGTCGGCCAGCGCGCCGTCGAGCCGGTCGTGCAGCATGCCGACCACGGCCGACGCGCCGCCGGCGAACTCGTGCAGTTCCGCGGGCGTCAGCGGACGATCGGCGGGGGAAACCTCCACATCGCCTGCTTCGGCGAGGAGCTTCACCGCGTCGTCGGGAATCCATCGGGTCACCGCGATCTTGGCCACGACGACAGCCTAGGTCACGGCACCGACAATTCAGCCCACACGCGTCAGCCGCACCACCGCGCTCGCGTACCCGCTTCCCGGCAACGAGACGTCCAATCCGTGGCTCAGCAACACAGCGCCGTGGTGCACGACGCCGTCCTGGCCGCGGTACAACCCGGCCGGATCCAGCCCCGCAAGCCGCGGCGGGGTGAACGGCCGCGCGAACTCCGTCGGCCGCCGCCAGAAGAAGACGACTACGTCGTCGCCGAGCACGTACTGCACCGCCGTCAGCGCCGAGACCGCCGGATCCGCCAGCCGGTACTGCGTGCCGTGCTGCACCACCGGCCGGATCTCCTTGTACAGCGCCACGAGCGACGCCGCCTCGGCGAGTTCGTCCGGGGTCCAGCGCGGCAGGTCGCCGCCGAGGCCGAGCACGCCCGCCATCGCCACGTGGAAGCGGAAGCTCAGCGGCGCCTCCCGTCCGGTGCCGGGGTTCGGGCTGTCGGTCACCCAGGCCGACATCGTGCCCGCCGGGTAGAGCTGGCCGTAGCCGTGCTGGATGGTGATCCGGTCGGCGGCGTCGGTGTTGTCCGACGCCCAGATCTCGTCGGTGCGCGCGAGGATGCCCAGGTCGGTCCGCCCGCCGCCGCCCGCGCACCCTTGGATCCGCAGGTTCGGGTGGTCGGCGCGCAGCCGGTCCAGGATCCCGTAGACCGCCCGGACGTGGCCGACCCACAGCCGGTGCGCGTCCGAACCTGCCTCCGGCCAGCCCGCCTCGGTGAACGCGCGGTTCATGTCCCACTTGAGGTAGTCGATGCCGTGCTCGCCGACCAGGCCGTCGAGCCACTTGTGGGCCCAGTCCGCGACGTCGGGGCGGGCGAAGTTCAGCACGAGCTGGTTGCGCAACGTCGTCCGCGAGCGGTTGGCCATGTGCAGCACCCAGTCCGGGTGCGCGCGGTAGAGGTCGCTGTCCGGGTTGACCATTTCCGGCTCGACCCACAGCCCGAACCGCATCCCGTGCGCGTGGACCGCCTCGACCAGCGGCCCCAGCCCGCGCGGGAAACGCTGGTCGTTGGCGGTCCAGTCACCGAGCCCGGCCGAGTCGCCGGTGCGGGCGCCGAACCAGCCGTCGTCCATCACGAACAGTTCCGCCCCCAGCCGGGCGGCCGCCGCGGCAAGCTCGGTCTCGGTCTGCTCGTCGAGGTCCCAGCCGGTCGCTTCCCAGGAGTTGTAGACGACCGGCCGCAGCTCGCTCGCGTGCGGCTGGACGAACTCGCGGACGTACGCGTGCCAGCGCCGGCTGGTGCCGCCGAAGCCGTCGGCCGCGTAGAGCCCGGCGAACACCGGCGTCTCCCACGTCTCGCCGGGCTGCAGCCGCCAGGCGACGTGCTCGTGCCCGAACCCGCCGGTCCACGTGACGCGGCCGGTGTGCGTGTGCTCCACCGTGATCCGCCAGCTCCCGCTCCACGCGAGGGCACTGCTCCAGACCTCGCCGGCGGTCTCGGTCGCGTCGCCCGCGTCGAGCATCACCCACGGGTTGACCTGGTGGCTGGAGGCGCCGCGACGGCTGGTGAGCGTGGTTTCGCCGACCGGCAGCGGTTCGCGCAGCACGCCGTACTCGGCGCTCCACGCGCCGGAGGTCCGGCTCAGCCGCGCGCCGTCGCGCCGCGGGAGCGTCCACGACGCGGAATCCGTGCGCAGCAAGGCGATCGGCTCTTCGGAACCGGTGTGCCGCAGCGACGTCCAGCGCTCGACGACGTCGCCGCGGACGCGGTAGTGCAGGGACAGCTCCAGGGGGTAGTGCCGGTCGGCGAGCCGCACGGTGAGCGTGTCGTCTTCGAGCGTGAAGCCGTCGTAGCGCCACTCGAGCGCCGAAGTGCCGTCGGCGTACCGGACGGCCAGTGCCGCGACGCCGAAGAAGGCGCCGCCCTCGGCCGGGAGTTCCTGCCGGTCGTCGCCGGGCTCGTCGAAGCTGCTGTCGGCCGGGTTGCGGCGCGCGGCGACCTGCGTGGCCTGGTCCAGGGTCAGCGGCGGGCCCCAGTGGACGTGCCGCGGGCGGTCGTCGGCGTCCAGCCGGAAGGCGTACGAGCTCTCGGGGGTGCGCAGCAGCCAGAGCCGGCGCGCGGGGTCGTGTTCGACGAGCGACATGTCCGACAGCGTAGAGCTGACCAGCGCAGAAATAAATTCTTGACGAAGTTAATTAAATCTCTCTACCCTTCCGGCCATGCCTCGCAGTGCACCGGCAAGGGCGCCGATCACCAGCCCCGCGGCCGCGACCGTGTTCACCACGGTCCTGACCGAAGGGCCGGTGTCCCGCGTCGACGTCGCCCGCCGCACGGGGCTCTCGTCCGCCGCGGTCACCAAGGCCGCCCGGCCCTTCATCGAGGCCGGCTACCTCGAAGAACTCGCCTCCGGCGGCCGCACCGCCCCCGGCGCCGGCCGCCCGGCGAACCCCCTCGCGATCCGGCCGGACCGCGAGTACTTCGTCGGCGTCAAGATCACCGGCGACGACCTGATCGGCGTGGTCACCGACCTGCGCGCCGACGTCAGGGCCGGCGCCCACCACACGTTGACCAGCCATGACGTCGACCACGTCGTCCGCGCACTGGCCGACCTCGTCGGTGAGCTGCTCGACGGCACCCTGCGCGACCGCGCCTACTGCCTCGGCGTCGCGGTGTCCGGCGACGTCGACCGAGCGTCCGGCGTCGTCCGGTACTCCCCGTTCCTCGGCTGGCGGGACGTCCCGCTGGCTTCACTTCTGGAGGACGCCACCGGCCTGACGGTGACCCTCGAAAACGACGTCAAGGCCCTCGCCGTCGCCGAGCAGTGGTTCGGCGAAGGCGTGGGCGCGTCGTCGTTCGCCCTGGTCACGGTGGGTACCGGGATCGGCAGCGCACTGGTCGTGAACGGCGGTCTGGTCCGCGGCGCCCACGGGGTCGCCGGGGAGATCGGGCACGTCCCGGTCGCCGACGGCGGCCCGTCCTGCCACTGCGGCGGGCGGGGCTGCGTCGAGGCGATCGCGTCCACCGAGGCGATCCTGACCCGCGCTCGCGACGTCTCCGGAGAACCCGCGCTGACCATGGAAGACGCGGTGGCGCGTGCTCGCGGCGGTGACGAACCGCTGCGCGGGGTGTTCGCCGGGGCCGGGCACGCGATCGGGCTCGGCCTGGCCGCGCTGGTCAACCTGTTCGGCCCGGAACGGGTGGTGGTCTCCGGGGAAGGCGTCGCCACCTACGACTTGTTCGAGGACCAGATCCGCCGGACCTTCGCGGTCCAGGCGTTCGGCAGTGCCGCGCGGTGCCGCCTGGTGATCCGGCCAATGCCGTTCGAGGAGTGGGCGCGAGGCGCGGCCGCCGTCGCCATCCAGCGCCTTTTCGTCGTCGAGAGCGTCTAAGGAGTGAGCCCTGTGACATCCAGACTGAATCGTCGAAGCTTCCTGGTCGGTTCCGTCCTCTTCGCCGGGGGTGCCGCCCTCGCGGGTTGCACTTCGGACCCGTTGAACAAGAACGCCGCCGATTCGGGGGCGAAGACCACGCTTTGAGCTTCGAAGCCAGCGCGTCCGCGGCGTCCCGGACGCGCGCGTCGTTCAGCCACGAAGTGCCGTACTCCGCGCGGGTCGACGACTCGAGGCTCCAGTTGCTCCAGCCCATGAACGGCTTGACGAACGGCGTCCGCGCGCCTGCGGGTGCCGATCGGCAAGAACGCGGGCAGCGGCATCCAGGACGGGCTCTCCGACGTCGAGCGGCAGAGCGTGCTGACGTTCTGGTCGATGGCGTCGTCGCCGCTGTACGTCGGGGGCGACATCTGGTTCCTGGACGCTTCCGCGGTGTCGATCCTGACGAACCCCGAGGTCATCGCGGTCGACCACGCCGGTTCCTACCCGACCCGGGTCGCCGGCGGGAACTTCCAGGTGTGGACGAAGCGCGCGCCGGACGGCCGGTGGTACGCGGCTGTCTACAACCTGGGTTCCACGCCGTCGGACATCACGGTGGACCTGGGGATGCCGGGGGCGCGGCCGGTGCGTGACCTCGTCGCACGTCAGGACCTGGGGCGGTTCCGGGGCACGTGGACGGCGTCCGCCGTGCCGCCCCACGGCTCGCGGCTGATCCGGATCGGCTGACTTTCTTCCCGAAGGGGACTTTTCTCGCTGCGCGGCGAGAAAAGCCCCCTCCGGCCTGCGTGCGTCATCCATTGGGTGGAAGACATCTGGTCGGGCGCGCGGTCGCCGTGCTATGTTCGGTTGCAGAACGAGTGTGCGTGATGCGAACACTCTGGATGACTCGAACTGTGCGGAGGGTGTGATGGCGGAGCTGCTGTCGCTGGAGGAGGCCGTGGCCCGGCTGGTGCACGACGGCGACACCGTCGCGCTCGAAGGGTTCACGCACCTCATCCCGGTCGCGGCCGGGCAGGAGATCATCCGGCAACGCCGCCGGGACCTCACGCTGGTGCGGATGACCCCCGACATCGTCTATGACCAGCTCATCGGCGCCGGCTGTGCGCGCAAGCTGATCTTTTCGTGGGGTGGCAACCCGGGCGTCGGCTCGCTGCACCGCTTCCGTGACGCCGTCCAGCACGACTGGCCGGTGCCGCTGGAGATCGAGGAACACAGCCACGCGGGCATGGCGAACCGGTACGTCGCCGGCGCGTCCGGCCTGCCGTTCGCGGTGCTGCGCGGCTACACCGGCACCGACCTGCCGGCGCAGACCGCCACGATCAAGCCGATCACCTGCCCGTTCACCGGCGAGAAGCTGACGGCGGTCCCGGCGCTGAACCCGGACGTCACGGTCATCCACGCGCAGCGCGCGGACCGCTCCGGCAACGTCCAGATGTGGGGCATCACCGGTGTCCAGAAGGAAGCGGTGCTGGCGGCGAAGCGTTCGATCGTGACGGTCGAGGAGATCGTCGAGGAGCTGGCGCCGCGTCCGGGTGCGGTGGTGCTCCCGGCGTGGGTGGTCACGGCGGTGGCCGAAGTTCCCGGTGGCGCGAAGCCGTCGTACGCGGCGGGGTACTACGAGCGGGACAACGCGGCGTACCAGGCGTGGGACGAGATCGGGCGCGACCGCGGGGAGTTCACGAAGTGGCTGAACGAGCTGACCGGGGTGACGGCATGAGCGCTCAGTACTCCTCCGACGAGATGATGAGCGTCGCGGCGGCTCGTGCCCTCGGCGACGGCACGTCCTGCTTCGTCGGCATCGGCCTGCCGAGCAAGGCGGCGAACCTCGCCCGCCGCGCGCACGCGCCGGGCCTGACGCTGATCTACGAATCCGGCTGCCTCGGCGCGAAGCCGTCCCGCCTGCCGCTGTCCATCGGCGACGGCGAGCTGGCCGACACGGCGGACGCGGTGATCAGCGTGCCGGAGGTGTTCAACTACTGGCTCCAGCCCGGCCGCATCGACGTGGGCTTCCTCGGCGCGGCCCAGCTGGACAAGTTCGGCAACATCAACACGACGGTGATCGGCTCGGACTACCGCGACCCGAAGGTGAGGTTGCCCGGCGCGGGCGGCGCCCCGGAGATCGCGGCCTCGTGCGGCGAGGTGTTCGTCGTCCTGCGCCAGAACCCCCGGGCCTTCGTGGAGAAGGTCGACTTCGTGACGTCGTTCGGCCACGGAACGGGCAAGGGCGACCGCGAGCGCCTGGGCCTTCCCGGCCGCGGCCCGACGCTGGTGGTGACGGACCTGGGCCTGCTGCGCCCCGACCCGGAGACGGCGGAGCTGACGCTGACGGAGCTGCACCCCGGCGTGGACCTCGACCGCGCCATCGCGGCCACGGGGTGGAAACTGAAGGTGGCTGACGATCTCGAGACCACCCCGGCCCCCACGGAGCAGGAGCTGACCCTCCTGCGAGACCTGGAGAAGGCAAGCGCATGACCGACGTCTACATCCTCGATGCGATCCGCACCCCGTTCGGCCGCTACGGCGGCGCGCTGGCCGGCGTCCGCCCCGACGACCTCGCCGCCGGCGTCCTGCGCGCCCTGCAGCAGCGCAACGACCTGGATCCGTCCACAGTGGACGAGGTCGCCCTCGGCGACGCGAACGGCGCGGGCGAGGACAACCGCAACGTCGCCCGCATGGCCGCTCTCCTCGCCGGCTGGCCCACGACCGTCCCGGGCAGCACGGTCAACCGCCTCTGCGGCTCGGGCCTCGACGCGGCCATCCAGGCGAGCCGCGCGATCCAGGTCGGGGACGCCTCCCTCGTCGTCGCCGGCGGCGTCGAGTCCATGACCCGCTCGCCGCTGGTCATGCCGAAGCCGGAGAAGGCGTTCCCCACGGGCAACCAGACCCTGTACAACACCGCGCTCGGCTGGCGCATGGTCAACCCGGCGATGCCGTCGCAGTGGACGATCTCCCTCGGTGAGTCCACCGAACAGCTCGCCGAGCGCTACGGCATCGGCCGCGACGAGCAGGACGCGTTCGCCGCCCGCAGCCACGTCACCGCCGCCAAGGCCTGGGACGAGGGCTTCTACGACGACCTGGTCGTCCCGGTCGAGGGCGTCGACCTGGCCCGGGACGAAGGCATCCGCCCGGACTCCAGTCCCGAGAAGCTCGCCAAGCTGAAGCCCGTGTTCCGCACGGAGAACGGCACCGTCACCGCGGGCAACGCGTCCCCGCTCAACGACGGCGCCTCGGCGCTGCTCCTCGGCGGCGAAGCCGCCGCGAGCCGCTTGAACAAGGCCCCGCTCGCCCGGATCGCCGGGCGCGGTGCGGCGGGCGTCGACCCGGACGTCTTCGGCATCGGCCCGGTGCGCGCGGCGGAGATCGCCCTCGAACGCGCCGGCATCGGCTGGGACGACCTGGCCGCGGTCGAGCTCAACGAGGCCTTCGCCGCGCAGTCGCTGGCCTGCCTGCGCGACTGGAAGGACCTCGACCCGGAGATCGTGAACACCCACGGCGGCGCGATCGCCATCGGGCACCCGCTCGGCGCGTCGGGCGGCCGGATCCTCGGCACCCTGGCGCACGACCTGCACCGCCGCGGCGGTGGCTGGGGTCTGGCTGCCATCTGCATCGGCGTCGGCCAGGGGTTGGCCGTCGTCCTCGAAGGCCGGTAAAGGAGACACCGAAGTGGCCACTCCGACCGAATTCAGGCTGCCGCGCTACGGGGAAGACCCCGACGGCACCCACCCGCCCCTCGACTCCAGCGGGTACCGCTCCACGGCGCTGCGGTACCCGAAGCAGGACCTCGTCCTGCTCCCGCAGATGCTGACCGAGGTCACCGGCCCGCTGCTCGGGCCCGGCCGTCTCGGCGAGCACGACAACGACCTCACCCGGCAGCACGCCGGCGAACCGCAGGGCCAGCGGATCATCGTCACCGGGCGGCTTCTCGACGGCGAGGGCCGTCCGGTGCGCGACTCCCTCGTCGAGATCTGGCAGGCGAACGCGGGCGGCCGCTACCGGCACACCGGCGACCGCTGGCCGTCCCCGCTCGACCCGAACTTCGACGGCGTCGGCCGCACCCTGACCGACAGCGACGGCCGCTACACCTTCACCACCGTCAAGCCCGGCGCCTACCCGTGGAAGAACCACGACAACGCCTGGCGCCCGGCGCACATCCACTTCTCGGTGTTCGGCTCGGCGTTCACCCAGCGGCTGGTCACCCAGATGTACTTCCCGGACGACCCGCTGTTCTCCCAGGACCCGATCTTCAACTCGATCCCGGACGAGAAGGCCCGGCAGCGGATGGTTTCGCGCTACGACCACGACGTCACGCAGGCCGAGTGGGCGCTCGGCTTCCAGTTCGACATCGTGCTGCGCGGGCGCGACGCGTCGGTGTTCGAAGAGGAAGAGGAGGACGAAGACTGATGACCAGGCTGCTGCCCACCCCTTCGCAGACCGTCGGCCCGTACCTGTCGATCGGGCTGCCCTGGCCCGACGGCCCGCACGTCGTGCCCGAGGGCACGCCCGGCGCGTTCTGGATCCGCGGGATCGTCCGCGACGGCAACGGCGACCCGGTCCCGGACGCCATGATCGAGACCTGGCAGGCCGATCCGGACGGCGGCTTCCGCCACCCGGACGACCCGCGCGGCGTGGCGAACGACGACTTCCGCGGCTTCGGCCGCTGCCCGACGGAGACCGACGGCACCTACGGGATCCTCACCGTGCTCCCGGGCGTGGTGCCCGGCGAGGGCGGCACCACGCAGGCCCGGCACATCGACGTCTCGGTGTTCGCGCGCGGCCTGCTCCACCGGGTCGTCACGCGGATCTACTTCGAGGACCAGGACAACGCCGCCGACCCGGTGCTGGCGACGGTCCCGGCGGAGCGGCGCGGCACGCTGATCGCGGCGAAGACCGGTGACGGCTACCGCTTCGACGTGCGGTTGCAGGGAGACGGCGAGACCGTCTTCTTCCGGGTGTGACGCCATGAGCGCCGTGAGGCTGCACCGGGTCGAGGACGGACCCGGCGACGGGCCGGTGGTCGTGGCCGGCGGGTCGCTCGGCAGCGACCTGCGGATGTGGGAACCCCAGGTCGCGCCCCTGGTGGAGCGCGGCTTCCGGGTGGTCCGGTACGACACGCGCGGGCACGGCGCGTCGCCGGTCCCGCCGGGTCCCTACGAGCTCGAAGACCTGGGCGCCGACGTCCTGGCGCTCCTCGACGAACTCGGCGTCGAGCGCGCGCACCACGTCGGCCTGTCGCTCGGCGGCATGACGGGGATGTGGCTCGGCATCCACGCGCCGGACCGGATCGCGAGCCTGGTGCTGTGCTGCACGTCCGCGAAGCTCGGCCCGCCGTCGATGTGGGCCGACCGGGCCCGCACGGTCCGTGCCGAGGGCACCGCGGCGGTGGCCGAGGCGGGCGTGAGCCGCTGGCTGACGCCGGGGTACCTCGAGCGTCACCCGGACCGGGCCGAGTTCCTCCGTGCGATGATCGCGGCGGTCCCGGCCGAGGGCTACGCGGCCTGCTGCGGTGCGATCGAGCGGATGGACCTGCTGGAGCTGCTCCCGAAGATCACCGCGCCCACGCTGGTCGTCGCGGGCGCGGACGACCCGGCCACCGCGCCGGGCGACCACGCGCGGCCGATCGCCGAGGGCATCCCGGGCGCGCGGCTGAAGATCGTGGCCGACGCCGCGCATCTGGGCAATTACGAGCAGCCGGCGGAGTTCGCCCGGCTGATCCTGGACCACTTGGAGCGAGCGTGACGGACCGCCACGAGCAGGGCATGAAGGTGCGGCGCGAGGTACTCGGCGACGAGCACGTCGACCGCGCGGTCGCGGGCACCACGGACTTCAGCCGCCCGTTCCAGGACTACATCACCGAGGGCGCGTGGGGATCGGTGTGGGCCCGCGACGGCCTGGACCGCCGCACGCGCAGCTGCGTGACGCTGGCGGCGCTCACGGCCCTGCAGGCGCACAACGAGCTGGCGATGCACGTCCGGGCGGCGGTCCGCAACGGCCTGACCGCGGCGGAGATCAGCGAGGTCCTGCTGCACACGGCGGTCTACGCGGGGGCACCGGCGGCGAACGCGGCGTTCGCCATCGCCCAGCGCACCCTGGCCGAGCTCGGCGAGCCGAGCGCCGTGCCGAGGGACGCCGGATAGGGTGCCGGGCATGGACGTGACGAGGCCGCCGTTCGACGTCCGGCTGGACAGCGAACCGGCGCACCGCGGTGCCCACCACGTGCAGTCGCTGGAGCGCGGGCTCGCCGTGATCAAGGCATTCCACGCGGGCGCGTCCGAACTGACCTTGAGCGACGTGGCCCGCGCAACGGGCCTCACCCGCGCGGCGGCGAGAAGATTCCTCCTCACCCTGGCCGACCTGGGCTACGTCCGCACCGACGGCAAGTACTTCTCGCTGACGGCCCGGGTCCTGGAGCTGGGCTACGCGTACCTGTCGAGCATGACGCTGCCGGAGGTGGCCCAGCCGCACCTGGAGCACCTGTCCGCGCGGGTGCACGAGTCGAGCTCGGTTTCGGTGCTGGAGGGCACCGACATCGTCTACGTGGCCCGGGTGGCGGTCTCCCGGATCATGACGGTGAGCATCAACGTGGGCACCCGCTTCCCGGCGTACGCGACATCGATGGGCCACATCCTCCTCGCGGGGCTCGGCGAGCAGGAGCGGGAGGCGTATTTCCTGACGGCAAGGTTGGACCGCCTGACGGACCACACGGTGACGACGCCCGGCCACCTGCGCACGGAGCTGGCCAAGGTGGCCGACCAAGGCTGGGCCATGGTGGACCAGGAGCTGGAGGAAGGCCTCCGTTCGGTGGCGGCCCCGATCCGGGACCGCACGGGCCGCGTGGTGGCGGCGGTCAACCTGTCGACCCACGCAAGCCGCACCACGGCGGAGTCGGTGCGGAAGGACCTGGTCCCCCCGCTGCTGGAGACGGCCCGGGCCATCGAAGCGGACCTGGCCATCGGAGCCCCGGATCGCGCCCGTGGCTGAGCGGCGCTCTGCGCTGCCGGTCGAGTCGCTGTTTCGCGCCGAGCCGGTGGCCGTCCCGACCGCAGCCGCGGCCGCGGCTTTCTCATGACCAGCCCTCGGCCGGTCGCCGGGCTCCTGCTCGCCGCCGGTGCCGGCCGTCGCTTCGGCGGGCCGAAGGCCCTCGCCCAGCTCGACGGGGAACCGCTCGTCCTCCGCGCCCTCCGCACGCTCACCGCCGCCGGGTGCGCGCCCGTGCGGGTCGTCGTCGGTGCCGCCGCCGACCAGGTCCGAGCCCTCCTGCCCGACCCCGGCCTGGCCGTCTCGGCCGAAGACTGGGCGACCGGCATGGGTGCCTCCCTCCGCGCCGGCCTGGCCTCCCTCGAAACGACCGAACAACCCGATCAACCCGTCGCCGCGCTGGTCCACCTCGTCGACCTGCCGTGGGTCGGCCCCGGCATCCTCGCCCGGGTCATCGCCCAGGCCACCCCCGAAACCGTCGCCCGCGCGGCCTACGACGGCGTGCCCGGCCACCCCGTGCTGCTCGGTCGCCGCTGGTGGGGCGAGATCGCCCGGACCGCTCTCGGCGACCGCGGTGCCCGGGACTGGCTCGCCACCCGCGCGGACCTCACCTTGATCGAGTGCGGTGACCTCGGCAGCGGCCGGGACGTCGACCGCCCCGGTGATCTGGCGGGCCCCGCCTGAACACCTACGATCGACAGCGTGACGGACTCGCCCGAAGACCTCGCGGCCGCGCTCGATGCGACCGGTTACCTCGCCGATGACGGGCTGGCGACCGCCGGCTTCCTCGCCCTGCGGATGGGTCGCCCGCTGTTCTGCGAGGGCGAGCCCGGCACCGGCAAGACGTCACTCGCCCTGGCCCTGGCCACCGCGCTGGATCGGCCGCTCATCCGCCTCCAGTGCCACGAAGGCATCGACGCCGCCCAGGCCCTCTACGAGTGGGACTTCCCCCGCCAGCTCCTGCACCTGCGCGCGCTCGAGGCGGCCGGCGGCGGCCAGCTCGACGTCGAGGCCGCGGAGCGCTCGCTCTACACCGAGCGGTTCCTGCTGGCCCGGCCGCTCCTGCAGGCCCTGATCAGTGCCCCGTGCGTCCTGCTCATCGACGAGATCGACCGCGCCGACGACGAGTTCGAAGCCTTCCTCCTGCAGCTGCTCGACGAGCACGCCGTCACCATCCCCGAGTACGGCGAAGTCCGCGCCGAGCATCCCCCGTTGGTGATCCTCACCTCGAACCGGACACGCGAGGTGCACGACGCCCTCAAACGCCGTTGCCTCTACCACTGGCTCGAACACCCGGACCTGGTGCGGGAGGTCGAGATCCTGCGCCGTAGGATCCCGCGGGTAAGTGCAGCTCTGGCTCGGCAAATCGCTGAAGCGGTGCATCGGCTCCGTGAAATGGATTTGCTGAAACCACCGGGAGTAGCGGAGTCCCTCGATTGGGGGCGGGCTCTATTAACTCTTCAGCGTGACGAGCTGGACGCGGCGACAGCGGCACGCACGCTCGGAGCCGTCCTGAAATACAGCGAAGACCTCGACCGGGTCAGGGCAAAGCTCGACGCCTTGTTCGCCTGAACCACCCGGTCGGGGGCCGGGTCGAAGCGAGGGAGAACCAGCGGATGAGCGTGGCGGAGACGACGGATACGAGACCGCCGTCCGAAGCGGAGCCGGACCGGCCGGGGCCGGCCGGGCCGGCGACCGCGCAGCAGCGCGGCTGGCGGGGGAGGCTCGCCGCGGTGGCTGCGGTGCTCGGCGGCACCGTGCTGATCGCCGTGCACGCCACCTTCTACGGCCACTGGCTGATCGACGACTCGGCCATCACATTCGCCTACTCGCGCAACCTGGCCGACGGCTTCGGGCCGGTCCTGCAGCCCGGCGCCGCGCCGGTCGAGGGGTACTCCAACCCGACCTGGATGGTCCTGATCGCCCTCGGCAAGCTCGTCGGTCTCTTCGACCACGGGACGCTCTTCGGCGTCAACGACCAGATCCTGTTCCCGAAGGCGCTCGCGCTGCTCTGCTGCGCCGCCATCCTCGTGCTCTTCTATTTCGGCGCGAAGGTGCTCAGCCGCCGCCCGGCCCTGATCACGTTCGTCGCCGGGGCCGCGCTCGCCGCGATCCCGTCCTTCGTCATCTGGTGCTTCTCCGGGCTGGAGAACTCCTTCTACGCCCTCACGGTCGCCGCGATCGCGGTGGTGATCGTGCGGGCGGTCCACAGCGGCCGGCTCCTCGACACCCAGATCGCCATCGGCACCGGGCTGATCTCGATGCTGGCCGCGCTGACCCGGCCCGACGGCATCATCTACGCCGGTGCCTACCCAATCGCCGTCCTGCTGTTCCTCAAGCGGGAGCTGCTCGGCCGCAGCGTCCGCGCGGTCGTCCTCTCCGTCGCCGGCTTCGCCGTGCCGTACGGCGCGTACATGGTGTTCCGCTGGTTCGAGTTCGGCCGCCTGGTCCCGAACACCGCCGTCGCGAAGGGACAGGAGCCGCCGACGATCGAGGACCTCGCCCGCCCCGGCGACATCGTCTCCTACGTGGGCTGGCTGGTCGTCGCCGTCGCGGTCGCGTGCCTGGTGGTGCTGCTGGTCCGGCCGTCGCGCCTGCGCACCGGCCTGATCGCCCTGATGGTGCCGTTCGGGCTCACCGTGGTCGCCTACATCGTGCTCGAGTTCGACTGGATGGGGCAGCTGCGGTTCGCCACCCCGGTCTGGACGCTCGGTGCGTTCGGCGGCGCGATCGTGGTGGTCGAGGCGCTGGCCGCGGCCCGGCTGCGCGGCCGGATCGTGCTCGCCTGCCTGCTGGTGGTGGCGCTGGTCAGCTCGGTGAGCGGGCTCTACGACCAGGGCAAGTCCTACCGTGCCAACGTCAAGACCGCGTTCTGCATCGTCGCCGAGCGCGACGCCCGGACCATCAACGGTCTCGCGGACATCCTGAAGCTGCCAGACTCCGCCCAGGTCGGCCTGATCGACCTCGGCGGGACCTCGCTGGGCAGCCGTATCCGGGTGCTCGACCTGGCCGGCCTCGGCGACAAGCAGGTCGCCGACTACCTGCACGAGTCCGACGTGACGGGCGTCCGCAACTACGTCTTCAACCAGGAGAAGCCCGAGCTGATCACGTTCATCGGTTCGTGGATCACCACGCTGGGGTTCGACAAGGACCCGCGGTTCGAGAGCGAATACGAGACGATCTTCGTCAACCCGCCGATCGGCAACCTGACCGTCGACTCGCGCAACTGGGTCAGCTACCACGTCCGGCGTGACCTGGTCGACGACGCGAAGCTCGCGGAACTCAAGGCGTACACGCAGAAGACGCTTCCGCCGCTGCTGGAGCTCAACAAGACGGCGGGGCTGCGCGGCTGCGCGAACATCCAGCCCGGCTTCAAGGCCGCCGCCTGACCGCTGCACCCGGCGCCCGCCTCGGAGGTCCACAAAGGACCGACGAGTCGGGCGTTTTTTAATTGCGTTGCCGCCCCCGGCGGACTGAGGCATCATTTCTTTCAGCACAGCACGCCACACCGAGAGGAGGAGATCGTGACCCGACGGCAAGACCGGAACCCCTGCGGCGCGATCTCCCGCGTCGTTCGCTGAAATTCCTTTTCTTTCCGAAGAGCTCTTCGCGCCCACCCGCCGCTACCTTGGGTCGGCCGCGGCGAAGAGCGCGGTCTGCGCGCCTGCCCGGGGAGGGGTGCGTGCGCAGACCGCCCTGTCTCGGTAGCTCAGTTGGACAGAGCGCGGCGCTACGAACGCCGAGGTCCGAGGTTCGACTCCTCGCCGGGACACCGCAGTGCACATTCGAAAACGAGCGCACAATGGAGACATGACCACGGTCTCCGATCCGGTAGCGGGGTACGCCGGTTTCGCCGCCGCGTTGCGCGAAGCCGGTGTCGCCTGCGACGCGCACCGTGTGCAGGCGTACCTCACCGCCGTGGCCGAGATCGACGTCGCCGAGCCCACGCAGCTGTACTGGGCCGGGCGGCTGACACTCTGCTCCAGCCCCGACGACCTCCCGTGCTACGAAGAGGCCTTCAGCCAGTGGTTCTCGATCGAGACCACCGCGCCGCGCCGCGCGACCTCGGCCGCACCCAAGAAGGCCAGGATCGCCCCACTGCGGGCGCCCGAAGGCGGGGACGGAGAGGGCGGGGAGGGCCACGACCAGCTGAAAGTCGCCGCCAGCGCGCACGAAGTCCTGCGTCATCGCGACCTCGCCGAGCTCACCACCGCCGAACGCGAACACCTCCGTGAGCTGCTGGCCACCCTGAAGCCCGCGCTCCCGCGGCGCCCGGCCGCCCGGCGGACGCCGTCCCGCCGCGGCCGTCTCGATCCGTCGCGCACGCTGCGGGCCATGCTGGCCAGCGGCGGCGAACCCCGCAAACTCGTCCACGCCCGCCGGGGCAGCAGGCCGCGGCGGGTGGTGCTGCTCATCGACGTCTCGGGTTCGATGAGCCCGTACGCCGACGCCCTGCTGCGGTTCGCCCACGTCCTGACGCGGGCCTCGCCGCTGTCCGTCGAGGTGTTCACGCTCGGCACGCGGCTGACCCGGGTGTCGCGCCAGCTGCGGCAGCGCGACCCGGAACGCGCCATGCTCGCGGCGGGCTCGGCGGTGCCGGACTTCGCCGGCGGGACCCGGCTCGGCGAGACACTCCAGGCGTTCCTCGACCGCTGGGGCCGGCGCGGGGTGGCGCGCCGCGCCGTCGTGACCGTGTTCTCCGACGGCTGGGAACGCGGTGACACCGGTCTGCTCGGCGAGCAGCTCTCGCACCTGCGCCGGCTCGCGCACGCCGTATTCTGGGTGAATCCGCACGCCGGCCGTGCGGGCTACGCTCCGGTCCAGTCGGGCATCGTGGCCGCGCTGCCCCACATCGACCGGCTGCTGGCCGGGCATACCCTGGCCACTTTGGAACAACTGCTCGGGGAGATTTCCGATGCGTGACGTACTGGACGACGTGTTCCGCCGCTGGTCCGCCGGCGAAACCGTCGGGCTCGGCACCGTGGTCGCCACCTTCTCGTCGGCGCCGCGCGCGCCCGGCGCCGCGATGGTCGTCGCCCCGGACGGCACCGTCGCCGGCAGCGTGTCCGGCGGCTGCGTGGAAGGCGCGGTCTACGAGCTCGCGCAAGAGGTCGTCGCCGAGCGCAAGCCGGTGCTGCAGCGCTACGGCGTCACCGACGACGACGCCTTCGCGGTCGGCCTGACCTGCGGCGGGATCATCGACATCTACGTCGAGCACGTCGACCGCGAGTCGATGCCGGAGCTCGGCGACGTCGTCGCGTCGGTGCGCGGCGGCGAGCCGGTCGCGGTCGTCACGGTCATCGAGCACGAACGCGAAGGCCTGGTCGGCGAGCACATGATCGTGTGGCCGGACCGCACCGCGGGCTCGCTCGGGTCGTCGCGGATGGACGACGCCGTGGCCGACGACGCGCGCGGCCTGCTGGCCAGCGGCCGCACCGGCACCCTGCACTACGGCCCGGACGGGCAGCGCCGCGGCGAAGGCATGGCGGTGTTCGTCAACTCCTTCGAGCCGCCGCCCCGGCTGCTGGTCTTCGGCGCGATCGACTTCGCCGCCGCGATGGCCCGCATGGGCGCCTACCTCGGCTACCAGGTCACGGTGTGCGACGCGCGTCCCGTGTTCGCCACCACCAGCCGCTTCCCGGACGCGCACGACGTCGTCGTCGACTGGCCGCACCGCTACCTGCAGGCGGAAGCCGACGCCGGCCGCGTCGACCAGCGCACCGCGATCGCGGTGCTCACCCACGACCCGAAGTTCGACGTGCCGCTGCTCGAGGTCGCGCTGCGCCTGGAAGTCGGGTACGTCGGCGCGATGGGGTCCCGCAAGACGCACGACGACCGGTTCGCGCGGCTGCGCGAGGCCGGGATCACCGAGGCGGAGCTGGAACGGCTGTCGTCGCCGATCGGCCTCGACCTCGGTGCACGCACACCGGAGGAGACGGCCGTGTCGATCGCGGCGGAGATCATCGCGCTGCGCTGGGGAGGCGGCGGCAAGCGCCTGGCCGAGCTTTCGGGACGTATTCACGGCTGAGTACGCCGGCTGGTCCACAAAGTTCACCCGTCCGGACTTCCGCACATGAGGAGTTGTGGGGTGGATCGGCGCGTATCTGCGGAACAGGTAGTTGAACGTGTGACATCAGGGCTTGTCGGCGCGAAGGTCGCGTAGCACGCTCGGGTTTGTGAGCCCGATCACTGTCGGGCAGGCCGTTCCCGAACCGGCTTTTGGAGGCCTGATGCGCATCACCGTCACCGTCGACGGGACGAAGTACACCGACGAAGTCGAACCCCGCACCCTCCTCGTGCACCACCTGCGAGAGCGGCTCGGCAAGGTCGGCACCGTCGTCGGCTGCGACACCAGCAACTGCGGCGCCTGCACCGTCCACCTCGACGGGCACAGCGTGAAATCCTGCTCCGTACTGGCCGTACAGGCCGACGGCTGCGAAGTCACCACCGTCGAAGGCCTCGCCCGCGACGGCAAGCTGCACCCGGTGCAGCAGGCTTTTCACGACAACCACGCCCTGCAGTGCGGGTTCTGCACGCCGGGGATGATCATGCAGTCGATCGACCTGCTGGCCGACAACCCCGACCCGGACGAGCAGGCCGTCCGCGAGGGCCTCGAAGGCAACCTCTGCCGCTGCACCGGCTACCAGAACATCGTCCGCGCGGTCCGCGACGCCGCGAAGCAGATGAGCCCCGGCGCCGGGCCCGAAGCCGAGCGGATCGCCGAGAACAAGCACGTCGGCGTGGGTGGTGACTGATGACCGCCACGATCGAACCGGAGGTCGGCAAGTCCCGCCGCCGCAAGGAGGACGAGCGGCTGATCACCGGCCGCACCCGCTGGACCGACAACATCACGCTGCCGGGCCTGCTGCACATGGCCGTCCTGCGCAGCCCCTTCGCGCACGCCAAGATCGTCTCGATCGACACGTCGGCGGCGAAGACCGCGCCGGGCGTCATCGCGGTGTACACGGCCGAGGACCTCGACCCGGACAGCTCGGTCGGCATGCCCTGCGCGTGGCCGATCACGCCGGACATGAAGGCGCCACGCCGCCCGGTGCTCGCCGCCGGCACGGTCAACTTCGCCGGTGAAGGCGTCGCGGTCGTCGTCGCGCGCTCGTCGGCCGAAGCGCACGACGCGCTCGAGGAAATCGACGTCGACTACGACGAGCTGCCGGTCGTCCTCGACATGGAAGCCGCCATCGCCGACGGCGCCGCGCTGGTCCACGAGGACCTCGGCACCAACACGAGCGCGGTCTGGAAGTTCGACTCCGCCGAGGCCGGCACCGGCGGCAACGTCGAGGACGCGATCAGCTCGTCGGAGGTCGTGCTCAAGCGCCGCTTCCGCCAGCAGCGGCTCGTTCCGGCCTTCATGGAGCCGCGCGCCTGCGTCGTCGACCCGACGGGCACGCAGATCACCATGTGGTCGGCCACGCAGATCCCGCACATCCTGCGCGTGATGTCGGCGCTGACGCTTGGCATCCCCGAGCACAAGCTGCGCGTGATCGCCCCGGACGTCGGCGGCGGCTTCGGCGGCAAGATCGGCGTGCTGCCGGAAGAGATGATGTCGCTGCTGGTCGCGCAGAAGCTCGGCAAGCCGGTCAAGTGGAACGAGACGCGATCGGAGACGATGCTCGCCGCCCACCACGGCCGCGACCAGATCCAGGACATCACCATCTCGGCGACCCGCGACGGCCAGGTGACCGGCCTCAAGGTCGAGCTGCTCGCCAACCTCGGCGCGTACAACGGCCTCGTCGGCCCCGGCGTGCCGATCCTCGGCGCGTTCATGTTCAACGCGATCTACAAGATCCCGGCGTACCACTTCGCGTGCACCAACGTGTACACGACGACGACGCTGACCGACGCCTACCGCGGCGCCGGCCGCCCGGAGGCGACGTTCGCGATCGAGCGGATCATGGACGAGCTCGCCGTCGAGCTCGGCGTGGACCCGTTGGAGCTGCGCGAGAAGAACTGGATCAAGCACGAGGAGTTCCCGTTCACGACCGTGTGCGGGCTGACCTACGACTCCGGCAACTACGAGGCCGCCACCGAGAAGGCCAAGCAGCTCTTCGACTACGACGGCCTGCGCGCCGAGCAGGAGAAGCGCCGCGCGTCGAAGGACAAGGTCCAGCTCGGCATCGGCATTTCGACGTTCACCGAGATGTGCGGGCTCGCGCCGTCGCGGGTGCTCGGCTCGCTGGACTACGGAGCCGGCGGCTGGGAGCACGCGGCGATCCGGATGCTGCCCACCGGCAAGGTCGAGGTCATCACCGGCGCGTCCGCGCACGGCCAGGGCCACGAGACGGCGTGGAGCCAGATCGTCGCCGACCAGCTCGGCGTCGCGTTCGAGGACGTCGAGATCATCCACGGCGACACGCAGTCGTCGCACAAGGGCATGGACACCTACGGCTCGCGGTCGCTGGTCGTCGGCGGCATCGCCGTCGTCAAGGCCGCGGAGAAGGTGATCGCGAAGGCCAAGCCGATCGCGGCCCACCTGCTCGAATGCGCCGAGGACGACCTCGAGTTCGCCGGCGGCAAGTTCACGGTGAAGGGCACCGACACGTCGACCGGCATCGGGGACGTCGCGCTCGCGGTGTTCGCGGCGCACAACCTGCCCGACGGCGTCGAGCCGTCGCTCGACTCGGACGCGACGTTCGACCCGGAGAACTTCTCGTTCCCGCACGGCACGCACCTGTGCGCGGCCGAAGTGGACACCGAGACGGGCCGGATCAAGTTGCGCTCGTACGTCTGCGTCGACGACGTCGGCGTCGCGGTGAACCCGCTGATCGTCGAGGGCCAGGTGCACGGCGGGCTCGCGCAGGGCATCGCGCAGGCGCTGTTCGAGGGCACCGAGCACGACGAAAGCGGCACGCTGACGACCGGCACGTTCGCCGACTACCTGCTGCCGTCGGCGGCCGACCTGCCGTCGTTCACCACCGACCGCACCGAAACGCCGTCGACGACGAACCCGCTCGGCGCCAAGGGCGTCGGCGAGGCGGGCACGATCGCGTCCACCCCGGCGGTGGTCAACGCGGTGATCGACGCCGTGCGGCAGTTCGGCGTCGACGACATCGAGATGCCGCTGACCCCGATGCGGGTCTGGCACGCCATCCAGCACGGCACCACCGACGCGGGCGGCCCCGGCCGCGGCGAAGCGGGCGGCGGGCTCGGTTCCATCGACGCCACCGGAGGTGCGCAGTGATCCCGGCTTCCTTCGACTACGTCCGCCCGTCCACAGTGGACGAAGCGGTGCAGGCGCTGGCGGCGGCGGGCGAGGACGCCAAGGTACTGGCCGGCGGGCAGAGCCTGCTGCCGGTGCTGCGGATGCGGCTCGCCGCGCCGACCACGCTGATCGACCTCGGACGCGTCGCCGAACTGCGCGGCGTCCGCGAGGAGGGCGATGAGCTGGCGATCGGCGCGATGACGACGCACTACGACGTCCAGCGGGACGCCTTGGTGGCCGAGCACGCGGCGTTGCTCAAAAAGGCGACGGACACGGTGGCCGACCCGCAGATCCGCCACCGCGGCACCCTCGGCGGCGCGATCGCCCACGCCGACCCGGCCGGCGACCTGCTGGCGCCGGTGCTCGCGCTGGAGGCATCGCTGGTGGTGGCCGGGCCTTCAGGACGCCGGACGGTGCCGGCCGCGGACTTCTTCCGCGACCTGTTCACCACCGCGCTGGCGCCGGACGAGCTGCTGGTCGAGATCCGCGTGCCCAAGCACACGGGGTGGCGGGCGCACTACGAGAAGTTCAACCGCGTCGCCCAGGCGTGGTCGATGGTGGCGGTCGCGGTCACTGTTCGTACCGAAGCGGGGGTCATCGAGGAGGCTCGGGTCGCCCTGACGAACATGGGCTCGACCCCGGTCCGGGCATCGGGCGTCGAGGCGGCCCTGGTCGGCGTCCAGGCCTCGGCGGACGCGATCGCGGCGGCGGCTTCGCACGCGGCGGAAGGCACGAATCCGCCGGTCGACAGCAACGCCGACGTCGAATACCGCCGTCACCTCGCGCAGGTGCTGACGGGTCGCGCGATCGCGGCGGCGGCCGGAGCCTGAGACGTCCGTTCGTCCCCCTGGCCGCCACCCCGGTGGCGGCTAGGGTGGGCACCGGACACCTCAGGACTGGCAGAGAGGAGGTCGGCCCGTGCGGCTCGACCACGAATTCACCGTCCCGGCTCCGATCGGCGAGGTCTGGCAGGCGGTCGTCGACCCCGAGCGCGTCGCCCCGTGCATGCCGGGCGCCGCGCTGACCAAGGTCGAAGGGGACAAGTTCAGTGGGACGGTGAAGGTCAAGCTGGGGCCGATTTCCTTGCTGTACAAGGGCAATGGCGAGTTTCTCGAGAAGGACGAAGCTGCCCGCAAGGTGACGATCAAGGCATCGGGCAAGGACTCCCGCGGAGCGGGGACGGCGGCGGCAACGGTGACGCTGACGTTGACGGAAACGGACGGCGGCACCCACGGATCGGTGGCGACGGACCTGGCGATCACGGGCAAGCCGGCCCAGTTCGGCCGCGGGTTGATCAGCGAGGTGGGCGGCAAGATCCTGGACACGTTCGCGGGGTGTTTGTCGGGAAAGCTGGCCCCGGCGGACGGGGCGGACGCCCAGGGGACGGCCACGCAGGCCGCTCCGGCCGGGGACGCCCCGGCACAGGCTGCTCCGGCCGCCAACGCCGCGGCGGCGACTTCGGCCGGGACCGCGCCGGCGCAGGGGGCCGCTGCGAAGGCTGGCGCGGCTGGCAACGCCCCGGAACAGGGGACTGCGGCGAAGGGTGCCCCGGTTGGCACCGCCTCGGCGCCGGGGACCGCGGCGGCGGCCGCCGCCGCACCAGTGGCCGAGCCTGCCGTGAAGCCGGTGCCGGATCAGGGCGCACCGGTGGCCAAGCCCCAGCCGGCCAAGCCTCAGCCGACGGCCAAGCCCCAGCCGACGGTCAAGGCGGCGCCGACCACCCCGGAGATCAACACTGAGCCGAAGGCCAAGCCTGCGGACCGGCCGACGCTGCACAGCGTTCCGGCGCCTCCGGAGACCGAGGCGATCGACCTGCTCGACTACGCGGGACAGTCGGTGCTCAAGCGAGTGGTCCCGGTGCTGGTCGCCATCGCCGCGGTGGTCGGTCTGGTGGCGATCGTCCGCGCGCTGCGCAAGTAGCCGCTCGGCTCGGCGTGTCCCCGGTGGTGATCCGTCCGTGGGTCGCTGAGCTGCGTCGATCTACCCTGCGCGGGTCTTCGGCCAGGTGCCTCGGTCGCAATTCCCCCGGACTGGCGACGCGGGTCGCCGGAACGGCTACGCTGGGCTACCTGGTCGGCCGAACTTCGCGCAAGGGGTACGTCACGATGCCGGTTCGTCACGTCTGTGGCCTCGGCTCTTGAGAGCGCAGGCCGCCGTGCGCCGGGAAGCGCTTTCCACCTGGCCGGGCTGGCCTGCGCGATGGGCGATGTGGGGCGGGGCGAAGACCCGCTGGATCGCCTATGCCCTCGGCTGTGAACTGCTCGCCGTCGTCGCGACCGGGACGGCGCTGGCCACCGGGTTCGGCGGGCCCGTGCGCCCGGGGTGGTTCGCCGTGCTCGTCGCCCTGGGGGTGGCGCAGGCCGAGATGTCGCGCCGGATCGAGCGGTTGCGCCGGTGGATGAGCGGCCAGACGCACATCAACGTCACGTCCGTCTGGTACCTCGCCGGTGTCGTCCTGCTGCCGCCCGCGTGGGTGGCGCTGCTGGCCCTCGTGCTCTACACGCATCTGTGGGTGCGCGTGTGGCGTCAGGTCCGTACGCGCCCCGCGCACCGTTTCGTGGCGAGCACGGCTTGGGCGATGCTCTCGTGTTTCGCTGCTTCCTCCGTTCTCGCGGTGCTGGGGTTGCACGGGACGCCGTTGCAGACGCCGCCCGGGTTGTTCGCGCTGTGCCTGGCGGCCGCCGTGTTCGAACTGGTGAACATTGGCCTCGTGGCGGCCGGCATCTACCTCTACACCAGCCAGCGCTCGGCGGCCGACCTGATCGGCACGTGGGAGGACAACGCGTTCGAGCTGGCGACCCTCTGCCTGGGCGGGCTCGCTGCCCTTGCGCTCGTCGAGCAGCCGGTGCTGGTGGTGTTCGTCGTGGCGCCGTTGTTGCTGCTGCACCGCTATTTGCTGTTGAAGCAGCAACTACAGGTCGCGGCCGTCACGGACGAGAAGACCGGCCTGCTCAACACCGCCGGCTGGCACGAATCGGCGATGCGTGAGCACACCCGCGCCCAGCGCCGCGGCGCCGGCGGGGGTTTCGCGGTGCTGATGATCGACCTGGACCACTTCAAACGGATCAACGACACGTACGGGCACTTGACCGGCGACGACGTGCTGGCCGCGGTCGCCGTGGCGATTTCCGGTTCGGTGCGTCAGGGCGACACGGTGGGCCGGTTCGGCGGTGAAGAGTTCGTGGTGCTGCTGCCGGGCATCGGCCGCGCGGACGTGCTGGCGATCGCCGAGCGGGTGCGGGTGGCGGTGGGCGAGCTGAACGTGGTGATTTCGACGAGTGCGGGGACGGTCCGGGTGAGTGGTCTTTCGGTGTCGATCGGGGTCGCGCGGCATCCGGACGCCGGGTCGACCCTCGATGATGTTCTCCGCACCGCTGATGCGGCGCTGTATCGGGCCAAGGAGGCCGGCCGGAACCGGGTCGCGGTGTAGGGAGCGGCGTTCCGGGGGCCGGGGTGCGGCTCGTGGACGCGAGTTCGGGCGGTGCGCCGAGGCTGTTCACGGCCGGGTTGCGGTGTGCGGGCGGCCCGTGGCGAGGTAGGTGCGATGCGCTGCCCGGGGTGGTGGACGGCTGGTCGCAGCGCGGCGAGGAAGTGGCTTGGGGCGCGGGTGGGCCGGGGTTGCTGGTCGCAGCGCGGTGAGGGGCGAGCGGAGAGGCTGCCGCGGCGCGACCCCGACCGGGCGGCGACCGCGACTGGGGCCGCGACCCCGACTGGCCGCGACCCCGACTGGGCCGCGACTGGGGCCGCGACCGGGCCGCGACGCTACCGCGGCTGGGCCGCTGTGATGAAGGGCGCGAAATACGCCGCCACCTTTTTCGTTGCACCTCATATGAGCGGCGCGGATCACGAAACGGACGTTGTGGTCATCGGGGCCGGGCAGGCTGGGTTGTCTGCTGCCTATCACCTGCGGCGGGCCGGGTTTGCCAACCGGAGCGGGTTTGTCGTGCTGGACCACGGGAAGCGGGCCGGGGGTGCCTGGCAGTACCGGTGGTCGTCGCTGGTGCTGGGGAAGGTTCATGGCATTCACGACCTTCCCGGGATGGCTTTCGGCACTCCGGACGTGACGCGTCCCGCCTCCGAAGTCGTCTCCGAATACTTCGCACGCTTCGAAAGCGTCTATGACCTTCCCGTTCTCCGGCCCGTCGACGTCCAGTCCGTGACGCGGGCGGGGGAGCGGCTGGTCGTCTCGAGCCCCGCCGAGTCCTGGGCTGCGCGGGCCGTCATCAATGCCACCGGGACCTGGGACCGGCCCTTCTGGCCGCGCTATCCCGGCCAGGAGACCTTTGCCGGACGGCAGCTGCACACCGCCGACTACACCGGGCCCGAGGACTTCCGCGGCCGGCGTGTCGTCGTGGTCGGCGGTGGGGCGTCCGCCGTTCAGCTGCTCATGGAGTTCGCCCCGCTCGCCCGCGCGACGGCCTGGGTGACGCGCCGGCCGCCCGTGTGGCGCGACGAGCCGTTCAGCGAGGACTGGGGACGCAGTGCCGTCGCCAAGGTCGACGACCGGGTCCGGGCCGGCCTGCCGCCCGAAAGCGTTGTCAGCGTGACCGATCTGGCGGTGACGCCGGAGGTGCGGGCCGCCCGGGCTGCCGGGATTCTCGACCGGCGGCCGATGTTCGAGCGGATCACGCCCGGCGGTGTCGTCTGGCCGGACGGCGAACGGTTCGACGCCGACGTGATCCTGTGGGCCACCGGGTTCCGTGCGGCGATCGACCATCTCGCTCCGCTGCACGTCCGCGAAACCGGTGGGGGCATTCGCATGGACGGCACGCGGGTGGTGCTCGAGCCGCGCCTGCACCTGGTGGGGTACGGGCCCTCGGCGAGCACCGTCGGGGCCAACCGGGCGGGCCGGGCCGCGGTGACCGAGATCCGGAAACTGTTGCGGTGAAGGTAATTGCTGCGGTGAAGGTCTTCGCCGGAAGGTGACGGCGTGGGTAGGAGGAGTCATGTACTCCAAGCTACCGAACATCTGTGCGAACGCCATCGCTGGATCGGGTGATCTTCCCTGGCCGGTTTCCGTTGCGCCACAAGGAAACCGTCACGTCAGCGCCATGCCCGGGACGCGGGCCCGGATGGCCGTCATGGTCGCCTCGTCCGAGACGCCCTGCCAGTCGTACCGCGGCGTGTACGGCGCGGTGAGCGTGCGCACGTCTTCGTCGGTCAATGTGACGTCCAGAGAAGCAATCGCGTCGTCGATCTGCTGAATCGAACCGGCCCCGACCAGCGGAGCCGTGACGACCGGCTGGCGGTGCAGCCAGGCGAGGGCGATGGCCGCGCGGCTCACTCCGTGGGCGGCCGCCACCTTCCCGACCGCCTCCACGATCGCGCGGTTCGACGCCTCCTCCGCCGGTGGATACAGCAGGTCCGCGTAAGCCCCGTCGGTGCCGGCGCGGGCCGTCGACTTCGCGTCGTCCCAAGCGCGGGCCAGGCGGCCGCGGGCCAGGGGGCTCCAGACGATCGTGCCGACGCCCTCGTCCAGGCACAGTGGAATCATCTCGCGTTCTTCCTCGCGGGCCAGCAGGTTGTAGTGGTCCTGCATGGACACGAACCGGGCCCAGCCGTGCTGCTTCTGCAGGTGCAGGGCCTTGGCGAACTCCCAGGCGAACATCGACGACGCACCGAGGTAGCGCACCTTGCCGGCCTTGACCAGGTCGCTGAGTGCTTCGAGAGTCTCTTCCAGCGGCGTCTCGTGGTCGTTGCGGTGGATCTGGTAGAGGTCGACGTAGTCGGCGCCCAGCCGCCGCAGTGAGTGGTCGATCTCGGTCATGATCGCCTTGCGGGACAGTCCTTTCCCGTTCGGGCCGGGGCGCATCGGGTGCCGCAGCTTGGTGGCGATCACGACGTCGTCGCGGTCGGCGAAGTCCTTGAGTGCGCGGCCGAGGATCTCCTCGCTCGACCCGTTCGAGTACATGTTGGCGGTGTCGAAGAAGGTGATGCCCGCCTCGAGGGCGTGCTTGATCAGCGGCCGGGCCTGCTCCTCGCCGAGCGACCAGACGGGGTGGCCGCGATCGGGCTCGCCGTAGCTCATCGCGCCGATCGCGACGGGTGAGACGTCCAGGCCGGTGGCGCCGAGCTTCACGTAACGCATGGGGGTTCTCCTGACGGGCAACTCGCGGAGGATTCTCCGGATGTGATGCCGAAACTAGTGGAGGATTCTCCGCATGTCAACGATGGGGCATGATCGGGGCATGACCGACGGGACGTACGGCACTCAGCGCAAGGCCGCCGCGCGCAACCGGGTCGCGATCATCGAGGCCGCTCACGAGCTGTTCGCGGAGAATCCGCTGGTGCCGCTGAGCGAGGTCGCCAAGCGCGCCGGCGTCGGCGCGGGGACCCTCTACCGGCACTTCCCGACGCGCGAAGACCTCATCCTCGGCGCCTATCAGCACGACATCGAACGGCTGACGACCACCGCCGACGACGTGCTGGCCCGCCATTCGTCCGCGAAGGCCGCCTTCGTCGAGTGGTTCGAGACCCTCTCCGCCTACATCCGCATCAAGCACGGGCTCGGCGACGCGTTGCACGGCGCCGCCGCCCAGGAGCTGGTCAGCGCTTCGTGGGCGCCCACCACCGCGGCGGTCAAGAAGCTCGTCGACGCGTGCGTGGCCGAGGGCACCATCGCGCCCGGGCACGATCCCGCCGACATCATCATGCTCATGAGTTTCCTGTGGCGCGTGGCGAACAACGACGACGGCGCGGCTCAGGGACGGCGGCTGATCGCCGCCGTCTTCCAAGGCCTTCAGGCACCGCCGCAGCGCGGCTGAGAAGCGGCGGTCCCGTGGCGCGGAGCAGTATGCCGCTCATCGGCACACGGTCCGAGCAGCGGGAATCGTGAAAAACTCACCCTCTTGACCGATTCAAGGGCAAGACAAGTCTTGTCAGCCGGATCGTGCCCTCGTTACAGTCCGGGAGTTCGATTAGTTAGGAAACTTTCCTAACAGTTGCACTTCCGTCAACCCGACGCCGCAGCCCACCAGCCACCGCCAGGCCCACAAGGAGCGCGACGTGCCGTCCACCCGCCTACGCCCGTTAGCCCGACTCACCCCGGTGATCGCCGCCGTGGTGCTGTTGCCGTCCGCGATCGCCGCGGCCGCCACCACCGAGGCCGACGATGCCCTGCTGTCGCAGGGAAAACCCGTCGCCACGTCGACCGTCGAAAGCTCGTCCTACGGCGGCGCCAAGGCCGTCGACGGCAGTACCACCACCCGCTGGGCCAGCGCCGAAGGCGCCGACCCGCAGTGGCTGCGGATCGACCTCGGCCAGTCCGCGAGCATCCACCGCGTCGTCCTCAACTGGGAAGCCGCCTACGCGAAGAAGTACCGGATCGAGGTCTCCGACGACGGCACGTCGTTCACCACGGCCGCCACCGTCGACACCGGCGACGGCAAGATCGACGACCTCGGCGGCCTCGCCGCCCGCGGCCGCTTCGTGCGCTTCGTCGGCCTCACCCGCGGCACGAGCTACGGCTACTCCTTCTGGGAGATGCAGGTCTTCGGCAGCACGGACTCCTCCGGCGACACCCAGGCCCCGACCACCCCGGCCGGCCTCGCCGCGGGCACGGCGACGGCGACGAGCGTGCCGCTGACCTGGGGCGCCGCCACCGACAACATCGGCGTCACCGGGTACGACATCCTCCGCAACGGCACCGCCGTCGCCACCAGCGCGACCACGTCCTACACCGACACCGGGCTCACCCCGGCCACGAGCTACACCTACGCGGTCCGCGCCCGCGACGCCGCCGGGAACGCCTCACCCGCGAGCACGCCGATCACGGTCAAGACCGCGGCCGGGAGCACCGGATTCGTCCTCGCCGCGGCCGGCGACATCGCCGAGCGCTGCACCGCGAGCAGCTCCGGCTGCGTCCACCCCAAGACCGCGAAGCTCGTCGAGAACATGAACCCCGCGGCCGTGATCACCATGGGCGACAACCAGTACGACGACGCCCACCTCTCGGACTTCAAGTCCTACTACGACACGACGTGGGGCAAGTTCAAGAGCAAGACCAAGCCGATCCCCGGCAACCACGAAACCTACGACGACACGCCGTACAAGGGCTACGACGACTACTTCGGCGCCATCGCGAAGCCGCAGGGCAAGCGTTACTACAGCTGGGAACTGGGCAACTGGCACTTCATCGCCCTGGACTCCAACGACTTCGCCACCCACGACTTCGCCCCGAGCGAGCAACTGGCCTGGCTGAAGCAGGACCTCGCGAACAACACCAAGGGCTGCGTGGCGGCGTACTACCACCACCCGCGGTGGAGCTCCGGTGACCACGGCGACAACCCGGACAGCATCGAGCTGTGGAAACTGATGGTGGCCAACAAGGTCGACCTCGTCCTCAACGGCCACGACCACGACTACGAGCGGTTCGTGCCGCAGAACGCCGACGGCAAGGCCGACGGAGGAGGTCCGGTCGAGATCGTCGGCGGCAGCGGCGGCGCCAACCTGTACGACCTGAGCCCGGCGCACTCGACGACGGCCAAGTTGCTGAAGACCTACGGTGTCCTGAAGCTGTCGATGACGGACACGTCGTTCCAGACGCAGCTGATCGGCGTCGACAGCAAAGTCCTCGACAGCAGCCCGACCTACACCTGCCACCAGTAGGAGCGGGCATGTACATCGCGGCAAGCCGTACCTCGGACCTGGCGTCGGAGACCGACCGCAAACCGGCGCTGAAACGGGTGTCCGCCAACGTGGTGGCGCTCGGGATGGTCAGCCTGGTCACCGACGTCTCGTCGGAGATGGTCACCGCCGTCCTCCCGCTCTACCTGGTGCTCGGCCTGGGCCTGAACCCGTTGCAGTTCGGGCTGCTCGACGGGCTCTACGCCGGCGCCACCGCGGTCGTGCGGGTGCTCGGCGGGCACCTCGCCGACCGGTGGCGGCGGCTCAAGGCGGTCGCCGGGTTCGGGTACGGCTTGTCCGCGGTGTGCAAGCTCGGCCTGGTGGCGGCCGGTTCGTCGGTCGCGGCCATCGGGGTCGTGCTCGCCGCCGACCGCACCGGCAAGGGGCTGCGCACCGGCCCGCGTGACGCGCTCATCTCGCTCAGCAGCGAGCCGGCCACCCTCGGCCGGTCGTTCGGGGTGCACCGGGCGATGGACACCGTCGGCGCGTTCCTCGGCCCGCTGGTGGCGATGGCGGTGCTCGCACTGAGCCTCGGCAGCTACCCCAGCGTGTTCGTCACCAGCTTCTGCATCGCGGCCATCGCGGTCCTGCTGCTGGCGCTGTTCGTCCGCGACCGGCCCGGCAGCGTCGACCGCGCGGCGGTGTCCGCGCGAGCCGCGTTCGGCCTGCTGAAGCAGCAGGACTTCCGGCGCGTGGCGCTCTGGGCCGCCCTGCTGGGCCTGGTGACGGTCGGCGACTCGTTCGTCTACCTCGTCCTGCAGCGCCGCTGGGAGATCGCGGCGACGTACTTCCCGCTGCTGCCGCTGGGCACCGCCGGGGTCTACCTGCTGCTGGCCGTGCCGCTCGGGAAGCTCGCCGACCGCATCGGCCGCTGGCCGGTGTTCCTGGGCGGGCACGTGGCGCTGTGCCTGGCCCTGGTGTTGCTCTGCGGCCCGCAGGCGGGGCTGTGGCTCGCCGTGGTCGCGCTCGGCCTGCACGGCGTGTTCTACGCGGCCACCGACGGCGTCCTGATGGCCGCCGCCGGCCCGCTCATCCCGGCCGGCCTGCGCGCCACCGGGCTGGCCGTGGTCCAGACGGGCCAGGCCGTGGCCCGGATGCTATCCTCCGTCCTCTTCGGACTGGCGTGGACGCTGTGGGACCTGCGGCCGGCGGTGCTCGTCGCCGCGGTCTGCCTGGCCGTCGTCGCCCTCGCCGCCGCCTTCGCGAAACCGGTGCGCCCGTGAAGAAACTCGTCCTCGCCCTCACCGGCACGGCGCTCCTGATCGCCGCCGCCGTCGCCTACACGGTCAGCGCGCGCCACGGCACGGCGGACGCCGAACCCGCCGCCGCGCTGACCCTGGCACCCGGGCAGCTGCTGTTCCGCGATACCGCCACCGGCCGCATCGGCGCCGTCCCGCTCGGCGAAACTACGGCAAAACCGCAGCTCGGCGCCCTGAAGTGCGACCGGTTCGCGGTGGCGGGGCAGACCGCGGTGTGCTTGGCGGTCCGGCCCGGCACGCTTCCGGCGCTCACGGACGTCCTCGTCCTCGACGACCACCTCGCCGTCCGCCACACCGAGACCCTGCCCGGCACCCCGAGCCGCGCGCGCGTCTCCCCGGACGGCAAGCGCGTCTACTGGACGCTGTTCGTCACCGGCGACTCCTACGCGCAGACCGGCTTTTCGACCCGCGCCGGGCTCTACGAGGTCGAGACCGGCCGGCTGGTCAAGACGATCGAAGAACTGCCGGTGTTCGTCGACGGCAAGCGGTACTTCGCCCACGACGCCAACTACTGGGGCATCACCTTCGCCGCCGACGGCAACCGCTTCTACGCCACCCTCGGCAGCAAGGGCAAGACGTACCTGGTCGACGCCGACTACGGGCGCTACCGGGGCAAGACCCTCCGCGAGAACGTCGAATGCCCGTCGCTGTCGCCGGACGGCAAGCGGGTCGCCTTCAAGAAGAAGGTCGCCGAAGGCGCCTGGCGGCTCGCCGTCCTGGACCTCGGGACGCTGCAGGAGATCGAACTCGCCGAGACCCGCAGTGCCGACGACCAGGCGCTCTGGCAGGACGACCGCACGATCCTGTACGGGCTGGACAACGCCGTCTGGGCGGTCCCGGCGGACGGCTCCGGCACACCGCGGCGGCTGGTCGGCGGGGCGGCGTCGCCGGCCGTCACGGGGTGACGCCGACCGCCGCGAACAGCGTCCGGGCGCAGAGGTCGCGCAGCTCGTCCTGGGTGATCGTCGGCTGGTCGAGCCAGCCGAGGATGACCGTGGCGACGAACGTCAGCCAGCCGCGGACGGCCACCCGGGTCGTCTCGGTGACCGTGGTCAGCGCGCCCAGAGCGGTGAGGATGCGTTCGGCGTTCGCGGCCATCCCTGCCTCGCGGATCTCCCGGATCGCGTCGTCGTCACCGCCGGTGGCGCGGTGCACGATCCGGTAGCCGTCCGGGTGCGTGCGGGCAAACTCGAGGTACACGTCGAGCCCGGCCCGCAGCTGCTCGACGACGGGCAGCGCCGGGTCGGGTGCGCTCATCTCGAGCAGCTGGTCACGCTGGCCGCGGACGATCTCGGCGAAGAAGTCCTTCTTGGTGGGGAAGTAGTGGTACAGCAGGCCGCGCGAGACCTGCGCGATCTCGGCGACCTCCTCGATCGGCACCTCGTCGTACGGCCGCTTCGCGAACAACCCGGCGCCGATCCCGAGGAGCTGCTCGCGCCGCTGCTGCGTGCTCAGCCTCGTCCGCATGGCCCGACCTTACTTGACACGGGTTCAGTAGCGGGGGATCGTGGCCTTATTGGATCCGGGTTCAATAGGGAGCTGCCGTGGACACCAGCGGGATTCCGCACCGGCCGGGCCGCCTGCCGGTGCTCGGTGACGTGCTCGGGTCCAGCCCCGGCACGCCGCTGCAGGACACCGTGCGCCTCGGCAAGCGGCTGGGGCCGGTCTTCACGCGCAAGTTCTTCGGCTTCGAAGCCGTCTTCGTCGCCGGCGCCGACCTGGTCACCGAGCTGAACGACGAGGCGAAGTTCGGCAAGCACGTCGGCCTCGGCGTGGAAAAGCTGCGCGCACTGGGCGGGGACGGCCTGTTCACCGCGCACACGCACGAGCCGAACTGGCGGCTGGCGCACGACATCCTGCAGCCGGCGTTCTCCGCGGAGGCGATGCGCCGCTACCACCCCGTCATGCTGGAGGTCACGCGCGAGCTCGTGGCGGCGTGGGACGCGGCGAGCGGCCCCGTCGACGTCTCCGCCGACATGACCCGGCTGACCCTGGAGACGATCGGCCGGGCCGGCTTCGGCTACCGGTTCGGCTCCTTCGAGCGCGCCGAGCCGCATCCGTTCGTCACGGCGATGATCCGCGCGCTGCGGTACGCGCAGCTGCAGAACGTCAAGCTGCCGTTCGTCAAGCGTGCGATCGCCGGGACGCGGAAACAGAACCAGGCCGACATCGCGCTGATGACCGGCCTGGTCGACGAGGTCATCGAAAGCCGTCGCCAGGACGGCGAGGCGAGCCGCGACCTGCTCGGCCTGATGCTCACCGAAGGCCACCCGGTGACCGGGGAGCGCCTGGACCCGGTGAACATCCGCAACCAGGCGATCACGTTCGTCGTCGCCGGCCACGAGACGACCTCCGGCGCGTTGTCCTTCGCGTTGTACTACCTGACGCGCCACCCCGAGCTGCTGGCGAAGGCCCGCGCCGAGGTCGACGCGGTGTGGGGCGACCGCGAGCCGGCGTTCTCCGACGTCGCGAAGCTGCGTTACGTACGTCGCGTGCTCGACGAGGCACTGCGGCTCTGGCCGACCGCGCCGGGCTATTTCCGTGAAGCGCGCGAAGACGTCGTGCTCGGCGGGAAGTACCGGATGCGCAAGGGTGACTGGGTGATCGTGCCCCTGCCGCTCCTGCACCGCGATCCGGCGGTCTGGCCGGATGCTGAGGTGTTCGACCCGGACCGGTTCGAGCCCGCCGCGGTGAAGAAGCGGCCGGCGCAGGCGTACAAGCCGTTCGGGACGGGCGAGCGCGCCTGCATCGGCCGCCAGTTCGCGCTGCACGAGGCGGTGCTGGCCCTCGGCACGGTGCTGCAGCGCTACGACGTCGAGATCGACCCGGGTTACGAGCTGAAGATCGTCGAGTCGCTGACACTCAAGCCGAGCGGGTTCATGCTGCGGCCGCGAGTGCGCGCGGCCGCCGGAAATGTCGGTGCCCTCGGGTAGAGTAGAAATCGGGGGGCGCCCCGCGGGCCCGCGGTCAGGACGTGAGGTATCGCACCTGACCACCCTTTCCGCGCTCGAACCCCTCTCGCCCGGCCAGGTGCTCGGGCACGCCGACCTCCCACCACGCCCCGGCTTCGGTCCAGCTCGACGGCTGCGTCTTCACCACGACGACCGCCGGACGCTGCTCCGAGACCGCCGCTTCGCGCGCCGAAGCATATGCGGAACGCAGCGAGTCCACTGTGGACGCCGTGAACACCACGCATCCCAGCGATTCCGCATGACGTGCGAAGTCGACCCGCGGCGGCGAAGCGTGCGAAGTCGTGCAGTCGGCGTAGAAGTTGTTGAACGGCTTCCCGCCCTGACCCTCCTGCAGCCGCGCGATCACCGCGTACCCGTCGTTGTCGCAGACGACCGCGACGAACGGGTGACCGGCGAACGCGGCCGAGAACAGCTCCGAGTTCAGCATCAGGTACGAGCCGTCGCCCAGCAGCGTCGTCACCAGGCCCGGGTGGGCGATCGCGGCACCCCACGCGCCGGACAGCTCGTAACCCATGCAGGAAAACCCGTATTCGACGTCCATCGAGACCGAACCGGACCCGCGCCAGCCGCCGATCAGCTCGCCCGGCAGCCCGCCCGACGCCGTCATCACGTAGTCGTCGCCGGCCGAGAGGTCGTTGACCACCCCGACGACCTGCGCGTACGACGGCAGCTCCGCGGCAGGGGAGCGCAGCGAGTCGATGTGCGCGTCCCAGGAAGCCCGCTCGGCCGCGGCACGCGACGTCCATTCCGGGGCCACCCGCCAGCTCTCCAGCTGGGCGGCGAGGTCCGTCAGGCCTGCGTCGGCGTCCCCGACGACCGACAGGGCCCCGTGCTTCACCGCGTCGAACCGGGCCGCGTTGAGCGACACCAGCCGGACGTCCGGGGAGAAGACCGTCCAGGACGCCGTCGTGAAGTCCTGCAGCCGGGTCCCCACCGCGAGCACGACATCGGCGGCCGCCGCGACGACGTTCGCCGACGTCGAGCCGGTGATGCCCAGCGGCCCCGCGTGCAGCGGATGCCCGTGCGGCACCAGCGTCCGGCCCGCCGTCGTCTCCACGATCGGGATGCCGTGCCGTTCGGCGAAGTCCAGCGCGCGCCGCCCGGCACCGGAGTACCGGACGCCGCCGCCGAGCACCAGCAGCGGGCGGCGGGCGGCACGCAGGACCCCGGCCGCCTCGGTGACCGAACGGCGGTCCGGACGCGGGCGCGGCGGCCGGTGCGTCACCGGCTCGAACAGCGCGTCCGGGAAGTCGTAGGTCTCGGCCTGGACGTCCTGCGGCAGCGCCAGGGTCACCGGCCCGGCGTCGGCCGGGTCCGTGAGCACCCGCGCGACCTGCGGCAACGTCGAGATCAGCTGCTCGGGCCGGGTGATCCGGTCGAAGTAGCGCGAGACCGCGCGGAAGGCGTCGTTCACCGTCGCGGTCGCGTCGCCGAACGGCTCGATCTGCTGCAGCACCGGGTCCGGCGCCCGGCTGGTGAACGTGTCGCCCGGCAGCAGCAGCACCGGCAGCCGGTTCGCGTGGGCGACGCCGGCCGCGGTGACCATGTTCAGCGCGCCCGGCCCGATCGACGACGTCACCACGCCGACCTGCCGCCGGTGCGTGGCCTTCGCGTACCCGACCGCGGCCAGCGCCATGCCCTGCTCGGTATGCCCGCGCCAGACCGGGATGTCGCCGCGGTGTTCTTCCAGCGCGGTGCCGAGGCCGAGGACGTTGCCGTGCCCGAAGATCGCGAACACGCCGGGGAACAGCGGAACTTCGCGCCCGTCGAGGGTTTCCGAGCGCTGGGCGAGGATCCAGCGGACCAGCGCCTGAGCCGTCGTCAGCTGCTGTGTTCTGCGGGGGCCAAGCCCCCGCACCCCGGCCGAGGGCTCTGCCCCCGGACCCCTGAAGTTGTTCACTGAACACGCCCTTCGTGACTCGTGACGGGGCACCGCGGATCCAGTTCCTGCGTCGCCCAGGTGTCGCGGACCCAGCCGTGCGCGGGGTCGTCGCAGAACGCCATGGACCGCTCGTCGGCCGGTCCGGCCAAGACGTTCAGGTAGTACATCGGGTAGCCCGGCGCGGCCACACACGGCCCGTGGTAGCCGCGGGGGATGAGGAAGACGTCGTGGTCGCGCACCGCGACGTCCTCGTCGAGCTCGCCGTCGGCGGTGTACGTCCGGTGCAGGCCGAAGCCTTCGCGGGACGGCGTCACGCCGTCGCGGCCGGCGATGCGGAAGTAGTAGATCTCCTCGTTGACGACCTCGCACTCGGTCGCCTCGTCGTGCTTGTGCGGCGGGTACGAGGACCAGTTGCCGCCCGGTGTGATCAGCTCACACGCGTTGAGCTTGTCGGCGTGGTCCCACACCCCGGGCACGCCGAAGTTGGTCACCTGCCGCGTCGCCTGCCCGCCGCCGCGCACCTCGACCGGCACGTTCTCGGCCGGTCCGTACTTCGGGTCGAGACGGCGGGTGCAGCGCGCCATCGGCAACGCGACCTCGAGACCGTCCTTTGTCGACAACTCGACTTCGGCGTCCCGGGGTACGTAGGCGAAGTCCGTGACCCGCGTGAAGACCGAGTCACGGCCGCGGAGCTCGAAGACCTCGCCGTCGACCCGGACGGTCGCGGAACCGGACAGGGGCAGCACGAAGGCCTCGAACTCGCCGGTGTGCAGGATCCGCGTTTCGCCGGGGGCCAGGGAGAGCACCCGCAGGCCGGAGTACCGCCACCCCGCGGTGTCCGGGGTCAGCCGGACCGGGTCGGCGTCGTCGGACAGTGTCCCGAGTGGACGGTGCAGCTTGCTCACTTCGCGGCCTCCAAGACCTTCGCGGCGGCTTCCACGGCAGCGCGGGTGTTTCCGGCGGGCGGGTACAGCGGGGAGCGGCCGGCGACCAGGCCGCGGACGACGCCGCGCCACACTGTCCGGTCCCACGAGGCCGGGTCGGCGGACGCGACGGTGACCGCCCGCGCCGGCGACACCGGGTCGCAGGCCTGCCGGGCCGTGCCCGGGTTCGTGGCCCGGACCTGCAGGAGCTCCTGCCGCCGCTCGTCGGTGAGGATCACAGCAGCTCCTCGATCTCCCCGGCGGTCGGCATGGCGTCGGCGCAGGCCAGCCGGGACGCGACGAGCGCGCCGGCGGCGTTCGCGTACTCCGCGATCCGCACCGGGTCCCAGCCGGACAGCAGGCCGTGGATCAGGGCCCCGCCGAAGCCGTCGCCCGCGCCGAGTCCGCAGACGACCTCGATGCGCTGCGGCGACACCGTCCAGCGACCCTCCGGAGTCGCCACCAGGACACCCTCGGCGCCCTTCTTGATCACCGCCAGGTGCAGCCCGCGCTCCAGCATCCGGTCCGCGGCCGTGTCCGGGTCCGCGGTGCCGACGGCGACCTCGGCTTCGGCGCGGTTGCCGACGGCGACCGTGACGTGGTCGAGCATCCCGCCGATCTCGGCGCGGGCCTGCTCCACCGACGGCCAGAACATCGGCCGGTAGTCCAGGTCCAGGACCGTGTGCGCCCGCCGGCCGCGGGCCTCGAGGATCTTCCGCTGGGTCGCCCGGGCCGGCTCGGCGGAGACGCCGGTGCCGGTGACCCACAGCAGCGGCACCGACTCGACGACGTCCCAGGGCACGTCGTCGTCGGTCAGCGTGAGGTCGGGGGCGATGGGGGAGCGGTAGAACAGCAGCGGCGGATCCGCGGGCGGGTTGAGCTCGCAGAACACCACGGGCGTCTGCAGGTCCGGCGACGTGCCCACGAAGTCCGGCGAGACGCCGAAGCCGTCGAGGGCTTGGCGCACGTAGTCGCCGAAGCCGTCCGGGCCGACCTTGGTGAGCACCGCCGTGCGCCGGCCGAGCCGCGCGGCGGCGACCGCGACGTTGGTCGCGGTCCCGCCGAGCGACTTGGCGAACGTGCTGACCCCGGCCAGCGGTACGCCGCTCTGCTCGGGATAGAGGTCCACCCCGACCCGGCCGATCGTCAGTGCTTCGATAGCCATGCCGCCTCCGCGGGAAAGAGTGCGTCGGCGGGAGTCACGCCTTCTCCACCTGCCGCAGCTCGTGTTCGAGGGCTTCCAGTTCGGCACCGCCCGCCATCTGCCGGGTCAGTTCGCCGATGTCGATCTCGGACTTCTCGTAGTGCCCGAGTGCGGCACCCCGCTTGAGCAGCAGGAACCGGTCGGCGACGGGGTAGGCGTGGTGCGGGTTGTGCGTGATGAGCACGACGCCGAGGCCGCGGTCACGGGCCTGGGCGACGTACTTCAGCACCACTCCGGCCTGCTTGACGCCCAGCGCCGCCGTCGGCTCGTCGAGGATCAGCACCTTCGCGCCGAAGTACACCGCACGCGCGATCGCGACGCACTGGCGTTCACCGCCCGAGAGCGTCCCGACCGGCTGCTCGACGTCCCGCAGGTCGATGCCCATGTCGGACAACGCCTTCTTCGTCGTCTCGCGGCCCTTCTTCCGGTCGAGCATCTTGAACGGGCCGAACCCGGTCGTCGGCTCGGAGCCGAGGAAGAAGTTCCGCCAGACGCTCATCAGCGGCACCACGGCAAGGTCCTGGTACACGGTCGCGATGCCGCGATCCAGGGCCTCTCGCGGCGATGCGAACTTCACGGGCTCGCCCTCGACGAGGAACTCGCCCCGATCGTGCTGGTGCACGCCGGCCAGGATCTTGATCAGCGTGGACTTCCCGGCGCCGTTGTCGCCGAGCACGCAGGTCACTTCGCCCGCATTGACCACAGTGGACACATCGCGCAGGGCGATGACGCTGCCGTAGGTCTTCCCGATGTCCTTGACTTCCAGCAAGCTCATCGGCGTACCCTCTCCGCGCGGCGCCGGAAGGCGTTGTTGACCAGGACCGCGGCCAGCAGCATGACGCCGAGGAACAGCATGAACCAGTCGCTGTTCCACTGCGCGAACACGATGCCCTGGCGGGCCATGCCGAAGATCAGGGCGCCGATCGCCGCGCCCACCGCCGAGCCGAACCCGCCGGTGAGCAGGCAGCCGCCGATCACCGCCGCGATGATGTACTGGAACTCCAGCCCGATGCCCTGGTTCGCCTGCACGCTGGCGAAGCGCAGGATGTTGATCGAGCCGACCAGCCACGCGCCGAGCGCGGTGCCCATGAACAACAGGATCTTCGTGCGCACCACCGGCACGCCGACCGAGCGGGCCGACACCTGCGACCCGCCGACCGCGAAGATCCAGTTGCCGAACCGGGTCCGCACCAGCAGCCACGCGGCGATCGCCGTGACGACGATCCACCAGATGATCGAGGACTGGAACTCGGTGCCGCCGATGTCGAACGTGGAGGCGAACAGCCCGCCGGCCGACTCGTAACCGCTGGTCGAGCGCATGCCCGACACCTGGACGGTGTTGGTGACCAGCCGCGTCACGCCGAGGTTGAGCCCCTGCAACGCCAGGAACGACCCCAGCGTGACGATGAAGCTGGGCAGCCCGGTCTTCATCACCAGCCAGCCGTTGAACGCACCGACGCCGAGCGCGAAGACCAGCGAGGCGGCCAGCGCGAGCCAGACGTTCCAGCCCGCCTGCGTCGCCAGGATCGCGGTGACCAGCGACGTCGACGCCGTCATGACACCGGCGGAGAGGTCGAACTCGCCGCCGACCATGAGCAGCGCGACCACGACGGCCATGATGCCCAGCGTCGAGGAGTCGTCGAGCCAGGTCGCCACGCCCAGGGGGCTGAGGAACTGGCCGGTGACGACGGAGAAGAAGACGAAGACCAGCACGGCTCCGAGGAGCGCGCCGATTTCGGGGCGGACGACCAAGCGGTCCGTCAGCCCTTTCTTGGCGACGCGCTCGTCGGGTTGTGCCTGGATCGCTGCGGTCATCGCGTGCCGCGCTGTGCGTACGGGGCCACCGTGTCGATGTTGGTCTTGTCGACGAAGCCGGGGCCGGTCTGCACCGGGTGGCCGCCGCCGATGGTGTTGCCGTTCTCCTTGTACAGCTTCAGGAACACGATCGGCAGGTAGCCCTGCTCGTACTGCTGCTGGTCGACGGCGAAGAGGATGCTGCCGTCCTTGATGGCCGCGACGACGTCGGCGTTCAGGTCGAACGTGGCCACCTGGGCCTTGGAGCTCGCTTCCTTCGCGGCGGCGACGGCGCGGGCGGCGACCTGCGAGTTGAGTGCCAGCACGGCGTCGATCGACGGGTCGGACTGCAGCGCGCCGCGGATGCGGGCCTGGGCGTCGGTCGGGTTGGAGATGTCGACCTGCAGCGTCGTGACGTTGCCGAAGCTCTGCTTCGCGCCGTCGCAGCGCTGGTTCTGGCCGATGTTGCCGGCCTCGTGGATGACGCACAGCAGCTTCGTCTTGCCGGCCGCCTTGAGCCGCTGGCCGGCGCCCTGGCCCGCGAGGCCCTCGCTCTGCCCGACGTGCGCGATCGCGCCGAACTGGGCGCTGAAGTCCTCGCCGGAGTTGATGGTGACGACCGGGATGCCGGCCTTCACCGCGTTCTGGATCGACGTCTGCAGCGCCTGGGGGTTCGCCATCGAGACGACCAGGCCGCTGACCTTCTGCGCGACCGCGTTGTCGATCAGCCGGGCCTGGTTGCCCGGGTCGCCGTCGGAGAAGTAGTCGACGCCGACGTTCAGGTCCTTGCCCGCCTGCTCGGCGCCGTTCTTCACGACGTTCCAGAAGGCGTCGCCGGCGCTGCCGTGGGTGACCACGGCGATCTTCAGCGGGCCGCCCGCGTTCGGGGCCGCGACGGTCGCGGAGCTGGGGCTGCTGCTTTTCGAGTTGTCGGCCGTCGGGCCGCTGCAGGCGGACAGGACCAGCCCGGCGGCGGCGATCGCCGCTACACCGGCCAGCTTCTTGAGTGAGAACACAGTCGCTCCTTTGGGACCAGGTTTCAGAGGGAGTCGGTGATCTTCGCGAGGTGGGCCAGGCTGCGTTCGGTGTCCCGCCGGGGTAGGTCGTCGGGGCTCTCCGCGCCGAGGGCGGTGTCCTGTTCGAGGACGTACCAGCCGTCGTAGCCGGCGGCCTGGACGGAGCGCACCATCGCCGCCACGTCCACGTCGCCCTCGCCGAGCGGGGTGTACATGCCCCGCCCGACCGCGTCGGTGTAGGCCAGCCGGCCCGCGCGTACCTCGGCCGCCAGGTCTTCCCGGACATCCTTGAGATGCACGTGCCCCACCCGTTCGGGGTACCGCTTCGCCAGCTCCACCGGATCCGTCCCGCCGATCATCAGGTGCCCGGTGTCGAGGCACAACCCGAGATCGGAGTCGGCGAGGAAGCGCTCGACCTCGGCCTGCTGCTCCACGTGCGTCCCGACGTGCGGGTGCAGCACCGTGCGCAGGCCGTGGGCGGCGGCAACATGGCGGATCTTGCCCGCGGTGTCGACGAGCGTCGCCCATTCGGCGTCGCTGAGCTGAGGGCGGTCGTCGTAGCCGTCGAGGCCGGTCGCGGCGGCGAGGACGAGGACGTCACCGCCGCAGGCGGCGAAGAGCGCGGCCGATTCTTCGGCTTCCTTGAGCGCGTTCTCCTGGTCGGCGTGGAGGACGACGGCGAGGAAACCGCCGACGAGCGTGAGGTCGTACCCGGCCAGCAGCTCCCGCAGCTCGGCGGGCTCGCGGGGGAGGTACCCGGGCGGGCCCAGCTCGGTGGCCTGGACGCCGAGGGCCGCCATCTCGCCGAGCACGGTCGCCGCGTCCAGCACCCGGCCCCAGCCCGGTACTTCGCAGACGCCCCAGGAGATCGGGGCGGCGGCCACGCGGATCGTCGCTGTCACAAGGGGCCTCCGTTGGTCCGTTGGAGCGCTCTATTGATTAGAGCGCTCTAATCTTGTAGCGTCCGTCACAGCAAAGTCAAGGCCGAGTTTCCGGTGATCAGGGGAGGTGCGCATGGTGCGTCCGACGATGGAGGACGTCGCCGAACGGGCGGGAGTTTCCCGCGCGCTGGTCTCCCTGGTGATGAACAATTCACCGAAGGTGTCCGACGCGCGACGCTCGGCGGTGCTGCGCGCGGCCGAGGAACTCGGCTACCAGCCGCACGTGATGGCGCGCTCGCTGGCCAGCCGGACGTCCACCGTGCTCGGCGTGATGGTCAACGACCTGCGCAACGCCTTCTTCGCCGACGTCGTCGAGGGGCTCGACGCGGCCGCGCGGGCCGCGGGCTTCGACCTGATCCTCAACACAGGCGGCCGCAGTCCCACCCGCGAGTGGAACGCCCTGCACAACCTGCTTTCCTTCCGCCCGGCGGGGATCATCCTGCTTTCGCCGGTCGTCCCGGCGGCGTCGATCCAGGTCGCCGCCAAGCAGTGTCCGGTCGTGCTCGTCTCGCGGACGATCCGTGCGTCCACAGTGGACACCGTGAACGACGACGGCGAAGCGGGGTCCGCGCTGGCCGTCGACCACCTCGTCGGCCTCGGGCACCGGCGCATCGCCCACCTGGACGGCGGCGGCGCGGCGGGTGCATCCCAACGGCGGCGCGGATTCCAGTCGGCGATGCGGCGGCACGGGCTGGAGCCGATCGTGGTGCGCAGCGAGCACACCGACACCGGCGGAGAGAAGGCGGTGCGCGAGCTGCTGGCGACGTACTCCCGCCTCGACCTGCCGACCGGGCTGGTGGCGGGCAACGACTTCAACGCCGTCGGGGCGATCTCGGCCCTGGAGGAAGCCGGGCTGCGCGTGCCCGAGGACGTCTCGGTCGTCGGGTACGACAACACGTCCTTGGCCGCGCTGCGGCACCTCTCACTGACCACTGTGGACCAGCCGCGCACCGAGATGGGGCGGCTGGCGTTCGAAGCGCTGATCGAGCGCGTCCGCGGGGAACGCACGGAGCCGGTCCGGCACCTGCTGCACCCGTCCTTGGTGGTCCGGGCGACCACTGCCGAATTTTCCGCGACAGGAGGAACTGCACGATGAGGTTGGGACTGGCGGGCACCGGCCGGATCGGTACCGCGCACGCGGAGACGCTGAAGGGCTTCGAGGAGGTCGAATCGGTCGTCGTGGCCGACGTCGACACCGCGCGAGCCGCTTCCGTCGCCGCGAAGCTCGGCGTCGAATCGGCTTCCCTCGACGAGCTGTTCGCCGCGGGGCTGGACGGCCTGGTCGTCACGGCGGCCACGGACGCGCACCCCGGCCTGATCATCGCGGCGGTCGACGCGGGCATCCCGGTGTTCTGCGAGAAGCCGGTGGCCGCGGACATCCCGGGCACCCTGGCGGTGATCGACCGGATCGGCGCGTCGGACATCCCGGTCCAGATCGGCTTCCAGCGCCGCTTCGACGCGGGCTACGCGGCGGCGCGGGCAGCGGTCGCCTCGGGCGAACTGGGCTGGCTGCACACGCTGCGCGCGACGACGTTCGACCCGGCGCCCCCGCCGGCGGAGTACGTGGCCCACTCGGGCGGGCTGTTCCGCGACTGCGGCGTGCACGACTTCGACGTCATCCGCTGGGTGAGCGGCCGCGAGGTCGAGGAGGTCTACGCGATCGGCGCCAACCGCGGCGAGCAGTTCTTCCGCGACGCGGGCGACGTCGACACGGCGGCGGCGACGCTGACCCTGGACGACGGCACGCTGGCGACGGTGTCGCTGACCCGCTACAACGGCGCGGGTTACGACGTGCGCCTGGACGTGCTGGGTTCGGTGTCGGGCGTGGTGGTCGGGCTGGACGACCGGGCGCCACTGCGGTCGGTGGAGCCGGGGGTGGCCCCGCTGCCCGGGCCGGCGTACCCGGGCTTCATGGAGCGTTTCCGCCCGGCGTACACGACGGAACTGCGCGCGTTCCTGGACGTCGTCGCGGGCCGGGCACCGTCTCCGTGTGGCGCGGCGGACGCTTTGGAGGCCTTCTACATCGCGGAGGCTTGCGAGGTCTCGCGCCGCGAACGCCGCCCGGTGAGGCTGGCGGAGGTCCGCCGCTAGCCCCCAGCACGCCGGTTACGGGCGGAGGAGCTTGCGGACCGTGCGTTCCACCAGGGTCACGGCCTTGGGCGCGGGAGTTCGGCGGGGCGAGAGGTAGCGGTGGACGACCGCACGCGGGATTTCGACCAGGGCGAGCACGACCTCCTCGTCCGTGGCGGCGGTGCGCTGCGGCAGGCTCAGGGGGACGAGGTTGCCGCGGGACCTGCGGCTGGGCTGAACGTCTTGAATGACTCATTCCTGGCGTCACACGCCAGGAATGAGTCATTCAAGACGGCGCTCAGTCGAGCTGCAGCTCCGGGGAGTACATCTCGATCCAGTGGTACAGGTCGAGCAGCCGGTCCAGGCCGATCCGGTCGGCCGGGTTCATCGTCGCCGAGTCCACTTCGGACACGCGGTGCGTCCACGAGCGGTCGACCAGGTCGAAGACGGCGTGGCCCGGCTCGGCCAGGACCTCCTTGGCCTGCTGCTGCAGCGCCGCCGCGTAGGCCGGGTCCTGCGTCGACGGGTACGGGCTCTTCACCCGCTGCGCCACCGACGCCGGCAGAACGTGCGAAGTGGCGTGCCGCAGCAGGCTCTTCTCGCGGCCGTCGAACGTCTTCAGGGACCACGGCGTGTTGTACACGTACTCGACCAGCCGGTGGTCGCAGAACGGCACGCGGACCTCCAGGCCCACCGCCATCGACGCGCGGTCCTTGCGGTCCAGGAGCATCCGCACGAACCGGGTCAGGTGCAGGTGGCAGATCGTCCGCATCCGCGCCTCGACCGCCGACTCGCCGTCGAGGTGCTCGACCTCGGAGACCGCGGAAGCGTACTGGTCCCGCAGGTAGGACTCCAGATCCATCTTGCCCATCAGCTCGGGCGTGTAGATCGACGTCCGGTCGGTCATCATCGCGGTGCGGAACGCGATCCACGGGAACATCTCCGCGTTGACCGAAGCCTCGTCGAAGAACCAGCGGTAGCCGCCGAACACCTCGTCGGCCGACTCGCCCGACAGCGCCACCGTCGACTCGCCGCGGATCGCCTTGAACAGCAGGTACAGCGACGTGTCCATGTCGCCGAGCCCGGCCGGGATGTCGCGCGCCCGCAGCACCGCGCGCCGGACCTCGGGGTCGGTCAGCTCGGCCGGGTTCAGCACGACGTCCTGGTGCGCGGAACCGACCAGCGAGGCGACGTCGCGGACGAACGGCGAGTCCGCCGTGTCGCGCATCTCGTCGGGCTTGAAGTTCTCCTCCTGGCCGAAGAAGTCGACGGAGAACGTCCGCAGCCGCTCACCCTGGGAAGCCAGCCGCGCGGCGGCCAAGCCGGTGACGGCGCTCGAGTCGAGGCCGCCCGACAGCAGGACGCAGCGGGGGACGTCGGCGACGAGCTGCCGGTTGACGATGTCGGTCATCAGCTCGCGGACGCGGGCGACCGTCGTCTCCCGGTCGTCGGTGTGCTGCTTCGCGGCCAGCTTCCAGTACGTGCGGGTCCGGATGCCTTCGCGGGACACGGTGACGATGGTGCCTGGCCGGACCTCTTCCATGCCCTTCCACAGCGACCAGCCGGGCCGCTTGGTGAACGCCATCAGCTCGCGCAGCCCGTCCGTGTCGACGACCTTCGCCGCCAGGGGGTTGGCGAGGATCGCCTTGGGCTCCGAGCCGAACAGCACGCCGTCGCGGGTCGGGTAGTAGTAGAACGGCTTGATGCCCATCCGGTCGCGGATCATCACCAGGCGGTCGTCGCGCTCGTCCCAGATCGCGAAGGCGTACATGCCGTTGAGGTGGTCGGCGACCGCGTCGCCCCACTGCAGGTAGCCGTGCAGCACCACTTCGGTGTCGCTGTCGGTCTCCCAGGTGTGGCCCAGCTTCGTCAGCTCTTCCTTCAGCTCGGTGAAGTTGTAGGCCTCACCGCTGTAGACCATCGCGACGTCGCCGCCCGGCGTGTGGACCGTCATCGGCTGACGGCCGCCGGGCAGGTCGATGATGGCCAGCCGCCGGTGGCCGAGCGCGACGTGCCGGCGCACCCAGGTCCCCGAGTCGTCCGGTCCACGGCAGGCCATCGTGCCGGTCATGGCGTCGGCGACGTCCTGGCGGCGGGTGAGGTCGGCGTCGTAGGAAACCCAGCCGGCGATACCGCACATGGAGAACCCCTCTCCCAAGATTTGCTTAGCCGATACAACTATCGGTAACACAGGTGTAACACGACCCGAAGATCTTGTCTGCCCGAATTGCACGTTCCGCACTTGTCCGCTTACGCCGTGTGGTGCTTGTCACTGATCCACTACCTGCAGTGAGAATCAGGCAAACGCTTGCGTGACCGCCGCCACCGGCCGTCAAGGCGGCGTAAATGCGCGTCAGGAACGCGTCAAGGCACCATCAGCCGGCCTCCGGGAGGGGGTCTCAGGGCCGCACAGTGACGTCGTCCCGGTCACCGAACCGGGTGACCCGTCTTGAGAGGTGCCTGTGGCCGACTTGCTCTACGCCGTTCTGCTGATCGGCATTTTCGTGGTGCTGGCGCTGGTGCTGCGCGGCTTGGAAAAGCTGTGAGCGGCGCCGGAACCGTGGCCAACGTCGTCGGCGGACTGCTGGCGCTCGGCCTCCTCGTCTACCTCTTCGTCGCGCTGATCAGGCCGGAGAAATTCTGATGCGCCCCGACGTACTTTCCCCCGCGGAGGGGCCGAAATGACCGACACCACGGCCGGGCTCATCCAGCTCGGCCTGCTCCTCGCCGCCCTCGCCGCGGTCTACAAACCGCTCGGCGACTACCTGGCGCGCGTCTTCTCCACCGAGAAGCACCTCAAGCTCGAGAAGGGCCTCTACCGGCTCTTCCGCGTCGACCCGGACTCCGAGCAGCGGTGGCCGACCTACGCCGCGGGCGTGCTCGGCTTCTCGTTCGTCTCGGTCGTCCTGCTCTACCTGCTGCAGCGCCTGCAGCCGCTCCTGCCGTGGAGCCTGGGCCGCGGCTCGGTGAGCCCGGGCGTCGCGTTCAACACGGCGGTCTCGTTCGTCACCAACACGAACTGGCAGTCCTACGTCCCCGAGACGACGATGGGCCACTTCGTGCAGATGGCCGGGCTGACCGTGCAGAACTTCCTGTCGGCGGCCGTCGGCCTGGCGGTGGCGATCGCGGTGACGCGGGGCTTCGTGCGGGCGAAGACCGACCGGCTCGGCAACTTCTGGGTCGACCTCACCCGCGGCACGGTCCGCGTGCTGCTGCCGATGGCGTTCGTCTTCGCGCTCGTACTGGTCGCGCTCGGCGTGGTCCAGAGCCTCAAGGCGGGCGTCGCCGTCACGAACCCCGACGGCAGCGGAAGCACCATCGCTCTCGCCCCGGCCGCGAGCCAGGAGGCGATCAAGGAACTGGGCACCAACGGCGGCGGCATCTTCAACGCCAACTCCGCGCACCCGTTCGAGAACCCCACCGCCTGGACCAACCTCGTCCAGCTGTTCCTGATCCTGGTGATCCCGGTCAGCCTGACCCGCGCGTTCGGCACGCTGGTCGGCAACACGCGCCAGGGGTACGTCCTGCTGAGCGTGATGAGCCTGCTGTGGGCGGCTTCGCTGGCGCTCATCTGGTTCTCCGAGGCCAAGGCGGACAACCCGGCGGCGCTGGCGGCCGGAGCGGGCATGGAAGGCAAGGAGCAGCGGTTCGGCATCGGCTCGACGTCGATCTTCGCCGACACCACCACCGGGACCTCGACCGGCGCGATCAACGGCGCTCACGACAGCCTGTCCGGGCTCGGCGGCGGGGGCCCGCTGCTGAACATGCTCTACGGCGAGATTTCGCCCGGCGGCGTCGGCACCGGTCTCTACGGGATCCTGGTGATGGCGATCATCGCGATGTTCCTGGCCGGCCTGATGGTCGGGCGCACGCCGGAGTACCTGGGCAAGAAGCTCGGCAAGCGCGAGGTCACCTGCGCGGCGATCGCGATGCTGGCGATGCCGACCGTCGTGCTCCTCGGCTCCGGGATCGCCCTGCTGCTGCCCGGCACGGCGGGCGCGCTGGGCAACAGCGGCGCGCACGGCCTGTCCGAGGTCCTCTACGGCTACGCCTCGACCGGCAACAACAACGGCAGCGCGTTCGGCGGCCTGACCGCGACGAGCGACTGGTTCCAGTCCTCGTTCGCCGTCGCCATGGCGTTCGGCCGGTTCGTGCCGATCCTCGCCGTGCTCTGCCTGGCCGGTTCCCTGGCCGCCCAGCGCAAGGTGCCCGAAACCGCGGGCACCCTGCCCACCACCGGGCCGCTGTTCGCCACCCTGCTCACCGGCACGGTGGTGCTCGTCGCGGCCCTCACGTTCATCCCGGCGCTCGCGCTCGGGCCCATCGCGGAGGCACTCGCATGACCGTCACCGAAGAACGACCGCAGGTGACTCCCGCCGAACCCCGGAGCCGCGTCGGGGCCGGCGTGTTCAGCCCGCGCCAGCTCTGGACGTCGCTGCCGGAAGCGCTGCGGAAGCTGAACCCGAAGCACCAGCTCGGCAACCCGGTGATGTTCGTCGTGTGGGCGGGATCCGCGCTCACCACCGTCTTCGCCGTCACCGACCCGAGCGTGTTCACCATCCTGATCGCCGTCTGGCTGTGGTTCACGGTCCTGTTCGCGAACCTCGCCGAGGCCGTCGCGGAAGGGCGTGGCAAAGCCCAAGCCGAGAGCCTGCGGCGGTCCAAGAAGGAGACCGTCGCCCGCCAGCTCACCTCGGACGGGGAAGAGCAGGTCCCCGGCGTCGAGCTGAAGATCGGCGACCTGGTCGTCGTCGAGGCCGGTCAGGTGATCCCGGGTGACGGCGATGTCGTCGAAGGCATCGCGACCGTCGACGAATCGGCCATCACCGGCGAGTCTGCGCCGGTCATCCGCGAATCCGGCGGCGACCGGAGCGCCGTCACCGGCGGCACGACCGTGCTCTCCGACCGGATCGTCGTGCGGATCACCACCAAGCCGGGCGAGTCCTTCGTGGACCGGATGATCGCGCTGGTGGAAGGCGCTTCCCGGCAGAAGACGCCGAACGAGATCGCGCTGACCATCCTGCTCTCGACGTTGACGATCATCTTCCTGCTCGCCGTCGTGGCACTCCAGCCGATGGCCCGCTACTCCGGGTCCGAGCAGTCGGTGATCGTGCTGACCGCGTTGCTGGTCTGCCTGATCCCGACGACGATCGGCGCACTGCTGAGCGCGATCGGCATCGCGGGCATGGACCGCCTGGTCCAGCGCAACGTCCTGGCGACCAGCGGCCGCGCGGTGGAGGCCGCGGGCGACGTCTCGACGCTGCTGCTCGACAAGACCGGCACGATCACCTTCGGCAACCGCCGCGCCACCGAGCTGATCCCGGTCGGATCGTCCACGCCGGACGAACTCGCCCGCGCCGCCCGGCTGGCCAGCCTGGCCGACGAGACCCCCGAAGGCCGCAGCGTCGTCGAGCTGACGTCGGGGTACGCGACACAGGACGAGCGCGGCGAATTCGTCCCCTTCACCGCGCAGACCCGGATGAGCGGCATCGACATCGGCGACCGGCGGATCCGCAAGGGGGCGGCGAGTGCCGTTCGCGCGTGGATGCGCGACAACGGCGGCGAGTTCCCCGACGAGACCGAGCGCGTGGTCGACGAGATCAGCGCCCAGGGCGGCACCCCGCTGGTCGTCGCCGAAGACACGGTGGTGCGCGGCGTGATCCGGCTGTCCGACGTGGTCAAGCCGGGCATGAAGGAGCGCTTCGCCGAACTGCGCTCGATGGGCATCAAGACGGTGATGATCACCGGCGACAACCCGCTCACCGCGAAGGCCATCGCCGCGGACGCCGGCGTCGACGACTTCCTCGCCGAGGCCAAGCCCGAGGACAAGATGGCGCTGATCAAGCAGGAGCAGGAAGGCGGGCGGCTGGTCGCGATGACCGGCGACGGCACCAACGACGCCCCCGCGCTCGCGCAGGCCGACGTCGGCGTCGCGATGAACACCGGCACCTCGGCCGCCAAGGAAGCCGGGAACATGGTCGACCTCGACAGCGACCCGACCAAGCTGATCGAGATCGTCGAGATCGGCAAGCAGCTGCTGATCACCCGCGGCGCGCTGACCACGTTCAGCGTCGCCAACGACCTGGCCAAGTACTTCGCGATCCTGCCCGCGATGTTCACCGGCATCTACGCCCAGCTGGGCGGCTTGAACATCATGCACCTGGCCACGCCGAAGTCGGCGATCCTGTCCGCGGTCATCTTCAACGCGCTGATCATCGTCGTGCTGATCCCGCTGGCCCTTCGCGGTGTGCGGTACAAGCCGTCGTCGGCCTCGGCCCTGCTGCGCCGCAACCTGCTCGTCTACGGCCTCGGCGGCATCGTCAGCCCCTTCCTCGGGATCTGGCTGATCGACCTGCTCGTCCGCCTCATCCCAGGAATCGGGTGACTTTTCGTGAACACGCTCGTCAAGCAGACCTGGGCCGGGCTGCGCGTCCTGCTCGTGATGACCGTCCTGCTCGGCATCCTCTACCCGTTGGCCGTGTGGGCCGTCGCCCGCATCCCCGGCCTGGAAGGGAACGCCGAAGGCTCGATCGTGACGCAGAACGGCCAGGCCGTGGGTTCGTCGCTGATCGGCGTCGACCCGGTGCCCGCCGACCCGGCGCACGACCCGTGGTTCCACACCCGCCCCTCGGCGGCCACCCCCGACGTGCCGTCCGGCGCGTCCAACAAGGGCCCGTACAACGAGGACCTCGTGAAGAGCATCGGGGAGCGCAAGGACGCCATCGCTAAGCGCGAAGGCGTGTCGCCCGATCAGGTACCGCCGGACGCCGTGACGGCGTCGGGTTCGGGCCTCGACCCGGCGATCAGCGTGGCCTACGCCGACCTGCAGGCAGCCCGGGTCGCCAGGAACACCGGCCTGTCCCTCGAGCGGGTGAAACAGCTGATCGAAGCGAACACCTCCGGCGCCGGGATCGGCGTGCCCGGGGTGACTGTGCTCCCGCTCAACTTGGCCGTGCGAGCTGCGGCCGGAGGGGCACACTGACAGCGTGACCACCGAGAACAGGCCGCGCCGGGGAGAGCTGAGGATCTACCTCGGCGCGGCCCCGGGCGTCGGCAAGACCTTCGCCATGCTCGGCGAAGCGCGCCGGCGCCTGGACCGCGGCACCGACGTCGTCGTCGGGCTGGTCGAGACGCACGGCCGCGAGAAAACGGCCGTGCTGCTGGAGGGCCTCGAAATCGTCCCCCGGCGGCAGGCCGGGCATCGCGGCCGCGACTTCGACGAGATGGACGTCGACGCGATCCTCGCGCGCGCCCCGGAGGTCGTGATCGTCGACGAGCTCGCGCACACCAACGTGCCCGGCTCGCGCAACGCCAAGCGCTGGCAGGACGTCGAAGAGCTCCTGAGCGCGGGCATCGACGTGCTCTCCACGGTCAACGTGCAGCACCTGCAGAGCCTCAACGACGTCGTCGAGCGGATCACCGGCGTCACCCAGCAGGAGACCGTGCCGGACGAGGTCGTCCGCCGCGCCGAACAGCTGGAGCTGGTCGACATCACCCCCGAGGCGCTGCGGCGGCGGCTCGCGCACGGCAACGTCTACCCGGCCGAGCGGATCGACGCCGCGCTCGGCAACTACTTCCGCCCCGGCAACCTCACCGCCCTCCGGGAACTGGCCCTGCTCTGGGTGGCCGACCAGGTCGACGTCGCCCTCCAGCGCTACCGCGCCGAGCAGCGGATCACCGACACGTGGGAGGCGCGCGAACGCGTGGTCGCCTCGATCACCGGCGGCCCGGAGAGCGAGACGCTCATCCGCCGGGCCAGCCGGATCGCCACCCGCGCCGGCGCCGAACTGCAGGTGGTGCACATCCTGCGCGGCGACGGTCTCGCCGGGATCAGCCCGGTCGCGATGGCCCGCTGCCGCAAGCTCGCCGAGGAGGTGGGCGCCACGTTCCACACGGTCGTCGGCGACGACGTGCCGGCCGCCCTGCTCGACTTCGCCCGCGGCGTCAACGCGACCCAGCTCGTCATCGGCACCTCCCGGCGATCCCGCGTGGCCCGGCTGTTCGAAGAGGGCATCGGTGCTTCGGTCGTCCAGCGGTCGGGCCCGATCGACGTGCACATGGTCACCCACTCCGAGGCCGGCGGGCGGCTGCGGACCGGGCTGATCGCGAGCCCGCTGGGGCTTTCGCGGCTGGTGACGGGCTGGGTATTGGGCATCGTGCTGCCGGTGCTGGTCACCCTGGTCGGCGTCTTCCTGCCGAGCGGGCTCGACTTCGCCACCGACGTCATCGCCTACGTCCTGGTCACGGTCGTCGTCGCCCTGGTCGGCGGGCTCGGACCGGCACTGGTCGCGGCCGTGCTCGGCGCCGGGCTGCTCAACTTCTTCTTCACGCCACCGCTGTACACGCTCAACGTGCACACCCCGCAGAACCTCGTGACGCTGATCGCGATGGTCGTGGTTGCGGTGCTGGTCGCCCTGGTCGTCGACCAGGCCGCGCGCCGGGCCGCGCAGGCGGCGCGGGCCCGGACCGAAGCCGCGCTGCTGGCGTCCTACGCCCGGACCGTGCTCACCCACGCGAACCCGATCGAGCGGCTGCTGGCGAAGGTGCGCGAGAACTTCGCCCTGACGTCGGTGACGTTGCTGGAGAAGCAGGACGGGGCGTGGCAGTGCGTGGCGACCGCGGGGGAGCACCCGTGCGCCGACCCGGACGAGGCCGACGCCGACATCGCCGTCACCGCCGACGTCCACCTGACCCTGCGTGGCCGGGCGTTGCCCGCGGCCGACCGGCGCGTGCTGGAAGCCGTGGCCGGGCAGGCGTTCCTGGCCCTGCGCCAGCAGCGGGCCGCGGCCGCGGCGGCGCGTGCCGAGCGCAAGGCCGAGGCGACCGAGCTGCGCACGACGTTGCTCTCGGCCGTCGGGCACGACCTGCGGACGCCGTTGACGTCGATCAAGGCGTCGATCGGCAGCCTGCGTGCCGCGGATCTGGATTTGTCCGAAGAGGACACCGCGGAGCTGATGGAGGCCATCGAGCTCTCCGCCGACCGGCTCGCCGGGCTGATCGACAACCTCCTCGACTCGTCGCGGCTGGCCACCGGTGCGGTCCGCCCGCACCTGCGTCCGGTGGGTTACGACGAGGTCGTCGCGCACGCCTTGTCCACTGTGGACGACTCGGACGAGGTCGTGGTCGCGATCGACGACCAGCTCCCGTCGGTGCTGGCCGACCCCGGCCTGCTGGAACGGGTGGTGGCGAACGTGCTGGACAACGCGCTGCGCCACGGTGTCGACGAAAGCGGCGGTGCACCGGTGTCGGCCCGGGGCAGCGCGCACTCCGGCCAGGTCGAGCTGCGGATCGTCGACCACGGCAAGGGGTTGCGCAAGGGCGCCGCGGACTCGGCGTTCGCGCCGTTCCAGCGGCTCGGCGGCGACCGGGACACGACGCCAGGCGTCGGGCTCGGGCTGTCGGTGGCGAAGGGGTTCACCGAGGCGATGGGTGGCACCATCCGCGCCGAGGACACCCCGGGCGGCGGGCTCACCGTGGTCGTGTCCCTGCCCGCGTTCAGTGTGGAGTTCGAAGAGGAGGGGGTGCGATGAGCGACCTGGGCGCCACCGTGCTGGTGGTGGACGACGAGCCGCAGATCGTGCGGGCACTGCGGATCAACCTGACCGCCCGCGGCTACAAGGTGATCACCGCGCACGACGGCACGGCCGCGCTCAAGGCGGTCGCCGAGGTCAAGCCCGACGTCGTCGTGCTCGACCTCGGCCTGCCCGACCTCGACGGCACGGAGGTGATCGCGGGCCTGCGCGGCTGGACGACGGTCCCGATCATCGTGCTCTCGGCCCGCGGCGACTCGGCGGACAAGGTGGAGGCCCTCGACGCGGGCGCCGACGACTACGTGACGAAGCCGTTCGGCATGGACGAGCTGCTGGCCCGGCTGCGCGCGGCGGTCCGCCGCTCGGCGGTGGCGGGCGCGGACGACGCGGACGCGGTGGTGGACACGGCGTCGTTCAGCGTCGATCTGGCGGCGAAGAAGGTCCGCCGCCACGACGGCGTGGAGGTCCACCTGACGAAGACGGAGTGGGGCGTGCTGGAGCTGCTGGTCCGCAACCGCGGCCGGCTGGTGGCGCAGAAGCAGCTCCTGCACGAGGTGTGGGGCCCGTCGTACGAGACGGAGTCCCACTACCTGCGGGTGTACCTGGCCCAGCTGCGGCGCAAGCTGGAGCGGGAGCCCTCCCGGCCCCGGCACCTGCTGACCGAACCGGGGATGGGGTACCGCTTCGAGGTCTAGTACTACAGGGACAGTTCTTCGGTCGGCGTGGCAGTGGTGGCTGGTCTGCCGGTACAGGAACGGCCAATTCACCGCTCGCAGCAGCCAACTCACACACCGGAACGGCCAACTCGCCGGGCACGCGGGTGAGTTGGCCGCTGCGGTGGGTGAGTTGGCCGTTGCGGTGGGTGAGTTGGCCGTTGGCGCTGATGCGCCGTACCGCTCACGACAGCTGCGGCAGGCCGGCCAGCCGGGTTTTGCCAGGTCGCGCGCACAAGTGTCCCTGTAGTCCTAGCGGTGCCGGTGCCACTGTGCAGGTGACGCACCCCATGTGGCATTGGTGCGCTTGGTCCTACGCCGTAGTGCTGGTGCCGGTCGTGCTCGACGACGGGGCGCCGGCCGAGCTGGAGCCGCCGCCGCCGGCCGTGGTCGTCGGCGCGGGGGTGCTCGACGTGGTGGGGGTGACCGGTGTCGTCGCCGGTGAGGAGGGCGTCGTCGGGGGTGGCGTCGGGTGCTGGCTCGTGACCGGCGGCGGGTTGCCGCCCGTGTCGTTGCGCGGCGGCGGGGGCGCCGGGGACTGGGTGACCACCGTGGTGGTCGTCTTGCCGTCCGGGCTCACCGACACGACGGTCGTCGGTGCGCTCGACGACGTGGGGCTCGACGTGGTCGGAGCTCCGCTGGAGGTCGCCGGGTCGCTCGACGACGGGGTGGCCGGCAGCGTCTGGACGCCGGCCGGGAGGGTGCCCTGGCCACCGGGGCCGCCCGTGCCGCCCGCGGTGGTGGCGGGGCCCGGCCCGGCGAGCTCGGCCACGGCGGCGAACGCGGTCGCGACGACCAGTCCGGCCACCCCGAGCACGATGTACCCGGTGCGGTTCGGTTTGCTGCTCTTGGGCGGCGCGGTGTCGATCCTGGTGATCCGAGAGCTCGAATCCGACCCGGCGGGGCGGGGCATACGGGGCTCCTTGGGGATTTCGGGGAGGCGCGGTGCAGAGGTCGTGGATCGGGCGCTGGTGCTGATGGAGCAGTGCGCCCACAGCGGGGGAGCGACCTCGGCGGGGAGGTTATCACCGGTGTGTGGTCATTCGCCCAGGTAGTGGCCTTGATCCGTTACTGTGCGCGGTCGGTTGACCCGGAAGGGAAGAATGGCGTGAGTGAGGAAGAAACCCACACCCGGCTGACGGCGTGGGTGCGCGGCCGGGTCCAGGGCGTCGGTTTCCGCTGGTGGACGCGCAGCCGTGCGCTGGAACTCGGCCTGGTCGGCAGCGCGAGCAATCTGGCCGACGGCCGTGTCGAGGTGATAGCGGAAGGTAGTCGTGACCACTGTCAGCGGCTGTTAGCCGCGTTACGGTCGGGAGAATCACCCGGAAGTGTGGAGCACGTCGCCGAGCGCTGGTCCGACCCGAAAGGGGGACTCGGCGGCTTCGTCGAGCGGTAGCGGGGCCTTGGTCCGTCCGGGGCCCGTGAGGCTCGTGGTGTTGCTGAGGCCGGTGCGGGTGTGCTAGGCGCGCCGAGGAGGGGGCGCATCCGGCGGACCCCGGAGGCCCCCAGGTAGCCTGGGACGATTGAACCGCCAGTACCCGCGGCCAGAGGGGTCAGCACCACGTGCACCTGAAAAGCCTGACGCTCAAGGGCTTCAAGTCCTTCGCCTCGGCCACCACGCTGCGCTTCGAACCCGGCATCACCTGCGTGGTCGGGCCGAACGGCTCGGGCAAGTCCAACGTGCTGGACGCGCTGCGCTGGGTCATGGGCACCCAGGGCGCCAAGGACCTGCGCGGCGGCAAGATGGAGGACGTCATCTTCGCCGGCACCGCGGGCCGCGCCCCGCTCGGCCGCGCCGAGGTCACCCTCACCATCGACAACGCCGACGGCGCGCTCCCCATCGAGTACTCCGAGGTCTCGATCACCCGCCGGATGTTCCGCGACGGCGCGAGCGAGTACGAGATCAACGGCGACCGCTGCCGCCTGATGGACGTCCAGGAACTGCTGTCCGACTCCGGTATCGGCCGCGAGATGCACGTCATCGTCGGGCAGGGCCAGCTGTCGGCGATCCTCGAGTCCAAGCCCGAAGAGCGCCGCGCCTTCATCGAAGAGGCCGCCGGCGTCCTCAAGCACCGCAAGCGCAAGGAACAGACCCTGCGCAAGCTGGCCAACATGCAGGGCAACCTCGACCGGCTCGGCGACCTCACCACCGAGCTGCGCCGCCAGCTCAAGCCGCTGGGCAAGCAGGCCGAGATCGCCCGCAAGGCCCAGTCGGTCCAGTCCGAACTGCGCGACTCCCGGCTGCGCCTGCTCGCCGACGACCTGGTCACCCAGCGGGACTCGCTCGCGCGCGAAGAGGCCGACGAGAAGACCGCCCGCCAGCGCCGCGCCGAGGTCGAGCAGCACCTCGAGATCGTCTCCGCCGAAGAAGCCGAGCTGGAGGCCTCGCTCGCCGAGGACGCGCCGCTCCTGCAGACCGCCCAGGAAACCTGGTACAAGCTGTCCGCGCTGGCCGAGCGCCTGCGCGGCACCGTCCGGCTCGCGATCGAGCGTCAGCGGCACCTGTCGGCCGACGTCTCGACGTCGACGGGCGGCCGCGACCCCGAAGAGCTCCTCGAAGAGGCCGAGCGCGTCGCCGAGCAGGAAGAAGAGCTCAACGAGGCCGTCATGGAGGCCCGGGAGCTGCTCGCCCAGACGATTTTGCGCCGCGAAGACCTCGAACAACGCGTCCAGGCCGCCGAGCGCGCGCACTGGGCCGCCGTCCGGGCCATCGCCGACCGCCGCGAGGGCATGGCCAAGCTGACCGGCCAGGTCGAGGCGCTGCGCAGCAAGAACGGCGCCACCTCCGACGAGATCGACCGGCTCAGCGTCTCGCTCGAGGAAGCCGCCGAGCGCGCCGAGATCGCCGTCGAAGAACTGGAGATGGCGAAGGCGGAAGGCGGCGTCGAGGAGTCCGACGACGCGGGCCTGATGGACCGCCACGACCGCGCGGTCGAGGCCAACAACGCCGCCAAGGCGCGCGTCGAAGAGCTGGTCAAGGCCGAGCGCGCCGCCGAGCGCGAGATCGCGTCGGAGAAGGCGCGCGTCGAGGCGTTGTCGATGGGGCTCAAGCGCAAGGACGGCGCGGGTGCGCTGCTCGGCGCGTCCCACGAACTGCCGGGCCTGCTCGGCTCGGTCGCCGCGCTTCTCACCGTCGAGCCGGGCTGCGAAGTCGCGCTGGCCGCGGCGCTCGGCCCGGTGGCCGACGCGATCGCCGTCACCGGCGGCGAAGACGCCCTGCGCGCCCTGAAGTACCTGAAGGACACCGACTCCGGCCGGGCGGGCATCCTGCTCGGCGGACCGGAGTCCACTGTGGACACGTATTCGTGGCCGTCGCTGCCGGAAGGCGCGCGCTGGGCCCGCGAGGTCGTCACGGCGCCCGCGCAGCTGCGGCCCGCCGTCGAGCAGGCCCTCGACAAGCTGGCCCTGGTCCGCGACCTCGACGCGGCCCGCCACCTCGTGGCGGTGCACCCGGACGTCCGCGCGGTCACCGCCGAGGGCGACGTCTTCGGCGCCCGCTGGGCGATCGGCGGCTCCGGCAAGCGCGAGAGCGTGATCGAGGTCCAGGCCGCCGTCGACGAGGCGGCGGAGCGGCTCCGCCTGGCCGAACGTTCGCTGGAGCGGTACGCGGCCGAGCTGGAAGGCGCCCGCGCCGAGCAGCAGGCGCGCCGCGAAGAGGTTTCGCAGGCCAAGGACGCCCTCGGCGAGGCCAAGGTCCGCAAGGCCAGGTCGTCGGAGCGGCTCAACCGGATGCAGCAGGCGGCCCGCCAGGCCCAGGCCGAGGTCGAGCGGTTTTCCGGGCAGCGCGCGAAGGTCGAGCAGAGCCGCGTCCAGGCTCTCGCCCAGCTCGCCGAGCTGGAGGAACGCCTGGCCGCCGTCGCCGAGCAGCCCGTCGAGGACGACCCGGACACCGCCGAGCGCGACGCCGCCGTCGAAGAACTGGCTGTCGTGCGGCAGGAGGAGATGGAGGCGCGGCTCGCGCAGCGCACCGCCGAAGAGCGCGCCCGCAGCATCGCGGGCAAGGCCGAAGGCCTCCGCCGGGCCGCGCACGCCGAGCAGCAGGCCCGGGAACGCGCCGAGCGCGCCGCCGCGGCCCGCAAGCGCGGCGCCGAGATCGCCAACGCCGTCGTCAACGGCGGCGAGATCGCGCTGGAGCGCATCGAGCACTCGGTGCAGCGCGCCGCCGCCGAACGCGACCAGGTCCAGGCCCGCCGCCAGAGCCGCGAGCAGGCGCTGACCGGCGTCCGCGCCAAGGTCCGCGAGCTCACCGGCGAGCTGGAGAAGCTGACCGACGCCGTGCACCGCGACGAGGTGCAGCGCGCCGAGCAGCGGCTGCGGCTGGAGACCCTGGAAGCCAAGATCGCCGAGGACTTCGGCATGGGCCTCGAGGACCTCGTCCGCGAATACGGCCCGGACGTCCCGGTCCCGCCGAGCGCCGGCGAGATGGCCGAGTACGAAGCGGCCAAGGAGCGCGGCGAAGACGTCACCCCGCCGCCGCCGATGCCGTACGACCGCGACACCCAGGCCCGCCGCGCCAAGCGCGCCGAGAAGGACCTGTCGTTGCTGGGCAAGGTGAACCCGCTCGCGCTGGAGGAGTTCGCGGCGCTGGAGGAGCGGTACAAGTTCCTCTCCACGCAGCTGGAGGACCTCAAGGACACCCGCAAGGACCTCGAGTCCGTCATCAGGCAGGTCGACGAGAAGATCCTCGAGGTCTTCGCGGGCGCCTACGCGGACGTCGCCCGCGAGTTCGAGACCGTGTTCAGCGTGCTGTTCCCGGGCGGCGAGGGCCGGATGGTGCTCACCGAGCCGGACGACCTGCTCGCCACCGGCGTCGACGTCGAGGCGCGCCCGCCGGGCAAGAAGGTCAAGCGGCTGTCGCTGCTGTCGGGTGGCGAGAAGTCGCTGGTCGCGGTGGGCATGCTGGTCGCGATCTTCCGCGCCCGCCCGTCACCCTTCTACGTCATGGACGAGGTCGAGGCGGCACTCGACGACACCAACATGCGCCGGCTGATCGGGCTGCTGGAGCAGCTGCGCGACTCGTCGCAGCTGATCATCATCACCCACCAGAAGCCGACCATGGAGATCGCCGACGCGCTCTACGGCGTGAGCATGCAGGGCGACGGCATCACGAAGGTGATCTCGCAGCGCCTACGCACGACCGAGGAAGAGCCGGTCGGAGTCAGCTGACGTCGTCTTCGCGCGGCGCGCGGCGATCTTCCGGCCGCACCCGAGGCTCGTACGTGCCGAGGTCGTTGCCGATGTAGTGGGCGTCGTCGATCCGTGGCCGCCGCCCGCGCGGGGTGAGCATGCCGCGCTTGACCCCGCGCTTGCGGTCGGACCGGTCCATGACCAGCGCGATGACGAGCACCACGGCCAGCACCGCGCCGAGACCGATGAAGAACCCCATGTGACCCCCGCTCCCCGCCTCGATGCTACGGCAAAGCGCCCCAAGGCGGCCTTCGGTGCGTGAGACGCAACCAAGGCCGCCTTGGGGCGCTTGTCAGCCGGCGACCCAGAAGGCGTAGTCCGCCGAGTAGCGGACCGCGGTCTGCGCACCTGCCGTGCACGTCCCGGCCGGGGCCACGCCGCCGCGGGTGTTCAGGCGCTGGACGTACGTCACCTTGCCGAAGAGGCCGTCGCCGGTGTTGAGGTTGGCCTTGAGCAGCACCTCCGGGATCGCGTCCTTCCGCGGCGAGGTGGCCGCTGCCGCCGCGCCGACCGTGCTGCCGTCCACTATGGACGTCCAGACCGGGCCCTTGCTGTGCAGCGCCACCGGCTTGCCGTGCCTCGACAGGACCGCCGCGGGCTGGATCAGCGTCCACGTGCCGTTCGTGCAGCCGTAGATCTGCACGCCCTCGGCCGGGTAGCTCGCCAGCGCCCGGTTGCCCGCCGGGACCTTGACCGCGTCCGGCACCTTCGAGGCCGCCGGAGTGGCCGAAGCCGTCGCCGCGCCGCCGAGCACCAGGGCACCGACCGCGAGCGCCACCGTCATCCGCTTCATGGAATCCACCTTCGAAATCCTCCCGCCGCTTCTCGGCGGGCTCCCGCCATCCGACACGGGAGCCCGCCGGAAACGGTTCAGAAGGATCAGGCGGCGGTGACCTCCGCGGTCTCCCCGGCGGCTTCGGCTTCGGCCGCCTTCGGGTCCGGCGTCCGGTGCCGCAGGGACAGCAACCCGCCGACGATCAGCGTGATGACCACGCCCATCAGCGTGTACCACGGGTAGGCGAGCGCCACCTTGTCCCCGGCCGCCTTGCTGAAGTCGACGCCGATCAGGCCGCCGGTCTTCGCGCTGAACTTCACCCCGAGGATGACGAACGCCATCACCACGACCGTGACGACGAACGCGACGATCGCGTCCACCTGCCGGGCCTTCTTGATCAGCAGGCCCAGCAGGAACGAGCCCAGCAGCGCGCCGTAGGTGTAGCCGGTGATGGCCAGGCCGAGCTCGATCACCGAGTTCTTCGTGGTGGAGAACAGCGAAGCGAACACCGCGAACACGACGGCCCAGATCAGTGTCCACATGCGACCGTGCTGCAGCAGCTTCGAGTCCTCCGGCGAGCGTTTGGTGAACCGCTGGTAGAGGTCGGCCACGGTGGACGTCGACAGCGCGTTGAGCGCCGAGGCGAGCGCGCCCATGGTCGAGGCCAGCACCCCCGCGATGAGCAGGCCCGACACACCGGCCGGCAGGTCGTCGATGATGAACCGCGAGAACACGTCGTCCGGGCTCTGCAGCCCCAGCTGCGCCACGGACTTGCGCCCGTTGAACACCCACAGCATCGCCCCGACCAGCAGAAACAGTGCGAACTGGATGGTGACGATGATGCCGCTGCCGATCAGCGCCTTCTGTCCGTCGCGCAGGCTGCGCGTGGCCAGCAGCCGCTGCGCGATCAGCTGGTCGGCGCCGTGCGAGGCCATCGACAGCGCCGCGCCGCCGAGCACCGCCGTCACGAAGGCGTACGGGCTGGTCAGCAGGTTCTTCGTGAAGTCGACGAGCATGAACTTGCCGTCCGCGGACGCCTGCGACGCCCAGTCGGCGGGCAGCTTGTTCAGCAGCACGATCGCGGCCACCGCGGCCCCGCCCAGGTACAGGGACAGCTGGATGACGTCGACCCAGACGACCGCCTTGATCCCGCCGATGTACGCGTAGACCAGCGTCAGCGCGGTGAGGATGACGACGATCACCCAGTAGTCCAGGTGGATGTTGTAGTGCGCCAGGATCACCTTGATGGGGATCGCGCCGGCGAACAGGCGCACGCCTTCGGCGAGCAGCCGCGTGATCACGAACGTGACCGACGCGGTGCCCTGCAGGCCGGAGCCGAACCGCCTCCCGAGGAACTCGTACGCGCTGACGAGGTTGCCCCGGAAGTACCGCGGCAGCAAGACGAACGCCGCGATCGTCCGGCCGATGATGTAGCCGAAGGCCAGCTGCAGGAACAGGAACGCGTTGCCGAAGACCAGCCCGGGCGTGCTGATCACGGTGAGCGTCGAGGTCTCCGTGGCCACCACGGACAGCATCACCGCGCCCCACGGCAGGCTGCGCTCGCCGACGAAGTAGTCGGCCGCCGACCGTTGCTTCCGGCCGACGAGCACGCCGATCAGCGGCATCGCCGCCAGGTAGATCACGATGATGGCGAGGTCAACACCGCGCATGAATCTCTCCTACCGTCATCCGGTCTTCTCCGCGACTCGCAACCGTGTCACGGTGCCCCCCAGCGGGGCGGGAAGGATCAGGGGCCCGCGGCCCGGGACCAGCGCGCCGAGCACGCGCGGCCCGCGCGCGCCGGTCGCCGACGGCACCGTACCGGGCACGCCGCACCAGGTGAGCCAGCCCAGCAACGCGGTCAGGTACGCCTCCTTGCCGGCACCGGGCAGGCCGAGGTCGTCGCTGGTCTTGAGCAGCGCCGAAGGCACGTTGCGGGTCAGCGCCGTCATCAGCGCCGGGTTCGCCACGCCGCCGCCGGAGGCGATGACGGTGGTGACGCCGTGGCGGCGGCACTGGTCGGCCACGGTGACGGCGGTCAGCTCGGTCAGCGTCGCGAGCAGGTCGCCGGGCTCGACCACCTCCAGACCGGCCAGCGCGGTGTCGAGGTAGCCGGCGTTGAAGTGTTCCTTGCCGGTGGACTTCGGCGGTGCGGCGGCGAAGTAGGGGTCGGCCAGCAGCCGGAGGAGCAGGTCGGACCGCACCGATCCGCTGAGGGCGAGCCGGCCGTCGACGTCGCTGCGCCGCCCCGTGACGCGGTGGGCCGCGAGGTCGAGCAGGGCGTTGGCGGGCCCGGTGTCGTAGGCGATCAGCGGCCGGTCTTCGGCGACCACGGTGATGTTCGCGATGCCGCCGAGGTTCAGCGCGGCGACCGGCCGGCCGGTGTCCTCGGCGAGGCCGCGCAGCCACAGCTGGTCGAGCGTGCTCGCCAGGGGCGCGCCGTGCCCGCCCGCGGCGACGTCCCGGGCGCGCAGGTCGGCGCACACCGGCAGTCCGGTGCGTTCGGCGATCCAGGCGGGCTGGCCGAGCTGGAGGGTGCCGCGGACGTGGCCGTCTTCGACCCAGTGGAACACCGTCTGGCCCAGCGACGCGACCAGGTCCGCGCGGTCGCCGGCGAGCTCCTCGGCCCCGCGCCGGGCGGCATCGGCGAATGCCTGGCCGACCCCGGTGTCCAGCCGCGTCAGCTCGCCGGCGGTGCACGGGTTCGGCGGCAGCGCGGCGAGCAGGGCTTCGCGCAGCGGTTCGGGATAGGGGACGTCGAGCTCGCCCAGCGGGGTCAGCACGGCCGTGCCGTCTTCGGCGTGCAGGTCGGCGGCGGCCACGTCGATCCCGTCGATCGACGTGCCCGAAATCAGGCCGATCACCCGGAAACCATGGCTCGCTCTCATCCCCATCCGGAGGGGTTTAGTGGAGCCGCCGGTGTGACGCAACCCACGTGGTGAAGTCTTGGCCCAATCGGGACCCAGGTTGTTGCGAATTGCCTGTGCGGACGGGGTGTCCGGCGCGGGGGAGCGCGGATGAAAGGATGGGCCCGTGTCGAGCACCTGGTTCCTGTTCGTAGTCGTCGCCGTCGTCGTCCTGGTCGCCCTGCTGGTGACCGGCCTGCTGGTCGCGCGCAGGCGGCGGATCAGCCTGGACGCCCAGCGCGAGGTCGAGGCGAAACCGAAGGGCGGTTCGTACGCGGCCAGCGGGGGCATCGCCCTCGCGCCCGGCGGTACCGCCGAGGCTGCCGAGCACCCGGTCGAGGACCGGCCGGAGACCGACGGCCAGCCCGCGGTGGGCGACGACGCGGCGGTGCCGCGCGACTCGGCGCAGCGCACGGTCCGCGACGTCAAGCTGCCGGACGCCGAGCTGCCGGACGCCGAGGTCGTCGCACCGGCCCCGGTCGCCGAGGAGATCGAACCGGCGGCCGGCCGCATGGAGCGGCTGCGCGGCCGCCTGACGAAGTCGCGCTCGATGTTCGGGACGAGCCTGCTGGGCCTGCTCGGCGCCGGCGACCTCGACGAGGACTCCTGGCAGGACGTCGAGGACACGCTGCTGATGGCCGATCTGGGTGCGGCCACGACGACCCAGATCGTCGAGCGCCTGCGTGACGAGCTGTCGCGGCGCGCGGTGCGGTCATCGGCCGAAGCGCGCGAGGTGCTGCACGAGGTGCTGACGGCGCAGCTGTCCACCGACGCCCACCGCGCGGTCCGCGCGCTGCCGCACACCGTCGACGGCAAGAAGCAGCCCGCGGTGGTGCTGGTCGCGGGCGTCAACGGCACGGGCAAGACGACGACCACCGGCAAGCTCGCCCGCGTCCTGGTGGCCCAGGGCGGCACGGTGCTGCTGGGTGCGGCGGACACGTTCCGCGCGGCGGCGGCCGACCAGCTGCAGACGTGGGCCGAGCGCGTGGGCGCCGAGGTCGTCCGCGGCAAGGAAGGCGCGGACCCGGCGGCGGTGGCGTTCGACGCGGTCAAGCGCGGCGTGGACACGGGCGTGGACGCGGTCCTGGTCGACACGGCGGGCCGGTTGCACACGAAGACCGGCCTGATGGACGAGCTGGGCAAGGTCAAGCGCGTCGTGGAGAAGCAGGCCAAGGTCGACGAGGTGCTCCTGGTCCTGGACGCGACGACGGGCCAGAACGGGCTCATGCAGGCCCGGGTGTTCGCCGAGGTCATCGACGTGACGGGCATCGTGCTGACCAAGCTGGACGGCACGGCGAAGGGCGGCATCGTGTTCCAGGTCCAGAAGGAACTGGGCGTCCCGGTGAAGCTGGTCGGGCTGGGCGAAGGCCCGGACGACCTGGCGCCGTTCGAGCCGGGCGCGTTCGTGGACGCCCTCCTGGGCTAGTTCTCCAGGGACGCTTGTGCGCGCGACCTGGCAAAACCCGGCTGGCCAGCCTGCCGCAACAGCCAACTCACCAGCCGCAACGGCCAACTCACCAGCCGCAACGGCCAACTCACCAGCCGCAGCGGCCAACTCACCAGCCGCAGCGGCCAACTCACCTGCGTGTCCGGCGAGTTGGCCGTTCCGGTGTGTGAGTTGGCTGCTGCGAGCGGTGAGTTGGCCGTTCCTGTCCCGGTAGACCAGCCACCACTGCCACGCCGACCGAAGAACTGTCCCTGTAGTACTAGATCCGGAACAGCGGCGTCCCGTCGGGCCTCCGCAGGCCCAGTTGCAGCATCACCGGCGCCGACGGCCGTCCCGCCGGGATGAGGCACGGGGACGTCCCGCGGGCCGTGACCGTGAGCCGGGACCAGCCGATGCCCTGGAGCGTGCGCCGGGCCGGATCCACCACCATCGCCGCGCCGAAGTAGCGGCCGCCCGGGACGGCGATGCGGGCCGTGTGGCCCAGCACCACCGAGAACGCCGTGCCCGTCCGGCTGCCGTCTTCCTGCAACGTCAGGATCACCGGCGTCCGCACCTTCGCGGCGGTGTGGTGCCGAACCATGATTTCGACCGTTCCCGGCGCGGTCTTCGCCGGGCGCGGCCACGTCGGTGGTAGCGGCGAGCCGTCGAGCGCGCGGTCGACGAGCCGATCCAGCAGGTTCGAAGCGGCGCCCTGAGCGAGCCAGGTCAGTGCGCCGCCGGTGTACGGGTCCATGCGGCCCTCCGGCGATATTCGGATGACGGCGGCGGGCGCGCGGGCGCAGAATCCGGGCATGCCCGGTTGACGCACGCGCGCCCCTCCTCGTGAAAGACGCCCTGAAGCCGTCATTCGCTACGAGAGAGGACCCATTGTGACCGCCATTCACGGCGATCGGGTGCGGCTGCGCCCGATCGGCCCATCCGACCGCGTCCGGGTGCACGAAATCCTGGCCACGCCGGAGGTCGCCCGCTGGTGGGGCGACCCGGAGTCGGAGACCGAAGGACTGTACGAGGTCGAAGAGGGCTACACCGTCTACGTCATCGAACTCGACGGAGAAGTCGTCGGCCTGATCCAGAGTTGCGAGGAGCTGGATCCGCAGTACCGCCACGCGGGGATCGACATTTCGGTGCATCCGGGCTTCCACGGCCGCGGCATCGGCACGGACGCGATCCGCGCGTTGGCCCGGCACCTGTTCGAGCAGGGTCACCACCGGTTGACGATCGATCCGGCGGCGTCGAACGAGACGGCGATCCGGGTGTACGCGAAGGTGGGCTTCCGCCCGGTCGGGGTGCTGCGGAACTACGAACGCGCCCCGGACGGCACCTGGCACGACGGGGTGCTGATGGACATGCTGGCCGGAGAGCTCACCTAGCTGTCGAGTTCGGCCGCGAGACCGCCGAGACCCGTTGCGAGGCCGGTGTTGTCTCCCAGCCGCCGACCGAATTCGCGTTGACCTTCGAGCAGGTCGTCCAGCAGCGTCGACTGCCGGGCGAGGATCCGCCGGATCTCCGCGGCGCGCTCGGTGCGGGGCACTTCGGGCATCGGGCCATGGTAGCGGTGCGAGTGCTGGGATGATCACCCAGCGTCAGACCGTGACTGCCGCCTGGGAGAGGCTCGCCCCCAGGGCGTCCGCCACCCGCTGCACCGCCGGGGCGATGTGCGCCACCGCCTCGGCGGTCAGCCGCCCGGACGGCCCGGACACCGACACCGCGGCCGGCACCGGCGCCCCCGGCACCGCCACCGCGACGCACCGCACGCCCAGCTCCTGCTCCGCCTCGTCCAGCGCGTACCCCTGCGAAGCGATCCGCGCCAGTTCCACCGCCAGCGCATCCGCGTCCGTGAACGTGTGCTCCGTGTACGCCGGCATCCCGGTCCGATCCAGCAGCGAACGAACTTCGGAAGCGGGCAGGTGCGCCAGCATCGCCTTGCCCACGCCCGTCCCGTGCGGCAGCAACCGCCGCCCGACCTCGGTGAACATGCGCATCGAATGCTTCGACGGCACCTGGGCCACGTACACGACTTCGTCGCGCTCCAGGACCGCCAGGTTGGCTGTCTCGCCGACCTCCTCGACCAGCTCCGCCAGCAGCGGCCGCGCCCATGCGCCGAACTGCATGCTCGCGTTCTCGCCCAGCCGGATCAGGCGGGCGCCCAGTGCGTAGCGGCGGTTCGTGTTCTGGCGGACGTACCCGAGGTCGACCAGGGTGCGGATCAGCCGGTGGATCGTCGGCATCGGCAGCCCGGACAGCGTCGCCAGCTCGGACAGGCTGGCTTCGCCGCCGGTGTCCGCGAGGTGTTCCAGCAGCTCGAAGGCGCGTTGCAGGGACTGGACGCCGCCGTCGCGACCGTTCTTCTCCGCCGGCACGGTGGCCCTCCTTACGTCGGCGTTGAGCTTCCGCTATGCAGAAACTATAGTCCGTCTGGTAGAAAACCGTAGGGCCGTTTTCCAAAGATCCGAACCCTCGAGGTGTTTCCCCATGTCTTCTGAAGTCCAGGTGCTGGGCGACCCGGTCGAGCGCGGCGACGAGATCCTCACGCCGGAGGCGCTCGCCTTCCTCGCCGGCCTCCACGACGCCTTCGCCGGCCGCCGCGACGAGCTGCTCAAGGCGCGCGGCAAGCGTCGCGAGGAGGCCCGGACCACCGGCCGGCTCGACTTCCTGCCGGAGACCAAGGAGATCCGCGAAGGCGACTGGCAGGTCGCCGGCGCGCCGGCCGCGCTGCGGGATCGCCGCGTCGAGATCACCGGGCCGACCGACCGCAAGATGACCATCAACGCGCTCAACTCCGGCGCGAAGGTGTGGCTGGCCGACCTCGAAGACGCCAACACGCCGCACTGGCAGAACGTGGTCTCCGGCCAGGTCAACCTCTACGACGCCATCCGCGAGACGATCACCCTGGAAAGCGGCGGCAAGAGCTACGCGCTCAAGGACGGCGTCGAGCACGCCACGATCGTGGTCCGCCCGCGCGGCTGGCACCTGCCCGAAAGCCACCTCACCTTCGGCGGCCGCGAGGGCGTCGGCGCGCTCGTCGACTTCGGCCTGCACTTCTTCCACAACGCGGCCGAGCTGCTGAAGCGCGGCAAGGGCCCGTACTACTACCTCCCGAAGATGGAGAGCCACCTCGAAGCGCGGCTCTGGAACGACGTCTTCACCCACGCCGAGAAGACCCTCGGCATCGAGCACGGCACCGTCCGCGCCACCGTGCTGATCGAGACGATCCCGGCCGCCTTCGAGATGGAAGAGATCCTCTACGAGCTGCGCGAGCACGCCTCGGGCCTCAACGCCGGCCGCTGGGACTACCTGTTCAGCGTCATCAAGTACTTCCGCGACGCGGGCGAGAAGTTCGTGCTGCCGGACCGCAACTCCGTCACCATGACCGCGCCGTTCATGCGCGCCTACACCGAGCTGCTGGTGCGCACCTGCCACAAGCGCGGCGCCTTCGCGATCGGCGGCATGGCCGCGTTCATCCCGAGCAAGGACCCCGAGACCAACAAGGGCGCCTTCGAGAAGGTCCACGCGGACAAGTCCCGCGAGGCCGGCGACGGCTTCGACGGCTCCTGGGTCGCGCACCCGGGCATGGTCGAGCTCTGCAAGGAGGAGTTCGACCAGGTCCTCGGCGAGAAGCCGAACCAGCTCGACCGGACCCGTGACGAGGTGAGCGTCACCGCCGATCAGCTGCTCGACGTCGCTTCGACGCCGGGCGGTGCGACGGCGGCCGGCCTGCGCGCCGCGGTCGACGTCGGTGTCCGCTACATCGCGTCCTGGCTGGGCGGCAACGGCGCGGCGGCCATCCACAACCTGATGGAGGACGCCGCCACCGCCGAGATCTCGCGCTCGCAGATCTGGCAGTGGGTCAAGAACGGGACCACTTTGGACAGTGGCGACGTGGTCACGGCCGAGCTGGTGCGCGGCGTGCTGGCCGACGTCCGCGGCGAGCTGGCCGGCGAGCTCAAGCCGGAGCTGCTGGAGCCCGCGGTGGAGCTGTTCGAGCAGGTCGCGCTGGCTGAGGAGTTCCCGGACTTCCTGACGCTGCCCGCGTACGAGCGGATCAAGTAGTGCGTCTTCCCGAAGACGTCTACGCCGCCGCCGACGCGCGCCTGGCCGCGGCCGACGCGCGCGTCGCGGCGGCGTACCCGGGGGAGCGGCCGGGACGGCAGCCCGTGCACACGGTCTACGTCCCGGCTTCGCGGTACAAGACGCGCCTGGTGGCCGACTGGGGCAAGCAGGCGATGCGGGTCTTCATCGAGCACGGCGACCTCCTCGGCGCCGACGCCGACGTCTACGAGCGCGTCCGCGCGAAGCTGCTGACCGAGCCGATCGAGGACCTGCGGATCGACTTCGAGGACGGCTACGGCCGCGTCCCGGACGACGTCGAGGACGCCGCCGCGCGCGCGGCCGGGCAGACCCTGGCGACGACCGGCGGGACACCGTTCTGCGGCATCCGCTTCAAGAGCTTCGAAGCGGCGACGCGCCGACGCGGCATCCGCACACTGGACCTGTTTTTGACGGGCCTGCTTGACCACGGTCCGCTTCCGCCCGGGTTCGTCGTCACGCTGCCGAAGGTGACGGCGGTCGACCAAGTAGCGGTGGCCGCGGAAGTCCTCTCCCGCTTGGAATCGGCGTACGACCTGCCCGAAAACACGCTGCGCTTCGAAGTTCAGATCGAGACATCCCAGTCCATTGTGGACTTGGATGGGACGCTGTCGGTGGCGCGGATCGTCCAGGCCGCCGAGGGCCGGTGCTCGGGACTGCACTACGGGACGTACGACTACAGCGCGGGCCTCGGCATCGCGGCCGCGTACCAGAGCATGGAGCACCCGGCGGCCGACCTGGCCAAGGGCCTGATGCAGGTCGCGGCGGCCGGCACCGGTGTCCGGTTGTCCGACGGCTCGACGAACAAGCTGCCGATCGGCGACGCACTGCCCACGGCGTGGGCGGAGCACCTCCGGCTGGTGCGCCGGTCGTTGGAGCGGGGCTTCTACCAGGGCTGGGACCTGCACCCGCACCAGCTGCCGACCCGCTTCGCGGCGACGTACACGTTCTACCGCGAAGGCTTCCCGGAGGCGGTGGAGCGGTTGCGTGCGTACGCGGACAAGCAGGCCGGGGGAGTGCTGGACGAACCGGCGACCGCGCAGGCGCTGGCGGTGTACCTGCTGCGCGGCCTGGACTGCGGCGCCCTGGACGAAGGCGAGCTGCCGTTCGGGCGGCCGGAGCTGGAGAAGTACGCGCTCCGGCTCGCGTAGGGGTCGTGAGTGGTAATTCGGGTTAGAACCCGAATTACCACTCACGACCAGCTGCGGCAGATCGGCAGGCCGGCGTCCAGGGTTGTCCTGGCAGGCTGTCTTCGGCCGCACCGGGCAAAGATCTCGCCCTGCAGTACTAGCCCCGCAAGCCGTCCAGCACCACCGACAGCAGGTGCCGCGTGCGCATTTCGCGCTCGGCACCGAAGTCGTTGCGCCACAGGAAACCGACCAGCAGCAGGACATCCTCGGCGTCGACGTCTTTGCGCAGCGTGCCCGCGGCCTTCCCGGCGTCGAGCAGCAGCGTGATGGCCGCACAGACCGGTTCGTAGTACGCACCGGACAAATCGGCGCGCGTGGCCGCTTCGACGGCTTGGGCGACACCGTGCTTGATGCGGCCGTACGCCGCCAGGCGCTCGAACCACCGCCGGAGCGCTTCCCCGGGCGCGTGTTCGCGCAGCAGCACGGGCGCCGCGTCGACGAGCTCGTCGAGGTCGTGGCGGTAGACCGCGATCAGGAGTGCTTCCCGGGTGGGGAAGTGCCGGTAGAGCGTGCCCTGGCCGACCCCGGCGGCTTTCGCGATCGACTGCAGCGAGGCGGCACTGGACGCCTTGAGCGCCGTCCGCGCGACCTCCAGGATGCGCTCGCGGTTCTGCTCGGCGTCGGCTCGCATCGGCGTCACCCGGCTCACCCTAGCCAACCGGACAGCTGTCCGCTACCGTTCAAACGGACAGGTGTCCGGTTAGTTCGAGGAGAGTCATGATCGAAAACAAGGTCGTCGTCATCACCGGCGCGAGCAGCGGGATCGGGGCGGCAACGGCCACCCTGCTGGCCGAACGCGGCGCGAAGGTCGTGCTGGGCGCACGCCGCAAGGACCGGCTGGACGCGCTGGCCGAGCGGCTGGGCGCGGTCAGCCTGCCGACCGACGTCCGGCGCCCCGCGGACGTCGCCGCGCTGGTCCGGCTGGCCCGGGAGACGCACGGACGGCTCGACGTCCTGGTCGGCAACGCCGGGGTGGGACCGATCTCCCCGCTCGATTCCCTGCGCGTCGACGACTGGGACGCGATGATCGACGTCAACGTCAAGGGGGTCCTGCACGGCATCGCGGCGGCCCTGCCGGTGTTCCGCGAGCAGGGCTCCGGCCAGTTCGTGCACACCGCCTCGACGGCGGCGTACCGCACGGTGCCGACGATGGCGGTGTACGCGGCCACGAAGACGGCGGTCCGCACGATCTCCGAAGGCCTGCGCCAGGAGGCGGGCCCGGACCTGCGGGTCACCCTCGTGTCCCCGGGCATGATCGCGACCGATTTCGTCGACGGCGTCCCGGAGCCGGCGGTCCGCGACCGGCTGAGCGAAACCCGCGACGCGGTCGCCATCCCGCCGGAGGCGATCGCGCGGGCGATCGCGTTCGCCATCGACCAGCCGGCGGAGGTGGACGTCAACGAGATCGTCGTGCGGCCGACCGCGCAGGCCTAGGTCAACTCCCCCTTCGACCAAGGGATCGTCGCCCCGTGCGCGGCCGTCCCGGAAATAGCCGGGAATCCGCGCGAGGCAGGTCGGGCGCCGGGGAATGCGGGTAGTTCACCCGCACGGAGGCAAGCCATGACCACCACCCCGGACCACCTGCTGGCCGCGGCACGGCCGCTCGTGGTGCGCTACTGCCGCGCCCGCCTGGACCCCGACTCGGCCGACGATGTCGCCCAGGACGTCTGCGTGGCGCTCATCAAGGCCCTGCCGCGGCGGCCGCCGGAGCACCCGTTCCCCGACTTCGTCCGCGGCATCGCCCGGACCGAGGTCGCCGCCGCGCGGAAGGCGGCCGCGCGGCAGGACGAACCGGTCGCCGAACTGCCCGACGAGCCCGATTCGTCGCTGGGGCCCGAGCACCACGCGCTGCGGTGCGAACTCCGGGAGCGGATGGCGAAGCTGCTGCGAGTGCTGTCGCGCAGGCAACGGGAAATCGTCGTGCTGCGCGTGGTCGTCGGCCTGTCCGCGGAGGAGACCGCGGCCGCGGTCGGCTCGACGCCGGGCGCGGTCCGCGTGGCCCAGCACCGGGCGCTCGGCCAGTTGCGCAGGGTCGTGACCAGCTCCTGAGCGCTACCCTGGCCCGGTGAGCGACAGCGAGAATTTCGAAGGACGCGACGTCGGGTCCGGAGTCTCCGTCATCCGCGAAAGCACGGACGTCGTCGGCTCCGGGCCGCGGCTGCACCGGCACCCCTACACCGAAACGTTCGTGATCATCCGCGGGCGGGCGCGGTTCACCGTCGGCGACGAGCAGCGCGACGGCGGCCCGGGGGACGTGCTCGTCGTCCCGGCCGGCACGCCGCACAAGTTCGCCGTGCTCGGCCCCGGCGTCTACGAGGCCGTGCACATCCACGAAAGCGACCACTTCATCACCGAATGGCTCGAGTGACGCCGTTCGCGACGGGATCCGTCGCGAACGGCATCGACGCGGTGCCCTCCTCGGTCAGCAGACCACCTGCCAGCCGGTGGTGTGGGCCTGGTCGTTGACCGTGATCTCCCCGTAGACCCTGGTGCAGTGGGTGTTGGCGCCGGACACGTAGATCCCGCCGGCGTAGGTGGAGTAGGTGCCGGAGTCGTACCAGCGCGTGCTCCAGTCCACGCGCTGGAGGATGATCTCGATGTGGTGGTCGCCGGCGAGGTTGTCGAACGTCTTGGCGCAGAACGTCCCGCTGCCGGCGTAGTCCCTCCGGATGTCGACGTATCCCGGCGTGCCCGGCACGGTGATCTGCACGTACGGCTCACCGTTGCAGGTCGCGAACGGTCCCGCGTACCCGGGCGGTGCGTCCGCCGGGTCGGTGTTCGCGGCGGCGGTTCCCGCCCCGGCCAGTGCGGCGAGCGCGACGATCCCGCTCACCGCGGTCGTGGCCGCGATCCGGCGGGTGAACTTCCGGAAGTTGCTCATGCTTTCTCCCCTTTGAGTGTGCGGTGGGCTACGGCCTGACCTGGTAGACGTTCCCGCCGAGGTTGGCGTCGCCACTCGCTGCCCGGCGCTGGCAGCGCAGGTTGAAGCCGACCCCGCCCTCGACGGTGCCGAGGTAGTGCATGCCCCCGTCGCCCCGGTCGATGTAGACCCAGCTGGTCACGCCGATGCCGTCGATGTAGAGCTGGCACCGCTCGCCGCCGTCGGCGTGGTCGGTGACGGCGATGGAGATCTTCTTGACCGAGGTGGTGGACCACGCCGGCGGATACGGAGCGCACACGGTGCCCGGCCCGGTGGCGTTGGTGCAGGTGAAGGTCGACGGGACCGCGGCCGACGCCGCCGGCGCCATCGCCGTGACCAGGCCGGCGGCGCCGAGCAAGACGGCGAACAAAGACGAAATACTTCGTTTCAAGAATTCTCCTCGGCAGCAGGAAGTTTCGGTATTTCCATTCACGGATCAATGTGATCCGACGGCGAGTCAACCGGCCATTCGGTTGATAAGCAATGGTCAGGGCGTGGTTATCAATTCTTGCGCCCCGATCACTCCTCTGCGAAGCTGGTCCCGGCGGGAGGGGGACCATGGGGCGCCGGGAAAGAAAGCTGGACGTCGACGCGGGTCCGGCACAAAAGTTCGCCGGGGAGTTGCGGGAACTGCGGCAGCGTGCCGGGAGCCCGACCTACCGGGTGATGGCCGGCAGCGCGGGCTATTCCGCGCCCGCGCTGTCACAGGCGGCCGCCGGCGACCGGCTGCCGTCACTCGCGGTGACGCTGGCCTACGTCGCCGCCTGTGGCGGGGATGCCGGCGAGTGGGAGGCGCGCTGGCGGAACGCAGTCGCCCAGCCCGTCGGCGACGGTGCCGAAGACCCGCCGTACCTCGGGCTGGCCCGGTTCGAAGCCGAGGACCACGACCGGTTCTTCGGCCGGGACGACCTCATCGGCGAGCTGGCCGGCCTGGTGAGCGAGAGCCGGGTCGTGGCGCTCGTCGGTGCCTCCGGCAGCGGGAAGTCTTCGGTGCTGCGCGCCGGCCTGCTGCCCCGGCTGCGCGGCGAGGACCCGCCGCGGTTCGGCGCGATCCGGGTGATCACCCCCGGCCCGCACCCCATGGCCGAACTCGCCCGGATCCCGGCGTCGCCAGGTGACACCTTGCTGGTCGTGGACCAGTTCGAGGAGGTGTTCACCCTCTGCCCGGATCCGGCGGAACGCAGCGCCTTCCTCGGTGCGCTGCCGGCCATGACCACCCGGACGGAGCACCCGCTGCGGGTCGTCATCGCGATCAGAGCCGACTTCTACGGGCGCTGCGCGGAAGACCGGGCGCTGGCCGAAGCGGTGAGCCGGGCGCACATCCTGGTCGGCCCGCTCACCGCGGACGAACTGCGGGACGTCGTCGTGAAGCCGGCGGCGGCCGCGGGACTCGTCGTCGAACGCGCGTTGACCAGCCGGTTGATCGAGGAGGTCGTGCACCGGCCGGGCGGTCTGCCGCTGCTGTCGCACGTGCTGCTCGAAACCTGGCGCCGCCGCCGCGGCCGCACGCTGTCCCTCGACGGGTACGCCGCCTCGGGCGGGGTGCACGGCGCGATGGCGCAGACCGCGGACAGCGTCCACGAGAGCTTCACCCCGGAGCAGCAGGTGCTCGCGCGGCGGATCCTGCTGCGCCTCGTCGGGCCGGACGACGGCACCCGGCGGCCCGCCGGCCGCGCCGAGCTCGGCACCACGCCGCTGCCCCACGACGACACCGAGGCCGTCCTCGCCAAGCTGGTCGACGCCCGCTTGATCACGCTCGACGGCGACACGGCCGAGCTGTCCCACGAGGCGCTGATCACCTCGTGGCCGCGGCTGGCGGGCTGGATCGAGGAGAACCGCGAGTGGTTGCGCGTCCACCGCGAGCTGACCGAGGCCGCCCGCCGCTGGGAAGAACTGGACCACGACCACGGCGCGCTGTACCGCGGCACCCGGCTGGCGGTCGTCCGTGAGTGGACCGGGCACGGAGGCCGAGCCGCGGACCTCAACCCCGTCGAGCGCGCGTTCGCCGACGCCAGCATCGACGCGACCGACCGCGAGCGCGCGGCTTCGGCGCGCAGCCAGCGCCGCATCCGGTACCTCGCGATCGGGCTGACGGTGGCGCTGTTCGTGGCCGTCGGGGTCGGGGTGACGGCGATCGGCCAGTACCGGGAGGCCGTGGCCGCCGCCGACGTCTCGCTGTCCCGCCAGCTGGCCGCGGAAGCGCTCGGGCTGGCGGACTCCCGGCCCGGCACGGCGATGCTGCTCGGCGTGGAGGCGTTCCGCGCCGCGCCGACCCCCGAAGCCCGCGGCGCGCTGCTCAGCGTGGCGAACCGCCAGGCCTACCAAGCGGAGTTCACCGGGCACAGCGACGCGATCAGCAAAGTCGCCTTCAGTCCCCGTGACGACACGATCGCCACCGTGAGCAAGGACCGGACGCTCGCGCTGTGGGACCGCGTGCACCACACCCGCCGCGCCGTGTACGCCGACCACGCCGCTTGGCTGCGCGCCGTCGCCTTCGACGGGGACGGCAAGACCCTGGCCACCGGCGGCGACGACGGGAAGGTGGTGCTCTGGGACGTGGCACTCGGCAAGCCCGTGGCCACGCTGACGGGGCAGGCGAAGCGGATCAACGACCTCGCCTTCGGCCCCGACGGGCACACGGTCGCCTCGGCGGGGGCGGACGGCACCGTCATCGTCTGGGACACCGCCCGCCGCGCCGAGCGCTTCCGGCTGACCGGCCACACCGGCGCGGTGCAGACCGTCGCGTACAGCCCCGACGGCCGGACGCTGGCCACCGGGGGCGCCGACGGCACGATCGGTCTCTGGTCGGCCGCCACCGGAACGAAGCTGGGCGTCCTGACCGGGCACACCCGGTCGGTCGACGACGTCGCGTTCAGCCCCGACGGCCGGACGCTCGCTTCGGCGAGCCCGGACCTGAGCGTCCGGCTGTGGGACGTGCCGGGGCACGCCTCGCTGGCCACCTTGACCGGGCACACCGGTGAGGTGCGCACGGTCGCCTTCAGCCCGGACGGGACCACGCTCGCCTCGGCCGGGCACGACTACCAGGTCATCCTCTGGGACGTGCGGACGCGGCAGCCGCGCGCCCACCTGACCGGGCACACCGACAACATCTATTCGGTCGCCTTCCACCCGACGCTTCCGCTGCTGGCCTCCGCCGACGAAGACGGGCGGCTGATCCTCTGGGACACGCTCCGCGTACCGCCGGCCGGCGACACCGGACCGGTCAACGCGGTCGCCTACAGCCCCGACGGGAAGACCCTGGCCACCGGCGGCGAAGACCGGACCGTCCGGCTGCAGCCACCCCACCGCGGTTCCGGCAGCACCGTCGTCACGGGGTTCCGGGGGCCGGTCAACGCGGTCGGGTACAGCCCGGACGGCCGGACCATGGTGGTCGCCGGGGGCACGGCGGTGCAGCGGGCGGGCCGCCTCGACGAGATGCTGACGGTCTGGGACGTCACGGGCCGGCCGGTGCAGGTCGCCGAGCTGATCGGGCACACCGACCGGGTCAAGACCGTGGCCTTCAGCCCGGACGGGCGGTTCCTGGCCAGCGCGGGCAGCGACGAGACCGTGAAGGTGTGGGACCTCCGGAGCCGCCGGGAGGTGCGCAGCATCGACGCGGGCGGCACGCTCAACACCGTCGCGTTCAGCCCGGACGGCCGGACGCTGATGGCGCTCTCCGGCAACAACCGGACCGCGACGCTGTGGAACGTCGCCGACGGCGCCCGGGTGGCGACGCTGACCCACGACGGGGTGGTCAGCAAGGCGGCGTTCAGCCCCGACGGCCGGACGCTCGCCGTGACGTCCATCGACCGCACCGTGACCCTGTGGGACGTGCCGAGCCGGACGCGCACCGCGACGCTGACGCACAGCGAAACGCTGACGGGCGTCGCCTACAGCCACGACGGCAGCCGCCTCGCGACCGGTGACGCGAAGGGCACCACGGTCCTGTGGGACACGGTCACGCGCACCCGCCTGGCCACGCTCACCGGGCACCACGGCGCGGTCACGTCGGTCGCGTTCAGCCCCGATGATCGCGAAGTGGCCAGCAGCAGCCTGACCGGCGAGGTGATCACCTGGACCACCGATCCCGCCGAAGCGACCGCGCAGATCTGCGGCGCCTTGAAGCGCAACCTCACGACGGAGGAGCTGGCGCAGTTCTTCACCCGGGCGCCGGACCACAAGACGTGCGGGTGACCCCTACAGGTCGCCGATCATGCCGCGCAGCTTGGTCAGCGCGCGGTACTGCGTGATGCGGACGTTGCCGGCGGAGATGCCCAGCGCCTCCGCCGTCTCGTTCGCCGACAGGCCCGCGACGATCCGCAGCGACAGGATCTCCTGGTGCAGCGGCGGCAGCAACGCCAGCAGCCGGCCCAGCCGGGCCCCCAGGTCCAGCTCGAGGACGTGGTTCTCCGGCTCGTTGCCGCCCAGGGGCCGGTCCGGCAGCTCCGGCACCGGCTTCGACCGGTCCCTGGCCACCGAGCGGAACGCGTCGGCGACCTTGTTCGCCGCGATCGCGCGCACGAGGTACAGGAACGATCCCCCGCGGTCCTGGTAGTTCGGCAGCACCTTCAGCACCGCCAGGCACACCTCCTGGGCGACGTCGTCGGCCGAAAGGTAGGACAGGTCCCGGCCGCCGATCCGCGCCCGGCAGTAGCGCACCACCGTCGGCTTGATCAGCCGCAGCAGCGCCTGGACCGCGTCCGGGTCGCCGTCGCGCGCCGCCGCCACGACCGGGTCGAGCTGCTCCTTGGCCAGGCCGCCCTCCGGCCTCGGCGAATCCTCCAGCACGGTGTAGCCGTCGACGGCCTCCGCCGCCGCCTCCGCGATCATGGTTTCCACGGGCCCTCCTCGTGTCCGCCACCGGGGCCCCGCCGTCCACAACGGACAGTTTGGTGCCTGGACGGTTCCCGGTCCGACATATGGCCTAATCGAGGCGCTGACCAGCAACGTTGCACGGTACGGGTGGTTGTCCAGCTATTGTCCGATAACCGTTCACGACCCGTCCGGAACAGTCGCCGGGCACCGCCGGAACACTGGACAAATCGTGGACAAATTCCGGGAATTCAGGCCCAGCGAATTCCGTAGGCGAAGCCCGGGGCGAGGTTCCGGAACCGGACGTGCACCTCGCCGGCGTCGTCGGCCGCCAGTGCGGCCCCGGTTCGCGACCGGTCGTCCGCCGGGGAAACCTTTTCCTGACGCACGATCCGCTTCGGCACCCGTTCACCGAATCGGACGTGCAGATCGAAAAGATCGCACGGGTGCCGCGGCACGCAGAGGTAACGCGGTTCTCGCAGGTTCGCCCGGAATCGCAGGCCGACCTCGTGCCGCGCGCCACGGCGCAACGGCTCCGGCAGCCGCAACGCCAGCCCGATCCGGTCACTCGATTCCATCACCCGCCCGGTTAGCACCCCGCCGTGGAACACATCGACACCGAGATCGGACTCGTGTACCGAATCGCCCGATTCGCCGGTGACCGGCAACGTCAGCGCCAGGTCGAGCACGGCGATTTCGTCGGCGTCGGCGATCACCCGCCGGAATTCGAACGCCTCCGGCACCGGTTGGTCGAGAGCCAGCGTGACGCGCAGTTCTTCGGTGTGCCAGCCGCGGCCCGGATACACCCGGGGCGCCGGCACGGCCGCCGCGACGGCCAGCGCGGCGATCTGCTCGATCCCCTCGTCGATCCGCCGCCGGACCGTCCGGTCGTCGCGGTCGAGCGTGATCGCCGCCCAGTGCACCCGCTCCTGGTAGAACGGTTTCCGCGCTCGCTCGTCGAGCGCGAATGCGGCGAGCAGAACGATCTTCAGATCGTCCGGCAACGACTCGACCAGCGGCCGCAACCGATCAGACAGCTTACGCCGCATCTCCACGGTTCCGTCATCTTCGACAATGCCGCAAGTGGAGCGCAATGCGGGGCCGATCCGGTCCGCGAGCGGTGTCGTGAAAATTGCCCTCCCTTTGCGCAGGGCCTTGAGTTCGCCGACTACGTCCGCCGCTCTGAGGCTCACCGTTCCCCTCCCCTTCCACGCACGGAGGTCAATGTTCGCCAGCGCCCCCGCCGATGTCCAGTCGATCACGCTCCGGCAAACGGATCGTTATCCCGCGGTTTCTTTCCCGTCGTGGCGGGAAACGGCGAAACTCCTTGGCGTTCTGTTAACAAGGGCCGCATTGCGCCACAACGATTCCGGCCGGAAACCCACCCGGCCACCGCTGTCGAAGATGTCGAAATGACCAAGGCGGGTTCGCCGCCACGGCCCGCTTTCCGGCCGGAGCACGTTCACCCGGGCGGCGCACCACTCCCCCGGGTGAACGTGACCTGGCCGTTGCCCGGGCACCGGTTGACGGCGACCCGCCGCGGGTACTTGTCGATCATGAGCCCGAGGATGTGGCGCCTGGTGATTTCGGGGTCGCTGCGGCTGTTCCTGATCAGCTCCGTGCCGGCCGCCGTGCACCTATCCGTGCTCATCGGACTGGCGGCGGCGGTGATCGCGTTCGTCGTGCCCGCCCCGCGCGGCCGGCACGACGACCGCGTCGGCCCCGGCCGTTAGCGGCCCTACGCCGCCTGCCACCGGCGGAGCTTCTCGGGGTTCCGCACCGCCCAGATCCGCCGGATCGACGCGCCGGTCACTTCGAACGCCATGACGGCCACGACGGCGCCGTCCCGCCACGCGGTCAGGCCCGGCCGCCCGTTGACGGTGGTCTCCTCGATCGTCAGCGCCGGGATCCGGCCGGTGAGGTCGACGGCGTAGCGCGCGACCCGCTCGCCACCCTCGATCGGGCGGCGGATCGCGCCGGCGAGCCCACCGCCGTCCGCGACGACCGTGGCCTCCGGGTCGAGAATGCCCACCAGCCCTTCGATGTCCCCCGCCTCCCAGGCCAGCTTGAAGGCCCGCACGACCTCCGCGCTGCCCCGGGCGGGCGCCGGCGCACGAGCCGCCCGGACGCGCCGCCGGGCGGAGGTGGCCAGCTGGCGGCAGGCGGCGGACGTCCGGTCGAGGACGTCCCCCACCTCCGCGAACGGGTAGCCGAAGACGTCGTGCAGGACGAAGGCCACGCGCTCGGCGGGCGTCATCGAATCCAGCACGACGAGGAACGCCATCGTGATCGACTCGTCCAGCGTGACGCGGTCGGCCGGATCGCTGATCCACCCGGTCTCGCCGGGCAGCGGCTCGGGGATCCACTCCCCGACGTACCGTTCCCGCCGCACGCGGGCCGAGCCGAGCTGATCGAGGCAGATGCGGCTCGCGACGGTCGTCAGCCACGCACCGGGCGACGCGATCGCGTCCCGTTGCGGCCCGGACAGCGCGTACCACCGGCCGTACGCCTCCTGGACGACGTCCTCGGCGTCGCTCAACGACCCCAGCAGCCGGTAGGCGAGCCCGGTCAGCTGCCGCCGCTCGTGCACAAGATCAGTCACACCACTCATGACGAATCCGGGCGGCGATCTGTGACGTCGCCGCACAGCCGGGCGCTGATCGCGTTCGGCCTCCCCGGCGGCCGGCTGCCGCACCGCCGCGACATCGCCTGACCGGCGCCGGTGCCGGTGCGCTTGTACTTGATCACGCCCGGTGTACTGTTTGCCGGTCCGACCGGCGTGCGTGACCGCGTGAGGTGCCATGACAGTGCGGCGGTACCCAGTGGCGATCTTGCTCGTCTTCGTCACGGCAGCCCTCATCGTGGTCAACGGCTTCGCCTTCTGGGGCGACACCTTCGCCCTCTGGGTCGACGACGCCATGCAGCTCAGCGCCGGGATCGCCGGGGTGGTCTGCGGGATCGTCGTCGCGCGGCGGTTCCGCAAGCACCAGCGCTGGTGGCGGGTCCTGGTCGCGCTCGGTATGGCCGGCTGGTCGCTCGGCCAGTGCGCCTGGTCCTGGTACCAGCTGATCGACGGCCGCGGGCTGCCCTCGCCGTCGCTGGCGGACGTCGGGTACCTGAGCTTCCCGGTGTTCGCGCTCGCCGCCCTGTTCGTGCTCGCCCGGGCGCGGGCCCGGCCGGACCGCGAGCGCTGGCAACCCGCGCAGTGGACCGCGCACTTCGGCGTCGCGGTGGTGCTCGACGGGCTCGTCGTCACCGGCTCGCTGTTCATCCTCACCTGGACCGCGGCGCTCGGGCAGGTGGTCCGGGCCACCGGTCCGGACACGCTGACCTGGACGGTCGCCATCGCCTACCCGCTGTCGGACCTGGTGGTCGTGGTCGTCGCGGTGCTGCTGGTCGTGTTCGACCGAGTGGACCGTCCCTACCGCGCGAACCTGCTGCTGGCCGCCGTCGGGATCGTCGCGCTGGCCTGCTCCGACAGCGTGTTCGCCTACCTGGTCAGCATCGGCGCGCGGAGCAGCATGAAGCCGTGGGCCGACGCGGGGTTCGTGCTCGGCCCGCTGTTCATCGCGTTCGCCCTGCTGGTCACGCCGGGCACCCGACGGCGGGAGGACGCGGGCCAGGCGGTCGGCGTCGACTGGTGGCAGGTGGCGCTGCCGTACCTGCCGGTCACCGCCGTCGCCATGCTGATCACCGTGCAGGTCGTGGCCGGGGCCGGGCCGGACGGCGTCGAGGTGTTCGTCGGCGTGCTGGTGGTGTTCCTGGTGCTCGCCCGGCAGCTGCTTTCCTTGCTGGACAACAGGTTGCTGCTGCGCCGGGTGTACGAGGGCCAGCAGCAGCTGACCCACCAGGCCTACCACGACCCGCTGACCGGGCTGGCCAACCGCGCGCTGTTCGCCGACCGGCTGGACCGGGCTGTCGAGCAGGGCGCCGAGGGCGGGCACGGGCCGCTCGTGCTGATCTTCGTCGACCTGGACGACTTCAAGGAGGTCAACGACCGGTTCGGGCACGCGGGCGGGGACGTCCTGCTGCACGCGGTCGCCCAGCGGCTGCTGAGCTGCGTCCGCGCGGGCGACACCGTCGCGCGCCTGGGCGGTGACGAATTCGCGATCCTGCTGGAGGGCGAGGTCGACGCCCCGCAGGCCGTCGCCGATCGGATCCAGAGCGCGCTGCGGCGGCCGTTCGCGGTGCACGGCACGCTGGTCGGAGTCCGCGCGAGCATGGGCCTGGTGGTGCCGGACCCGGCGGAGCCGTCGGTGACGTCGGACGTGCTGCTGGGCCGCGCGGACACGTCGATGTACGCGGGCAAACGGCTCGGCAAGGACACGACGGTCGTGTACCACCCGTCGCCGGACGGGCCACCCGACTTCCCGTCGGCACTGCGCCGCGCGGACGGCGGTCTCCCGGAGGGTTTCGCGCTGGTGTTCCAGCCGATCGTCCGGCTGGCCGACGAGCAGCCGGTGGCGGTGGAGGCGCTGGCCCGCTGGACGGCGCGGGACGGCACCGCGGTGTCGCCGGAGACGTTCGTCCGCGCCGCGGAAGGCGCCGGTCTCGGCGCGGAACTGGACGCGCTGGTGCTGGACCTGGCCTGCCGGGAGATCACCGCGGCCGGGATCGAGCTCACGGTGCACGTCAACGTGTGCGCGAGCCGGCTCGGCGCCGCCACGCTGGAGCAGAGCGTGGGGTCCGCGCTGGACCGGTACGGCCTGCCGGCCGAACGCCTGATCGTGGAGATCACCGAGACGGTGCCGGTCCCGGACCTGGCGGCGGGCGCGGCCGCGATCCGCCGCCTGCAGGACCTGGGCGTCCGGGTGGCCCTCGACGACTTCGGCGCGGGGTACAGCTCGCTGACCGTGCTGCACGCGCTGCCGGTCGACCTGATCAAGCTGGACCGCGCGCTGACCACGGGCGTCCGCCCGGACCGCGACGCGGCGCTGTGCCGATCGCTGGTCGGGCTGTGCGCCGACTTGGAGGTGGCGGTGGTCGCCGAGGGCATCGAGACGGCCGAGCAGGCCGAACTGGTCACCCGCGCGGGCTGCACCACGGCCCAGGGTTACCGCTTCGGCCGCCCGGCCCCGCTCTCGTCGCTCCGGTTGAGCAGCCTGCCGCGGCCGGTCGTGAGTGGTAATTAGGGTTCTAACCCTAATTACCACTCACGAGGGCTCAGCCGGCCGATACGCCCGGCGGCAGCACGCCGAAGATCGTCGCCGTCGAACCCGCGCCGTTGCGGTTGATCGGGCCGCCGGCGAGGACCCAGGCACCGGTCGTCGGGAGGGCCTTGAGGTTCGCCAGGATCTCCAGGCTGATCCGGTGCCGCCGGTAGACCAGCTTGGACACCGTGTACGTCTCGTCGGTGCCGACGTCCGGGCTGAACGTGTCGGTGCCCGTTCCGCCGCGGCGTCCCAGCCGGCCGGTGTCGATCAGCCACCGCACCGCCGGGATCGAGAACCCCGGCTGGTGCAGCACGCCGTCCGCGCCGGTGTTCGGGAAGGCCGGCGTGCCCCACTTGGCGTCCCAGCCGGTCCACAGCACCACCACCGACTCGTTCGGGATCCGGCCGTGGCGCTTCTCCCACGCCTTGAGGTCGTCGATCGTGACCGCGTAGTCCGGGTTGTGCGCCGTCTTCGCCCGTACATCGATCTTGACGGCGGGCCGGAAGAGGTCCGCCGGGTCCATGTCGTCGGCGAGCGGTTCCCCGGTGTTGAAGTGCCCGGGCGCGCCCCAGTGCGTCCCGGTGTGCTCGCCTTCGCGGACGAACTGCAGGTAGTAGCCGTCTTCGGGGATGGTGGCGATGGTCTCCAGCTCGAAGGCCGGGTCCCCGGGGAAGACGTTGGTCGTGGCGGGGTCGTTGACGTGCGACAGGTTGACCAGGTTCAGCTGGTCCAGCCGCACCGGCGGCGTGGCTTCGGCGGCTTCCGCCGTCCGCCCGGACAGCGCGGCGCCGAACACCCCGGCCAGCCCCGCGGCCAGCACCCTGCGTCTCATCGGCATGAGGGATCACCTTTCACCGGGTCGGGTGAGGCCCCGACTCAGCACGGTCATATCACCCGGGCTGGGCGCGGCCAATGAGTTTGCGCGAAGATGGAGGCCGTGGACGACGACATCGAAGACAACGCGGACAACGGTATCCTCGACCCCGAGGACACTTTGGACGACCGTGACGAACTGGCGGAGGGTTATTCACCGCCGGAACGCGCGCAGGCGACCGAAGGCTGGGGCACCACCGCGCGCGAAACCGCGGAGGGCGAGAGCTGGGCGGGCCGGCTCGCCCGCGAGGCCCCCGACCTGGCCGACGACCTCGACGACGACGGACTGGGCGACTCCGAAGACACCGACGGCGAGCTGATCGACGACGAGGTCGGCGACGTCCGCGCGGGCCGCCTGGTCGCCTCGGACGAAGGCTTCGGCGAAGACACCGACGAAGAGCTGTACGCCTCGGACGCCGGCATCGACGGCGGCGCGGCTTCGGCGGAGGAAGCGGCCGTCCACGTGATCGACCCGTCCCGCCGCTGGTGAGGCGGCGGGCCGGCCCGGTGCGTTCGAGGGAACCGGACCGCCCGCCACCCGCCGGATCGCCAAGGGCCGCCCTGGGGCGGCGGCCATGGCAGGGGAAGACGATCCGGCCCGCGGTCGCGGCACCGGGCCACGAACCGCCCCCTCGGCGATTCGTGGCGGTACCGCCGACGAGATCCACCGTGCCCGACCGGCCTTGCGCGGAACTTTCCCGATCCTTTCCGGCCGTCGGTTACAGTGGGCGGCCGAGCGGACACGGGGAGACGGAGGGGTGGGCTGCCGGTGCGGTTCAGGCTGCTGGGCGAGCTCGACGTCGACGTCGGCGGCCGCCCCGTGGAAATCCGCCGCCCCCGCCAGCGGGGCCTGCTCACCGCGTTGCTGACGGACGTGAACAAGGTCGTGCCCGCGGACGTCCTCGCGGAGCGGATCTGGGGCGAGCAGCTACCCGTCAACCCCCGCAATGCCCTGTACAGCTACGTTTCCCGGCTGCGGACGGCCCTCGGCGAAGCGACGGTCACCCAGCGCTCGGGCGGCTACCTGCTGACGGCGGACCCCGAAGCCGTCGACCTCCACGTCTTCCTGCGCCTCCTCGGCGAGGCCGCGGCCGGCGGCGACGACCGCGCGAAAGCCGGCCTGCTGGAGGCGGCGCTGGCCCTGTGGACCGGCGAGCCGTTCGCCGGCCTCGACACGCCGTGGTTCGCCCAACTGCGGGAAACCCTCGAAAGCCGGCGCCTGGGCGCGCAGCTCGACCTCGCCGACGTCCGGCTCCGCGGCGACCGGGCCGGTGCACTGATCCCCGAGCTGACCGCACTGGCCGAAGCACACCCGCTCGACGAACGGCTTCGCGGCCAGCTGATGCTCGCGCTGTCCCGTGCCGGCCGTCAGGGTGACGCCCTGCGCGAGTTCGACCGGATGCGGCGCCTGCTCGCCGAGGAGCTCGGTGCCGATCCCGGCGCGGCTCTCCGGCAGGTGCACGAGCGGATCCTGCACGGCGATCCGGGCCGGGACCCCGGCGCGGCGAGGCCGGTGCCGCAGCAGCTCCCGGCGGCGCCGGCGTCGTTCGTGGGGCGCGCCGAGCTGCTGGCGGCCCTCGACCGGGCCGGGGAAGCGGCGGGCCCGGTGGTCATCTCGGCCATCGGCGGCGCGGGCGGGATCGGGAAGACGTCGCTGGCGTTGCACTGGGCCGCCGGGAAACTCGCCGAGTTCCCCGACGGGCAGCTCTACGTGAACCTGCGCGGGTTCGACCCGGCCGCCGAGCCGATGCCGGTTTCCGTGGCGGTGCGCGGGTTCCTGCACGCGCTCGGCGTGGAGGGGGCCGCGGTGCCACCGGAACCCGACGCGCAGCTCGCGCTCTACCGCAGCCTGCTCGCCGGAAAGCGCGTGCTGGTCGTGCTCGACAACGCCGCCGGCACGGGCCAGGTCGTCCCGCTGCTGCCCGGCAGCCCGGCCTGCCGGGTGCTCGTGACCAGCCGCCACCGGCTCGGCGGGCTCGTCGCGACGCACGGCGCGCGGCCGATTTCGCTGGACGTCCTCTCCGCGCGAGAAGCCCGGGAACTGCTGGCGCGGCACCTCGACCGGGGCCGGCTCACCGCCGAGGCCGCGACCGTCGACGAGCTCGTCCGGCTCTGCGCCGGGCTGCCGCTCGCGCTGGGGATCGTCGCCGCCCGCGCGGCCACCTCGCCGGAACTGCCGCTGCGGCTGCTGGCCGAGGAGCTGCGGGACCACGCCGCCCGGCTGGACGGGCTCGACACCGGTGAGGCCGGGCTGAGCCTGCGCACGGTGTTCTCCTGGTCCTTGCGCCACCTCACGCCCGAGGCTTCGGCGCTGTTCGGGCTGCTGGCACTGGCTCCCGGACCGGACACCGGCCTGCCCGCCGCGGCCGCGCTGGCCGGCGTCCCGCTCACCGGGGCGCGGAAGGTCCTGCGGGCGCTGGAGAACGCGCACCTGGTCACGCGGACGGCGAGCGGCCGGTACCGGATGCACGACCTGGTCCGGCTGTACGCGTCCGAAGAGGCCGAGCGGATGCTGCCGGAAAGCGCTCGCGACGCCGCGTTGCGGCGGGTGACGGACTTCTACCTCCAGACGTCCTGGCACGGCAACCACGCGCTCGAGCCGCTGGAACGGCCGATCGGGATCGCCCCCGCGCTGCCCGGGGTCGAACCGCTGCGGTTCGACGGCCACGTCGAGGCGCTGCGGTGGTTCACCGAAGAGCACGCCTGCCTGACCGCCACCACCGAGCTGGCGGTCGACCGGTCCTGGCTCACCCAGGTCTGGCAACAGGTCTGGCTGCTGAACGAATTCCGGGCCCGGCAGGGGCTGCTGCCCGAACGGGAGGCCGCCGCCCGGCTGGCCCTCGCCGCGGCCGAACGGCTCGGCGACGTCCCGGCACAGCTCATCGCGCACCGGATCTTCGCCAGCGTCGCCATCTTCGCGGGACACCCGGAAATCGCGCTGGAAACCCTGCCGGACGCGCTGCTGCTGGCCGAGCGGTCCGGGGACCGGCTGCAGGAGGCTCATCTCCGCTACGTGCTCGCCGGCGCGTGGGAGTACCACTCCGCGGACTACCAAGCCGAAATGGAGCAGTGCGAACGCATTCTCGGCCTGATCGAACCGGCCGAGGACCCGCGGCTCTACGTGAAGACACTGGACATGATCGGGTTCTGCCACTTCCAGTGGGACGACCGGCCGGGCGCCCGGAAGTGGCTGAGCCGGGCGGCCGCGGTGGCCAAGGAGCACCACGACATCGCCGGGGAGGCGCACGCCGTCGGCAACCTCGGTTTCGTGGCGCTGCGCGACGGCGAATGGACCACGGCCATCGAACTCCTGGAGCGCTGCGTCGAAGTCCTGAGCGAAATCGGGAACATCCGGCGACGGGCGTTCTTCCTCACCGCGCTCGGCGACTGCTACCGGGCCGCCGGCCGGCCGGACGACGCTCGCCGGGTCCTCCACCAGTCGCTCGACTTCTACCGGTCAAGCCCCGAAGACTCCCATTCCAAGGAAGCCGAAACGGCCCTCCTCGCGCTCGAGGACAGTGCGTACCCGTGACCGCCGACGCGGTGGTCGCCGCCAGGCATCCTGCCGGGCGTCACGCCGGTTGCGCGCCGTCGTACCCGCGGACCGCGGCCAGGTACTCCCCGATCGCGTCGCGGTTGCGCAGCAGGCAGTCCGCCCGCCTGGTCATCCGGTCGCGCTCCGCCTCCAGCGTCGCGATCATCTCCGGCGTCGCGTCCGGGAAGTAGATGGTCCGCGGCTTGTCCAGGCAGGGCAGGATCTGCTTGATGATCCGGGTGGGCAGGCCGGCGTCGAGCAGGCCGCGGACCTGGATCACCCGGTCGACCATCGGCTCGTCGTAGTCGCGGTAGCCGTTCGGGCCGCGACCGGCGATGATCAGGCCCTGCTCCTCGTAGTACCGGAGGAGCCGGCGGGACGTGCCCGTGCGCTCCGAAAGCTCGCCGATCCGCATGTGCCCCACCTCACGTAGACCTTCACATCAATGTGAGGGTTCGAGCATAGCGGCATGACGAACCTCCGCACCCGAACGCTGCCGCTGCTCGCCCTGACCACCGCCGCGTTCGTCACCGTGCTGACCGAGGCGCTGCCCGCCGGCGTGCTGCCCGGGATGAGCGCCGGCCTCGGCGTCGGCGAATCCGCGGCCGGCCAGGCGGTGACGATCTACGCGCTCGGCACCGCGCTCACCGCGATCCCCCTGTCCGCCGCCACCGCGAACTGGTCCCGCAAACGCTTGCTGCTCACCGGGATCGCCGGGTTCGCGCTGGCCAACACCGTCACGACGCTGTCTTCGGACTACGCGCTGACGATGGTGGCGCGGTTCGTCGCCGGGGTGGCCGCGGGCGTCGTCTGGGCGCTGCTCGCCGGCTACGCACGCCGGCTCGCCCCGGACGACCAGGGCCGGGCCATCGCGATCGTGATGGCCGGCATCCCGCTGGCCCTCTCGCTCGGCATCCCGGCCGGGACGTTCCTCGGCGGCCTGCTCGGCTGGCGCTCGGCGTTCGGTGTCATGTCGGCGATCGCGGTCGTGCTGCTCGCCTGGATCGCCACGGCGGTGCCCGATCAGCCCGGGCAGCCGGCCGGCCGGACGCCGGTCCTGCGCACGCTCACCGTCCCCGGCGTCGTGCCCGTGCTCGCCGTGACGCTCGTCTTCGTGCTGGCCCACACCGTGCTCTACACCTACATCGCCGCCTTCCTCGGCCACGCCGGGCTGGGCGGTGCGGTGGACGCCGTCCTGCTGGTGTTCGGGATCGCTTCGCTGGCCGGCATCGGCGTCGTCGGCGCCCGGATCGACCGCGCCCTGCGGGCCCTGACGGTGCTCAGCACGGTCGGCGTCGCGGTGGCCGCGACGCTGCTGGCGGTGTTCGCGGGCAGCCCGGCGCTGGTCTACGTCGCCGTGGCGCTCTGGGGCCTCGGCTGGGGCGGCGTCCCGACGCTGCTGCAGACGGCGGCCGGGAACGCCGGCGGCGCGGCGGCGGACAACGCGCAGGCCATGCTCGTCACGCTGTGGAACGCCGCGATGGCCGCGGGCGGGGTGGCCGGCGGGGTCCTGCTCGACGCGGCCGGGCCGGCGGCTTTCCCCTGGGCACTGCTCATGCTCCTGCTGCCGGTGCTCGCCGTGGTGCTCGGCGCCCGGCGGCACGGGTTCCCCGCGCGGTCCCGAGTGAGTTCTGAGTGAGTCCTGAGTGAGTCCTGAGTGAGTCCTCAGTGGACGAAGGGCCCGGACGCGGCTCGCGCCCGGGCCCTCCAGCTGGGGGTCAGCAGCGGCCGGCGATGGCCCGCAGCAGTTCGGCGTTCGCCGTGTCACCGGACAGCTCCCAGGCGAACACGCCGCCGAGCCCCTGCGACTTCGCGTAACCGGCCTTCGCCGACGCCGTCTCGGGCGTGTCGTAGCTCCACCACTGCGAGCCGCACTTCGCGTACGCCGTGCCGGCGATCCGGCCGTTGGCGGGGCACTTGGTCTTGAGCACCTTGTAGTCCTCGACGCCCGCTTCGTAGGTGCCGGGTGCCGGGCCGGTGGCGGTGCCGCCCGGCTGCTTCTGCGTGACGCCGTCCCAGCCGCGGCCGTAGAACCCGAGGCCCAGCAACATCTTCGACGAAGGAACGCCCTGGTGGCGCAGCTTCTGGATGGCCGCGTCGGCGTAGAAGCCGGCGGTCGGGATGCCGGGGTAGGCGCGCAGCGGCGAGTGCGGTGCGGTCGGCCCGGTCGGGCCGGCACCCGCGACGAAGTAGTCGTAGGTCATCACGTTGTACCAGTCGAGGTACCGGCTCGCGGCGCCGTACTCGGTGGCGTCGATCTTGCCGCCCGTCGAGCCGTCGGCGGTGATCGCGGCGGTCACCAGCTGGCGCCCGAACTTCGCGCGCAGCGCCTTGACCAGCCCGGTGAACGCCTTGGGCCCGCTGGTGTCGCAGGTGTTGCCGCAGGCGTTCGGGTACTCCCAGTCGATGTCGATGCCGTCGAAGACGCCCGCCCAGCGCGGGTCGTTGACCAGGTTATAGCAGGATTCCGCGAACGCGGCGGGGTTCTTCGCCGCTTCGGTGAAGCCGGCCGACCAGGTCCAGCCGCCGAAGGACCACAGCACCTTCAGCTTCGGGTGCAGCTTCTTGAGCTCGAGGATCTGGTTGAAACTGCCGTGCAGGGTGCCGGTGTCGGCCTGGCCGCTGACGCTCGTGGCGGCGTCGTAGGGCATGTCGTGGTCGGCCCACGGGTCGCCGACCGCGCAGCCGCCGCCCGTCACGTTGCCGAACGCGTAGTTGATGTGGGTCAGCTTCGCGGCCGAACCGGACGTTTCGATGTCCTTGACGTGGTAGCCGCGGGCGTAGACGTCCCAGTCGGCGAAGTAGGCCATCACCTTGCCCGGCCCCTGCCCGGCCTCCGCCGGCGGCGCGACGACGGAGGCACCGGCGAGCGCGAGCGCGACGACAGCGATGCGTTTTCTCATGCGGAGCACGGGATTCTCCTCACCGGCCGGACGAGCGTACGCACTGAGGCTAACAGGTCCAGACCACTGCGGACCAGAGTGAATCGGGGTGGTCAGCGGGTTTCGGTGTACCTCCGCAGCCGGGTGCGCATTCACGCGTGCGATGATCGGGCGATGACCGAGTTCGGCTGCGCCCGCTGTTCCGGCGACGATGCCCTGACCGCACTGGCGTTCTGCACGACCCGGCTGAACAAGACCCATCGCCTCGTCGAGCGGTCGCACTTCAGCATCTCACTGCGCCGGTGCCCGGAATGCGGCCAGTCGTTCGCCGCGATCTTCACCGAATTCGTCGACTGGGCAGGCGGCGAAGACGCGCAGTACTTCGACTTCGTCCCGCTCACCACCGCCGAAGTGTCCTCGCTGGCCAAGCAGGGCGCCCGCGTCGATCTCGCCGAACTGGGCGCGCTGGGCAGTGTCCGCCGCCGGCTGTCGTCGAGCTGGCCGACGGGCGGCGAAAAGGAAATCGCCTGGCGGACGGACTCGCTCTCGGTGCGCGAGGGTCACTGACCCCGCAGGCGGAGGATCGCCGCGGCACTGCGGTCGACGTCGGCCTCGGTCGTCGACCAGCCGGACACCGAGATCCGCAGGTACCGGCGGCCACGCCAGGTGGTGCCGCCCAGCCAGCACGTGCCGTCGGCCTGGACCTTCCGGATGACGGCGTCGGTGTCGCCGCCGAAAGACACCAGGACCTGGTTGAGGACGACGTCGTTGGCGATTTCGGCACCGCCGTCGGCGAGTCTTCCGGCGAAGCGGCGCGCCAGCCGGCAACACCGGTCGACGAGTTCGGCGACGCCGTCGCGGCCCAGCTCGCGCAGCGCCGCCCAGACGGCGAACCCGCGGGCGCGGCGCGACGACTCCAGGGTCAGGTCGCCCATGCCGGACACCTCGCCGGCGCCGGTGAGGTAGGCGGCCCGGTAGGAGATCGCCGCGGCGTGGACGTCCGGGCGGGCGCGCGTGCAGTTCGTCCACGAGCCGACTGTAGGCCGGGTCCTCGCCGGAGGTCGCGAATGACTCATTCGAGACGCCGGAGGATGCTGTTGGCGAATTCGGTTTCATGCCAACCGGAGCGGCCAACTCGCCCGCCGCAACGGCCAACACGCCGGAGAACCCGGGCGAGTTGGCCGCTCCGGGTGTCGAGTTGGCTGTTGTGGGCGGTGAGTTGGCTGTTGTGGGCGATCCGCTCGCCACCGGAGCGGCCTCAGCGCACCCGCTCGAATTCGCCAACAACACCGCCGGAGGTCCCGAATGAGTCATTCGCGGCACCGCCCGACGGCGCCGTCACGGGTGAGCTGCCTCGCTAAGCCGCCTTCGGGTGAGCCGCTCGGCGGTTCTCCCGCGCCAGCTCGACCGTCGTCGCGATCCGCCGCTGCCGCGTCTCCGGTCGCTTGGCCTTCGCGATCCACTCCAGGATCATCCGCCGCGACGAAGGCGGGAAGCCCTCGAAACACCGCGAAGCCACCGCATCCGCCTCGAACGCACTCCGCAGATCCGCCGGCACCACCCCGTCCTGGGCCTCGGCCAGCACGTCCCACGCCCCGCTCCGCCGGGCCAGCTCCACCACCGCCTGCCCGGCCGGCGTCATCGACCCGGCGGCGGTCAGCCGAGCCACGCGCTCCCGGTTGACCCGGCTCCACGTACTCGCCGGCTTCCGCGGCGTGAAGCACAGGTACGTGCTCTCCGCGTCGCGCCGCAAGGCCTTGCTGTCGATCCACCCGAAGCACAGCGCCTGCTCCATCGCCTCGTGGATCCGCACCCCCGGCACCGCGCTCCCCTTGCGCCGGATCACCAGCCACACCGCCGCCTCGCCCGGCGCCGCCAGCCACGACCGCCACTCCGCGGCCGACGTGACTTCCAGCACCGCCACACCTTCGATCTTCTCCATGCCCCCATCGTCCACGCCTAAGTGTTCATCTTCTGAGCACTTTCGGCCGGGAACAATCATCGGCCTCCCGGCGTAGCGTCCTGGTATGGAGACCCCGTTGAGCACCGACCGGCTCGTGATCCGGGACTGGACGCCTGCCGACGCGGAAGCCGCGTTCGCCATCTACGGCGCGGAAGACGTCACGCACTGGCTGACCCCGGCCATGGACCGCGTCGGCGACATCGGCGCGATGCGCGCGGTCCTGCATGCCTGGCAGGAAGCGCAGCCGAACCTGCCACCGCCGCGCGGCCGGTGGGCCATCGAACGCAAGGAGGACGGCGTGGTGATCGGCGGCCTCGGCATCCGGCTGCTGCCGCCGTTCGAAGAGGACCTCGAACTGAGCTGGCAGCTGAGCCCCGGCGCCTGGGGCAACGGCTACGCGTCCGAAGCGGCGACCGCGCTGATCGAGTGGGCCTTCACCCAGGACACCGAAGAGCTGTTCGCCGTCGCGCGGCCGAACAACACGCGGGCGATCGCGGTCGCCAAGCGGCTCGGCATGCAGTGGGTCGGCGAGACCGACAAGTACTACAACCTGCGGCTGCAGGTGTACCGGATCCGGCAGACCGACCTCATCGGCTGACCGGCTCCAGCAGGAAGACGCGGATTTCGCGGTGCTCGGCCCGCACGGCGTACCGGTCGTACGCGGGCCAGTACCCCGCGACCGCGTCCCACATCTCCTGGCGCTCGTCCCCGGTCAGGAGCCGACCGGTGACCTCGGCGGTCCGGCCGCCGATTGCGACCGTCGCCGCCGGGTCCGCCAGCAGGTTCGCCGACCAGGCCGGATGGGCCTCGCCACCCCAGTTCGAGCCGATCACGACGTACCCGCCGGCCCGCTCGACGTAGAGCAGCGGCACCTGGCGGGGCTCGCCGCTGCGCCGGCCGATCGTCGTGAGCAGCAGCGTCCGCAACCCGACCACCGCGCCGACGCCGACCCGGCCGCCGCTGATCCGCAGCAGCACCCGGTCGGCGGGCACGAGCGCCCGCCCGAGCACGGCGAACGCCCTGCTCTTGCCGAACCCGGCGAAGACACCCCGCAAACCAGCCACGGCGAGATCCTAAGTGGTTGCCGTCGGGAGTCCTTCGGGGGTATTCGGCGGTCGAGACCCCCGGAGAACTCCCGACGGTGACCACTCAGTCTGGCAGGGTGGGCGGTCATGACCCGCCCCGAAACCGCCGCCGAGGTCTTCGACGCGCTCGGCACCGACTACGAACACGCTTTCCGCACCGCGACCGCGCACCGCGCCGCCCTCACGGACCTGCTCGCGGCCCTGCCGCCGGCGGCGCGGGTGCTCGACCTCGGCGCCGGCACCGGGCGGCCCACCGCGGAACTGCTGGCCGCCGCCGGCCACGACGTCACCGGCTACGACGTCGCCCCGAAGATGGTCGAGATCGCCCGTGACCAGGTGCCGGCCGCCCGGTTCGAACTCGGGGACATGCGCGAACTGTCCTACGCGGACGGGACCTGGGACGCGATCACGGCCTTCTTCTCGATGCTCCAGCTCCCGCGGGCCGAGCAGGAAGCCATGATCGGCCGCCTCGCCGCCTGGCTGAGGCCCGGTGGCCTGCTCGTCTTCGCCACCGTGCCCGCCGACGTCGACGGGGTCGGCATCGTCTTCATGGGCCACGCGGTTCGCGCGTACAGTTTCACCGTCGGCCCCCTCAAGGAACGGCTGCGGGCGGCGGGCTTCGAGATCCTTCGCGAGGACGAGGCCGAGTTCGTGCCCGACCACCCGGACGCGTCCCCGGAGCCGCACGTCTACCTGACCGCGCGCAAGCCGGCCTGAGCCGTCAAGACCTCACGACATCGATCACCCGACGGACATGAATTTTACTCAACTTCGTGCATGTCCCGCGCGGCGGACCCGAGCTAAAGTGAGGGATGGGCATCGAAGCTCTGGCCAGGCCGGTACCTCGCGAACACCGCGAACTCGTGCGCGAGATGCTGGCCAGGCTCCCCGAGTTCGCCGATCGCCTGGCCCGGCTGCTCAGTGAGCAAGACGAGTTCTACCGGCAGGTCGAGGACGTCACCCCGGGCGAGCTGCGGCAGGTCTGCCAGGCCAACCTCGAGCGCGCGCTGACGGCACTGGCCGAAGGCAGCGGCCTCGCCCTCGACGCCGCCCGCAAGACCGGGCTCGCCCAGGCGCGCCAGGGCATCCCGCTGCCGGCCGTGCTGCGGGCGTTCCGGATCGGCGGCACCTTCGTCTACGAAGGACTGCTCGAGCTGGCCGGCCCGGAGTTCATCAACCCGGCCCGGACGATCGAGATCAACTCCTACGTCTGGAAGGCGATCGACCTCTACTCCGACGCGCTGACCACGGCGTACGAGGAGGTCGCGGCCGAGCCGTCGCACGCCAACGCGCGACTGCTGGACGACCTGCTGCGCGGCCGGCTCGCCGGCCAGGCGGACATGGAGGGCGCGGCCCGCGAGCTGGGCCTGCCGACCGCGGGCATGTTCGTCGCCGTGGTCACCGAACGCATCGAGCCGGACGAGCACGACTCCGTCGAGGCGCTGCTGCGGGCGCGGCGCTGGCGGTCGGCGTGGCGCCCCGCCGGCGAGGCGGGCCTGGTCGCGATCGACCGGATCGACGACGTCCGGCGGCTGCGCGAAGTGCTGGGCTCCCTGCCGGTCGCGGCCGGGATGAGCAAGCCGTTCACCGGCTTCCCCGACGTCCCGGACGCCCTGCACCGGGCCCGGATCGCCCGCCGCTCCCTGCCGGCGGCGACCGCGGGCGTGGTGATGTTCGGCGACTCGCCGGTGACGACGCTGGTCGCGGCCGCGACCGGGATGGCCCGCGACGTCGTCCGGTCGGCGTTGGCCGGCGTGCTCGCCCTCCCGGCGGCGGAGCGCAAAGTCCTGCTCGACACGCTGCTGGCGTGGTTCGCCGGCCACGGCTCGGCGAAGGAGGCCGGGGACCGCCTGTTCGTCCACCCCAACACGGTCCGCTACCGGCTGCGCCGCGTGCAGGAGCTGACCAAGCGCGACCTCACCGACCCGGTCGACATCGGCGAGCTGTACGTCGCACTGGAGTCGGTGCGCTTGGATCCCGAGCCGAGTTGATCGTCTTTCGATCGCTACCGATTGACTTTCGATAGGAAGAGCGCGATAGTCGGCACATGGTTACCGAGAAGTGGGCCGTTGCCGCGCTCAGATTCTTCCTCGTGGTGCTGTTCGGCGTCCTCGTCGTGTTCCAGACGCTCTCACTGCCGGGCGGGATCGCCTACCACACGCAGCAGAACCCGCACGACGCTCCGTTGCGCTGGCCGCTGACCGCCATCGCGGTGTTCCTCGTGCTGTGCGTCCAGGTGGTGGTCGTCGCGACCTGGAAGCTGCTGACGCTGGTCAAGAAGGACCGGATCTTCACCACCGCGTCCCTGAAGTGGGTCGACGCGATCGTCTGGGCGGTGGCCGCCGCGTGGCTGGTGGTGGCCGGCATGCTGCTCTTCGTCGGCTTCAACGCGGACGACCCGGGGATGCCGATGCTGCTGTTCCTGGTCACCGTGGCGATCACCGTGGTCGGCTTGCTGATGGTGGTCATGCGCGCCCTGCTGCGGCAAGCGACCACCCTCCGGTCCGACCTGGAAGCGGTCATCTGATGCCGATCGTCGTGCGCATCGACGTCGAACTGGCCAAGCGCAAGATGAGCGTCGGGGAGTTCGCCGAGAAGGTCGGCCTCACGCCGGCCAACGTCGCCGTGCTGAAGAACGGCCGCGCCAAAGCCGTCCGCTTCAGCACGCTGGAAGCGATGTGCCGGGTGCTCGGCTGCCAGCCCGGCGACCTGCTGGAGTGGGTCGAGGACGAGCTTTAGCCCAGGTCGGCGAGCGCCTGCTGATCGGCCGCGGTGAGCGCCGCACCCGGCGCTCGTGCCTCGCGCCCATGGGGGCGGGGCTAAGCCGCGTCGGCCTCGACCAAGCGGGCCAGCTCCAAGAGCGTTTCCTCGAAACCCGGGCCCGCCGTCAGCGCCACCGTCAACGGGCCACCTCGCCGGCCGCGGCCCACCGGCAGCGTCACCGCCGGTTCCGTCCACTGCGGACGGTCCACACCGGCCGAAACCACCACGTCCGGCCGGGCCGGGCGGGACCGGCGGCCGCCCGCGTCGAGGTCCAGCACCACGTTTCCGTGCAACGAAAGCAGGGCTGCGACGTCCGCCACCGCATCTCTCAGCTCGCGGTCGGCGATCGAGTCGGAATGGGCGCCGATCGCCGGGCGGGGCGAGCCGGCGTCACGGGTCAGGCGAGGGACGATCGCTCCGAGGTCGCCCGAGGCGCACGTCAGCACCCGGATGCCGGGCACGCCCGCCAGGGGGTCGGTGAGGCTGATCCCCGCGCTCGCGGCAGCCGCCACGATCCGGGCCCGCCAGCGCGCGGTCGCCGCGATGGCGACCATCGTTGGGTCCTGCGACAAAAGGGTAGTTCTCCTTTGCGGTTCGGCGCGGCGGGCGGGAGGATCGTCCGATGGTGGGCCCATGCCCGTTGTGCCCGGGAACAAACATGTTTGGTCGCTTGGTCCGAACGGCCGTTTCCATGCCACCTTCCGGTCGCACCGGGTGACTGTGACGGCCGGTCACACTTTGACGCGCGACGTGGCGCAGGCCACTATCCGTGCACCTGATTACCGCCGGGTAATTTGTGTGTCCGAAGTACGACCCAGGAGGACCGTTGCGACGAGCTTTGGGCCTGATCTTGCTGGCGCTGGGGGTCTTCGCGGTCGCCGGGGCGGTGCTGTTGCCGACCTACGTCTATCCGAAGCTCGCCAAGGTGCCGCTCGACCAGGATTCGACGTCGGTGCTGGAAGGCACCGCGAGCAAGGTCCTCGCCGTGACCGACAAGGGCGCCGGCCCGGTCACCGAGATCCGTGAGAACGCGAAGCTGACCGCGATCGGCCGCGTCCAGGCGAACTTCGCCCGTCCCGAGATGCACGCGGACACCGACTACGCGGTCTGGCTGCTCGCCGTGCAGGTCAAGGACGACGCCGACGGCACCGTGCTCAGCGCGAGCAAGCGGCAGGTCTGCTTCAACCGGCGCACCTCCGAGGGCTACGACCCGGGTTCGGCCTCCGACCCGAAGTGCACCAAGGAAAGCAGCTACGTCACCGAGCTCAAGGACAAGGCCGACAAGGACGGTGAGAAGCCGCCCGAGCAGAACGTCTACCAGGCCCAGCCCGGCCTGAACTTCAAGTTCCCCTTCAGCACCGAGCAGAAGGACTACCAGGTCTACGACGACAACACCGGCAAGGCCGTCACCGCACGGTTCACCGGGACCGAAGAGGTCAACGGCATCGAGACCTACAAGTTCGTCCAGACCATCCCCGACACCAGGCTCGAGACGAAGTCGGTGCCCGGCTCGCTCGTCGGCTCCCTCGAGTCGAGCGTCGACGCGGACCTGTACTACCGCGGCGTCAACACGATGTGGGTGGAGCCGGTCACCGGGGTCGAGGTGAAGCAGCAGCAACAGCAGCACCAGGAGCTGCGCCCGGCCGTCGGCAACCCGACCGTCGTGTTCGACGGGACCCTGGCCTACAACGCCAAGACGATCGCGCAGATGGTCGACCAGATCGACGAGAACAAGGGCAAGCTGGAGTTCCTGAAGAGCACCGGCCCGCTCTGGCTCGGCATCGGCGGCGGCGTGCTGATCGTCGTGGCGGTCTACCTGCTGATCCGCCGGCGCCCGGCCGCTCCGCCGGCCCCGCCGCGGCGGCGGCAGCGGGTGCCGGTGGGAGCCGACCGCTAGCTCCTGCGCAGAACCAGGACCAGATTCCAAGAGGCTATTTCCCGGAGGCCGGGAATCCGCACGATCCACGTCGCCCAGCTCGGGTGGTACCGCGGATACCCGGCCACCAGATCGGCGAGCGGCGTCGCTTTTCCCCAGCGGAGGGCGGCGCCGACCGAAACCGGGAACAGGCTTTCCCCGAATTTGTTCTTCGGCTGCTTCCCGAATTTTTTCGCATAACGGCTCCGGGCGTAGTAGCCGCCGAGGAAATGCCACGGCGCGGTCTCGTGACCACCCCACGGTGAATACCACGGCGTGAACGACGCGAAGACCGTGCCGCCGGGCTTGGTCACCCGGCACATCTCGTCGAGCATGACCCACGGCTCGGAGACGTGCTCCAGCACGTTCGACGAGTAGCAGATGTCCACGGATCCGCTGCGTACGGGCAGTTCCGTGCCGCTGGCGCGGATCATGTTCTCCCCCGGCTCGCCGCGGGCGGACAGCTCGCCGACGTCCGGGTCGAGGCCGAGGTAGACCGCGCCGGCCGCGCGGAAGGCGTCGGAGAAATAGCCCGGGCCGCCGCCGACGTCGAGCACCGTTCGCCCGGACAGCGGAGCGTGCGAGGCCAATTGCCGCACCGAGTCCGCGGCCAGCGCGGAATAAAAGCCGTCCGGGTCGGTCTGTTCGGTGAGGAATGTCCGGAACAGGGTCACGGAACGGGCCAGTGTGGCGCGATGCGGCTGCGCCGTCGCGACGAGAACCGGATTACCTACCATTGAACCGTCGCTTTCCCGAATACGTTCATCTAGGGTGTACGCACCAGTAACCTAGCACCGTCGTAGAAGTTTGGATAACCCGATGGAACGTCCTCGTGTGCTCCTCCTCAACTGGCGCGACACCGGCCACCCCGAGGGCGGCGGCTCGGAGCGGTACGTCGAGCGGATGGCCGAAGGCCTGGCCAGAGCGGGGTACCGGGTCGAGATCCAGTGCGCGGCCTACCCGGGCGCGACCGCGGGCGAGTGGCGCGACGGCGTCCGCTACCGGCGGCGCGGCAACAAGTTCGGCGTGTACCTGCACGCCCTGCGCGCGATCCGCCGGGCCCGCGCCGATCTCGTGGTGGACGTGCAGAACGGCATGCCGTTCTTCGCCCGGCTGGTCGCCGGCTGCCCGGTGCTGGTGCTCGTGCACCACGTCCACAAGGAACAGTGGATCAGCGCGCTCGGCGAGACGCTGGGCCGGATCGGCTGGTGGATCGAGTCGCGGCTGGCGCCGTGGCTGTTCCGGCGGTGCTCCTACGTCACGGTTTCCGAGGTCACCAAGGCGGAACTGGCGGAACTGGGCATCGGGCGCGAGCGTGTCGCGGTGGTCCCGAACGGCCTCGACGCACCCCCGCCGTGCGCGTCCGAACGGGACAGTGCGCCCACCCTGGTCGCGGTGAGCAGGCTGGTGCCGCACAAGCGGATCGAGCACGCCATCGACGTCGTCGCGCGGCTCGCGCGGCGCTGGCCGTCCCTGCGGCTGGAGGTCGTCGGGCAAGGGCCGTGGGACGAGGTGCTGCGCGCGCACGCGGTTTCGCACGGGGTCGCCGACCGGGTGGTGCTGCACGGCTGGGTCGACGAGCAGGCCAAGCACGAGATCCTCGCCCGCTCGTGGCTGCACCTGTGCCCGTCGGTCAAGGAGGGCTGGGGCATCGTCATCATGGAGGCCGCGGCGCACGGCGTGCCCTCGGTCGCCTACCGCGCCGCCGGCGGCGTCACCGAGTCCATTGTGGAAGGCCGGACCGGCCTGCTGGCCGACGACTTCGACGATTTCACCGCCCAGGTCGACAGCCTGCTCGCCGACGGCCTGCGGCGTGCGGAGATGGGCTTGGCGGGCGCCGAGCGGGCCGGGCAGTACAGCTGGGACGCGAGCATCGGCCAGTTCGAGTCACTGGTGCGGGACGTCGCCGGACGGTCGGTCCCCCGCCCCCGCACCCTGGTCCCGTACCGCGCCCAGCACTCCCCTGCCCGGGCGGCAGCCCCGGTGACGCCGGCTCCGCAAGCGTCTTGAATGACTCATTCAGGACCTCGGAGGTCCTGAATGAGTCATTCAAGACACGGCAGAATCCCGTACCGCGTCCCGGAACTCGCCCAGGAGCCGGGCGGCGGCGGCCGCGTCGAAGTCCTTGCGGCGAGCCCGCACGGTGACCGTGGTCCGGTCACCGGTGGTCGCCGCGCCGAACGCCACGCCTGAACGCCCGCTCGCGGCCGGGTAGAACGCCAGGGTCCGCACGGTGTCCCCGGTGGACACCACCCCGAGGTTCGACACCAGGAACGTCGAGCCGAGCCGGCTCGCCAGCAGCCGGGTGCCCAGCCGGGCGAGGCGGCTGCTGCGGGCCGGGAAGTCCGGCTCCGGCGGCTGGGCCGCCAGTACCGCGGCGACGTCCGCGCCACGGCCCAGCCGCAGCCGGAAGAACGCGCTGTCGTGCACCGGTTCCGGCGCGGCACCCGATCTCCGTGACGCGCCCAGCGCGGCCACCACGCGGGCCGTGCGGGCCCCGTGCGCGCGGTTCCAGCCTTCGGTGGCGCGGGCGGCGGCCGCGACGAATCCCGCGGCCCCCAGCCGCAGGCGCGGCTCGTGGCAGGCCACGAAGACGTCTCCTGCGGCCTCGCGCCCACGCTCGGGCGTGATCCGGCCCGGTGGCGCGAAAAGCGCCTCAGCGAGCCGCTGGAAGGCCGAAAGGGCAAAAGGTTTGCCGCCTACGCGGGCACCGATCCCCCGCGCCCCCGAGGAAACCGGGACGTCGAGCAGGATCCCGAGCAGGGACAGCAGGCCGAGGCCGTCGAGGGCGCCGTGGTGCGCCGCGACGAGGAGAGTGGATTCGGCGACGGCGACGCGCACCAGCGGTGCGCCGCGTTCGTAGGGCGCCGAAGCGAACCGGTCCCGCACGGCGGGCAGGTCGGTGATCCGCTCGATCCCGGGCACCACACCGAGGTGCGGGTACTGCTGGATCGCGGCCGCCAGCCGGGCCCGGAGCTTCTCCGGGTCCGGTGCGGCCGCGCCGAGTTCCGCTTCGAGGAGGATGCTCCAGGAAACGGTGGGGTCGCCGTAGAGCCCGACGACGCGGTGGGCGTGGTCGGAGGCGAGCCGGGTCACGCGTCAGCGGTCCCCGTAGAGCTTCAGCGGGTGGTCGGCAGGGTTGTACTTCACCTGCGCGTTGAGCTTCTGCTGCACCGGAGCCGCGGTGTCCGGGTCGGCAGACGTGATGAGGGCGAAACCCCCCGCTGTCGCCACTCCGCCGCCGATGATGACGGCGACGATCGCGCCGATGAGCGTGCCCACGTGTCACTCCTTCTGTGGCGGGGTAATCCTGCCGCGGCCCAATGTACGCATCGGTAACATGCGACACAACACCGCAACGCACAGCAACGTCAGCGCTACTCCGTTCGCCAGCAGAACGGGCGCCCACGAGATCGCTTTCACCGCCGGCACACCCGGGGTCCGGTACAGCGTCAGCCAGTCACCCGACCACACCTGCGTCGTGCCGGCGAGCAACTGCGGGTCGACGTAGCCGGGTGTCCCGTGTTCGACGAGGATCCAGCCGATGCCCGCGTCGGTGAGCTCCCGCGCGGACGTCGCGGCGCGGACGTCGCCGATCCTCGGGTCCTCACCGGCGATCCGCTCGGCGCCGACCTGGAGCGTGTCGTCCATCAGCACGGGTTTCGGCAGGGCGCGCGGCGCCGGGTCGAGCTGGGTGCGGCCGTCGTTCCACGCGAACCCGCGGAACGCCGAGAGCGGCAGCGCCAGCACGTCGCCGGGCCGGTCACCGAGCTTTTCGGACACTGCCGCCCAGTCGGCCGGGTACTGCGCGGTGCCGAGCCGTCCCCAGCCGCCCCACGCGAGGTCCGGCATGGTCAGCAGCGGGAAGACGGCGGCCGCCGTCACCAGGGCGGCGCGTCCCCGCGCGGTGTTCAGCTTCGCCGCGGCGGCTTCGACGGCCAGCGCGAAGCCCAGTGCGAGCGGCAGGGCCCACCACGCCACCCATTTCTGGGCGTCCCGCAGCAGTCCCGCGCCGGGCACGTACCGCGTCGCGGCGGTGAGCACCGCGTCCCCGCCCGGCAACGTCGCCAGTGCGGCCAGCAAGACGCCCAGGACGCCGAGCGCGGTCAAGGAGCGGGCCGGTGCCTTCCCCCACCTTTGCGCGAGCGGCCGGAGGCCGGCGACCGCGAGGGCGACGACGATGAGCGTCAACACGGGCACCAGCGGGATCGCGCGGCTGCCGGGCACGGTTTCGGCGTTCCAGATGCCCCCGAGCCCCAGCACGCTCAGCAGCGCGGGGCCCCAGCTTTCGGCCCGGGCGCTGAACGCCGCCACGCCGGCCGGGTCGGAGAACGCGCCGCCGGCGTTGAGGAACGTCGGGACCAGCCAGGGCAGGTTGAGCACGATGGCGAGCGGGATCGTCTGCCAGAGCCGCCGCGAACCGGCGGCCACGACCATGACGGCGGCCGCGAGCACGCCGCCCGGCGGGGTCAGCACGGCCGGCGCGCAGGCGAGCACCAGCCTCGGCAGGGCACGCGGTTCGTGCGCCCGCGCGGCGAGTCCGGCGCCGGCGATCCACGGCAGGGCCGCGTACGTCAGGAGCAGCGGCCAGTGCCCGATGAACAGCCGTTCGGCGAGGTACGGCGTCCAGGCGTAGGCCGTCGCCGCGACGAGCCGGGTGCCGGTGTGTTCGGTGGGGACGAGCCGTCCCGCGCCGAGGGCGGCGAAGAAGACGGCCAGGAGCAGGACGAGCTTCTGGACGATGTCGCCGGGCAGCACGGTGGTGGCGAGCGCGACGGCGGCGTCGGCGGGGACGGACCGCGGCAGCGTGCTGCCGGCTCCGAAGGCGTCCGGCACGAAGTACTGCCGTGGCGCGAACACCATGTCGTAGCTCAGGACGAACCCGCGGCCGAGCAGGGGCGCGCAGACGGCGACCGCCAGCGCGGCGGACAGCACGGGGAGCGCCAAGCGCCTGCTCGGTGCCTCCACGGCCCTTCCTTTCCGTTGCGTGCGCGGTTATGGTCCCTGGTCATTACCCACCGGTAACGGGAGCCCGTCGTTGAGCGTAGACACCGAAGTCCCGGCCCGGACGGGCAACCGGGTCGCGGCGATCCTCGTCTCGCTCGCGCTCGCGGGCAACAACGCGGCCAGCTACGTGCTGAGCCTGGCGGCCGCGCGGATCCTCGCGCCGGCGGCGTTCGGCGAGCTGAGCTCGCTGCTGGCGGTGCTGGTGATCGGCGTCGTCCCGGCGATGGGCCTGCAGACGGTGGTGGCGCTGCGGGTGGCGCGCTCGCCTTCGCTGTCCCAGGGTTCGCTGTTCGCGCTCGGGCTGGTGACGAGCGCGATCGTCGCGACGACGGCGTTGACCCTGAGCCCGTTGCTGGTGCTGTTGCTGCACCTGGGTTCGCTGGCCCCGGCGCTGCTGGTGACGGCCGCGCTCGGGCCGTTGACGCTGCTGGGCGTGTTCCACGGCCTGCTGCAGGGCAGCCACCGGTTCGCCGTGCTCTCCGGCCTGATCGCGCTGGAGGGGGTGGGCAAGGTCGGCGGTTCGCTGGCCGGGCTGGTCGTCTCGGGGTCCCCGACCGGAGCGCTGGCCGGGGCGGCGATCGGTTCGCTGGCGGTGGTGGTGGCGGGCTGGCAGCTCTGCGGCCGCCCGCGTCCCCGCTGGGCCGATCGGCACGGCGGCGAGGTCTTCCACACGGCACAGGCGATGCTGGCCCTGGTGCTGCTGGTGAACCTGGACCTGGTCCTGGCCCGCCACACGCTGCCGGCCGGGCAGGCGGGCGAGTACGCGCTGGGCGCGATCGTCACGAAGATCGCGTACTGGCTGCCGCAGGCGGTGGGAGTGCTGGTGTTGCCGCGGTTCGCGGTGTCCGACGGCCGGCGCCGGGTGCTGCCGGTGGCGCTGCTGGTGTGCGGCGGCCTGGACGCGGTGGTGCTGCTGGTGTCGCTGGTCATGGGCCCGTCGCTGCTCGCGGTGATCGGCGGCGCGCGGTATGCGGGGAGCACGATGCCGGTGTGGCCGTTCGCGCTGGCGGGCTCGATGCTGGCGCTGGTCCAGATCCTGCTGTACGCCCGCCTGGCGGACGGCGACCGCCGCGTGACGGTCCTGATGTGGTCGGCGGTCGCCGTGGAGGCCCTGCTGATCACGACCTGGCTGCACGGCTCACCCACCCAGGTGGTCACCGCGGCCGCCTGCACCGCCGGCGCCCTCGCCGCGGCAGGCGCCCTCCTGGAGTTCCGCCCCCGCCGTCTTGAATGACTCATTCAGGGCGCCGGAGGTCCTGAATGAGTCATTCAAGACGTCCGGAGCGGGCAGCTACGGGGTGGGCTCGGTGGGGTTTTCCTTGCGGGTGAACCAGTCCACGCACGTGGCCACCATCGCGGCCGCGGCCAGCAGCAACGCCGCCTGGGTCACCGGGCCGTAGGCCCAGTCCTGGCCGTGGCCCAGGATGCGGCCCGTCACCGACGTCGCCGCCGCCACGGCCATGCCGCCGAACGCCAGGAACCTGGGCGCGCGCTCCGAGAACTGGCGGGCCAGCAGGCACGCGATCAGCAGCACCACCGGCAACATCCCGCCCAGCGCCACCAGCAACCCGATCAGCACCACCGGCACCAGGGCTCCGCCGCCCGGCGCGATCGTGAACCGGCGCCGGCGGGCCGGCCACGCCACGCCCACCAGCAACAGCAGCACCGCCGCCGCGCCGACCAGCAAGCTCAAGCGGTAATTCGCGTCCGGCGTGAACGACAGCGACACCACGCCGCCCGCGCCCGCCGGGACGATCCACGCCTGCTGCCAGCCGTCCACCCGGGTGCGCGTCAGCTGCTGTCCGTCCAAAGTGGCCGTCCAGCCCGCGTTCGCGTTCTCCGGGACCGCCAGCACCGCTTCCGCGCCCGGCCCCACCGTCACCGACCGCGACGCCGCGTCCCAGTCGCCCACCTGCACCGCGCGGTGCACCGGCGGTGCCGAAGTGACGGCCGGACGCAGCCACAGATCCTGGACCACGAACGACTCCGACCGGTCCGTCCGCAGCTCGTGGCCGCCGGCCGGCAACGCGATGCCGCCCTCCGAGTCCCGGCACATCCCCAGGGACAGGGGCCGGTGCGCGGTGATGTCGGACAGCTTGCCCTGCACCGTCGTCCGGTAGTCGAGCCCGTCCAGGTGGACGTTCGGCCCCGACCCGCACGGCACCGTGAACGCCGGGTCCGGCCCCGGGAGCAGGCCGTCGCTGCCGGACAGCGACAGGCTGCCGATGCCGACCACCGCGCGCGCCGCGGGATCGTCGTCGTCGCCCGGCAGCACGATCTGCAGCTGGTCGGTGTCCAGGGGCTCGAACGACGCCGAGCCGCCCGCGTCGAGCTCCACCGTCCGCGTCCCCGACCGGCCCACCAGCTGCAGCTGCCGGGGCACCCGGGCCCCACTGGCCGGCGCAACCTCGAGGTGCAGCCCCGTAATCCGCTTCGGCGACGGCCACCCGAGGGTCAGCGTCGGCCGCAGGTCGGTGACGTCGGGGCGCCACGTCGTGCCCGGATCGCCGTCCACGGCCGCGAAACCGGCGGCCGCCGGGTCACCGCCCAGCTGGGACGTCGACGCCACGGTGACCCCCGGCAATGACACCGGGTTGCGCCCGCCGCCCGCCGGCAGCACCGAGCCGCCGACCAGGTACGTCTGCTCGGCCGACGTGCTGAACAACCGCCGGATCCCGTCGGGCTCCTCGCCGTCACGGGCGGCGGTGGCGTCGCACCGCACGGCATCGCTCAGCGGCAGGCAGGCGTACCGCGGCTGCAGGCCGCGCGTGAACGCGAACCCGGGCGCGGGCCCGGCCGGCAGGTCCGCGGGCACCTCCAGGGCACGTTGCGGTTCGGTGCCGGGGATCGTCAGCTCCGCGATGCCGACGTTCCCGTCCTGCCGCCCCACCACCAGGGACAGCAGCGTGATCCGGACCTTGCGGGTGAGACCGGAGGCGACGGAGTACTCGTGCGGCCCGGCGCCGCGGATCACCGGCTGGTCGACCGAGCCGTTGTCGGTCGTGATCCGGATCCGGGTGGCCGGCCAGCCCACCCGGAGGTCGTCCACCATCTCCAGGTTCACCGAGTTCACCAGCCGCGGGGTGTCCAGTTCGACCTCGAGCCACTGGCCGATCGGCCCGGTGAACGACGACGAGTGCCACGCCGTGCGCGGGTCGCCGTCGATCGCCGCGAACGGCTGGTGCGAGGGATCGGACCCGCCGAAGGCGTCGGCGAACGACGCCGCCGTCGACGCCGTCACCGAGCGGATCCCCCGGTACGCGGCCACAGTCTGGTGCTCCTGGCCCGGGAACGGCAGCAGGTCGCCCGCCGCGCGCTGCTGGCGGTAGGCCTCGCCCGCGGTCAGCGTCTGGCTGAGGTTGTCGCGGACGCCGCCGACGTTCCGCTCGGCCCGGCGCAGGCCGTCGGTCACCAGCCGGGGGCCGCCGGGCGACCCGCCGTCGCCGGTGAGCACGGTCGGCGTCGCCGGGTCGAGCTGGCCCGAGTCGATCAGCGGCAGCAGGTTCTCCGGGCCGCCGCTCACCGTCGGGACGTCCGTTGCGGACGTCGCGGTGGCCAGCGGGACCGGCTTCCGCACCTCGTAGACTTCGAGGGGGCCGAACGCGGCCGCCTTGGCGATGCCCGGCGACCCGGCCAGCCCGGCGCGCAGGGTCGCGATGGGCGGGGCCGCGCTCCGTTCGCGGTCGATGTCGTTGCGCAGCAGCAGGAACCGGTACCCGGACCGCGCGAGCAGCGCGGCCAGCCCGGGATCACCGCGGCCGTCGGCGAGCGCCGCGTCCACCGAGTCCATCAGCCGCGTGTTCCCTTCGGACCCCAGTGGCACCTGGTTGCGGACCGCCCACGGGCTCCGCGCGATCGCCTGCGCGGGCTCGTCGACCGTGCGGCCCCAGTCGTACTCGCCGAAGCCGGTCGCCGGCAGCAGCAGCGTCCGCGCGTTCGGATCGGCCTTCGCGACGTATCCCATCGCGTCGTACCAGTAGCCGGGCACCGTGTCCCAGCCCGGGCCGGAGCGCAGGTTCAGCAGCCACGCCGGCGCGGCCATCACCAGCACCAGCAGCAGGCCCAGCGCGGGCCGCAGGAACCGGCGCGCGGACGTCACCCGGACCGGGCTGGAGATGCCGTGCACGAACGCCAGCATCAGCGGCAGCCGCAGCACCGGCTCGAACTTGTGCACGTTGCGCAGCGGCGCAAGCGGCCCGTCGAGCAGGTGCCGGACCTGTTCGGCCAGCGGGCTGTCGAGCGTGCCGACGTAGCCGATGGTCAGCAGCGTCAGCCCGGTGACCACGCCGAGCACGAGGAACCGCCGGTCCGGCAGGCCGCGCCGGGTCAGCCCGAACAGGCCGACGCCGGCGACCAGCCCGGTGGCGAGCATCAGCACCGGGTTGTCGATCAGTGACCAGCCGCCCGGCCACCACGGCGTGCCCTGCACGACGTAGGCGACCCACTGGTTGGTGCCGCGCAGCACCTCGAACAGCGACATCGGCGCGGTGGTGTTGGTCGCGGACTCGATGTAGTCCAGGAACGGCAGGCTGTATTCGCCGAGCAGCAGCAGCGGCAGGATCCACCACAGCGTCGCGCCGACCACGAAGACGAACCACCACAGGACGAGCTCGACGTGCGCCCGCGTCCAGCGGCGGGTAAGCAGCCACAGTCCCGGCAGGACCAGCGCCATCACGACCATCGCGCCGTTGACGCCGCCCATGCACAACACGGCCAGCGCGGACAGCCCGGCGGCCCGCCGCGGCGAGCCGATCGCCCCGGCCCGCACGAGCGGCACCAGCACCCACGGCAGCAGCACCGCGGGCAGCATTTCCGCGGACAGGCCCCCGATTTCGGTCAGCATGCGGGGCGCGAGCGCGTACCCGAGCGCGCCGATCAGCCGGGTGCGCTCGGTGCCGATCTTCATCGCCCGCGCGAGCAGCAGGGCGCCGCCGAACGCGGCCGACAGCAGGACCGCGCCCCACAGCCGTTGCGCGATCCACGCGGGCACGCCGGCGGCCTGGCACAGGGCGAAGAACGGGCCCATCGGGAAGAGGTAGCCGTACGCCTGGTTCTGCAGCTCCCCCGCGGTCGCCTCCGGGTTCCAGAGGTGCAGGGCGCGCCCCAGGAAGGCGATCGGGTCGACGGCGAGGTCCAGTTTGGTGTCGAACGTCGTCTTCCCCGGCATCTGCAGGAATGACAACGTGGTCAGGGCCAGCACGATCCAGGTGCTCGGGCGCCGGAGGAACGCACCCGGCGAAAACCTCCGGCCGCGCTCCGCGGGCGGGGCGTCGTCCCGGGTCCGTTCGCGGGTGCTGGTTACCATCCGGTAGATACTAAGCCGAAACCTGGCTACCATGTGCCGACCATTTTCCCCGGCCCCCGACTTCCCTGGGCAGGTGCGCCATCACTACCGAACTGACGCCCGCCGGCTTCGCCGACGCGTGGACCCTGGCCGAGCCGGTCAAGGGCTGGATGACGCGCGCGCAGGGCGAGGCGCTGTGGCAGGCCGCGTGCCGCCTCGAAAAGGGTGACGTCATCCTGGAAATCGGCAGCCACCAGGGCCGATCGACGATCATCCTGGGCGCCGCCGCCCGCACGGTGGGGGCCACGGTGATCGCCGTCGACCCCTTCGTGGACGGCCGGCTGTTCGGCGGATCGCCGACGCGGCAGCTGTTCGAGCGCAACATCCGGCGGGCCGGGCTGGACGACGTCGTCGAGCTCGTCGCCGGTTACAGCACGAAACTGCGCCCTGACTGGGATCGGCCCATACAGCTGCTTTACATCGACGGCAAGCACGACTACTGGACCTACACCGACGACCTGCGCTGGTCGGCGCACTTGCCGCCGGGGGCGGAAATCCTGGTCCACGACTGCTTTTCCTCCATCGGCGTCACGCTCGGCACGATCGTGAAGGTCCTCTTCGGACGGCGTTACACCTACCTGGACCGCGCCACGTCGCTGGCGCGGTTCCGGCTGGCGCCACCGTCCACGGCGGACCGGCTGCGCGTGCTGGCCCAGCTGCCGTGGTTCGTGCGCAACGTCGGGATCAAGGTGCTGCTGCGGCTGCGGTTGCGGCCGGTGGCCCGGCTGCTCGGCCACAACAGCCCGTACGACCCCTACTGACGTCGTGAGTGGTAATTAGGGTTCTAACCCTAATTACCACTCACGACGGGTTTGCCGACCTCGACCCTCGGGACGCACACGGGCGCACCCGGGCTCGACAACTGCACACCGATGTGGTCGAACAGGCCGTCCACCGGCAGGTACAGCGAGTGCAGACCGGCCTGGAACCACACCGGCGTCCGCTCGACCAGCCCTTCACCGCCGTCACGGGTGAAGTAGTCGATCTTCAGCAGGTGCCGGCCGAGCATCGGTTTGTCGAGCGGGATGCTGAGTGGCGTCTCGCCGACCGTGTACCCGCAGTCCGGCACCGGTCCCGGCACGCCGCGGGACTCCGCGGCCACGCCGGTGATCAGGTGGGGCGTGCCGGTGGCGTCGAGCAGGTGCATCTGGTTCGTCGGCTGGTCGAAGTGCGTGCCGGGCACCAGGCCGGCCACCCGGGACGCCTGCGAGTCGGCGCCGAACCACTCGTGCACCACATCGGACGGCACGAACGTGTCGTAGAACACCAGATCCGGATCCTCCGCGACGGCCGCGCGCACATTTCCGAGGTATTGCCCGGAATGGTCGAAGCGCAGCGCCGGGGCAAGCCGGGAAAAGCCGAGCACGGAACTGGCGAGCAGAAGCACGCACGCGATTAGGGCGATCGGCCGCTCGCGATTGCCGCCGGATGGCGCAATTCCGTCCGGCGGCAGGAAAGCGAACGCTCCGCACAGGGCGGCCACGAAGGCCAGCTCGGCGAGGTACCGCGGGTCGTCACCGGCGGCCGGGCCGACTTCGCGCAGCCGCGTCAGGGCCAGCAGCCCGACGTCCACGGCGAACAGCAGCCCGAGCAGTGCCCACGCCCGCCAGGCCCGGCGGCCGCCGACGCGCGCGCCGGCCACCACCAGCGCCAGGGCCGCGGCGAACAGCAGGACCACGACCGCGAACGGCGACGGCGCCCAGGTCGCGCCCGGACCGGGCCCCGACCACGGGCCGCCGGCCAGCCCGGGCAGGAAGGTGTCGCCGAGCATCCGGCCGGTCAGGTCGGCGACGGTGCCGGCGGTCATCGGCGGGCCGCCGGGCGCCACCTGGCTCGACGTCAGCGCGAGGTAGCCCACGACGAACGCGGCGAGCAGCGCCGCGTGTCCCGCCCAGTAGCGCCACCGGTCCCGGAACGACTGCCCGAGCAGGACGGTCACCCCGGCCAGCAGCACCGGGACCACCACCGCCTTTTCGTAGAACGCGAACCCGAAGAGCGTCCACGCGAACGTGCCGATCCACCACCGGCCACCTTCGCGCAGGTAGCGGACGTGCCAGTACAAGGCTCCGGCGGCCGCCAGCACCACCGGGACGATCTGGGAGCCGTACGCCCACCACAGCGGCGGGACCAGCAGCAGCGTCGATGCGGTGAACACGGTGAACGGGACGAGGATCGCCCAACGACGGCCGAAGCAGCGCACCAGCAGGCACCAGAACACCACCGTCGCCACGGCCCGCATCAGCAGCAGCGGCGCCATCATGAGCGGGAAGTTCAGCGGCGCCCACCACGTCATCACCGCCGCGAGGAAGAACCCGCCGGGCATCAGGTGCCCGTGGTAGTCCTGGAAGAGGTAGCCGAGGTCGAACGGCCCGGCGAAGGCGGCCCGGTAGGTCATCACGAAGTCGTCCTGGGCGAAGTTCCCGTGCAGCGCCGCCCACGTGTGCAGCGCGAGCGGGAGCACCCCGGCGACGAACGCGGCGAAGACCAGCGCGGACGGTCTTCGGGTCACCCGTGGCGCGGGCTTTTCGATCTGCACCAACACGGGCGTCCTCACTTCTTGCAGGCGGGCGGCTGGCACATGAGCTTGCTCAGTGCCTGGTAGAAGACGTCGGAGATGTTGCGCGGGTCCGGCGTGGTGAAGGACTCGCCGCCGGTCGCGGCCGAGATCTGCTTCAGCTCGCTGGAATCGATGTCCGGGCCGATGCCGATCCCGATCACCGGCAGCGGTTTCCGCGGGTCCTGCAGCCGGCCCAGCTCGGCGAGCAGGCCGGGCAGCCCGATCGAGTCGCTGTCCTCGTTGCGGCCGTCGGTCAGCACGACCACGATGTTGATCCGGCCGAGCTGCCAGCTCTGCCGGGCGTTCTGGTACGCGGCGAGGATCGAGTCGTACAGCCCGGTCGCGCCGCCGGGCTTCGGTTTGACCGCCTGCAGCGTCCCCACCGCGCCCGCGGCCAGCTGCTCGGCGATCGACCGCATCGGCAGCAGTTCCTTGTAGTCCTTGTTCCCGTCCAGCTTGGTCGAGAACAGCCAGAGACCGATCTCGCTGGTCGGCTTGAACAGCCCGAGCCCCTGCGTCGCCGCTTCGAGCGTCAGCGACATCCGGCTGCGGCCGGTACCGGGCACCGTGGCGGCCATCGAGCCGGACACGTCGAGCAGCACCTGGACGCGGGCGCTGAGGTTCGCCCCGGCCCAGGCCTGGAGCACGCCGTACATCGCCTCGGGCGCGGGTGGCCCGGCCGGGCGTGGCGTGGCGTCCGTGCGGGTGTCCCGCTGCCGGTCGCCGAGCAGCTGCCCGGACGGCGTCCGGAACCCGCCGTCCGCGAACGCCTTGGTGGCGGTCTGGTCGAGCAGCAGCCGCAGGAACCGCTCGGCCGCCGCGCGCGAGGCCTCCGAAGCCCGCGGCAGCACGACGTACGGGTAGTCGAAGCTCGGCACCCCGGCGGCGGGGTAGGCGGCGACGAGCTTGCGGGCCAGCACCGACTGCTCCGACGCCGGCCACGCGGTGTACGGCTGCTTCACCGCCGAAAGCTTGCGGATCTCCTCGGTGAACGCCGCGGCCGGGTCGGGCGCGCCTTTGGTCAGCTGCTGCAGGCCGATCAGCGCGCCGATGGCGGCCGGGTCCCGGCCCGGGTCGGGCAGCCCGACCGGGCTCCCGGCGAGGACATCCGCCCAGGACGGCGACTTCGCGGGCCAGCCGGCCTGCTTCGCGACGTCGTCGGTCAGCGCCAGCACCACCGGCGAGCTCGCCACTGGCTGGCCGGACTCGGGGAGGTTCCACGCGCCGCCGTCGCGGGCCTGCAACAGCCAGGTGCTCGACTCCGGCACCCAGATGTCCGGGCCGTTCGCGCCGTTGGCCTCCAGCGCCGTCGCGGTGGCCGTCGACGGGCTCGCGGTGACCTCGACGGAGTAGCAGTCCCGCTCGGGGACGGTCCGGGCGAGTTCCGTCAGCACCGGCGCGATGTCCGGCGCCGCCGTCAGGTGCACCGGGGTGGTGGTGTCGCAGCCGCTGCCGGCCAGCCGGTTCCTCAGGTAGTCGACCCCGGCCCACGCGAGCAGCGCGACCACGAGCAGCGCGCTCAGGACGACGACCCGTGCGTCGATCCGCCGGGCCCGCGCCGGGTGTGCCGCCATGCACGTCCTTCCCTGGTGAGGTGCTGGCAGCTTGCCAGCCGGGTGAGCGGGAAGCCAGTACCGGAAGCGGAACGTCACCATCGGCGCGTGAGCGACCGGTGAAGGAATGGCGTGCTGCGGCCGTTTTGGTGATTGACCGTGCGGTGACGCGTTTTGTGCTTGACCGCCGTCCCACACGGGTAATTGCACGATGGCGAATTCCGGAACGGAGGCCGAGCCCGTGCGCACCATGTACGACGCGGTGACGGCCGCGAACATCCCCGCGGACGCCCGGATGGTCGCCGGCTACATCGACCGGATCAGGCTGCCGCCCTGGACACCTGCCGACTGGGCGCGGTTTCCCGACGCGGTCAAGGTCACCATCGTCAAGAAGGCCTCGACGAACGATGGGCACGTCCTCGACGTCGAGCCCGGCGACGCCACCCCGGCCGAGGCGCCGGGCTGGGTCCGGCTGCGCCGCGCGGCGGGCGCGGACCCGACGATCTACTGCAACCTGTCGACCTGGCCGTCGGTGCGCTCGGCGTTTTCGTCCGCCGGCGTCGCCGAACCGCACTACTGGATCGCGCAGTACAACGGCGATCCCGCCATCCCGGCCGGTGCGGTCGCCAAGCAGTACCGCGGGAACGTCCCGCCGGGCTACGACGTGTCGTCCGTCGCCGACTACTGGCCCGGCGTGGACGGCCCTTCGAGTGGAGTGGAGATCATGGAGCGCATCACCGTGACCCCGCCGAACGCCGCGGAGAACGCGGTGCGGGTGTTCCTGTCCGGCGGCCCCGGCGCGGCGGTCATCGTCCGCCCGCGCCTCGGCGGCGACGGCTTCGCGAAGCCGATGTGGGTGGGCGACATCTACGCCTGGGGCAACGACCACCAGGGCGTCGGCCACAACCCTGCCCAGACGGGCGGCTACAACTCGAAGCTGACGTCGCACCGGCGCTACGACCTGCCGGGCGCGGTGTGGGCCGACATCAACTACAGCGCGGCCGAACCCTTCGAGATCGACATCGTCGGGTAGGTCCCGGCTCACGCGGGCGGCAGCGCGCGGCACAGCGCGTCGAGGGCCGCGGGGTAGGCGTGCTCGGACGGTGTCGCGTAGCCGACGACCAGGCCGTCCATTGTGGACATCGTGCTGTCCGGGTGGCGGAAGGCGGCCAGACCGTCCAGCGCCAGTCCCTGCCAGGCCGCGGCCTTCAGCGCGGCTTTCTCGGTGCCCGGCGGGAGCCGCAGCACGGCGTGCAGGCCGGCGGCGATCCCGGCCGGCGTCACGTGCGGTGCCCGCTCGGCGAGCGTCGTCACGAGCCGGTCGCGCCGGCGGCGGTAGCGCTGGCGCATCCGGCGGATGTGCCGGTCGTACGCGCCCGCGTTCAGGAACTCGGCCAGGGTGAGCTGGTCGAGCACGCCCGCCCACGCCTCACGCTCGCCCTTCACGGCGAGCACGGGGTCGACGAGGTGCCCGGGCAGCACCAGCCAGCCCAGGCGCAGCGCGGGCGAGAGGCTCTTGCTGACCGAGCCGAGGTAGACGACGTGCTCGGGGTCGAGGCCCTGGACCGCGCCGACCGGCTTGCGGTCGTAGCGGAACTCGCCGTCGTAGTCGTCTTCGAGGAGCACGCCGCCGGTCGCGCGGACGTGCCCGACGACGGCGGTGCGGCGGTCGTGGTGCAGCGGGCCGCCGGTCGGGAACTGGTGCGCCGGCGTCAGCAGCACGGCCGGGACGTCCAGGTCCTCGACGCGCGCGCCGTGGTCGTCCAGGGCCAGGGGGATCGTTTTCACGTCAGCGGCAGCGAAGATCGACCGGTGGAACCCGAGGCCGTAGGACTCGACGGCGAGCGGTCCCCGCAGCACGGCCGGGAACAGCAGCCGCAGGGCGTGGGCGAACCCCGAGCACACCACGATCCGCTCCGGTGTCGTCCGCACGCCACGGGCCCGCGCGAGGTACCGGGCGAGGGCGTCCCGCAGTTCCGGGCGCCCGCGCGGATCGCCCGGCCCGAAGGCGTCGTGAGGCGCGACGCTCAGCGCGCGGCGCGCGGCGGCGAGCCAGTCGGTGCGCGGGAACGACGTCGCGTCCGGCTGTCCCTGCCGGAGGTTGTACGCCGGTTTCGGCGCACCCGGGGCCGGTTTCGGGGTCCGGAGGGGTGCGAGGGGCTCGGCGCGTTCGGCGACGCGGGTGCCGGAGCCTTGGACGGCGGTGAGCCAGCCTTCGGCGACGAGCTCGGCGTAGGCGTCGGCGACGGTGTTGCGGGCCAGCCCGAGGTCGGCGGCCAGCGACCGGTAGGGCGGCAGCCGGGTGCCCGGGGCGAGCCGTCCGGCGCGGACGGCGTCCCGCAGGGCGGCGATGAGCGCCGCTCGTTTGCCGCCGGGTCCGGTCAGCTCCAGGTGCAGGTCGGCGCCGAGCCGCTCGCCGGAATTGACCCACTCTTTTGCCACGGAAATGCACCCTACACGCGGGTCAAAGCGACCCTAGATTTCTGGTCATGACGAACTCCCGCATCAACTTCGCCAAGACCGCCCCGAAGGCCTTCAAGGCCCTGATCGGCTTCGACGCCGCCGCCCGCGCCGGGCTCGACCCCGCGCTGGTGGAGCTGGTCCAGATCCGCGCGTCGCAGCTCAACCACTGCGCGTACTGCCTGCACATGCACACCTCGGACGCCCGCAAGGCAGGCGAATGCGAGGAGCGGCTGCACATGGTCGCGGTGTGGCGCGAGGCCGGTCACTTCTTCAGCGAGAAGGAGCAGGCCGCGCTGGCGCTGACCGAAGCCGTCACGCTGATCGCGGGCGGCGTCCCCGACGACGTCTACGCCCGCGCCGCCGGGCAGTTCGGCGAAGAGGAACTGGCCCAGCTGCTCGCGCTGATCTTCACGATCAACACGTGGAACCGCATCGCCATCACGACGGCGAAGGTGCCGGGCACGGACGAGCGGGTGGCCCGGTGACCCGCCGCCCACGCACGGTGCTGGCCCTGCTGGCGTTCGCGCAGCTCATCATTTCCCTCGACTACAACATCGTGTACGTGGCGCTGCCGGACATCGGCCGCGACCTCGGCTTCGGCGCCCAGAGCCTGCAGTGGGTGGTGAGCGCCTACGCCGTGGCGTTCGGCGGGGCGCTCCTGCTGGGCGGGCGGGCCTGCGACCTGTTCGGCCCGCGCCGGGTCTTCGCGCTGGGGTGCGCGCTCTACGCGGGTTCGTCGCTGGCCGGCGGGCTGGCCGGGGACCCCGGTCTGCTCGTCGCGGCCCGCGCCGGCCAGGGCCTGGGCGGCGCGCTGCTCTTCCCGGCGACGCTCACCCTGGTCAGCACGTCGTTCCCGGCCGGCCGGGAACGCAACCGCGCGTTCGCGGTGTGGGGCACGGCGGGCGGCAGCGGCATGATCCTCGGCTCGCTGCTGGGCGGGGTGCTGACGCAGGCGTTCGGCTGGGCGGCGGTGTTCTTCGTGAACGTCCCGCTGGCGGTGGCCGCGGCGTTGCTCGCCTTCCCGCTGCTGGTAGCGGATCCGGCGCGGGAGCCGGGCCGCCGGTTCGACCTCGCCGGCGCCCTGACCTCGACGCTCGGCACGACACTGGTGGTGTTCGCCCTGGTCGAAGGCCCGGAGCTGGGCTGGGCTCCCGTTTCGGGTGTCGCCGTGGCCGGCTTCGCACTGCTGGGTGCGTTCGCCGCGATCGAACGCCGAAGCCGCGACCCGCTGCTGCCACTGCGGTTGCTGCGCGACCGCAACCTCGGGACCGGCGTGGTGGTGGCGTTCCTGTACATGGGCACGTTCGGCACGCTGCTGTACTTCCTGACCGGGTACTTCCAGGGCGTGCACGGCTACGGCGCACTGGCGACGGGCCTGGCGTTCGGCGTCCCGATGGTGGCGATCGCGGCGGGTTCCCAGGCCGCGGGCCGGCTGGCGACGCGCTGCGGAACCCGCGCGACGCTGGTGGTTTCCCTGGTCGTCGGCGGCGCCGGGGCGGTGGCACTGGGGCTGTCGATGACGCTGGAGGCGTCCTACCTGGCGGTGGTCCCGGCGTTGGTGGTGCTGGGGCTGGGCCAGGGAGCGGGCTACCCGCTGATGTTCGGCGCGGCGGCCGCCGGGATCCCGGCGGCGGACCAGGGCGTGGCGTCCGGAGTGGCGTCGACGGCGCAGCAGGTCGGCGGCTCGGTGGGGTTGGCGGTGTTCGTCGCGGTGGCCAACGCGGGGACGCGGGGGTTGTCGGGCGAGGCGTTGCGATCGGCCACAGTGGACGGTCTGCGGACGGCGGTGCTGTTGGCGGCGGCCGGGATCGCGGTGACGGCGGTGGCCGCGCTGCGGTTCCGCGGCCCACGGCAAGTCGCGGCCGTCCCGGTCCCGGCCTGAAGCGCCCCAATGTGGCCTTCGGTGCGTCTGACGCACCCAAGGCGGCCTTCGGTGCGTCAGACGCAACCAAGGCCGCCTTGGGGCGCTTGGGCGGTGGCGTGCTGTCAGTCCGCGAGGGCCAGCAGGTCCTCCTCCACGACCGGCTCCTCGGCCGGCCGCTTCCGGGCCGCCAGACCGCTGGCCGCGACCAGCAGGCCCAGCACCGCGATGCCGGTGACCACGCTCAACGCCGGCGTCAGCCCGGTCAGCAGCGCCGCCGGTGAGGCCTCGCGGCCGCCGTTGGCGGTCAGGACCGCCGTCACCACCGCCAGGCCGATTGCGCCGCCCACCTGCAGTGACGTGTTCAGCAGACCGCCGGCCAGGCCCTGCTCGTCGTCCGAAATCCCGGCCGTGGCCTGGATGTTCAGCGACGAGAACGCCAGGGTGAAGCCGATGCCCAGCAGGATCATGCTCGGCAGCACGGCGCCCGCGTAGCCCGAGTGCTCGTCGATGCGCAGGAACAGCGCGTAGCCGATGACGTGTGCGACCACGCCGGCGAAGATCGTGCGGGGCGTGCCCAGCCGGTCGATCAGCGGCTCGATGCGCGGGGAACCGAACGCCACGATCAGCGCCGCCGGCAGGAAGCCCAGCGCCGTCTGCAGCGCCGACCAGCCCAGCACCCGCTGCAGGTACAGCATCACGACGAACTGGAAGCCGATGTACGCGCCGAAGAACAGCGCGCCGCCGAGGTTGGCCCTGGCCAGCGGGCCCGAACGCAGGATGCCGAGGCGCAGCAACGGGTGGCGGCTGCGCTTCTCGATGACCACGAACGTCACCAGCAGGGCGAGGGCGACGGCGAACGTGATCAGCGTGCGCGGGGCCGCCCAGCCGATCTCCGGCGCCTCGACCACGCCGAACACCAGCAGCAGCGAGCCGGCCGCGCCGGTGATGGCGCCCGGGAAGTCGTAACCGCGGCCTTCCTCGGCGCGGTACGACGGGATCAGCTTCCACGCCGCCACCAGCGCGACCAGCGCGATCGGGGCGGGCAGCAGGAACGTCCAGCGCCAGCCGACCTCGGTCAGCAGGCCGGAGAACACGAGACCCGCGGAGTAGCCGCTGGCGCCGAACACGGCGAAGATGCTGATCGCCTTGTTGCGGGCCGGGCCTTCCTGGAACGTCGTGGTGATGATGGACAACGCGGCCGGCGCGGTGAAGGCCGCCGCCAGGCCCTTGATGAACCGGCTCGCGATGAGCAGCGCGCCGTCGTCGACGAGGCCGCCGAGCAGCGAAGCCAGCGCGAACACGGCGACGGCGACGAGGAACACGCGGCGGCGGCCGAGCAGGTCGGCGGTGCGGCCGCCGAGCAGCAGCAGCCCGCCGTAGCCGAGGACGTAGCCGCTGACGACCCATTGCAGCGCGTTGGTGGACAGGCCGAGGTCGGCCTGGATGGCCGGGAGCGCGACCCCGACCATCGACACGTCGAGCGCGTCGAGGCCGATGACGATCGAAACGGTGAGCAGGACACCCCAGAGACGTGCATCCCACCGGGTCGAGGTGGTGGACAAGGACACGGAAGAGCTCATGGCGGCGACATTACATGCGCACGCATCTAATGTCCAAGCATTTAATGTCTTTGCATCTGATGCCCATGCATGCTAAGTTGGTCGCCGTGAGCGACGTCGCCGAGAAGGAACTGGTCCAGGAGTGGCACGACCTGCTGGGCCGCTACTCGGCCGTGTTCAGCACGCTCGAGTGCCGGCTGCAGGAGCGCCACGGCATCGGCGCGAACGAGTTCGAAGCCCTGGAACGGCTTGCGACCTGCGACTTCAAGTGCCGTTCGGCCGACCTGACCGGCGCCATCCACCTCAGCCAGAGCGCCACGTCGAGGCTGGTCGCCCGCCTGGAGAAGGAGGGCCTGGTCGAGCGCGCGCTGTGCGAAGTCGACCGGCGCGGCATCTTCGTCACGCTCACCGACGCCGGCCGGGAGAAGTACCTCGCGGCGAAGCAGACGCACCGCGAGGTGCTCCGGGAAACCCTGCGCTAGCTAGCCGACCGGCCCTTCGATGGCCTTGACCTGGATCTGCCGCTGACCACCCGCGGCACCGGTCACCGTCAGGGTCAGCTGGTCGCCCGGGTGATGGGTGTCCATCACGTTCGTCAACGACGTCGCCGAGCCGGTCGGCTTGCCGTCGATGGCCGTGATCACGTCGCCGGCCGCGAGGCCGCCCTTCTGCGCCGGACCGCGCTGGACGACCTCGCGGACCTTGGCCCCACCCTGGCCGTCGGACACCGAGACCCCGATGAACGCCGTCTTGCCGATGTGGATCTTGTCGGACGCCTGCCCCGCGACGATCCGGTGGGCGATGTCGACGGCCTGGTTGATCGGGATCGCGAAGCCCTGCCCGGCGCCACCGCTGCGGCGCCCGTTCAGCTGGTAGCCGGTGGACGCGGCGGTGTTGACGCCGATGACCTGGGCGTTCGCGTTGACGAGCGGGCCGCCGGAGTCACCCGATTCGATGTTCGCCCGGACCTGGATGAGCCCGATGAGCTGCTCGGACGACCCGCTGGACTCGTCCGAGGCGGTGATCGACTGGTCCAGCGCCGTCACCGTGCCGGGCGCGGGCACCGGGTCGCCGCCGCGGCCGCCGGCGTTGCCCAGACCGAGGATCTGGTCGCCGACCTGGGTCCTGGACGAGTCGCCGATGGACGCCGTGGGCAGCCCGGACGCGCCCTGCAGCTGCAGGACCGCCACGTCCTCGGTGCGGTCGTAGCCGACGACCTCGGCCTTGTAGGTGTCGCCGGTGCCGATGCTGGTGACCTTGATGCTGGTCGCGCCGGCGACGACGTGGTTGTTGGTCAGCACCTCGCCGTCGGCGGTGAGCACGATGCCGGTGCCCGCCGCGGCCGCGCCCTGCAGGCCCAGCTCGGTGTTGATGTTCACGATGGCCGGGTTGACCTTCGCCGACACGGCGTCGACGTCGAGCACCGCCTTGGCCTCGCTGGGCTGCCCGGAGAAGCCGAAGTTCTGGTTGCCGCCCGCGGTGGGCGCGTTCGCCCCGGAGATCAGGTGCCCGATCCCGAGCCCGGCGACCACGGCCAGGGCGATCGCGACGATCGTGACGGTCAGCGTGCGCAGGGGGTGACGCCGGCGCGGCGGTGGCTGGTAGGCGGGCGGCGGGTAGGCGTAGATCGGTTGCGTGTACGGCGAATACGGGCGTCCCCACTGGTCACGGGCCTGGCCGTACTGCTCGTCGTACCGCTGCTGCTGGTCGTACCGCTGATCCGGGGCCGGCCGGAAGTAGCCCTGGTCCTGCGGATACCCGTCCTGGCCGTAGTACTCCGGCGGGTACCCGCCCTGGCCGTGGCCGTACGGGTACTCGCCGCCGTGTGGGCGTCCTCGGTCGTACTCGCTCATGCACAGCTCCAGCTCTCGACAAGCCTCCGGCTCGTACCAGGAAACGCCCCATTCCTGAGAATTTCCTGGTGCATTTCCATGGACTTGCTGTGGATTACCCGCTGGAGTGCCGGGAGCGACCCGGCGTGACCGGGGTTACGCCGGGACCGCCGCCTCCCGGATCGTGGCCGTCTTGGCCGGATTGGTAACTACCGCCGAATTCGTTCCATGCCGGGGTCGACCAGTGGCTCGGCGGCCACGGTGGCCGCGACCCGGCGGCCGAAGTACTCGATCTCCACCCCGCTGCCGATCTCCGCCGACGCCGGGAGCCACGCGTAGGCGATCGGCCGCCCGACGGTGTACCCGTACGCGGCACTCGTGACGTACCCCGAAGCCACGCCGTCGACGAACACCGGTTCCTTGCCCAGCACGACCGTGCGGCCGTCGTCGATCGTCAGGCACCGCAGCCGCCGCGACGCCGTTTCCTCGCTTCGCCCCTCGATGGCGTCCCGCCCGAGGAACGGACCCTTCGCCGGCCGCACGGCGAAGGCCAGCCCGGCCTCGTACGGGTCGTGCTCGGTCGTCATGTCCGTGCCCCACAGCCGGTAGCCCTTCTCCAGCCGCAGGCTGTTGAACGCCGCTCGCCCGGCCGCGACGACGCCCAGTGACTGCCCGGCCGCCCACAGCGCGTCCCACAGCCGCAGGCCGTTGTCCGCGCTCGTGTAGATCTCCCAGCCGAGTTCGCCCACATAGGACAGTCGCATCGCGACCACCGGCACCCCGGCGATCCGCGCCTTCCGCGCCCGGAAGTACTTGAGCCCCTGGTGCGAAAAGTCCTCGCGCGACAGCGGCTGCACCAGGTCCCGCGCCAGCGGGCCCCAGACGCCGATGCAGCACGTCCCGCCGGTGGTGTCCCGGACCTGCACCCCCGCAGGCGCGTGCTTGACGAAGTGGTCGACGTCGATGGTGCCGTTGATGCCGACCTGGAAGACCTCGGGCTCGAGCCGCGCGACCGTGACGTCACTCCGCACACCGCCCGCGGCGTCGAGCATCAGCGTGTACGTCACCGAACCCACCGACTTGTCCAGCTGGTTGGTCGTCAGCGACTGCAGGAACTCCAGTGACCCCGGCCCGCTGATCTCGACCCGCTTCAGCGGCGTCATGTCGTACAGCGCGACGCCGTTGCGCGTGTGCCACGCCTCGGCCGCGGCGATCGGCGAGTGGAACTGCGCCGACCACCCGTCCCGCGCCGGCGGGAGCGCGTCGTGGGGCAGCTTCTTCAGCAGCGGCGCGTTGGCCTCGAACCAGTGCGGCCGCTCCCAGCCGCCCGCCTCCAGGAACACCGCGCCCAGCTCGCGCTGCCGCACGTGGAACGGCGTCACCCGCAGGTCACGCGGCGAAAGCTTGGGCTGCAGCGGGTGCAGGATGTCGTAGACCTCGACGAAGTTCTGCTGCGCCGTTTCGCTCACGTACGAGGGCGCGAGCTGGACCTGCTCGAAGCGGTGGACGTCGATGTCGTGCACGTCCACTTCGGAATGGCCGTCGACGAGCAGCTGGGCGACCGCCTTCGCGATGCCCGCCGAGTGCGTCACCCAGATCGCTTCGGCCAGCCAGAACCCGCGGACGTCGGCGGACTCGCCGACCAGCGACTGGCCGTCCGGGGTGAAGGAGAAGATGCCGTTGAAGCCCTCCTCGACCTTGGTCTGCCGCAGTGCGGGCAGCAGCAGCTTGCTCTCTTCCCACGACGGCGCGAAGTCGTCTTCGGTGAACGGCAGCATCGACGGCATGGCCGTCTCGGTCACCGACGGATCCAAACCGGACTCGTCGACCGGCATCGGCCGGTGGGCGTAGGAACCGATGCCGAGCCGGTCGACGTGCTCGCGGAAGTACAGGTCCTGGTCCTGGTGGCGCAGGATCGGCAGGCTCGCCTCGACGTCTTCGGTGTTGCGGCCGACGAGCTCGGCGACCTGCCCGGTCTTGACGTACTGGTGGGCCAGCGGCAACAGCGGGACGTCCATGCCCACCATCGCGCCGATCTCGCGGCCCCAGAACCCGGCGCACGAGACGACGACGTCGGCCGGGAAGTCGCCCTGGCCGGTCCGGACACCGGTGACGCGGCCGCCTTCCTGCAGAACGTCGGTCACCTTCGTGGACCCGATGAACCGGGCGCCGCGCGATCCCGCCCGCTCGGCCAGCACCTCGACGGCCTTGGCGGCCCGCGCCAGACCATCGGTCGGCACGTGCAGGGCGCCGAAGATCCGCGAACCGTCCAGGAGCGGCCACCGCTCGACGCATTCGGCGGCGTCGATCAGCTGTCCGGGCACGCCCCACGACGTCGCCCAGCCGTGCTTGCGCCTGAGGTCCTCCCAGCGGGCCGGGGTGGTCGCCACCTCCATGCCGCCGACCTGGAGGAAGCAGTCCAGCTCCACGAACTTCTCGACGGTGTAGCGCGCGAAGTCCGTCATCGCTTTGGAGGCGTTGGTCTGGAAGACGAGCCCGGGCGCGTGGGACGTCGACCCGCCGGTGCGCGGCAGCGGGCCCCGGTCGAGCACGGTGACGTCGGCCCAGCCGCGGGCGGTCAGCTCGTCGGCGAGGTTCGCGCCGACGATGCCGGCGCCGATGATCACGACCTTCGGTGCACTCATGGCGGAACTCCTTCTACCGGAACACAACAGTGCTGTTGCCGTTGAGCAGGACGCGGCGTTCGCAGTGCCAGCGCACCGCGCGGGAAAGGGCGAGGGCCTCGGCGTCGCGGCCGACGGTCACGAGCTCGCGCGGCGAGTACGTGTGGTCGACGCGCTGGACCTCCTGCTCGATGATCGGGCCCTCGTCGAGGTCGGGCGTGACGTAGTGCGCGGTCGCGCCGACGTACTTGACGCCGCGGTCGTAGGCCTGGTGGTAGGGCTTGGCGCCCTTGAAGCCGGGCAGGAACGAGTGGTGGATGTTGATCGCACGGCCTTCGAGCTTCTGGCACAGCTCGTTGGACAGCACCTGCATGTACCGGGCGAGCACGATCAGGTCCGCTTCGTACTCGCCGACCAGGTCGAGCAGCCGCTGCTCGGCCTCCGGCTTGGTCTCCAGCGTGACCGGGACGTGCACGAACGGCACACCGGCGGCCTCGGCCATCGCCCGCAGGTCCTCGTGGTTCGAGACGACCACCGCGATTTCGGCGCCGAGGCCGCCCGCACGCCAGCGGAACAGCAGGTCGTTGAGGCAGTGCCCGAACTTCGAGACCATGACCAGGATCCGCGGCGGCGTCCCGTCGGAGAAACCGAACTCCATGCCGAAGTCGCCGGCAACCGGGGCGAACGCGCGGGTCAGATCGTCCACTGTGGTCGGTTCGGTGCAGGTGAACGACGTGCGCAGGAAGAGCGAGCCGCGGACGTCGTCGTCGAACTGCTGGTGCTCGACGATGTCGCAGCCCTGCCCGACCAGGAACGTCGTGACGGCGTGCACGATGCCCGAGCGTTCCGGGCACTTGAGCGTCAGGGTGAAGGTCACGAGACGTACTCCAAGCTCGCGTCGGCCAGCCAGGCCGTGAAGTAGTCCGAAAAGGACTGGCGGACGAGGATCGTGTAGCCGTCTTCCCGGACCATGAGGACGATCCCGGTCCGCGCGAGGAGCGTCTGGACGCAGCTACCCGGCGGTAACACCTCCAGGTCGATCGAGCACCCGTGCGCCAACACGTCGGCCGCATGCGCCCCGGTCAGCCGCACGACATTGCGCTGCGCCGACACGTCCACCACAACAGGGGCACTTTCACGTGAAAGTGCCCCTTCCAGCTCGGCCTGGCGGCCGGGTTCGGCGAGCACGAGGTACTCGTCGGGGCCCATCCAGAGGATGTCGACGTCGTTGCCGCTGGTGAAGGTGCATGGGCCGGGCAAAGCGACGCCGAGGAGCGTGTCGCCCTCCCGGAGGCGGACGGTGAGCTGGGTGCGGAACGGTTCGTCGACCGCGTCAACCGTCACGGCGGGCTCCTTCCTTGTCGAAGAGGACGGATTCGGTCACGGTCACCGGTACGACCTGGTCGCCGACCGGCACGTACAGCGTTTCGCCGATCCGCTCGCGCCCGGACCGCACGAGGGCCAGCGCAAAGGTGCGGCCGAGGGCGGCGCTGTCGTAGCCGGAGGTGACGTGGCCGAGCATCCGCACCGGCGGTTCCGGCACGACCTCCGACTCGATGATCTGCGACCCTTCGGGCAGCAGCACCGAAGGATCGACCGGGAGCAAACCAACCAGGTGCTTGCGGTCCGGCCGGGTGTTCTCGGCGCGGGCGAAGCTGCGTTTGCCGATGAAATCGGCCTTCTTCTTCGACACCGCCCAGGACATGCCGAGGTCCTGCGGGGTGACCGTGCCGTCGGTGTCCTGGCCGATGATCGGGTAGCCCTTCTCGGCGCGCAGGACGTGCATGGTCTCGGTGCCGTACGGCGTGGCGCCCTGGTCCACTATGGACTGCCAGAGCGCGGGCCCGTGCCACGAAGGAACATTGATCTCATAGGCCAGCTCGCCGGAGAAGCTGATCCGGCAGACGCGCGCCTGGAGTCCGGCGACCTCGGCGTCCTGCCAGGTCATGAACCCGAAGGCGTCGTTCGAGACGTCCAGGCCCGGCGCCAGGCGGCTGAGGACCTCCCGCGATCGCGGGCCGACCAGCGGGATCGTGGCCCAGTGCTCGGTCACCGACGTCGCGAAGACCCGCAGGTGCGGCCATTCCGTCTGGAGCCACTCCTCCATCCACTCGAGGATCTTCGCCGCGTTGCCGGTGGTCGTGGTGACCAGGAACCGCTCCTCGCCGACGCGGATCACCGTGCCGTCGTCGATCACCATGCCGTCGACGCCGCACATCACGCCGTAGCGGATCCGGCCGACACGCAGGTTGCTCATCATGTTCGTGTAGAGCATGTCGAGGAACCAGCCGGCGTCCGGGCCCTGGACGTCGATCTTGCCCAGCGTCGACCCGTCCATCACGGCGACGTCGTTGCGGGCCGCGCGGCATTCGCGCCGGACGGCGTCGGCCATCGACTCGCCCGGCCGCGGGTAGTACCACGGCCGCTTCCACTGGCCGACGTTCTCGAACTCGGCGCCGTGCCCGACGTGCCACGGGTGGATCGTCGTGACGCGCACGGGATCGTGCAGCTCACCGCGGTTACGCCCGGCCAGCGCGGCGAACGACACCGGCGTGTACGGCGGCCGGAACGTCGTCGGACGCCGGGTCGCGAGGTCGACGCCGAGGGCTTCGGCGGTGATGCCGGCGGCGAGCATGCCGGACGTCCTGCCCTGGTCGTGCGCGGTGCCGATGGTCGTGTAGCGCTTGACGTGCTCCAGCGAGCGCAGCCCGGCGCCGGTGGCGCGCAGGACGTCCGACACGGTCGCGTCGCGCTGCTGGTCCACGAACCGGGTGTCCACTTCGGACTCCGGAGCGGGGACCTGCCAGAGCAGCTTGGTCTCCGGCAGCCCTTCACCCGCGGCCGCGCCGACGACGCGCACGTTCGGCAGGTCGCCGTCCGGGACGTACGCACCCAGCCCGGCGTCGTACCGGAGAGTGCCGCGTGCCTGGCTGTAGAGGTGCACGACCGGGTTCCAGCCGCCGGACACGAGCAGCAGGTCGCACTCGACGCGCTCCCCCTGCATTTCGCCCAGTTTCGCCACGTGCGCGGCCGTGATGTGGGAGTCGCCGTCGGTGCCGATGACGCCGTAGCCCTCGCGGGCGTCGACGATCCGCACGATCTCGGCCCCGGCCTCGGCCAGTTCGGAGGCGGCGTCGAGCGCGGAGTCGTTCGTGGTGAACACGACCACGCGCCGCCCGGCCAGGACGCCGTAGCGGTTCAGGTACGTGCGGGCGGCACCGGCGAGCATGATGCCGGGGCGGTCGTTGTCCGGGAAGACGATCGGCCGCTCGTGGGCACCGGTGGCGATGACGATCCGCTTCGCCCGGATCCGCCAGACCCGCTGCCGCGAGATCCGCTCAGGGGCCGCGGGTTCGCCCCGGCGTTCCAGCGCGAGCACGAACCCGTCGTCGTAGACACCGAACGCCGTGGTCCGCGAAAGGAACCGGACTCCTTCGGGCGCCTCACCGTCGGGTTGATCGTCGACCAGGAGCACTCGCCCTTCGGCCGAGGCAGCGGCGGCGCGTCCGGCGGGTCCGGCCCCGATGACCAGGACATCGCAGTGGGCGTGCTTGGCGTCGTACCGCGCCGGGTCGGGCTCGGCGGCCAGGCGGCCCTGACCGCGCAGGCCGCGGGCCTCCAAGCCCTCGTACAGCTCGACGGTCGTCGCGCTCAGCATCGGCTCGGGGAACGGCTTTTCGATCTGCACCAGGGCGTTCGAGTCCTCGACACCCGCCGCGACGATCCCGCGCGGCCGGCCGTACTTGATGCTGGTCGCGACCTGGTGGATGCCGTTGGCGAGCAACGCCGAAGCCAGGGTGTCGCCGAGGAAACCGGTCAGCTCGCGGCCGTCGAAGGTGAACTTGAGCGGGACACCGGACAATCGGGTCATGAGATCACCGGCCGGGGTTCGTCGAGGCGGTAGACCGCCAGGAGGTCGTGGGTGCGGGTGTCGCGTACGGCGTTGAACCAGCGTCGGCAACCCGCGGAGTGGCTCCACCGCTCGGCGAACGGGCCGCTCGGGTTCTCGCGGAAGAAGACGAACTTCGCCCATTCCTCATCGGACAGTGCGGCCGGGTCTTCGGGGTAGGCGACGTGCGCTTGGCCGCCGTAGTGGAACTCGGCTTCCTCGCGTGGCCCGCACCACGGGCAAGGGATCAGTTGCACGGCAACTCCTGCTTTTGAATGACTCAGTGGGCCACGGCGGCAGCGCCGTGCTCGTCGACGAGGGCACCGGTGGTGAACCGGTCGAGGGCGAAGGGCTCGGCGTACTCGTGCGGCTTGCCGCGCGCGATCGTCGCCGCGAAGACGTCGCCGACGCCGGGGGTGGCCTTGAAGCCGCCGGTCCCCCAGCCGCAGTTGAGGAACAGGTTCTCCACCGGTGTCAGGCCGATGATCGGCGAGGCGTCCGGGCTGGTGTCGACGATCCCCGCCCACGTCCGCAGCAGGTGTGCCCGCGCGAACACCGGGAACAACTCCAGCGCGGCGGCCATCTGCTGCTCGATGATGTGGAACGAGCCGCGCTGGCCGTACCCGTTGTAGCTGTCGATCCCCGCACCCATCACGAGTTCGCCTTTGTGCGCCTGGGAAACGTAGACGTGCACGGCGTTCGACATGACGACCGTCGGGTGGATCGGTTCGAGCAGCTCGGACACCAGCGCCTGCAGCGGGTGCGACGTCAGCGGCAGGTCGAGCCCGACCATGCGGGCCAGCACCGACGTGTGCCCGGCCGCGCACAGCGCCACCTTGCCCGCCGCGATCCGCCCTCGGGACGTCTCGACGCCGGTGACCCGGCCGTCCACTGTGGATATTCCGGTGACCTCGCAGTTCTGGATCAGGTCGACGCCCATCGCGTGCGCCGCGCGGGCGAAGCCCCAGGCCACGTAGTCGTGCTTCGCGATGCCCGCGCGCGGCTGGAAGGTCGCGCCGAGCACCGGGTAGCGGACGTCCGGGGAGGTGTTGACGATCGGGCAGATCTCCTTGACGCCGTCGGCGTCCACCCACTCGGCGTCGATGCCGTTGAGCTTGTTGGCCTCGACGCGGCGGACGCTGTCCCGGACGTCCTGCAGGCTGTGCGCCAGGTTCAGCACCCCGCGCTGGCTGAACAGGATCGGGTAGCCGAGGTCCTCTTCGAGGCCTTCCCACAGCTTGAGCGAGTGCTCGTAGATGCCGGAGCTCTCGTCCCAGAGGTAGTTGGAGCGGATGATCGTGGTGTTGCGGGCCATGTTGCCGCCGGCGAGCCAGCCCTTCTCCAGCACGGCAACGTTCGTGATGCCCTGTTTGGCCAGGTAGTAGGCGGTGGCCAGGCCGTGCCCGCCGCCACCGACCACGACCACGTCGTAGGCCTTCTTCGGCTCGGGGTTGTCCCAGAGGAAGTCCGGGTGCTCCGGCAGGTCGGTCATCGGGTTTCCTCCGAGGGGTACAGCGGGAACGCTTCGGCGAGCGCGGTGACGCGGGCCCGCAGCTTCTCGACGTCGTAGCCGGGCCGGAGCGCCTCGGCGATGACGTCGGCGGCTTCGCGGAACTCGGCGTCCCCGAACCCGCGGGTGGCCAGCGCCGGCGTGCCGATCCGCAGGCCGGACGTCACCATCGGCGGCCGCGGGTCGAACGGGACGGCGTTGCGGTTCACCGTGATGCCGACCTCGTGGAGCCGGTCCTCGGCCTGCTTGCCGTCGAGTTCGGAGTTCCGCAGGTCGGCGAGCACGAGGTGGACGTCGGTGCCGCCAGTCAGGACGTCGACCCCGCCGTCCAGCAGCCGCTCGGCCAGGATCTTCGCGCCGCTGAGCGTGCGCTGCTGGCGTTCGGCGAACTCGGGTTCGGCCGCCATCTTGAACGCCACGGCCTTGGCCGCGATGACGTGTTCGAGCGGTCCGCCCTGCTGACCGGGGAAGACGGCGGAGTTGACCTTCTTGGCCAGGCCTGCGTCGTCGGTGAGGATCACGCCGCCGCGCGGGCCGCCGAGGGTCTTGTGCGTGGTCGTCGTCGTGACGTGCGCGTGCGGCACCGGCGACGGGTGCAGCCCCGCGGCGACCAGGCCGGCAAAGTGGGCCATGTCGACCATCAGGTACGCGCCGACCTCGTCGGCGATCTCGCGGAAGCGGGCGAAGTCGAGCTGCCGCGGGTAGGCCGACCAACCGGCGATGATCACCTTCGGCCGGTGCTCCTTCGCGAGCCGTTCGACCTCGGCCATGTCGACCCGATAGTCCTTTTCGGACACTTCGTACGCGGCGACGTCGTAGAGCAGGCCGGAGAAGTTGATCCGCATGCCGTGCGTCAGGTGGCCGCCGTGGGCCAGCGACAGGCCGAGGAGCTTGTCACCGGGCTTGAGCAGCGCGGCCATGGCGGCGGCGTTCGCCTGGGCGCCCGAATGCGGCTGGACGTTGGCGAACCCCGCGCCGAAGAGGGCCTTGACCCGGTCGATGGCCAGCTGTTCGAGGACGTCGACGTGCTCGCAGCCGCCGTAGTAGCGCCGGCCGGGGTAGCCCTCGGCGTACTTGTTGGTCAGCACCGAGCCCTGGGCCTGCAGGACGGAGAGCGGCGCGAAGTTCTCGGAGGCGATCATCTCCAGCGTCGTCTGCTGGCGGCGCAGTTCCGCGCCGATCGCCGCCGCGACCACCGGGTCGTAGTCGGCCAGGGAGCGGTTGAGCACTGGATCGATCGTCGCGGTCATCGCGAAACCTTCCGTGGTCGACTTCTGATATATCAATCGTCGATGTAGGCTAAGCGGCGTGCATCCCCAGGTCAATCCCCCCTCGCTGGCGGAACAGGCGTACCTCTTCATCCGCGACCGCCTGGTCATGCTGGACATCCCGCCGGGCTCCCCCCTCAACGAGGAGGAGCTCGGCAGCACGCTCGGCATGGGCCGGACGCCGATCCGCGAAGCGCTGAAGCGGCTGGAGTCCGAACGGCTGGTCGTCGCCTACCCGCGGCGCGGGACGTTCGCCACCGACGTCAACATCTCCGACCTCGCGCACATCTCCGAGGTCCGGCGCACGCTGGAGCCGATGGCGACGGCCGCCGCGGCCGGGCGCGCGACCGAGGCCGACCGGTCGGCGCTGACCGAGCTGCGCGCGCAGCTCGACGCGGGCGTCCCGGGGCGGGACAACGCCGAGCTGCTGCGCACCGACCTCGCCCTGCACCGGGCGATCTACCGGTGCGTGCACAACCCGTTCCTTGAGGACACGCTGATCCGGTACGACAACCTGGCCACCCGGATCTGGTGCGTGTTCGTGCCCCGGCTGTCCGGGATGGCCGGCCACGTCGACGAGCACGTCCCGCTCCTCACCGCGATCATCGAGGGCGACGCCGAGAAGGCGGCCGCGTTGACGCATGCGCACGTCACCGGCTTCGAGGCCGCCATCCGGGCGTTGATCTAGCCGCAAGCCGTCGTGAGTGGTAATTCGGGTTCTAACCCGAATTACCACTCACGACAGGCGGGCGCGGACCCAGTCGTGGAAGGCGCCGATGTGGTGCTCGCTGGGCACGAGCACGCCGCCGTTGGCGTAGGAGCGCGAGTCCATCGCGAGCTGGCAGCGTTCGCAGGCCTCGAAGTCCTGCAGGTTGACGCGGTGGAACAGCTCCACCGACCGCGTCAGGTCCCGGCCGGATTCGACGACCTCGGGCAGGTACAGCCAGTCGCAGCGGACCAGCGTCCGATCCGGGGCCAGCGGGAACATCCGGTGGATGATGACGTGGTCGGGGACGAGGTTGACGAAGACGCCGGGCTTGATCGTGATCGCGTAGTACTTGCGGTCCTGGGCCTCGGACACGCCGGGGAGCCGGTCGACGCCTTCGCTGCCGTCGACGGTGAAGCCCTTGATCTCGCCGCCGAACTCGGCGCCGTGGCCGACGTAGTACTGCGCGGCGTAGCCGTCGGCGAACTCCGGGAGCACCTCGGTGAGCTCCGGGTGGATCGTCGCGCAGTGGTAGCACTCCATGAAGTTCTCGATGATCTGTTTCCAGTTGGCCTTCACGTCGTACTCGATGCGCTTGCCGAGCGCGAGGCCGTCGATGCCGTAGGCGTCGATCTCGGTCGGGCCGCCGAGGCGTTCGGTGACGGCCCCGATCACGGTCTCCTCGAACGACGGCGGCTCGTCGGCCAGGCAGACCCAGGCGTAGCCGAGCCACTCGCGCAGGTGCAGCCGCGTGAGGCCGAACGCGGTGCGGTCGACGTCCGGCATGCCGGTGAGGTTGGGCGCGGCGATCAGCTTGCCGTCGAGGCCGTACGTCCAGGCGTGGTACGGGCACTGGAAGGCACGCTTGACCGTGCCGCTCTCCGACGTGCACAACCGGGCACCGCGGTGGCGGCAGACGTTGAGGAACGCGGTGAGCTTCCCGTCCCGGCCCCGCGAGACGAGCACGCTCTCCTTGCCGATCTGCACGGTCTCGAACGCCCCGGGCCCGGCGAGGTCGGCGCTGCGCACGGCGCAGAACCAGTCCGCCTCGAAGATCTTCGCCTGCTCCAGCGCGAAGATCGCCGGATCGGTGTAGGAGCTGCCCGGCAAGGTGGCGAGCAGGCTCGGCGGGAGATCGATTGCGGTCACCGGCGTGGTCCTCTCCGCGGATCAGTACGGGAGTTGCGCAGAACGCGTCTTGTTGCTCACTCCGCACCAGAGTGACGCCCGCCCAACCCCCTGTCAACCCACGTTTTCCCAGTACTCACCACAGGTTTCACCCACACGGCGTGATTGAAGGGTCAACTCGCGTGATTGAAGGGTCGACACGCGTGATTGGGAGGTCGACACGGCCCCGGGCACCCGACCCGCCGTGTCGACCCTTCAATCACGCGTGTCGACCCTTCAATCACGCGTGTCGACTCCTCAATCACGCGTGTCGACCGTTCGGTCACACGGCGGGGCCGTCGATGGCTCGGCGGAAGAGGGTTTCGATCTCCTTGCGGGTGGGGCGGGGGTCGGCCAGGGCCGCCTGCATCAGGAGGCCGCAGAACAGGCCGGCCAGGAGACGGCCGGTGAGGGGGTCGGTGCGGGAGCCGAAGAACGCGATCAGGGCGTCGTCCCAGGCCGCGCTCGCCTTGCGCAGCGCCGGGCGGTGCAGCGCCGCGACGTACAGGTCGTACTCGACGACGGTGTCCCGGTACTGCTCGTTGATGTAACCCATCACCAGGTCGGCGAGGGCGGCGGCGAAGTCGGCGTCCGGCGGGAGCCCGGACTCCCACTCCTTCAGCGCGTGGACGTTCTTCTCGGCCGCCCCGTGCAGGGCGACCTCCAGGAGGTCGTCCAGCGTCGCGAAGTGGTAGGTCGTCGAGCCGAGCGGGACGCCGGCCGCGGCCGCCACCGATCGGTGCGTGACCCCGTCGATCCCCCGCTGGGCGACCACTTCGATCGCCGCCTTGGCGATCCGCGCGCGCCGCTCGGGGTCGTTCGGACCGCGGCGCCGCGTTGCGCCGGGTTCGCTCTTCACCATCGAGCCCCCTTATGGACATCTGTACACACTTCGCGTACAAATGTACGCACTCTGGACGCGAAGCAGCCACTACCGATCCGGGAAGGGCCGCATGAAGGACCTCTACATCGACGGAATCTGGCTGGACGCAGCCACCGGGACGCGCTCCGACGTGCTGAACCCCGCCACCGGCGAAGTGCTCGTGACCGTCGCCGAAGCGGGAAAAGCCGAGGTCGACGCCGCCGTGAGAGCCGCGAGAACGGCCTTCGACGGAGGTCCGTGGCGCCAGGCGACCGCCACCGAACGTGGCGCCCTGCTCCGCACGGTGGCCGACCTGCTGGTCCGCGACCGCGAGGAACTGGCCCGCACCGAGAGCCTCGACACCGGCAAGACCCTCGGTGAAGGCCGCATCGACATCGACGACGTGACGAACGTCTTCCGCTACTACGCCGACCTCGCGGGCAAGGACGCCGGACGCCTGGTCGACGCCGGCAGCGCGACCGTCGTGAGCCGGATCGTGCACGAGCCGGTCGGCGTCTGCGCGCTCATCGCGCCGTGGAACTACCCCCTGCTCCAGATGGCCTGGAAGGTCGCGCCCGCCCTCGCCGCGGGCAACACCGTGGTGCTCAAGCCCAGCGAGGTCACCCCGCTGACCACGATCAAGCTCGTCGCCCTGCTGGAAGAGGCCGGTGCCCCGCCCGGCGTCGTCAACCTGCTGCTCGGCGACGGCCGCACCGGCGCGGCGATGGTCGAACACCCGGCCGTCGACCTGGTCTCCTTCACCGGTGGTTACGCGACCGGCGAGAAGATCATGACGGCCGCCGCGAAGGGCGTCCGCCGGGTCGCCCTCGAGCTCGGCGGCAAGAACCCGAACGTCGTCTTCGCGGACGCCGGCTACGAAACGGCGCTCGACTACGCCCTGATGGCGGCGTTCGTCCATTCCGGACAGGTCTGCTCAGCGGGCGCCCGGCTGATCGTCCAAGATGGAATCCATGACCGGTTCGTCGCGGACCTCGCCGCGCGCGCCGACCGGATCCGGGTCGGCAACGGCCTCGATCCCGCGACCGAGACGGGCCCGCTCGTCTCGGCGCAGCACCGCGCCAAGGTCGAGGGCTACATCCAAGGCGCCATCGAAGCCGGCGCAACGCTCCGGGCGGGCGGCAAGCGGCCCGAAGGACCGGAGTACGAAAGCGGTTTCTTCCTGCGCCCGACCGTGTTTTCCGGGTGCACCCGGGACATGGCGATCGTCCGGGAAGAGGTCTTCGGCCCGGTTGTCACCGTGGAACGCTTCACCGAAGAGGCCGACGCGATCGCGCTGGCCAACGACACCGAGTACGGGCTCGCCGGAGCCGTGTGGACGTCGGACGCGTCCCGCGCCCAGCGCGTCGCCGGGGCCCTGCGCCACGGCACCGTGTGGATCAACGACTACCACCCCTACCTGCCCCAGGCGGAGTGGGGTGGTTTCGGCAAATCGGGCATCGGCCGCGAACTCGGGCCGTCCGGACTGGCCGAGTACCAGGAGAGCAAGCACATCTACCAGAACATCGATCCCGTTCCGCAGCACTGGTTCAAGGGCTGATCCCACCCCCACCACGTAAGGACGCTGCCATGACCACGCAGGAAAAACCGGCGGGCGGGGGGCCTGCTCCGGACGACAGCTCCGAACTCGAGAAGTTCGGCTACCGCCAGGAACTCGAGCGCTCGCTCGGATCGTTCTCCAGCTTCGCCGCCGGCTTCAGCTACATCTCCATCCTGACCGGCGTGTTCCAGCTCTTCTTCTTCGGCTTCGCTTCGGGCGGCCCCGCGTTCATCTGGACGTGGCCGCTGGTCTTCCTCGGCCAGCTCGCCGTCGCCCTGTGCTTCTCCGAGCTCGCCGGGCAGTTCCCGCTCGCCGGGTCGGTGTACCAGTGGGCCAAGCAGATCGCGAAACCCGCGACGTCGTGGCTGGCCGGCTGGATCATGATCATCGGCGCGATCGTGACGGCGGCGGCCGTCGCGGTCGCCTACCAGATCATCCTGCCGCAGGTCTCGACCGCGTTCCAGCTCGTCGGCAGCGACGCCGACGCCGGCCTGACGTCGACGCCGGGTGGCGCGCAGAACGCGATCATCCTGGCCCTGGTGCTGGTCGTGTTCGCCACGATCGTGAACATCATCGGCGTCAAGCTGATGGCGAAGATCAACAACTTCGGCGTCGCGGTGGAACTGTCCGCGGTCATCCTGCTGATCATCGCGCTGGCCGTGCACATCAAGCGCGGCCCGCAGGTGGTCTTCGAGACACACGGCACCGGCGAGGGTCACTCACTCGGGTACCTCGGGGCGTTCCTCGTGGCGTCGCTGATGAGCGCGTACGTCTTCTACGGCTTCGACACGGCGGGCTCGCTCGCCGAGGAAACCACCCAGCCGCGCAAGCACGCACCGCGCGCGATCCTGCGGGCGATCACCGCGTCGTTCATCGTCGGCGGCTTGGTGATGCTGGTCGGCATGATGGCCGTCGGCAACATCAACGCCGAGGAGCTGAGCACGTCCGGCATGCCCTACCTGCTGAAGAGCACGCTCGGCGAGGGACTCGGTGACGCGTTCCTGATCTGCTCGGCGATCGCGATCACCGTGTGCTGCCTCGCCGTGCAGACCGCGGCGATCCGGATGGCGTGGGCGATGGCGCGCGACGGCAGGCTGCCGTTCAGCAAGGCGATGGCGAAGGTTTCGCCGCGGTCCAAGACCCCGGTCCTGCCCGCCCTGATCACCGGTGGGCTCACCGTCGTCGTCCTGCTGATCAACCTCGGCAACCAGCGGGCGTTCTTCATCCTGACCTCGACCGCGATCATCCTGTTCTACATCCCCTACCTGATGGTCACCGGCCCGATGCTGGTGCGCCGCCTGCGCGGGCACTGGCCGCGGCCGGAGCACGGCCCGTACTTCAAGCTGGGCCGCTGGGGCACGCTGGTGAACCTGGTCGCGGTGGTCTACGGCGCGGGCATGACGGTCAACCTGATCTGGCCGCGGCCCGAGGTCTACGGCTCCGACCACTGGTACTTCCAGTGGGGCGCGGTGATCGTCACCGCGCTGATCGTGATCATCGGCGCGATAATGCTGTACGTCCGGCGACGCACCTGGGGCTCGGCCCACACCAGCCCCGAACACATGCCCGATGCGACCCCGGATTCCCTGCCCGGCTGAGGAGGACGCATGAGTACCGGAACCTACGACTTCGTCATCGTCGGCGGTGGTTCGGCGGGCTGCGCGCTGGCGAACCGGCTGTCGGCCGACCCCTCGAACAAGGTTCTCGTCCTGGAAGCCGGCCGGTCCGACTGGAAGTGGGACGTCTTCATCCACATGCCGGCCGCGCTGACCTTCCCGATCGGGTCGAAGTTCTACGACTGGGGCTACCGCAGCGAGCCCGAGCCGTACCTGAACCGCCGTCGCGTCTACCACGCGCGCGGCAAGGTGCTCGGCGGGTCGTCCAGCATCAACGGGATGATCTTCCAGCGCGGGAACCCGATGGACTACGAACGCTGGGGCGCCGATCCCGGCATGTCCACTTGGGACTACGCGCACTGCCTGCCGTACTTCAACCGGATGGAGAACTGCCTGGCGGACCCGCCGGACGGCAAGTGGCGCGGGCACGACGGGCCCCTCGAACTGGAGCGGGGCCCGGCCTCCAACCCGTTGTTCCAGGCGTTCTTCGACGCCGCCGAGGAAGCGGGCTACCCGCGCACCGACGACGTCAACGGCTACCGGCAGGAGGGCTTCGCGGCGTTCGACCGGAACGTCCGGAAAGGACGGCGGCTGTCGGCGGCCGGGGCTTATCTGCACCCGGTGCTGGACCGGCCCAACCTCACGGTGAAGACCAGCGCGTTCGTGTCGCACATCCTCTTCGACGGCACCCGCGCGATCGGCGTCGAGTATGCGCAGGGCCGCGGTGTGCCGGGCGAGGTCTACGGCAAGGAAATCATCCTCTGCGGCGGCGCGATCAACACCCCGCAGCTGCTGCAGCTCTCCGGCGTCGGGAACGCGGCGGAACTGGAGAAGCTCGGCATCGACGTCGTCAAGGACCTGCCGGGCGTCGGCGAGAACCTCCAGGATCACCTGGAGGTGTACATCCAGTACGCCTGCAAGCAGCCGGTGTCGATGCAGCCGTCGCTGGCCAAGTGGAAGCGGCCCTACATCGGCGCGCAGTGGCTGTTCCTGCGGTCCGGGCCGGCCGCGACGAACCACTTCGAGGGCGGCGGGTTCGTCCGGTCCAACGACGAGGTGAAGTACCCGAACCTGATGTTCCACTTCCTGCCGGTGGCGATCCGCTACGACGGTTCGGCGCCCACGGAAGGGCACGGCTACCAGGTGCACGTCGGCCCGATGTACGCCGACACCCGCGGCTCGGTGAAGATCACCTCCACCGACCCGCGGCAGCACCCGGCCATCAAGTTCAACTACCTGTCGACCGAGACCGACCGCCGCGAATGGGTCGAAGCGGTACGGGTGGCGCGGAAGATCCTCAACCAGTCCGCGCTGGAGCCGTACAACGGCGGGGAGATCTCGCCGGGGCCGTCCGTGGAAACCGACGAAGAAATTCTCGATTGGGTGGCGAAGGACGCGGAAACCGCGCTGCACCCGTCGTGCACGACCAAGATGGGCGTGGACGAGAAGTCGGTCGTCGACCCGCAGAGCATGCGGGTGCACGGCACCGAGGGCCTGCGCGTCGTCGACGCGTCGGTCATGCCCTACATCACCAACGGCAACATCTACGCCCCGGTGATGATGACCGCCGAGAAGGCCGCCGACCTGATCCTCGGCAACACCCCGCTGGCCCCGATCAAGCTGCCGTTCTACCGGCACGGGGAAACCGCCTCGAAGTAACCGAGCCGTACCCGGGCCGTCACTTTCACGTGAAAGTGACGGCCCGGGCCTTCGGCGTGCCTGGGTACCCGTTACCAGGTAACGAAAACTACCGGGGCGTACCCCCTTGACGACGCTCTTCGCGGGACTCAGACTTTGTTGCGGATCACAGTTGATGTTCCCCTATGCGCAACAGTCTCGGAGGACCCATGATTCGCGCGTGCACGGTGGACGAGCTGCCCCCCGGTGAGTCCGTCCGGATCCCCGGACCGCCCGCCATCGCGGTGTTCCACACCGAGCAGGGCGAGCTGTACGCCATCGGCGACACGTGCACCCACCAGGACGCCTCCCTGGCCGACGGCTGGCTCGAAGGCTGTTTCGTCGAGTGTCCGCTGCACGCGGCGCTGTTCGACCTGCGCACGGGCATGCCGACCTGCCTGCCGGCGAAGGACCCGGTACCCACGTACGCCGTAGTCGTCGACGAAGGGGTCATCTACGTCCAGGGCGTGGCCGACGAGGACGCCGCGTGAGGCGCATCGCGGTCGTCGGCGCGTCGCTCGCCGGGGTCCGCGCGGCGCAGGAGCTGCGCGCGCAGGGGTACGACGGCGGGATCGTGCTGATCGGGGACGAGGCCCACCTGCCCTACGACCGGCCGCCGCTGTCGAAGGGCTTTCTCGCCGGGACGGCGTCGCGGGAGTCGCTGGACCTGCTCGACACCGGCGACCTGGCGTCACTGGCCCTGGACTTCCGGCTCGGCGTCCGGGCGACGGCGCTGGAACCGGCCGACCGGCGCGTGCTGCTGTCGGACGGCACGTCGGTGCACGCGGACGGCGTCGTGATCGCCACCGGCGGCCGGGCTCGCACGTTGCCGGGCTTCGAGGGCGCCTTCGTGTTGCGGACAGTCGACGACGCGCTCGCGTTGCGCGCCGCGTTGGTCCCCGGGGCCCGCGTGGTCGTCGTCGGGGCCGGGTTCATCGGGGCCGAGGTGGCCTCGACCTGTCGTTCGCTGGGCCTCGACGTGGTCGTTTTGGAGGCTTTGGCCGCGCCGCTGGAACCGGTGCTGGGCCCTTCGCTGGCCGCGGTCTGCGCCCGGCTGCACCTCGACCACGGCACGGACCTGCGCTGCGGCGTCCAGGTGACGGGCCTTTCCCCGGAGGGCGTCTCGCTGGCGTCCGGTTCGGTTGTCCCGGCCGACGTGGTCGTGACGGGCGTCGGGATGACCCCGGCGACCGAGTGGCTGGCGGGCTCGGGTTTGAAGGTCGGCAACGGCGTCCACACGGACGCGGGGCTGGTGACTTCGCTGCCTCAGGTGGTCGCGGTCGGCGACGTGGCCCGCTACGGCGGACGGCGGCACGAGCACTGGACGAACGCGTCGGAGCAGGCGCCGGTGGCGGTGGCCAACCTCCTGGCCGGGCACACCACCCGCACGTACTCGCCCAGCGGATACGTCTGGTCGGACCAGTATTCGGGGAGGTTGCAGCTGGCCGGGCACCCCCGCCCGGACGACACGCTTTCGTTCGTGGACGGCGACCCTTCGTCGGCTTCGTTCGTGGCGACGTTCTCCCGCGACGGCGTGACGGTCGGGGTCTTCGCGCTGAACAACGCGAAGCTGTTCAACCGCCTGCGCCGCCAGGCCCTGCGCCGCCCGGAGTTTCAACCGGCGGTTCAAGGATAACCTTCAGGGGCATGGAGCTGACTCTGGACGAGCTGCGGGCGTTGACGGGCTGGGCCGCGGCCTGCGCCGAGCGGGTGTTGCCCCTGATCCCGGACGACCCCCGCCCGGCCGCGGCGATCACCGCGGCGCGGGAGTTCGCCTCGGGCGGCCCGCGCACCAAGGTCCTGCGCACGGCGGCGTGGGCAGCGCTGGCGGCGGCCGGCGAGACTTCCGCCCCAGCCGCCTCCGCCGCCGCCCGCGCAGCGGTCGGCGCGGCAGGAGCCGCCTACCTGCACCCGTTGGAGTCGCCGCACCAGGTGAAGCACATCGTCGGCCCGGCTCAGCAGGCAGCGTTGGCCCGCGAACTGGCCGGCGGCTCCGCGGAAACGGAGATCGAGTGGGCCCTCACCCAGGCCCCACCCGAAGTCCGCACCCTCCTGCACCGCTTCCCACCGGGCAAACCGGGCAAAACCCGCCTCGGCGACCTTCACCGCAGGCTGGAGTCCGCCCTCCGCACTGGTGCGTGAAGGGGCATCACCCGTGTCTGCAGAGGCATCTCGCGTGATTGCAGGGTCATCTCGCGTGATTGCAGGGTCATCTCGCGTGATTGGAAGGTCATCTCGCGTGATTGGAAGGGCATCACGCGTGATGCCCGGCGGATCACGGGCTACAGCGAGAGGTCGTCGAGGTCCGACTCGAGGCGGGCTCGCCAGGTCCAGCGGCGTTCCGTCGTGTCCGCGCCCTCGCCGGACGGCGGGCCCAGCGGCAGCGTCGGGTCCGTCACCCCGAACGTCACCCGGTAGGCCAGCACCGACGCGGCCGTCCGGATCCACGCGTCACCCGACGTGCCGGCCGGCGGCGCCACCCCCAGTGCGTGGCCGAACCAGGTCGGCAGCAGCGCGTTCGAGCCCAGCGCGTCCGTGATCCGGGTCCGGAGGCGAACCTGCAGGTCGTGCCACGCGCGCTCGGCCCGCTCCAGCTGCGGGACCACCCGCGCCTCGACCGCGTCCGCCTCGCGCAGGGCCAGCCGAGCCTGGTCCGCCGCCGAGACGGCCGCCGGGATCTCCTCGTCCAGCAACGTCCGGCGTCGCGTCGACAACGCCCGCAACGACGACTCCGCGTCCCCTCGGGCCCGGGACGCCCGGTCCGTCGACGCCAGGACGCGCACCACCTCCAGCAGGTCGCCGTCGCACCGGGACAACGCCGACCGCACCGAGTCCAGGTGCGCGATCTCCTCCTCGTACCGCGCGCGCTGCTCCTTCGTGACCAGTTCCTTGTGCAGGTCGTCCCAGCGCGCCGCCTCCGCCGCGAGCGCCCGGGTCTCCGGGCCGACGTCGTCGAGGTTCACCTGCGGGACCCCGTCGGACACGCGGACCGCCCGCTCCAGGGCCTGGACCTGCTGCTGCAGCCGGTCCAGCCGTCGGCCGAGCAGGTCGAGGCGGTCCTCCTGGCGGGTCGCGCCGCCGGTTTCGAGCCGCTCGGTCAGGTCGGCGACGTCCTGACCCAAGCTGTCATCGGCCTCGCGGAGCGCGTCGACCGCCGCGAACAGCTCGTCGAGGTCGCGGCGGGTCGGGTCGGGGGCGTCCGGGTAGTCGTACTCCTGCGTGAACTCCGGGTCGTCGCCGTAGGTCGCGTAGCCGTGGCTCATGGGGTCCGGCTTTCCCGCCACAGCAGCGCGATCGTGCCCGCGACGCCCAGCGCCGTCAGGATCGTGAGGACGACGGCCGCGGACCACGGGAGCAAGGCGCCGGCCAGCACCAACGCCGTCACGCTGCCCGCCCACGCCGCCCGCGTCCGTTCGCGGATCACCGCCCCCGCCCGGCGAACCGGCGCGAAGCCGATCCACAGCCCCGCCCCGAACAGCGGCACCAAGGCCAGCAGCCACCCCGGCGAAAGCACTTCGAACAGCACCAGCGCCGCGGCGGCCAGCGGCACCAGCACCGGCGCGGCCGCGAACCAGACGACCGCGCGCTGCGTCGCCGCGTGCCGGGACTCGAGTTCGGCGTCGGCGAGCCGCCGCCGGGCTTCGTCGAACGCCAGCTCGGCGTCGAGCAGCCGGTGGGCCGTCGCCACGAGCTCGTCCATCGCCTCGACGTCTCCGGGCGGGGTCGCGAGCCCGTCCCGCAGGTCCTGCTTGAGCCGGGCGACGCGCCCCTCCGCCAGGTCGCGGTCGTGCTGGGCCGGTGTCGTCACGCGACCACTTTAAGTGCCACCACCGTCACCATCGGCCAACGCGGCCGGTGAGTCGTCAGAGCTCGTCAGAGCTCGTCAGAGCTCGTCAAAGGTCCCCGAGGGCGGTGACCGGCGACTCCACGCAGTCGGCGACGAACCGCAGGAACCCGCCCGCCGTGCCGCCGTCGCAGACGCGGTGGTCGAAGGCCAGCGTCAGCTCGCAGATCTTCCGCGCCACCAGGGCGCCGTCGACGACCCACGGCCGGTCGATGATCCGGCCGATGCCGAGGATGGCCGCCTCGGGGTGGTTGATGATCGCAGCCGAGCCGTCGACGCCGAAGACGCCGTAGTTGTTGACCGTGAAGGTGCCACCGGTGAGGTCGGCGGGCGCGAGCTTGCCCTCCCGCGCGGTGCGGGCGCGGTCGCCGATCGCCGCCGACAGGTCCCGCGTGGACAGCGCCCCGGCGTCGCGCACCACCGGCACGACCAGCCCGCGGTCGGTCTGCGCGGCGAACCCGAGGTGGATTTCGTCCAGCACCACGATCTCGTCGCCCTCGACGCGCGAGTTCAGCTCCGGGAACTTGCGCAGCCCCGCGACGGTGAACCGCGCGATCAGCCCGAGCAGGCTGACCGGCCGGTCCGTCTTGGCGTTCAGCGCGGCCCGCGCGGCGACCAGCCCGGTCGCGTCGACGTCCACCCAGACCGTGGCCTCGGGGATCTCGCGCCGGGACGTCGCCAGCTTGTCGGCGACGGCCTTGCGCACGCCGGTCAGCGGGATGCGCTTGCCCTTCGCGACGGGCTTCTTCAGCGCCGCCTCGACGTCGGCGCGGCGGATGATGCCGTCCGGACCGCCGGGGGTGAGCTTCGCGAGGTCGATCCCGTTGTCCGCGGCCAGCTTCCGGACGAACGGCGAGATCACTCCGGGCGTCGGCTTCGGCCGCGCGGGCGCGGTGGCGCTCACCGGCCGCCGCGCGCGCTTGCGCCGGGTCGTCTGCGCGGTGCCGTAGCCGATGAGGACGTTGCCGCTGCCGGAAGAAGTCGTCACCCCCGGCTCGGCGAACCCGCCGACGCTCAGCAGCGGCGCGCCGACCGGCAGCAGCTGGCCCGGTTCGCCGTGCAGCGCGGACACCACGCCGGCGAACGGCACCGGCACCTCGACAGCCGCCTTCGCCGTCTCGACCTCGACGACGATCTGGTCGACGCCGACGGTGTCGCCGACCTTGACCCGCCAGTCCACGATCGCCGCCTCGGTCAGGCCTTCGCCGAGGTCCGGCAGCAGGAAGTCAGGCACCGGCCACCACCGGCGTGTCGGCCCACTGCAGGCGCGCGATCGTGTCGAGGATCCGGTCGACGTCCGGCAGCTGGTGGCGCTCGAGCTTCGGCGCCGGGTACGGGATGTCGAGCCCGGTGACCCGCAGGACGGGTGCGTGGAGCTGGTGGAAGCACTGTTCGGTGACGCGCGCGACGACCTCGGCGCCGTACCCGCCGAAGCCGGCGGCCTCGTGCACGACGACCGCGCGCCCGGTGCGGCGCACGGAAGCCGTCACGGTCTCGTCGTCGAACGGCGCCAGCGAGCGCAGGTCGACGACCTCGATGTCCCAGCCCTCGGCCTTCGCCGCTTCGGCGGTTTCCATGGCGGTGGCGACCATCGGGCCGTACGCGATGAGCGTGACGTCCTTGCCGTGCCGCCGGACCACGGCCTGGTCCATGGCCGGGCCGCTGCGCGTGAAACTGACTTCTTCACTCGACCAGTAGCGGCACTTCGGTTCGAGGAAGATGACCGGGTCGGGCGACTCGATGGCGTCGCGGAGCAGGTCGTAGGCGTCCTGCGCGGTGCCCGGCGTGACGACGCGCAGGCCCGGCGTGTGCGTGTAGTAGGCCTCGCTGGAGTCGCAGTGGTGCTCGACGCCGCCGATGCCGCCGGCGTAGGGCACCCGGATGACCATCGGCATTTCCAGCGCGCCGCGGGTCCGGTTGCGCAGCTTCGCCACGTGCGAGGTGATCTGCTCGAACGCCGGGTAGGCGAAGGCGTCGAACTGCATCTCGACGACCGGCCGGAACCCGCCCATCGCCATCCCGACGGCGAACCCGACGATGCCGGATTCCGCCAGCGGGGTGTCGAAGCAGCGGTCCTCGCCGAAGTCGGCGGTGATGCCGTCGGTGACGCGGAAGACGCCGCCGAGCGTGCCGACGTCCTCGCCGAACACGAGGACCCGGTCGTCGTCCTTGAGGGCGTCCCGCAGGGCCGCGTTGAGGGCCTGCGCCATGGTGGTCGTCATCAGGCCTCCAGTTCGGCTTCGAGCGTGGCGCGCTGGGCTTCCAGCTGGCGGGTCGGTACGGCGTAGACGTGGTCGAACAGGGACAGCGGGTCGAGCTCGGGCTCGGCGTTCAAGGTGTCGCGGACGGACTGGGCGAACACCTCGGCGTCGGCCGCGAACCGCTCGATTTCGCTGTCACTCAGGCTTTTCCGGCTCTTCAGGTAGGTCTCGAGCCGCTTGAGCGGGTCGGCCTCGCGCCACTTCGCGACTTCTTCGGCGTCGCGGTAGCGGGTGGCGTCGTCGGCGTTGGTGTGGGCGTCGATGCGGTAGGTGTGGGCCTCGACGAGGACCGGCCCCTTGCCTTCGCGCGCGTGCCGCACCGCGTCGTCGAGGACGGCCAGGACGGCGACGGCGTCGTTGCCGTCGACCTGCTCCGAACGCATGCCGTAGCCGATGCCCTTGTACGCCAGCGCGGCGGCGGCGCTCTGCTTCTCGAACGGCACCGAGATGGCGAAGCGGTTGTTCTGCACGAAGAACACGACGGGCGCCTTGAAGACGGCGGCGAAGTTGAGCGCCTCGTGGAAGTCGCCTTCGCTGGTGGCGCCGTCCCCGATGAGGGCGAGCGCGACGCCGTCTTCGCCACGTCGCTGCATCGCGTGCGCCAGCCCGACGGCGTGCAGAGTCTGCGTGGCGAGCGGAGTGCACTGCGGCGCCACGCGCGTCTCGACCGGGTTGTAGCCGCAGTGCGCGTCGCCGCGAAGGAGCGTCAGCACTTCGCCGGGTTCGAGGCCGCGGGCGACGAGGGCGACGGAGTCGCGGTAGGTCGGGAAGAGCCAGTCCTGGGCTTCCACGGCGAGGGCCGCGGCGACCTGGCAGGCCTCCTGGCCCGCGCTGGAGGGGTAGACGGCGAGGCGGCCCTGCTTGGTGAGCGCGGTCGCCTGCACGTCGAACCGGCGGCCGAGGACCATCAGCCGATAGGCCTCCTTGAGCCGTTCACCCGTGGGTTCGCCGTACCCGCCGTGCTCGCCGGCCCGGCTCCCGTCTTCGGCGACGAACCGCACGGGAGCAGCGGACGGCAGCAGGGTTTTCGCAGCCATGACGCGCACCACCTCTCCCAGACATATGATGCTGAAATGGTGGTTCTCGGCGGCGTTGTGTTCAAGGGTTGGCGAAAATGAGCGACAAACGGCCTTCTTCGACGGTTTCTGATGACCAAACGTCCACACGTGTCCTGGCTCACGGGGGTCTCACGGGACGAACGGTCCCGGCCCTGGACGACGTCGACCGGGCGATGCTGGCGGAACTGTCCGCGGACGGCCGCCTGGCGGTACGCGCGCTGGCGGAGCGCCTGCACATTTCGCGGACGAACGCGTACGCGCGGCTGGAGCGGCTGATGGCGGAGGGGGTGATCACGGGCTTCGGCGCCCGGATCGACCCGCGCCGGGCGGGCCTGGGCACGTCGGCGTACATCATGGTGACGGTGGAGCAGACGTCCTGGCGCACGATGGCGACGGACCTGCACGAGATCCCGTACGTCGACCACGTGGCGTTGGTCGGCGGCGACTTCGACATCCTGCTGCTGGTCCGGACGCCGGACAACTCGACGCTGCGGGACGTGGTGCTGGAGCGGCTGCAGGCGCTGGAAGGGGTGCGGTCGACGCGGACGTGGCTGATCTTCGAGGAGCTACCGGGCTCAGTCCTGAACTGAGGCGCGCTCAGTCGAAGTCGTCGTAGTCGGGCCGCTGCGTCCACTCCGGCGGCGTGTACGGGACACCGTCCAGCGTGCAGCCGACGAATCGGACGTCCTCACTCAACGTAACGCCCTTGAAATCGGTGTTCCCGCTGAACTCGACGTTGAGGAACCACCCGTCCCTGGCGAAGGTCACCTCGACGAACCGGGCATCACGCCCGAAGTCGACCCCGGGCAGGTACGCCGCGTCGGCGAAGCTCGCGCGCGCGAAATCGGCACGGCCCGCGAACGCAGCCTCGCTGAAGATGACCTTGCCCGCGAACTTCGTCTTCTCGAACCGCGCATCCCCCTGGAACCGGGCGCAGCGAAACACCGTCGCTCCGAAGAATCCCGCCTCGTCGAACCTCGCGTCGGCGAGGAACGTGACATCGTCGAACCGTGTGCTGTCCGAGAACTCGGCCTCCACGAACCAGGCTTCGCCCTCGAAAACCGCAGCGTCGAACCTCGTGCTGCCTCGGAACTTGATGCCCAGCAGCGAAGTCTGCCCGAGGAATCTGGCGCGCGCGAAGTTCGCGTTCCGCAGCGAACAGTCGTGGAACTTCAGGTCGATCAGTACGGCGCCGCCGAGGTCGAGATCGAGATCCGCCCAGAACCGCGCCCGGTCGCCCCCCCTCCTGCGCCAGGTGATCGGTGAGGATCTGCTGCGCGGTCATCCGCACTTCCCGTTCTTCCCGGCAGGCGCGATCGGGTTTCTCGTCGGCGTCCTCGACCGGAGGCTCGTACGGCATGCGCAGGTAAGCGCAGATCACGTTCACGATGGTCTGCCGGTGAGCAGGATTGTCCTGCGCCAGCCGCTCAAGCGCGTAGAGACCGGCCAACCGGACCGGCGCCTTTTCCGCGCCGAGTTGCTCGACCGCCTTGAGGTAGAGGTCGCTGATACGCCTCTCCGCGGCGTCGTGGCGGGCATCTTCGTTGGCTTGCTCGCGCAGGAGCAGGTCGTGGCGTTTCGTGGCGGCCTCCTGCTCGGCCGTTTGCTGCCGCCGCGCAGCAAGCAGCAACGCGATGAACCCACCCGCACCGAGGACGATCGTGCCGACGGTCCGCACGCTGTCCAGCCGCGCCTTGTCCGCATCGGTCCCTTCGCCGTACAGCGACAGCAACAGCCAGCACGTCGCCGCGGCGACGACGATCAGCACGACCGCCGTAGCAGCGATCGTCCGGTTCGAGAGCAGCCGGTTTCCCCCATGACCATCCGCCATCTTTCCAGGATCCCAGTCTTCGCGTCCCGCCCCGGAAGTTCACCCGGCCGGCCCTAGCCGAACGTCCAGCTCAAGACCGTCTGCCCCTCCTCGGTGCCCCCGCCGGCCGCGCGGTAGGTCGCCTTCGCCGGGGCGTTGTCCCCCTCCGTGACGACCCACATGCCATAACATCCGCGCTCGCGAGCCAGTCCCGCGAGCGCCGTTACCAACGACCGGCCGATGCCCTGCCCGCGGAAGCCGTCGTCGACGCCCAGTTCGTACAGGAACATCTCCGTGCCCTTGTCCGGATGGGTCATCTCGACCCCGGTCACCATGCCCGCCGGCACTTCGTCCACATACGCGACCAGCAGGTGGTGGCCTTCGGCAGCGAGGAAGCGCTCGGCGGCGTCCGGGCGCGGGGGATCGTCGAACAGGTGCCCGGCCGCCAGGAGCGGATCCAGCGAGACGACACGGCGGATGTCCATGGGGCAAAACCCTTGCCCGTCAGTGCCCTTGACCGCAACAGCATTACGGGTTAAGAGTGGCTCCGCCACCGAGCGACTCTTAGTTTATGTCGAGAATTAACAGGCCCTCCAAACAATCGAAACCCTTGACTGCCTCCCCGTCGCCCGGTGAGGATCGGCCGGTCCGCCGTTCATCGCAGAATGGACCAGACCCATGGCCAGTAGATCCCGCGCGTGGTCTCGTGCGCGCCGAAGTTCGCTCGTCACGCTGATGAGCCTGAGCCTGCTGGGCGGGATCGCCCAGGCGACGCCGGCCCAAGCCGACACCCCCGCTCAGCCCGTCATCGGCCAGCCCGCCAAGGACAAGGACGGCTGCGCCCGGATCGAGAAGAGCCTGCCGACCCTCGCGGACTGGCCGAAGGTCGACAGCCGGTTCAAGGGGAAGGCCGGCGACGAGCAGCGGATCGCCGAAATCCTCAAGGGCATGACCCTGGAGGAAAAAGTCGGGCAGATGACGCAGCCCGAGATCGCCGCCATCACCCCCGACGAGGTCCGCCAGTACGCCATCGGCTCGGTCCTCAACGGCGGTGGCTCGTGGCCGGGCGGGAAGAAGTACGCCACCCAGCAGGACTGGCTGAACCTCGCCGACTCCTATTGGGACGCCTCGAAGACCAGCCGCACGAAGGTCCCCGTCATCTGGGGCATCGACGCCGTGCACGGCAACAACAACGTCTACGGCGCCACCGTCTTCCCGCACAACATCGGCCTCGGCGCCGCGCACGACCCGTGCCTGGTCCGCGACGTAGCCGGCGCCACCGCCCGGCAGATCCGCGCCACCGGCCAGGACTGGGCCTTCTCGCCCACCCTCGCCGTCGTCCAGGACGACCGCTGGGGCCGCACCTACGAAGGCTTCTCCGAGGACCCGCGCATCACGCGCTCCTACGGCTTCGAGGCCATCAACGGCCTCCAGGACGGCGCCACCAAGCGCATCGGCTACAACGGCGTGATCGCCACCGCCAAGCACTTCATCGGCGACGGCGGCACGATCAACGGCCAGGACCAGGGCGTCAACCCCTCGTCCGAAGCGGACATGATCAACATCCACGGCCAGGGCTACTACGGCGCGCTCGCCGCCGGCTCGCAGACCGTGATGGTGTCGTTCAACAGCTGGACCAACGCCGACCTCGGCATCACCGAGGGCAAGCTGCACGGCAGCGACAAGGCGCTGAACCAGATCCTCAAGGGCAAGATCGGCTTCGACGGCCTGGTCGTGTCCGACTGGAACGGCATCGGCCAGGTCACCGGCTGCACGAACTCCTCGTGCCCGCAGGCGATCAACGCCGGCATCGACATCGTGATGGTGCCGAACGACTGGAAGGCGTTCATCACCAACACCGTCGCCCAGGTGCAGAACGGCCAGATCCCGATGGCGCGGATCGACGACGCCGTCACCCGCATCCTGCGCGTCAAGCTGCGTGACGGCCTGTTCGAGTCGCAGAAGCCGTCCGACCGCTCCTACGCCAACTCCGACGAGGCGCTGAAGGACAACTGGCTGGCCCGCGACGCCGTCCGCGAATCGCAGACGCTGCTGAAGAACAACGGCAACGTGCTGCCGCTCAAGCCGGCGTCGAAGGTGCTAGTGGTCGGCAAGAGCGCCGACAACATCGCGAACCAGACCGGCGGCTGGACGCTCAGCTGGCAGGGCACCGGCAACACCAACGCCGACTTCCCGAACGCGACGTCGATCCTGACCGGCATCAAGCAGAACCTCGGCGACGCCAACGTCACCTTTGACGCCACCGGCACCGTCGACCCGAAGGGCTTCGACGCGGTCATCGCGGTCATCGGCGAGACGCCGTACGCCGAGGGCGTCGGCGACCTGACCCGCAAGTCGCTCGAAGCGGCGCGGCTCTACCCCGAAGACCTGGCCGTGCTGGACAAGGTCAGCGGCAAGGGCACCCCGGTCGTCACCGTCTACGTCGGCGGCCGCCCGCTGTACATGAACAAGGAGATCAACCGCTCCGACGCGTTCGTGGCGGCCTGGCTGCCCGGCACCGAGGGCGGCGGCGTCGCGGACATGCTGGTCAAGGGCAAGGACGGCACCGGCTACCAGGGCACGCTGAGCTACTCGTGGCCGAAGAGCGCGTGCCAGTCGCCGCTCAACCCGTGGTCGCCGGGCTACGACCCGCTGTTCAAGCTCGGCTACGGCCTCAAGTCCGGGCAGCGCGTCACGGTCGGGCAGCTGGACGAGACCTCCGGGCCGGCGTCCTGCACGTCGACCGGTGGCGGCGGGACCGCGACCGAGGACCTGGCGATCTTCGACCGCACCGACGTGCCGCCGTACACCAGCCAGATCGGCTCGGCGGAGAACTGGGGCGGCACGGTGATCGGCCCGGACGGCACGGCGGCGCACAGCGAGATCAACGTCGTCCCGACGGACGTCAACGTGCAGGGCGACGGCCTGAAGGCGACCTGGACGGGCGCCGGCGCGGCCCAGCTCTACATGCAGAACACGGCGGGCACCAACGATCTGCGCGGCTACCTCAACGCCGACGCGGCCCTGGAGTTCGACACGACCGTGCAGCAGGCACCGGCCAACCGGACGGTGATCAGCATGCACTGCGTCTACCCGTGCTTCTCCGAGGTGAACGCGACGAAGCTGTTCACCGACCTGGCGGGCGGCCCGAAGACGACGGTGAAGATCCCGGTGTCCTGCTTCGACAACGGGCTGGACTTCGAGCACATCAACACGCCGTTCCTGGTGTACACGGACGGGACGTTCCAGGCTTCGTTCGCGAACGTGCGGTGGGTGCCGAAGGGCGCGAAGGATCCTGATGCGAGAACCTGTTCGAGTTTGACCTGACGGCGACCGGGCCGGGAGCGGAATCCGCTCCCGGCCCGGTTCATTTCTGGCCGCAAATCACAACGCCCAGTGCTGACCAGAAGTCAGCGCGCTTGTCAACAAATGTAGTCAGAGCGGATCCTCACACGGCACACTGTGCGGATCAGTGGCTTAGAATGGAGCCACACACGAAACTGCATCCCGGTCGGTAGTCCGGGTCGCTGCCCGGTGGCAAGTTCCCCGGCCGCGCAACCTCCCTGCTTGACGGTGGGGCCCCGGTGTGTTCCGAGTACACGACTATGCACTGGGAGCACTGTGTCCAAGACACGTATCGTCATCGCCGGCGCCGGGCCGGCCGGCTTGACTCTGGCCCACTACCTGCACCGTCACGATTTTCAGGTGGCCGTCTACGAGCGCGACAACGGCTTGTCGGCACGCGAGGCCGGGTACCGCGTGCACATCAATTCGACCGGAACCTCTGCCTTGCACGCTGCCTTGGAACCGCGGTTGTGGGAGTTGTTCCTGGCGACCTGCGGCATGCCCGACGATGACATGCTGCTCGTCGACGAACAGCTCAACCTGCGCCCGCCCCGCGACAAGGCCGCGTCCACGGGCACCGGAGTGCCCACCGAGATCCCCGAACACCTCGCGGTGTGCCGTTCCACTCTGCGGCGAATCCTCTTCCTCGGCCTCGAAGAGGTCGTGCACTTCGGCGCGAAGGTCACCGGCTACCGGAGCAACCCGGACTCGACGGTCACCGTGCTGCTGGAGGACGGTGGCACGGCTGAAGCCGATGTACTCATCGCCGCGGACGGCATCAACTCCGCCGTGCGAGCCCAGCGGCTGCCGCAGGTCCGGGTCGCCGACCTCGGTGCCCGATCGATCGCCGCCAAAATCCCGCTCACCGAAGAGAGCAAGGCAAAGCTTCCGGCTCAGCTGTACAACGCGTTCTCCATGGCCTACGACAGCGACTACACCGGCCTCACCCTGGGGCCCCTGGAACGCACCGACCCGCACTCGCCTCTGGTCGCCCGGCAGGGCCCGGAATTCCAGCAGGAAGCCCGGGAAAACTATGCGCTGAGCATCTTCAACTCGACGGTGGGACACATGCTCCCCGACGCCGACCTGTTCAGCGCCGGCCCGGACAAGCTGAAAGCCTACGTGCTGCAACGGCTGGCCACCTGGCACCCGGCCCTGGTGGAGATCGTCCGGCTCTGGGACACCGCGACCGTGCAAGCCCTCGCCGTCCGCAGCTGTGTGCCGATCGCCGCGTGGGAACCGTCGAAGGTGACCGTCATGGGTGACGCCATCCACGCGATGAGCCCGGCGCTCGGCATCGGCGCCAACACCGCACTGCGAGACGCCCACGTCCTCGGCAACCACCTGCTGGCCGCGGCCGACGGCCACACGACGCCGCTGGACGCGATCGCCGCCTACGAGCAATCGATGCGCGAGTACGCCTACCACGCGCTGCGGAAGTCGGCGTTCGTCGGTCAAAAGGTGGTCGGCCACAGCCCGCTGCCCGAGTAGTCCGAGCGGTGGTCCAGCCCGCACTTCGGGGTCGCGGGCGGCCGCCTGACCGCCGCTTTCACGTGAAAGCGGCGGTCCCCAAGGTATGAAGATCCGGTCAGGATGCGGTGCCGACGGTGTCAGGACGCCTACCCTCGACGCCGTGTGCGCACGTGTACTGGTCGCGGAGGACGACGAGAAGCAGGCCGAGGTCCTCCGGCTCTACCTCGAAAGCGAAGGCCACACCGTGGTGCTGGCCCCGGACGGCCGGGCGGCGCTCGACGAGGCCCGGCGCGACCGGCCCGACCTGCTGGTCCTCGACGTGATGATGCCGAAGGTCGACGGCCTCGACGTCTGCCGGATCCTGCGGCGGGAGTCCGACGTCGCCGTGCTGATGCTGACCGCTCGCGCCACCGAGGACGACCTGCTGCTCGGTCTCGACCTCGGCGCCGACGACTACCTGACCAAGCCGTACAGCCCGCGCGAGCTGATGGCCCGGGTCCGGACGCTGCTGCGGCGCACCGCCGGCCGCCGCGAGCCGCCCGACACCGCGTTGCGCGCCGGCGGGCTGCGGCTCGACCCGGTGCGGCACGAGGTGTCGGTCGGCGGCCGCCCGGTCGAGACGACGCCGGGCGAGTTCCAGCTGCTGGAGACGCTGATCCGGCAGCCGGGCCGGGTGTTCACCCGCCGCCAGCTGCTCGAACTCACCCGCGGCGACGACCGGTTCGTCAGCACCCGGATCATCGACGTCCACGTGCTCAACCTGCGCAAGAAGCTCGAACCCGATCCGCAGAAGCCCGTCTACCTGCGGACCGTCTTCGGCGTCGGCTACAAGCTCACCCCCGAAGATGGGGCGTAGCTTCCCGAGACGGCACTTCCCGAGACGGCGCAGTCTCGTCGTCCGGCTCACCGCCGTCTCGCTGCTCATCGCGCTCGCCTCCATCACGGCGACCGCGTGGCTCGCCGTGCAGACCACCACCCGAGCGATCCAGCAGGAGCAGGGCCAGGCCCTCTCCGGCGACGCGACGATCTACACCGAGCTGCTCGGCTTCGCCGCGGCGAACCACACCTGGGACCAGGTCGGCCCCCGGCTGCGGGCGCTGTCGGAGCAGACCGGCCGCCGGGTCGTGCTGACCACCCTCGACCGGCGCGTGCTCGGCGACTCCGGCGGCGCGCCGGTCACCCTGCCGGTCAAGGCGACCGCGTCGGTCGATCCGCTGCACGTCGACCCGGTGCTGCTGCCCGAGGCCGGGACGAGCGGCATCGACCCGCGCGCGGCGGGCCCGTTCAAGCTGCCGCCGCCGGAGCGCGAGAATCTCACCGCGCTGGCCAGGAAGGCCGCCGCCTGCCTCGCCTCGCTCGGCCTGCCCGGCCAGGTGCGCGACTCGCCGAGCGGGCGTCCGCTGCTCACCGGGATCGACCCGCTGTCCGCCCGCTACTACGCGGGCAAGTGCCTGCTCTTCGAGCTGGCCGAAGCGACGCCGACCGAGCAGGCCGCGCTCACCAGCCTGAACGAGGCCGTCAACCGCTGCCTGCAGAGCCAGGGCGGTGAGGAGGTGAAACTGGGCCTCGACCTGGAAGCCCTCGGTGTCAGCGACCAGCGGCCGCTGCTGGGCTGCCTCGACGCGGCCCGGCGCGAGCAGCTCGCGCCGTACGTCGCGCCGCCCGCGTTGCTGTTCACCCTCGGCCCGGGCGGCTCGCCGCTGCCGACGTTCACGCTGTCGCGGGAGAACCTCACCCGGATCCTCGCGGTGACCGGCGGCGTGCTGGTGCTGGCCGTCGCGCTGACCGCGCTCGTCGCACGCCGGTTGTCCCGCCCCCTGCGGGCCCTGACCGAGGCCGCGCAGCAGGACCGGCCGGCGCCGGTGAAGTCCCGCGACGAGGTCGGCTACCTCGCCGCCGCGTTCAACGACCTCACGGCGCGGCGCGAACGCATCGAGGAGCAGCGGAAGGCGATGGTCAGCGACATCGCCCACGAGCTGCGCAACCCGCTCAACGTCATCCGCGGCCGGCTGGAGGCCGCCGAAGACGGGCACCTGCCGTTCGACCGGGCCCTGAGCGCGTCACTGCTCGAAGAGACCGTGCTGCTGCAGCACATCGTCGACGACCTGCAGGACCTCGCGGCGGCCGACGCGGGGCAGTTGCGCCTGCACCCGGAGCGCCTCGACGCGGCGGAGCTGGCCGGCCACGTCGCCGCGGCGCTCGCCGACCGCGCCGCCGCGGCCGGGGTCACGCTCGCCGTGGACGCCACCGGCGACGGCGCGCTGGAGGCGGACCCGGTGCGGCTGCGCCAGGTCGTCGGCAACCTGGTGACGAACGCGATCCGGCACACGCCGGCCGGCGGCCGGACGACGATCCGCGTCTCGTCCACTGTGGACGAGGTGACGCTCGCCGTGGCGGACACCGGAACCGGCATCGCCGCCGAGGACCTGCCCCACGTTTTCGACCGGTTCTGGCGGGCCGAGAAGTCCCGCAGCCGCCAGACCGGCGGCAGCGGGCTCGGCCTCGCCATCGTGCGCCACCTCGTGCAGGCCCACGGGGGCACGGTCACCGTCGAGTCCGAAGTGGACGCCGGATCGACGTTCACCGTCCGGCTGCCGAAGCCGGATCGCCGTGGTGAGGACACCGCAGCGCAGGACGTGCAGCCGCCGGGCCCCGTCGCGGAGGAAGGTGACGCCCGTGCGCAAAGGGGCATCACACGTGATTGAAGGGGCATCTCGCGTGATCAGAGGGGCATCACGCTGATGCCCGCCCAATCACACGTGATGCCCGCTCAATCACGCGTGATGCCCCTCCAGACACGCGTGATGCCCCTTCCGTCACACGGTTACAGGGGCAGGCCGGCGTAGTTTTCGGCGAGTTCGGTCTTCGCGGCGGTCGACGTCACCGTGCGGTGGAGCTGGGAGAGCTGGAGCTGGGCGTCGAAGTCGTCGCCGTGGCGGTGCAGCATCGACGTCATCCACCACGAGAAGTGCGTGCAGCGCCAGACGCGTCGCAACGCCGTCTCCGAATACGCGTCGACGAGCCGGTCGTCGCCGCCGAACGACGCCGTCAGCGCCCGGGACAGCAGCGCGACGTCCGCCACCGCGAGGTTCAGGCCCTTCGCCCCGGTCGGCGGCACGATGTGCGCCGCGTCCCCGGCCAGGTAAAGGTTCCCGTGCCGCATCGGGGTCGTCACGAAGCTCCGCATCGGGAGCACGCTCTTCTCCGTGATCGTCCCGGTTTCCAGCGTCCACCCCGCGACGCCGAGCCGTTCGGACAGCGCCGTCCAGATCCGGTCGTCGCTCCACTCGGCGATGTCCTCGTCCGGCGTCACCTGCAGGTAGAACCGGCTCACCCGCGGCGAGCGCATGCTGTGCATCGCGAACCCGTCCGGGTGCCAGGCGTAGATCAGCTCGTCCGTCGACGGCGCGACGTCGGCCAGCACGCCCAGCCACGCGAACGGGTAAGCCCGCTCCCAGACCTGCGGCTCCGGAACCGACGCCCGGCTCGGCCCGTGGAAGCCGTCGCAGCCGACGACGACGTCCGCGTCGATCCGCCGGGCCGTACCCGAATCGTCCACAAAGGTCACCGACGGCTGCCCGGTGACGTCGTGCAGCGTGACGTCCGTGGCCGAGTAATAGGCCTGGCGGCCGGCCTTTTCCCGCGCGGCCATCAGGTCCTTGGTCACCTCGGTCTGCCCGTAGACCGTCACGGACCGGCCGATGAGGCCGGTGAAGTCGATGTGGTGCCGGTGCTCCGGCCACTGCAGGTGGATGCCGCGGTGTTCCATGCCCTCGACGTCGAGCCGGGCACCGAGGCCGACGTCCCGCAGGAGTTCCACCGTCCCCGCCTCGAGGATGCCGGCGCGGATGCGCGCCTGGACGTACTCCGGCGTCTGCCGTTCGAGCAGCACGGAGTCGATGCCTTCGAGCCCGAGCAGGTGGGACAGCAGCAGCCCGGCCGGGCCGGCGCCGACGATGACGACCTGGGTGCGCACGGCGAACGTCCTTTCCCGCGACAGAGCCCCGAGCATGGCCGGGCGACCCCGCCCACCACTACGGCATTCTCATTCAGTGAGAGGAATTCCCCATCGCCCGCGAGATCCCGCGCGCCGCGGCCCGCAGTGCCGGGATCTGCGTCCGCGCGGCCCGGTCGTTGGGCACGATCACCGACAGCGCCGCGACGACGTCCCCGCCCGGCCCCCGCAGCGGCACGGCGATCCCCGTGGTCTCTTCGTCGATGAAGCCGGCGCAGAACGCGTAGCCGTTCCGCCGGACGTCGGCGAGGAACCGGCGCAGCCGCGCGGGCTCGGTCAGCGTCGTGCGGCGGAAGGCCTCGAGCGGACCGGCCAGCACCCGTTCCTGCAGGTCGGCCGGTGCGTGGGCGAGCAGCACCAGCCCGGACGACGACGCGTGCAGCGGCAACCGACCGGCCACCCGCGTCACGTTGACGACCGCACCCGGCGCCGAGAGCCGCTCGACGAACAGCACCTCGCGGTCGTCGAGCACCGCGAGCTGGGTGTGGTGCCCGACGACGGCGTGCAGGTCCTCCATGAAGGGCATCGCCGCTTCGCGCAGCCCCAGCGTCGGCGAGGCGCGGGACGCCAGTTCCCACAGCCGGACGCCCACGCGGATCTTCCGGTCGGGGTCACGCCCCAGCCAGCCGTGCCCGACCAGCTCCTCGACCAGCCGCGACGCCGTCGCGACGTGCAGGTTCGCCCCCCGCGCGATATCGGTGACGCGCAATGCCGGCGCGTCCGGCCCGAACGTCTCGAAGATGCGGACCACGCGCGAGAGCACGGACTCGCCCAGCGCCGGTTTGGCCACGTCAGCAGTGTGCCCTACCCGGGCGGCGGGGCACACCACCGACGGTCACGGCAGGGCGTTCAGGAACGGCTCGTGGCTGTTCTGGAACTCCCAGCCGTAGTACTTGTCCCAGTTGATCGACCACGTCATCAGCCCGCGCAGGGCCGGCGACGTCCCGCCGCGCAGCGCGTACGAGCCGCAGCCACCGCCCTTGACCAGGCAGTTCACCGCTGTTTGGACGTCGGAGGGTGACGTGTAGCCGTTGCCCGCGCTGACGGCCGCGGGCAGGCCGATCGCGATCTGGTCCGGGCGCAGGCCGGGGAAGAACTGCCCGGTGTTCGCCACGCTGAAGCCGGCTTTGAGCATGTCGGTCATCGCGATGGGGAACTCGGGGCCGCCCATGGTGTGGTACTGGTTGTCGAGCCCCATGACCGGGCCGGAGTTGTAGTCCTGGACGTGCAGCACGGTGAGCGAGTCCCGCAGCGCGTGGATCACCGGCAGGTAGGCGCCGGTCCGCGCGTCACCGGCGCCCGAGCCGCCGTAGAACTGGTAGCCGACCTGCACGAAGAAGGTCTCCGGCGCCATCGTGAGCACGAACCCCGAGCCGTATTTGGCCTTGAGCGTCTTCAGCGCGGAGATCAGGTTGACGACGACGGGCGTGGTCGGGTTGCGGAAGTCGGTGTCCCCGGCGTTGAGCGACAGCGAGTGGCCTCAGCACCTTCTTGCCCTGCGCTTGGTTGGCCTTGATCGCGGCGACGAAGTCGGCGTCGCTCTCGACGTTCCGGCATTCGGCGACGGGGCACCGGGTGAACCGGATGTCCCCGGAGGTGACGGAGGTGGGCTCGCCGAAGGCGAGATCGATGATGTCCCAGGCGGCGGGCACGTCGGCCATCCGGACGTAGCCGGAGCCGTTGGCGAAGCCGGCGTGCAGGTAGCCGACGAGGGCGTGCTTGGGCAGGCCGGTGTCGACGCAGCCACTGGTGCTCGCCGAGACGGTCGCGCTCTTCGGCGACTCACCGGCACTGTTGTAGGCGGCGACGGAGTAACTGTGGGTGGTGCAGGCGGCGAGCCCGCTGACGGTGGCACTCGTTCCGGTGACGGTGGCGACGGCGGTGGCGCCTTCGTAGACGCGGTACCCGGTGACGCTGCCGGCGCTCGCACCCCAGCTCAGGGCGATGGAGTTGCCGGTGACCGCGGTTGTTTGCGGAGTGCCCGGGGCGGTGGGGGTGCCGGGGGTGTTGCCCCCGGGCCCGTCGAGGACGACGTCGTCGGCGTAGTAGGTACCGGCGCCGTACCAGCCGTGGAGGTAGAGCTGGGCGGAGGTCTGGTTGCCGCTGGTTGTAGGCGCCGGAGTTACCGGACCACGTCGAGGGTCCGCCGGTGATGCCGAGGTAGACGGGGTTCCCGCGCACCCAGGCGGAGACGGTGTAGGTGGTGTTGGGCTGAACGGAGACGGTCTGCGCGCACTGGGCGTAGTCGGCAGCCCCGGCCCCCAGCCTGTCGTGAGTGGCAATCAGGGTTCTGGCGAACGGTCTTTTGCCCACCCACGTTGTCGGTAGGGCCAACTCACCGCCCGGAACGGCCAACTCACGCACCGGAACGGCCAACTCGCCGGCGGTGTGGGTGAGTTGGCCGTTCCCGTTGGTGAGTTGGCCGCCGGGGGCTGCCTGGGTGCGTTCCCGGCCGGCGCAGACAGAGCCCCTCCCGGTCGTGAGTGGTAATTAGGGTTCTAACCCGAATTACCACTCACGACGGCCGCGGCAGACACCGCACGCGCCCCCACCAGCCGAGTCCGGGCTGCCCGCGGCCGATCGATCACCTGGACACTCCGCCACCCCACCGGCACCTGATCCGCCAGCAACTCCGCCCGCCACTTCCCCACCCGCCGCACGTGCCGCGCGAACGACCGCGCCCGCACCACTCGCCCCCGGCTGCGCTGCCCCGCCAGAGCGTCCGCCGCCGGCACGTCGAGGAACAGCAGCCGCACCGGCCGCCCGCTCACCGCCCCCACCAGCGCGAGCAGCGCCCGGGTCGACGCCCGCGTCGAAGGCTCGTGGACCACGATCGGGCCGTCCTCGCCGATCGCGCGTCCGACTATCCGCAGCCGGTGCCACGCGTGCACCAGCGGCCGGTACCAGCGGTACGGCAGCGCCGCCGGGACCATCGCCCCCAGCCTCTCGCGCACCTGGTCGGAGTCCAGCACCGGCAGCCCGGCGGCGGCGTGGCGGAGCATGGTCGTCTTGCCCGCTCCCGGCAACCCCGCCACGACGAGCAGGTCACGTCGGCCGAGCTCGATGACAGTGGGCTCGCTCATGCCCCGCCAACGTCCCAGCGAAGGTAATGGTTCCTTTACCTTAACCTCACGCACAGTGACGGACAACCATCCGTGCACCGAAGACCACCCGGCCGGAGCCCCGGTGGTCACCCGCGGTGCCCCGCGTCACCCCATCGCCTGAAAACCCATGCGCGACAAGGCATCCGACGCCGGAACCGCTTCGGGTGAAGATCGCCCGCAGCCCTTCCCGGCGCCCGGAAAATCCCTATCTTCTGAAAGGGACGCTCAGTGAGAACAGGGGAAACTCGTCATGACCCAGTCGCTGGAACTCCCGGTCCAGGAATTCTGTCTCGATTGGACGCTCACGGGCGACGAAGGCGCCCGGGTCGGGATCGCCCTCTCCGGACAGGTGTCCCTGCTGGACAACAACCGGTTCTACAAGATCGACGGCGTCGTCTACGTCACCGAGGGCGACGCCGACATCCGCGCGGTCGGCAACCCGCGGATCTCCGTGCGCCGCAACGGCGTCGAGAAGACCGGACGCCAGTGGGGCTGGGAAATGTGCTCGGCGCGCAAGAGCCTCGGCGCGCTGAACACGATGGAGGGCTACTTCGTCCGCACCGGGTATTGGGCGCCCGCCGACCGCGCCATCCAGCTGAGCCTGTGCGCCGAAAGCGGGTGGAGCCGGCGCAAGAGCTACAGCCCGCACGTCACCGTCCGGATGGTCGACTGACCACTGTGGACGCCCGGCGCCGCGCCGCCGCGACGACCAGCCCGGCCGCGACCGCGCCCGCCACCGCACACCCGGCCCCGAACCCCGGCGACGGCTCGTGCACCCGCAGCACCGACACGCACAGCCACACCGCCGTGCCGAACAGCAGGCCCAGCACGGGGCCGCCGACCGCCGCGCCCCGCCAGCGATGGCCGTTGCGGATCGTCCGCAGCCCCGATTCGAGGTAGGCGAGGGCGAACAACGCCAGGATGAGACTGCCCGCGCCCATGGCGCTGGCCAGCGGGTGCTGGCTGGTGAGCAGGGTGAACGTCTGCGTGGACGTACCAGTTCGTACATCGGCGGTGACGGCGCCCCCGACGATCCACCGGGCGATCGCCGGCAGGGTGAGTTCGGCGGTGAAGCCGTTGCCGTCGGGCTTCGCGTCGGCCGAGGCGGACCCCAGCGGAATCCCGGCGGCGGACAGGTCGAGCGTCACCGGGCCGGGATTGCCGGGACCCGTGAAGACCAGGGGCTTGCTGAGATCCACCTCGACGGGTGCCGAAACGGAGGCGCCCCCGAGTTTCACCGCGGCCGACGCCGGGTGCGGCAGCAGCGCGGGGTTGAGCAGCGCGAGCACGACGAGCACGATCGCGGCCGCCGCGGCGGCCAGGCGCAGCCAAAGGACCGCCGCCGACGACGAGGTGGCGGGCGGCTCCGGGTCCGGTGGCAGGCTCGGCGGCGGGCTGCTCGGCGCCCCCACCAGCGTGGCCCCGGGCCGCGCCACCGGCCTCGTCCTGGCCTCCGCCGGCGGCGCCGGTGCGGTCGCCGAATTCAGGCCCGCGATCATCCGGGGCGTCAGATGCAGCACGGGCACGCCGGACCGCTCCAGCCACCCCGGCCCGTACACCACGGACGCCGCCGCGGCGAGGTCCGCCGCGAACGACTCCGCCTCCCGGTAGCGCGCGTCCAGCTCGCGGGCCAGGCTGCGCATCACCACCACCGCGATCGGCGCCGGCACCCCCGCGATCGGCATCGGGTCGGTGAACATGTGCTGGCGCATCATGCTGATCGCGCCGCGGGTGTTGTCGAACGGCAGGCGGCCCGACAGCAGCTCGTAGAGCACGGTCCCCGCCGCGTACACGTCGGCCGCCGGGCTCAGCGCGTTGCCCATCGCCTGTTCGGGGGCGATGTACGCCGGTGTTCCCAGGATCTCGCCACCGTGCGTCACCAACGTGGCGCCCTCGCTGATCACCCGGGCGATGCCGAAGTCGGCCACCTTGACCACGCCCTGCAGGTTGAACAGCAGGTTCCGCGGCTTGACGTCGAGGTGCAGCACGCCCGCCCGGTGCGCCGCGTGCAGCCCGGCCAGCATCGCCAGCCCGATCGCGCACGCCTGCTCGCCGCTGACACCGCCGCCGTGGAAGCGGCTGTGCACCGTTCCGCCGTCGAGCCGCTCCATCACCAGCAGGTGCTCGCGGCCGGTGCGGACGTAGTCGTACACCGGGACGATGTGCGGGTGGTCCAGGCTGGCGAGCACCCGCGCCTCGCGGTCGAAGAGCTCGCTGCTCGCCGCGTGGTTCAGCACGTCCCACGGCAACTGCTTGATCGCGACGCTGCGGCCCAGCGTCCGGTGCACGCCGGCGAACACGACACCCATGCCGCCCTCGCCGATCGACGCCCCGATGTCGTACTGCGGCAGGGCGGCGACCAGTTCGGCCGGTGCGCTCATCGGGTGAATTCCTGCGTGGACGGGATCGGGAGCTGCACCGTGGCGTCACCCTGGGTCACCGCGGGCGGCGCCGGGTGCGGGGTCAGGTAGCCGAGCAGGAAGGCGATCGCCGCCGCCCCGAGCACCACCGGGATCTCGATCGCCGGCTCCGGCGGGACCAAGCGCAGCACCGACAGGCTGATCACCGCGACCAGGCCGGTGCCGAACCCGGCGGGCAGGAACCGCACGCCGCGGCGCCAGCGGTTGGGCGCCAGCCGGTGCCGGGCCAGCGCGAGCAGCGCGGTCAGCCAGGCGAGGACGGTCAGCACGAGCATCGCCAGGCCGAAGACGCCGTAGACCGACCAGAAGGAGCCGCGGACGTCGGCGACCGTCGTCGCCTCGCCGAGTGTCCCGCGCCCGGCGTCGAGCAACTCGACCGACGACGGCAGCAGCCCGGTCGCCTGCCCGGCCAGGTCGCCGAGGTCGAGGACGAAGGTCCGGGACACCGAGCCGCGGGCCGGCACCTCGAAGGGCGCGGTCGTGTCGTAGGCGAAGAACGTCAGCGCGAGCGCGACGCCCGAGAGCCGCACGCTGCGGACCTTCACCGGCGCGGTGCCGGGGTTGGTCGCCACGATCTTCAGCTCGACCTGGTTCGCCGGATCGATCGGGACCGTGGCGTCCTCGATCGGCCGCTGGTCGATCGACACCTCCAGCCGCAGCGACGCGGACTCCGCGGAGGCGGGCGGCGCGCCCAGCAGTACCGAGCACAAACCCAACGCAACCCCCGCCGCGATGACACGTCCCATTGGGCATCCCCTACTTGCATTATCGACTGGCCTGGAATGCTACAGCGAGCACACACCGGGGAGGGACGTCCCAATGCGATTCGTGGTTCGGCTGTTTTTCGGCGCCGTGGCCGGAACGTTGCTTCTGCTGACGGCGGCCGGCACCGCCAATGCACAATACACATCGTCGGTTGGTTTGAAACCGTCGAGCGGCCGGGCGGGGAGTTCCTTCACAATTTCCTGGAATTTCTACCCGTGCAAAGGGCCGGTCACCTTTTACTGGAACGGCACGCCGATGTGGTCGGCGGACGCGACCCTCACGCAGACGAGCGGCACCGTCGCGGCGGCCGTGCCGGCCGGTGCCCAGCCCGGCACGTACCCGGTCACCGGCACGTGCACCAACGCCCGCACCGGCGGCCCGCTTAGCGCGGGCAGCCGGTTCACCGTGACCGCCACCCCCACCACCACACCCCCGCCGCCGACCACCACCACGCCACCCCCGCCGGTGACCACGCGGTCGACCCGGCCGGGCACCACCACGACCCCGGCCACCCCGACCACCACCACCCCGCCGGCCACCACGAGCACGCCGCCGCCGACGACGACCACGCCGGTCACGCCCGGCACCCCCACGACGTCCAGCACCACGCCGAAGCCCGGCGAACTGGTGCTCGACCGGCCGAGCATCAAGCCCGGCGAGACGCTCTCAGCGTCCGGGCAGGGCTGCCGGCCGAGCCGGATGGTGACGCTGATGTCGGACGGCACCGAGGTCGGCACCGCCTACACCGACAGTTCCGGCGCCTTCACCGCGCCGGTCGAGTTCACCCGCATCGAGGCCGGGCGGCACACCGTGATCGCCGAGTGCGGCGTGCGGCTGACCGGCGCCGTCGACCAGGTCGTGACCCGCTCGTCCGGCGGGCAGACCGGCACGCTGGTCGTCCTCGTGTTCTTCGTCCTCGCGAGCATCACGGTGATCCGCTTCCGGTGAGCCCCGGTTGACATGCACCCGTCCGGCTGCCTAGCGTCAAAAGGCAGCCGGACGGCTGCATGTCTACGGAAGGCGCAATGGACGAGGTCTTCAAGGCGCTGGCCGACTCCAGCCGCCGTCAGCTACTGGACGCGCTCAACGTGCGCAACGGCCAGACCTTGCGCGAACTCTGCGCAGGGCTGGACATGGCCCGCCAGTCGGTGAGCAAGCACCTCGCCGTGCTCGAGGCGGCCGGGCTGATCACGACCACGTGGCGCGGCCGGGAGAAGCTGCACCACCTCGACGCCGCGCCGATCAACGCGATCGCCGAGCGCTGGATGACCCGCTACGACCGGCGGCGGGCCGGCGCACTGGCCGATCTCAAACGAGCACTGGAGTCCGCACCGATGAACGATTTCGCCTACACCACCTACATCGACACGACGCCGGAGAAACTCTGGCAAGCGCTTACCGATCCGGCCTTCACGAGCCGGTATTGGGGCGTCTCCTTCGAAACCGATTGGAAAAAGGGCTCGCCGATGACGTGGGCCGAGCGGGATGCAAAAACGATCGACCCCGAACAGGTCGTGCTCGAATCGGAACCACATCGACGGCTGTCATACACCTGGCACACTTTCACGGCGGATTGGGCGAAGGCCAACGGCATCGACGAGGAAACGCAGGCGAAACTGCAGCGAGAAAGCCGGAGCAAAGTCACGTTCACCATCGAGCCACACGGGGAAATGGTGAAGCTGACCGTGCTCCACGACGGTTTCGACCCCGGCAGCACGACGTTGGAGATGTGCAGCCAGGGCTGGCCCGCGCTGCTGTCCAGCCTGAAGACGCTGCTGGAGACCGGTTCCCCCTTGCGGTGACTCCGACCAAGCGGTCGAATTTCCCGAACCCGACAGATCTGGCACGCAGATACGTCTGATTCCTCCCCCTTTTGTGGGCGCCCGGCTGAAGTCCGGGTGAATTTCGCTCGTTCGACAGGATCCGATGCGGTTTTCCGGGCGTTAGGCTCGCATAATCCGTGACCGGTGATGGTCCGATCGAGTGACGGGAGTGCGTGTGCCGGGGTCAGTGCGAACCCGCTGGATCGTGGTGGCCGTGGTCGTGGCCACCGCGGCGGGCGCCGTCGTGGCGTTCTGGCCGGACAGCGCGGCCGCCGTCGACCCCGAGATCGCGGTCTCGCGCTCGGCGTGCGGCACCGGCTGGACGGATCCGAAGCCGGGGCCGCAGACGTTCCGGCTGCACAACACCGGGTCGGTGACGGCCGAGGTCGACCTGATCGACCCGGCGACCGGCGTGATCTACGGCGAGGTCGAGGGCCTCGGCGCGGCGACGACCCGGCCGCTGCAGGTGAACCTGGGCAACGGCAGCTACGCGTTCCGCTGCCTGCCCGAGGACGCCGGCGCGATCGTCGGGCCCGCCGTGCGGATCACCGGCGGCGCCGAGCGCACCGGGCCGGGCGTCACGCCGGTGACGCACGACGACCTGCTCGGGCCGCTCAAGGCCTACCAGCAGCACGTCCGGACGGGCCTCGGCGAGCTGGTCGCGAACACCGGCGCGCTGAAGAACACCGTCCACGGCGGCGACCGCGCGGCGAGCCAGGCGGCGTGGCTGACCGCCCACCTGACCTACGAGCGGCTGGGCGCGGCCTACGACGCGTTCGGCGACTCCGACGGCGCCATCAACGGCACCGCCGACGGCCTGCCGGGCGGCCCGGCCGATCCGGGTTTCACCGGCTTCCACCGCCTGGAACAGGGCCTGTGGCACGGCGAGGACCTGGGCGTGCTCGCCGTCGTCGCCGACCAGCTCGACACCGACGCCCGCGCGTTGCAGACGTCCTTCGCCGACAGCCAGGTCGACGGGAACGACCTCGGGCTGCGCGCGCACGAGATCATGGAGAACACGCTGCAGTTCGAACTCACCGGCCGCACCGACTACGGCAGCGGCACGAACCTGGCCACGTCCCGCGCGAACCTCGACGGCACCCGCGCGGTCCTGGACGTCCTGCGGCCGCTGCTGACGCCGCGCTACCCGGATCTGTCCAAGGTGGACAGCTGGCTGGACCGCACGCAGAAGGCGCTGGACGCGGCCCACCGCCCGGACGGCACGTGGACCCGGCCGGCCGAGCTGAGCCGGGACCGGCGGCAGAAGCTGAACGCCGATGTCAGCGAGCTGACGGAACTGCTGGCCCCGATCGCGGCGATCGCCGAGCCGAGGAGGGTCTCGTGACCGGCCTGCCTCGCGAGAACCGGACCGGCCTGCGCGCCGCGGGCTCGCCGCACGAGAACGTGACCGGCCTCCCCCGCCGTTCCTTCCTGCGCCGGGCCGCGATGGGCGCGGGCCTCACCGTGGCCGCCGGAGCGGGGCTCGGCGCCTCCTCCGCGACCGTCACCGACGGCAGCTCGCCGGTGCCCTTCCACGGCCCCCACCAGGCGGCCATCCTCCGCAAGCCGCCGGCCCAGACCATCGTCGCCTCCTTCGACGTCGTCGCCGAGTCCAAGGCCGAACTCACCGAACTCTTCCGCGCCATCACCGACCGGGCCCGGTTCCTCACCACCGGTGGAGCGCCCGCCGCGCTCGGGATCACCGCGCCGCCCGCCGACTCCGGCGTCCTGGGACCGGTCGTGCCCGGCAGCGACCTCGGCGTCATCCTCGGTGTCGGCGCGAGCCTCTTCGACGACCGGTACGGGCTCGCGAAACTCAAGCCCGCCAAGCTGAAGCCGATGGCGACGTTCCCGAACGACGCCCTCGACCCCGCCCAGTGCCACGGCGACCTCAGCCTGATCCTGTCGGCGAACGACACCGACACCGTCCTGCACGCGCTGCGGGACATCGCGCGCGCCACCCGCGGCGGCATGCAGCTGCGGTGGAAACTCAACGGCTTCGCCTCCCCGCCGCGCCCGGAAGGCACGCCCCGCAACCTGATGGGCTTCAAGGACGGCACCGCCAACCCCACCGGCTCCGAAGTGGACAGTCTGGTGTGGACGACCGGCGAACCCGCCTGGACCGCCGGCGGCAGCTACCAGGTCGTCCGGCTGATCCGGATGCTCGTCGAGTTCTGGGACCGGGTTTCGCTGGCCGAGCAGGAGAACATGTTCGGCCGCCGCCGCGACACCGGCGCCCCGCTCGACGGTACCGCGGAGACCGACGTCCCCCGGTACGCCGACGACCCGGTCGGCACCGTCATCCCGCTGACCAGCCACATCCGGAAGGCGAACCCGCGCACCCCGGAGACCGACGCCGGCCGGATCCTGCGCCGGGCGGTCAATTACGACCGCGGCATCGACAGCAACGGCAACCTGGACATGGGCCTGCTGTTCGTCTGCTACCAGCAGGACCTGGAGCGCCAGTTCGAGGCCGTCCAGACGCGGCTGGCCGACGAACCCCTGACCGACTACATCTCCCCGTTCGGCGGCGGCTACTTCTTCGCGCTGCCGGGCGTCACCGGCCCGGACGACCACTTCGGGCGCTCCCTGCTCGCGTAAGCGATCCACCACGAAAGGAATCCACAGTGGACACCAGAACCCGCCGGCGACGGCGCGGCCTGCTCGGCGCCGGGGCGATCGCCTCGGTGGCCGCGCTGGCCGTCGTCACCGGCTCCGCGGCGACCACCGCGGACGCCCAGCCGCTGAACCTGTTCCCCGCGCACTGGCTCCCGACGTCGACGCCGATCAAGCACGTCGTCGTCATCTTCGGCGAGAACATCTCGTTCGACCACTACTTCGGCACCTACCCGGACGCGGCCGACACCGACGGCACCCCGTTCACCGCCGCGCACGGCACCCCGAAGGTCAACGGCCTGGACCACAAGCTGCTGACCGACAACCCCAACGCCTACGACCCGAAGCGGCTCACGCCCCAGCAGGCGCTGACCTGCGACCAGAACCACAACTACGGCGCCGAGCAGGCCGCCTTCAACGGCGGCAAGATGGACAAGTTCGTCGAGGAGACCGAGACCGACAAGTGCACCGGGCAGCCGATCCTGTTCGGCGAGCCCGGCCTGGTCATGGACTACTACGACGGCAACACCGTCACCGGCATGTGGAACTACGCCCAGCACTACGCGATGAGCGACAACTCGTTCAACACCGTGTTCGGCCCGTCGACCCCGGGCGCGCTCAACCTCATTTCGGGGCAGACGCACGGCGGCCAGGCGGTCGACCCGGTGACGCACCAGCCGGTCAGCGACGCCTACGCGGTCCAGTCGCCGGACTCCAGCGGCGTCGGCACGATCATCAACGACCCGGACCCGGCGTGGGACGACTGCTCGGGCAAGAACCACACGAGCAAGGACAACCTGGCCACCATGCAGGGCCGCAACATCGGTGACCTGCTCAACCAGCGCCGCGTCACCTGGGGCTGGTTCCAGGGCGGCTTCCGCCCGACCGGCTCGGCCAACGGGTACGCGGTCTGCGGCCAGACCCACAAGAACATCGGCGGCAACGCGGTCGTCGACTACAGCCCGCACCACGAGCCGTTCCAGTACTACCCGTCGACGTCGAACCCGAAGCACCTCCCGCCGTCCTCGGTGCAGGCGATCGGCCAGACCGACCGCGCGAACCACCAGTACGACATCTCCGACTTCAACGACTCGCTCGCGGCCGGCTCGATGCCCGCGGTGAGCTTCCTGAAGGCCCCGGAGTACCAGGACGGCCACGCGGGTTACTCGGACCCGCTGGACGAGCAGCAGTTCGTGGTCGGTGAGATCAACAAGATCCAGCAGTCACCGGACTGGAAGTCCACGGCGATCGTGCTGGCCTACGACGACTCCGACGGCTGGTACGACCACCAGAAGCCGCCGATCCTCAACGGCTCGCACGACGCTTCGCAGGACCAGGCGATCTGCACGGCCAAGCCGACGACGATAGGCACCTACGCGGACCGCTGCGGCTACGGGCCGCGCCTGCCGCTGCTGGTGGTTTCGCCCTTCAGCAAGGTCAACCACGTCGACCACACCCTGACGGACCAGACGTCGGTGCTGAAGTTCATCGAGGACAACTGGTTCACCGGCCGGATCGGCGACTCGTCGTTCGATTCCCGAGCCGGCTCGCTCAACGGAATGTTCGACTTCTGGTGGCCGAAGGCCCGCAAGGTCACCCTCGACCCGAAGACCGGCGCCGTCGTCAAGTAGCCGCACCTCAAGTGCCCTGCCGCAGCTGTCGTGAGTGGTAATTCGGGTTAGAACCCTACTTACCACTCACGACCAGCCGCGGCAGGCTTCGTCAGCGCGCGTCGAGGTCCCAGGTGAGGGTGACGACGGTGCCAGTATCGCCGGAGGTGATGTCCGCCTGGTCGGCGCTCGCCCGCAGCAGCAGCAAGCCCCGGCCCCGCAGCGACACCGGGCGGGTGTCCGGCACCGGCGTCCGCCACTGGCCGTGGTCGGTGATCACCACTTCGAGCCGGCCGAGGTGCAGCGCCGCGTCGACGTCGACCACGCCGGGCTCCGCGTCGTCGTAGGCGTGGTCGGCCACGTTCGCCAGTGCCTCGTAACTGGCCAGCACGATGTCACCCGCGCGGTCGTCGTCGACCCCCGCCGCCAGTACCCATGCCATCAGGTCGTGGCGGACGCGGCGGAGGGCACCGGGCGTCGCGGGGACACCGTGGCGGCGGAACGGTTCCGGCATCCGTGGCCGCCTCATCGGAGTGCTTCGTCGACGGTCGGGTGGACGCCGATCCACGTGTCGAGCCCGGTCGTCTTCAGCGGGCCCGACGTCACCGGGGAATCGCTCACCACGCACAACGCGCGCTCGGCCAGCCTGCGGTGGGCCGCCGCGAGCACCTGCAGCCCCGCCGAGCAGAAGAACGTCACCTCGCGCAGATCGACCACCAGCTTCTCCGGCCCGCGGGCCAGCACCACGTCGACGACTTCCCCGAACTCCGGCGCGCTGACCAGGTCGATCTCCCCCGCCACGGCCAGCACCGCGGCCCGTCCCCGCCAGTCGAGCGTCACCGCCAGGTCGGTGGCGGGCAGATCCGGCGTCGAAGGGGTCACGGCCACCCATCGTGCCGCACTCCCCGCCAAACGGCTACCGGTGCGGGAGCTTCACCACCGTGACCCAGAAGTCGTCGATCTTCCGGACCACCTCGACGAACTTCTCGAAGTCGACCGGCTTGGTGACGTAGGCGTTGGCGTGCAGTTCGTAGCTGCGCAGGATGTCCTCCTCCGCTTCGGACGTGGTCAGCACGACCACCGGGATCGTGCGGAGCCCGGGATCCTGCTTGATCTCGCCGAGCAGTTCCCGGCCGTCCTTGCGGGGCAGGTTGAGGTCGAGCAGGATCAGCCCCGGCCGCGGCGCCTGCGCGAACGGCCCTTCGCGCTTCAGGAACCGCAGCGCTTCGACGCCGTCCTCCGCGATGTGCAGCGGGTTGCGGATCTTGTGGTACGCGAACGCTTCCCGGGTCATCAGCACGTCACCGGGGTCGTCCTCGACGAGCAGGATGTCGATCGGGACGGACGCCTCGGTCATGCGACCCCCTCCTCATCGTTGGCCGGAGCTTCGAGAGCCGGGGCATCGCGGCCCGGCAGGGTGAAGCGGAACGTGGTGTCCGCGGCCTCGGTGTCGAGCCAGATCCGGCCGCCGTGGTACTCGACGATCCGGCGGCACAGGGCCAGGCCGATCCCGGTGCCCGGGTACGCGGAGCGCGTGTGCAGCCGCTGGAACAGCGCGAACACGCGTTCGGCGTACTCCGCGTCGATGCCGATCCCGTTGTCCGCCACGGAGAACACCCAGTCGTCGCCGTCGCGCTCGGCGGTGACCCGCACCTCCGGCGGCGACTCGCCCTTGAACTTCAGCGCGTTGCCGATGAGGTTCTGGAACACCGCCGTCACCAGCGCCGGTTCGACGCGCACCTCCGGCAGGTCGCCGCGGCCGACCTTGCCGCCGCTGAGCGAGAGCGCGACTTCCAGGTTCGCGACCGCGTCGTCGACCAGCGCGCCCGCGTCGGTCACGACGTGCTCGCCCGGGTTCCGGCCGACCCGCGAGAACGCCAGCAGGTCGTTGATCAGCACCTGCATCCGCTTCGCGCCGTCGACGGCGTACTCGATGTACTGCTCGCCGCGCTCGTCGAGCAGGCCCTGGTAGCGGCGCTGGAGCAGCTGGCAGAAGCTGGCCACCTTCCGCAGCGGTTCCTGCAGGTCGTGCGAAGCGACGTAGGCGAACTGCTCCAGGTCGGCGTTGGACCGCTCCAGCTCGCGCGTCCGCCGGTCCAGCATGGCGTTGGACTGCTCCGCCTCCCGCGTGCGCCGGTCCAGCAGGGCGTGTGCCTGCTCGAGCTCGGCGACCTCGTCGAGGATGCGCTGCCGCATCGCCTCGACGTCGGCGCCGAGCTGGGCGATCTCGCGCGGCCCGCTCCCGTGCACCGGGCGGTGGATGTCCTGGTCGGCGACCCGGCGGACCTCGCCGGCCAGCCGCAGGATCGGCCGGGTGATGATCTGCCGCAGGCCGAAGAACAGCAGCGCGAACAGCAGCAGGACGAGCACGGCGACGACCACGAACATCGCGTTGAGGAAGCTCGCCGCCGCGTTCAGCTCGGCCCGGCCGGTATCGCGGATCGCGGCCAGGTGGTCGAGCTGGGCATCGAGTGCCTTGCGGACGTCGACGAACAGCGTCCGGCCGCGCTCGACCTCGGCCGCGGTGACCGGCGGCGCGCCCGGGGCGATGGTGGGCGCGGCCGAGGATTGCCAGGCGGTGGCCGTCCGCACCACGGCGTCGAGGTCGTCGCCGATCTGCGTGCCCGGGACCGCACCGAGCTGCCGCAACTGCGTGACGGCGTCGGCCTGCGCACGCATGCCGTCGGTGTAGGGCGTCAGGAACTCCGGCTGACGGCCGAGCTGGTAGCCGCGGACCCCGCTTTCCTGGTTCAGCAGCGCGGTCGACAGCTGGATCGCGGCCAGGCGCTGCGGCCCGATCACGTCGAGCAGGCGGTTGCGGGCGCCGGTGAGGTTGTTCAGCGCGATCCCGCCGGCGACCAGCGCGACGAGCAGCAGCACGGTCTCGGCGACGGCCAGCAGGGCCAGCCAGCGGCGGGTCGGCCAGCCTCGTGACTCAGCGCTCATCGGCCTCGGCTTCCGGGTCGTGGGCTTCCGGGTCGTGGCTGAGCAGGGCGAGCGCCACGTCGTCGTCGAGCGGGCCGGAGTTGAGCCGTTCGGCGCGGGCGATCAGCTCGTCGAGCAGGGCCCGGTCGTGGATCCCGGTGTCGCGCTTGATGTCGAGCACCAGTGCGGCCATCCGCTCGTGGCCCAGCCGTTCGGACCCGGCGCCGACGCGGCCCTCGAACACGCCGTCGGTGTACAGCAGCAGCGACCACCCCGGCTCCAGCGGCACTTCCAGCGCGTCCCACTTGGCGCCCTCGACGACGCCGAGCGGGACGCCGAGGCGTTCCCCGGAGAGCAGGTGCCCGTCGCCGGGGGTGAGCAGCAGCGGCGGCAGGTGCCCGGCCAGTGACAGGCGCAGGGATCTTCGGTCCGGCGCGACGACGACCATGCAGACGGTGGCGAACAGCGGCTCGATCCGCTCGTGCACCAGTACCCGTTCGACCATGCTCAGCACGTCGGCCATCGGCAGGCCGGCCATCACGAGCGAGCGCCACGCGATCCGTAGCGCGACGCCGAGCGCGGCCTCGTCCGGGCCGTGGCCGCAGACGTCGCCGATCATCATGTGCACCGTGCCGTCGGCGAGCTCGATCGCGTCGTAGAAGTCGCCACCGAGCAGGGAACCGTTGCGGCCGGGCCGGTAGCGGGCGGCGAGGTCGAGGTGGGGGTCGCGCAGCAGCGGGCTGGGCAGCAGGCCGCGTTCGAGCCGTGCGTTCTCCCGCGCGAGCAGCTGCTGCTGGAGGAACTGCTGCTCGACCTGCTCGGCGCGCTTGCGTTCGCGGGCGAAGCGCAGCGCCTTCACCAGCAGCGGGCCGTCGACCTGGTCCTTGACGAGGTAGTCCTGCGCGCCGGCGGCGACCGCGGCGACGCCGGTGGCCTGGTCGTGCTGCCCGGTCAGGACGACCACCGCGACGCCCGGCGCGTGCTGCCCGAGCTTGGTCAGCCCGCCCAAGCCCATCGCGTCGGGCAGCTGCAGGTCCAGCACGACGCAGTCGGCGGTGAGCGGGCCGCTGAGCGCGGCGGTCAGCGTCTCGACGCGTTCGAGCACGTACGGCACGGCCGTGTCCGCCAGCATCTCTTCGACCAGCAAGGCGTCACCGTCGTCGTCCTCGATCAGCAGCACCCGCAGGCGGGTGCGGGGATCCCACGATGAGTCGAGCGCGGCGGTCACCGGCGTCTCCCGTTCGGCTGCTCTTCCAGACGATCAACCCTAGCGGCACCGGCGGTGGCCGCCTACGGCCGTGCAACGGCCCCACCGGGGTAGCGTTTTATAGCACCCCGGTGTGACACGTGGTGGATAACGGTTCGGATGACGCTCAGAACAGAGGACGGCCGCTGTTCTTCGCGGTGACGTACGCCTGCCAGTCGCGGGTGACCTGGTCGGCGTAACTCGTCGCGAAGGCCCGCGTCTCGGCCTGCAGCCCGGAGACGGACGTGATCGCCCCGTCGATGGCCGCGTCCGCCGAGTAGCCGAGCCCGGTCCCGGCGATGTCCTGGTCGGCGCGGGCGTGCGCGGCGGCGAGGAGCCGGGCGACGTCCCGCACGGTGTCGTCCCAGATCGCCGACGTCGTCAGGTCGCCGATCTCGAGGTCCTCGGCGAACGGGGACTTCTCCTTGACCAGCACCGGCGTGCTGCCGACGCTCGCCCAGCCGGCGAGCGGGTCCGACCGGTTGGCGAGCCAGCGCAGGGCCAGGGCCGGGCGCTGCCCGCCGGTGAGGGTGGTGGCGTTCGGCGCGAGCGGCTTCGGTGCCGGGTCGACCTCCTGCTTGAGCTCGAGGATCCGGTCGTCCGACGCCGCGGCCGTGTCGCCCTCGACGAGCACGTACCAGCGGAACCGGCCCAGGCTGCCGGTGCCCGCGCCGGTCCGGCGGCGGACGTCCTTGACGACAGCCTCGGCCGCCGTCAGGGGTTCGCCCGCGGTGGTCCGGTAGGCGGCGATCGCGGCGGCCAGCTGGGTGCGCGTCGCCTCCGGCACGGCCTGCAGCTGCGGGTCGGACTTGAAGTGGCCGCCGGTGGTCCACTTCGCGAGCAGGTCGGCCCGCTTGTCCCCGGCGGCGTCGTCGATCAGGTCCCCGACGAGGTCCGAGGTGTTGCCGGACGTCAGCCGCCAGCTCGCTTCGTCGTCGGTGCCGTGGAACTTCGCGATCCACTGGGCGTATTCGGCGACGAACGTGTCGACGTCGGTGGCGATCCGGCTCGCGCTGCGGCCGCCGGCCCGGCCGGCGAGCACGATCGACACGGCTTCGCGGCGCAGTTCCCACGTCCACGACCCGCGCCAGGCGTCGTCGGTGTCGGTGAGCGCGAACTGCGCCACGTTGTCGGCCCCGCGGTCGGCGCCGGTGTTCTCCAGGTGCGCGTCGCCGGTCAGCCACACGTCGCCGCCGGCGGTGGCGTACGCGGAGGGCGACAGTTCGCCGAGGTCGCGGTAGTAGAGCGGCGAGGTGCCCCGGAAGAACGTCCACGCGCTCGACGCCAGCGCCTGCGTCCGCAGCGTCAGCTCGTCATCGGTCACGCCGCCGTTGACCACGTGCAGCGCGTGGTCCCGGTCGTAGACCACCGCCACCGGGTCCCGGCTCAGCCCGGCCGCCTCCCCGGGCGCCGCGGTGGCGAGCAGCGTGACAACGACCAGAGTCCCCACCGCGGTTCGACGCATTCCCCCACGTATACCCGCAAGAGGTGAGCGGCAGTCAACGTCAGGGCGAACTGCCGATCAGCGGTTCCGGCCGCCGCGGGGGTGCTGCCACGAGCTGATCACCGAGCTGACGTACTCGCGCCACTGGTCCTCCGGCGACGCCGAGGTCGGCGTCGGCTCGGCCCGCGCGGGCTTGCGTCCGGCCCCGGCGGGCGCGCTCGTGGTCTCGACCGTGGTGTGCCGGACTTCGGCGGTGAGCGGCGGCGCGACGGCGGAGGCGCTCATGGTCTCGACGGCTTCACTGGAGGGCGGCGGCACGATCGGGGCGGGTGCGCCGGGCGGTGGCACGGCCGTCCCGCCCACCTGGTGCGGCTGGAGCAGCACGACGGCCGCCAGCCCGAGCCCGACGGCCGCGCCCGCGGCGAGGATGAACGGCTTCGCGCGGCGGGATCGGTCGGCGGGCGGCGCGTCCTGGGGCCGGCCGTCTTCAGCTTCGTCGGCCGGCTCGGCGTCGAGCACGGCCAGCGGATCAGGGGCGGGTTCGGGTTCGGTGGCCGCTGCCTCTTCGGCGAGCTTCGCGTCGAGTTCACCGCGGATCATCAACGGCTTCGTCTGCGAGAGGTTCACCAGTTCGGCGACCGAGGGGAGTTCGCCCTCACCGCCCGTGCGTGCCATCGAAAGCCTCCACCCTGTCCGGCGTCACCTGGAGGAACCATGCCCGAGCCGCGAGAGCTGCTCCGCTTCGCCGTGGTCGGACTGGCTGCGTCCGGGGCCACCCTACTGGGCGACTACAGAACGCGGGTGGCGGTGGCGGTGGGTGGTCCTGTCAACGCCACCAGTCGGCGTCGCCGAGAGTGACGAAACCGAGCTTCTCGTAGAGCGGCCGCCCGGACCGCGAGGCGGACAGCGTGACGGGCAGGTCGCCGAAGTGCCGTAGCACCGCGTACATCAGCGCGCGCCCGACGCCCTTCGAGCGGTGTTCGGGCCGGGTGGTCACCCAGTAGACGCCGCCGACGCCGCCGTGGGCCATGGTCACGCAGGCACCCTGGGTGCCCTTGCGGAAGAACTCGGTGCCCTGGCCGAGGAGTTCCGGCGGGAGGACGGTGGCCGGCCGGTAGGGCTGGTATTCCTCCAGCGGGAACCCGTGGACGACGAGGTCTTCGACGGCGGCCAGCTCGGCCGGTGTTCCGGCGCGCTCGACGCCGTCGGGTTCGGGGACCGGGCCGGGCTCGCGGGCCATCACCGGGAGCTGCCCGGCAGTCATCCCGAGGGTGCGCAGGTCGAGCACGCGGAACGGGTCTTCGACGACGACGGCCCGCCCTTCGTCCCGGCGCGCCCGGGCGAGTCCGGTCAGCTCGTCCACGGCGTCACCGCCGGGGTCGGCGGTCCGCAGCATGATCCGGTAGCGGCGGCCGTCGATCACGGTGAAGGCGGGGCGGTCGAGGACGTGGTCGCCGCGGGCCCGGGCGAGGGTGCTCCACAGGGCGACGGCGTTGTCGGAGGCCTGCCGCAGGCGCTCGGTGAGCAGTCCGGTCATGCCCGGCAGCCTAGAGCGGGCGTGGGTGGCCGGCCCAGGCCGATTCGGACCGGTCCACTCGGCTTTTCCTCAGTCGCGATCAAGGTCACGGAGAACGCCAAGGCCGGCTCGCCTCGACGCGCTGCCCCGGATCGACCAGCTGCTCGGCAGCTTCGTCCGGACCGACCCGCGGCTGGTGTGGTCACCGCCGGCGGGAGCGTCGTCCTAACCGGCGCCGAGGCAGACGAACGGGCGCCGGAACGGATCGACGGCGATCGCGTCGGCCAGAGCGAGCGCCGGGCTGTCCCGGACGGCCAGCGCCCGGTAGTAGTCGTCCATCGCGGCCGCCGAGGCGAGGTCGCCGACGCGGGACAGCGGCGCGATCACCGTCCGGGAGCCGCTGGCCAGCAGCGCGCTGGCGAAGCCGAGGGCCTCGTCGCCGGGCCGGATCCGGTTCATGGCCAGCTCGCACGCGGCGAACACGACCTGCCGCGGCGGTTGTTTCAACCCGGCCATCTCGTGGCCGAACAGGGCGCCGTCGGCGAGCTCGAGCCGCGAGAACAGCGCGTTCTCCGGCTCGTGCGCACCGTGCGCGGCGAAGTGCGCGAGCTTGGCGCCGTCCATCGCCCGCAGCACGGACTTCACGGTGGCCTTCGCACCGGTCATCGTCGTCGCGGTGCGGTAATGCGTGGTGAGCTTCTCGAGCTCACCACGGGCCCCGGCCAGCCCGGGCCCGCGGACGAGCACGATCTTGCGGGCCCGCGACGACTTCGTCAGCTCGGCGGCGAGCCAGGCGGTCGCCGACGGCGCGACGACGGTCGGCCGGCCCCGCAGGCCGGGCAGCACGCCCCACGGCACGGCGTAGAGCGGCCCGGTCGGGACGACGATCAGTTCGCGGTCGCCGATGCTGTCGGCCAGGGGCTGGATGAGCTGGGTGTCGAGCTTGTCGGCCTGCTTGTGCGCCGAAGTCATGACGACCTCGGCCAGCCGTTCGGGCAGGTTGTCGGGAGCAAGGGCATCGAGGTCGACGTTGAGCACGCGCGCGGACTCGGCGGCGGCCTCGGCGGACCCGAGCCGCACGAGCCGGCACTCACCCCCGGCCACGACGACGGCGACGAGCTCGTCCCCGGAAGCGGCAAAGCTGACCATGGCCCGCTCACCGAGCCGCGCGACGACCTCGGCGAGCCCGGCAACCGGCCGCGGCCGGCCCCACCGCCCGGTGTGCCAGCCGAGCCGCTGGGCTTCCCGCAGCCGTTCGTTGTACTTCGCCCGCAGCCCGGCGATGGGGTGCCCGTCGTGCTGGGCTTCCTGGATGGCCTGCCCGAGCCCCCGCACCTCGGCCACGCGCGCGGCGAGCTCCGGATCGGTCCCGGCGGAGAGCGGTTCGTAGCGGTAGGTCTGGGCGCGGGTCCGTTCGAGCCAGACGAACAGCCGCCGAGCATCGTTGCGGTCGAGCACGAGCTTGACGGCGAGATCGGCCAGCTCCTGCCCGTGCAGAGCGGTCCCGGAGACGAGGTCGAGCCCACCCATCCGATCCCGGACGGCGTCGAGTTCGGTGAGCCCGGACCGGATCTCGGTGAGCGCCTTGGCCCGGTCACCTTGGGCAACGGCGAGCTCGGCCCGGCAGAGCCGGCGGAGCATCCGGTAGTCGATGGGGGTCAGCTGGCCGGGTCGGGGGACTTTCTGGAGGGTTTCGACGGCCCGCTTGAGGTTGCCCCGGCGGATGTCCAGCCGGACGGCCAGCATGCGCGCGGTGGCGGCTTGCTCGGTCAGGCGGGGAACGGGCAGCGTCTCGGCGGTCCGGATCGCCCGATGGGGCAATGCCGCCGGAATCTCGCCGGACCGCAGAGCCTCTCGGACGTCCGCCTGCAGGCCGATGATCTTCGCGTTCCCGACACAGGTCTGACAGCCCACCTTGAGCATCCGGCGCCGGGCCGAGCCCGCCATCTGCCGGGCGAGCCCCAGATCGTCCGCCATCAGCGCGGCCTCCGCGCGGTGCAGCTCGATGTAGGCCAGCTCGCGGGAGACACTCGGCTGCGACTGCATCGTCGTCATGAGGTCGTCGAGGTGTTCCCCCGCCTCACCCGCCAGGCCCGCGGCCAGCAGTGCCTCGGCCTGCTCCAGCCTGAGTTGTGACGGCACGACGAGATCGAGAGCCCGATACGAGCGCTCGCTGACCTCGTACAGGCGGAGCGCCTCCGGCACGTCGCCGGTCCGCAGGGCCAGGGTACCGAGGAACCGGCGCCCGTCCGCCGCGTCGGCGCGCAACTCGAACTTCTCGGCGAGCTCGATCGCGCGGTTGAGATCCTCGCGAGCTTGAGCGACGTTGCCCAGCTTCGTGTGAACCCACCCTCGGGCAGCCAGGGTCTGGACCAGACCGACCATGCGAGGCTCGGGTTCGGGCGTGTGGTCGAGCCAGTACCGCCGATGCTCCATCGACGTCCCGAAGTACCCGAGGCTCTCCTCGTTGCGGCCGACACTCATCAGCCGGGCCCCGTAGTTGTGCTCCAGCGCTGCGCTCAGCTCGGCGCGCACGACCGGATCGACCACCCCGTTGATCAGCAGGCGGACGTCGTTCAGTCCGGCCAGGCCGGCCTTGAAGTCTCCGGTGATCTCCGACGTCAGTGCCACGAGCGTGCTGGAAAGTCGGATCCGCGTGACCATCCAGTCCGTGTGGTACTCGGATTCGACCGGATACATCGCGTCCAGCAGGCCCATCCCCTTGCGGAGGAGACGGACACCTTCGTGAAAACGCCCGAGGCACGAGACGTCCGAAGCGGTCTGCTGGAGTTTGCGGACCCTGTCGATGGTCTCGGACGGGTCCAGCTTTGTCACAGGCACTCTCCTATGACAGCACAGGCGAAAGCAGAACGGAGCCCGCCTACCGGTCAAAGATCGGCAGGCGGGCAGTCACAGCTTGGTGAAGCTCAGTTGACCTTCTGGTAGCACGGCGGTGCGCAGTTCGGCGTCACGACCGGCCCATCCTTCAGGTGGTCGTGGTCGATGTGCACCCAGCCGAACTCGTCGGGCTCCGGATGCGGGACCACGGGGCCGGCCTTCTCGACCGGCTCCGGGGTCTCGTCCGGCTTGACATCCGTGGGCGTCGACATGGTCGATCTCCTCTCCCCTGGGGATCTTCACGGGGACGCTGCCGTGACGGTGAGTCCCCCTGACGCGAGGCCCTCTCCCCGCGAACGGCCCAATAGTTTCACATCGGAGCAATGATCGGGAGAGTTTTTGCTACGCAAAGTCAGCCTGATGCGTGTGAGCAGGGCCGATGTCGCCACCTGAACGTCCTAACGAGTGAAAGCTGTAACGACGTCCACTACGGACGTGCATTCCCGCACGTCAGAGACCGCCGACCCGCCCGTGTTGCTCCGGGTACGGAATGTGATCACCGAGCCGGCGGGGCGGGCCGGAATGTCCCGTGTGGACGGCTAGGCCGTCGCCGCCGCGTGGACCGCTCGGATCAGACGGGCGTTCTCGGGGGCCGCTCCGCCAGGGAAGGCGAAGCGGCGGCGGTTGTAGCCGTACGCGAGGCCGCTGCGGGGGTCGGCGAAGGCCTGGGAACCGGCCGCGCCGCTGTGGCCGAAGGCGCCCTGGCCCAGCACCGGGTACTCGTCCGAGACGATCGCGAAACCGAGGCCGAACGCGTTGTGGTTGAGGGTGGCGAGGTCGTCGCCGATCGAGTGGATCTGGGCGAATTCCGCCGCCGTGTCCGGACGTAGGAGCCGCCCCGGGCCGCTGATCGCCGCCGCGTACATGCCGGCCAGGCCGCGCGCCGACGCGACGCCGCCCACCGAAGCCGGGCTCAGCTGCCGGACCAGCTTGAGGTTCGGCAGCTCCCAGAGCTCGGGCGCCTTCGGGTGGTTGTGGTTGAAAGCGATCCCGGTGAGGCTCTCCGGCACGGTCGCGTTCACCTCCAGCTCCGCTTGCTGCTCCGGCGTCGGCAGCATCGGCTGCGTGGTCAGGAAGCGCGGCTCCAGCTCCTCGGGCAGCCCCAGGTAGAAGTCCAGGCCGAACGGCTTCCGGACGCGCTCCTCGTAGTGCTCCTGGATGCTGCGGCCGGTAACGCGCCGGACGACCTCGCCGGTCAGCGCGCCGATCACCAGCGCGTGGTAGCCGAACGCCGTGCCGGGCCGCCAGTACGGCCGCTGCGGGGCGAGCCGCTCGGCGATGACGCGGTCGTCCGCGAGCTCTTCGCCGGTGAACCCGCCGTCGGCGCCCACGACGCCGGCGCGGTGCGCCAGGAGGTCCCGCAGGGTGATCCCGCCCTTGCCCGCGGCGCCGAACTCCGGCCAGTAGTGGGCGACCCGCTGGTCGAGGTCGAGCACGCCGTCCTGGACGAGCAGCGCGACCACCAGGTGCGCGGCGCCCTTGGTCGAGGAGAACACGCCGGTCAGCGAGTCGCCGGTGATGACGGGCCCGGTCCACAGGTCGACGACCCGCTCGCCGTCGACGTGCGCGACGAGCTGGGCGGCGTAGTCACCGCCTTCCTCGGCCGCGACGGCGGCGAACTCCTCCCGGACGGACTCGAACCCGTCGGCGACGGTCCCCTGGACGTGCTCGGACGACATGGCGGCTCCTCTGTGATCGCGACGTCTGCACCAGAAACCACGCCACGAGATGCCGCGATATTCCGTCACGTACGACCGCGCGGACGGGATGTTCCCCGGCCATGGGGCAACCGGAGCGCGAAGCCGCGGAATCCCACCACGGCCCGCCCCGGCCGGGTCACGCCCGGATCGGCCGTGATCACCGCGCTGCTCGCGTTGCCGGGCGCGGCGGTGTTCGCGACGACGTCGTGGGGCAGATCGCCCCGCCGATCGCCTACTTCGACAACGGCACCTCCGGACCGCGGTAGAGAACCCGCCGCGTGGGTATCAGTCCGATCATGAAGCTGACCTCCACCGTGCTCGGTACGCCGGACCCTCGCGCGCTCGCCGAGTTCTACTCGAAGCTCCTCGGCTGGCCGATCCGCACCGACGAACCGGAGTGGGTGACGCTGCGCCCGGACGACGGCAGCGCGGGGCTGTCGTTCCAGCTGGAGACCGGGCACGTCCCGCCGGTGTGGCCGCCGGCTGACGGTGCTCAGCAGATGCAGCTGCACCTCGACATCGAAGTCGACGACCTGCAGGAGGCAACAGCGGCGGCGACCGCGGCGGGCGCGGTGGTCGCCGCGTTCCAGCCACAGGACAACGTCCGTGTCTGCTTCGATCCGGCCGGGCACCCGTTCTGCCTCTGGACGCGCACGGGGTGACGCCCCGCGTTCGATCGATCACAGGATCCGCTATGTTCGGCTGAGGTCCTGTTCTCGGCGAACGGAGTTGAGTCCTGTGGGGGTGCACCGGATCTGGCACCACGGACTGGTCCCCACCGAGGGGAAACGCCCCCTGGACGCCTTGCGCAGCAGGCTGATCAGCCGCCAGCGGCAGCACGACGACTACACGGTGACCGATCTCGGTTCGTCCGACGACGGCGGTTCGCGCCGGTGCGATCTCAAGTTCGCGTACGAAGGCAGCGAAGGCCGCTACTCCGTTCAGGTATTGCTTTCGCTGTGCTACCGCGCCGGCGAAGACCGGGTGACGTGGTTGCTGGCCGCGGCGTGCACGCGACCGTGGCGCAGCTGCCACGAAGCGCCGGCGCAGCGGATCGGGCTGGAGGAGCTGGGCGCCAGCGGCAGCGACGAAATCCCGATCGAAACGCCGGTGCTGGCGATGCGTGGCTGGTCGCGCAAGGAATGCGACCATCTCGCCGACCTGCTGGGCGAGGCATTGGTGGCGCCGTGGCGGTCTTCGGCGGTGCTGGTGCTCACCGAGCCGCCGACGGTGCCGGTCGAGGGCTGGCCCGGCATGGTCAACGTCTTCGACGTCGACGACCGCTTCCGCCACACCCTCAACCGGCACCTGCCGCTCGGGTGCGCGGTGCCGCAGGGCGCACGGCTGTACGTGCCGCCGTGCGACCAGCTCCCCGATGTCGTCGTCAGCGAGAGCCCGGTGTCCGGCGAGGCGCTCGAAGGCGCGATCACCCGGCTCATCCAGACCCGCGGCCGGACGCCCCTGCCCGAGGAGTGGGCGGACGTGCCGAGCGTGCGGACCTGGTACGGGGCCGATCCGTTCGCGTCGTCCGAGCGCGAGCCCGACGCCGAGCTGGTCGAAAAGCTCGGCCGCGCCGAGCGGGAGCTGGCCGAAGCGCGGGGCGTGATCACGATCCTGCGAAAGAAGGCCAAGACCCACGCCGAGGAACGGGACCGGCACGCCTGCGACGTGAAGACGCTGCGCCGCCGCCTCGAGGACGCGTGCGCCACCGACGTCGCCTGCCTGCGCGACCAGCTCGCGCAGCTCCAGGCGGAGGTGGACGACTATGCGCGGGCGTTCGAGGAGACGGAGGCCGAGCGCGACGAGCTCAGGCGGGTCAACGGCCTGCTGGCGGGCCGGCTTGCCCGCCACCACGACGCCGACGACGAGGTCGCCGCCGCCGAACGCCCGCCCGAGGACTTCCCCAGCTTCGCCGAGCTGATCGGCGCCGCGGAGTCCTCGCTCAAACACCTGGCGATCACGGCCGAACCGGCGCCGGCCGCGATCCTCGACCACCACCCCAAGGCCGCCGCCTGGCGCCGCAAGGCCTGGGACGCGCTGCGCACCCTCGACGCCTACGCGGGCGCCCGGACGTCCTTGCTCGACGCGGGCCAGGATCCGGGCCCCGAGCTGTCGGACGTGCTCGCGTTCGCCCGCACCGGCCAGCCGGGTTCGCTGATCAGCGCGAACATCATCGCGCTGGCCGAGTCGGACACGGTGACCACGAACGAGCGGCTGCGCCAGGCCCGCACGTTCCGCGTCGATCCCCGGACCAACCCGACGGGCCGCGACTACTTCGGCGCACACATCGCCCTGGAGCGCTTCAAGTCGCCGGCACCGCGCCTGCACTTCCTCGACGACACCGACCGGACGGGCACGGTGTACGTCGGGTACCTCGGCGCCCACCTGCCGACGTCGAAGACGAACTGAGCGAGAATCGCGCGCATGACGGAGATCGCGCACAAGCACTTGGCCTACTGCTGGATCGCCCGCGGCGACCGGGTGCTGTTCCTCCGCCGCGCGCCCGATGTCTTCCTCGCGGGCCGGTGGGAGCTGCCCGGCGGCACGGCCGAGCCAGGCGAGCGCTTCGAGGACACAGCGACGCGCGAAGCGGCGGAGGAGACCGGGTTGACGGTCCGCGTCGCGGACGAGCTGGCGCGCGACGCGTGGCCGGATGTGGCGGGGCAACCCTTGCGCATCCACGCTTTCGTTTACACGGTGGAAGAAGAGGGCGGGGGCGAGGTCGTGCTCAATCCGGAGGAGCACGACGACTTCGCCTGGCTGACGCGGGCGGAGGCTCGGGAACTGCCGCTGCCGGACCACTTCCGGCGGTTGCTCGATCGATAGGGACTTTCCTTGGCGCAGCACCGGATTGCGGTGCCGCGGAGGTCTTCGGGTCGTGGTCATGCCTTCGACGCTACCCGAACAGGTGTGCGAACGTCATCGCTGGAACGGGTGAACTCCGACAACCCTTCGAGCAGCGATTTTCTTTGTGGCACAAGGGAAATCCGGCCAGGGAGCCCCCGAATTCCACATTACCGGAAGGGACCGACAAAACTAGCGATGCGCCAGGTACCTCAGCAGCACGCTGGCGCCGTCGGTGAGCACGGAAGCCAGCTCCAGCTCCGCCGGATCGACCGCCGCGCCAAGGGATGCCCGGCTCGACGTTCCCGCCACCAGGAACGGCGCCACCGTCAGCCGGAACTCGTCGACCAACCCCGCCTCGATCAACGAGCCGAACAGCCGAGGCCCGCCCTCGCAATCGATGCGGCCCAGCCCCTCCGCCACCAGCGTCGACACCACGCGCTCGGCCGGCACCTCCAGCTCCCCCAGCACGAACACCCGGGCACCGTGAGCCGCCCACGCCTCGCGCAACGCCGGGGGCGCGGCCGAGGACGTGAAGACCAGCGTCGGAACCGCCGCCTTGGTGAGCACCGGGGCGTCCGCCGGCAGGGAACGGCCCGTCGTCACCACCGCCACCGGGGCGATCGGGGCCAGGCCGAACCGGCGGCGGCGGTCGGCCGTGGCGGCGTCGGGGCGCATTCCCTCGAAACCTTCCGCCATGGCTGTGCCCGCGCCCACCAGGACGACGTCCGCCAGGTCGTTGCCGAGCCGGTAGACGATCCGGTCCGCCGGGGTCGACAGCGCCCCCGAACGGCCTTCGACCGCGATCGCGCCGTCCGTGCTCGACACGAAGTTCACCGCCAGCCAGCGAGGGTTCGCCGGGTAGCTGTAGAGCTGCTCGAGGTCGCTCTCGGCGAGGTCGCGCGCGGACGGCCAGACCTCACGGATCACTCCCATCGGACCGCCTTCGCCGGCGGCCGGGTGCCCGCGATGCTCGCCGCCATCTCGGCCACGTGGCGGACCTGGCGGGCGTGCTTCGTGCGGATGATCGCCACCCCGGCCGATGCCGCGAGAGCGGCCCGCGCCAGCCCGCCGGGCGTTCCGTCGCCGGCCACCGAAGCCAGCACGGGCACCTCGCCGGATGGCATCGGCGCTCCGAACTCCCCGATGTCCACGACAACGGACAGACCGGTCACGGAAGGGATCGCAGGAGCCGCGTACCCCGCGTCGTACCGGGCGGCGACGTCGGCCAGGTCCGTGCGCGCCACGATCAGGTCGGCGCCCGCTTCGCAGCAGGCCGCGGCGACCGACGGGTCCGCGGTGTCCACCCCGATGACGAGGCCGGGAAAAGTCTCCCGCGCCTGCTCGACCAGGGATTCGGCGCCCGCGCCGGCGAAACTCACGAGATCGGCGCCCTCGGCGACGGCAGAGCGGGCCGCGGGGAGCGATTCGACCGCGGCCAGCACCAGCGCGCGGTCACTGCTCAACCGGCGGCCTCGGAACACGAGGTCGGGGGTCTTCATCGCACTCTCCCTGCTGGACGTCCTTCGCGATCATAAGCGAGGGCCGGCGGGTGAGCGTTCTTCGCCATCAGGTGGCGGGGCATCGTCGCCGGGCCACCCGACCCTTGACGGCTGTGACATCCGGAGAACCGGAGAACCGCTCCTCAGGAGGCGATGGCCTCGTTGATCGCCAGCAGCTCCTGGCAGGTGCGCGTGGCGGTGAACTCGATGACGTCGTAGCGAGCGAGCCGCTGGACCACGAACGGGTCGCTGGCGAGCACGGCGTCGAGCTTGCCGCGCAGCACCGGGCGCGTGAGGATCACCTGGTCGGCCGCGCCGTTGCCCTTTCCGGAAACGAGGAAGAGTCCCTTCGTGAATTGTTTGCGCAACCAGTCCGAATGGTCGGGCAGCGCGTAGTCGACTTCTGTTTCGGGCGCTGTATAGGTCAGCAGTGCGATGTACATGTTTGCAGAGTAGAACGCTCACGCCCGCACCGCATCCGCCTGGCGAGTGGCACCGGACACGCCTTTCGTTAATATTCCGTCAAGAACCAGGGAATTCCTTTACCGGCGCTTTTTCGACATACTCGCCGATTGCCGTACGCCCGTCGTCGTACGTCGCGGTGCCGCCACCGGGCCGACGCGACGCCCCAGGCCGCGGCGCGAGACTCCACGGTATGAACACATTGACCCGGATCCGGTCCCACGGTCGACGAGCCGAGCGCATCGCCTACGCCGTCGGCGCGGCCCTGTTCCTCAGCGGCATCGCGCACGCTCTCGTGCTCATCGCCACCGGCGGCTCGTGGCTGGGCCCGCTGTCGATGCGCAAGGCCGTCACCTTCGGCCTGTCGTTCGGGTTGACGCTCGCGTCGGTCGCCTGGGCGTCGTCGTTCCTCACCATGCGGCCCCGGCTGCGCAACGTCCTGCTCGGCGCGTTCACCGTGGCGAGCGTCGCCGAGGTCGCGCTGGTCACCATGCAGGTGTGGCGCGGGGTGCCGTCGCACTTCGACTTCGAGACGTCGTTCGACAGCTTCGTCTCGATGACGCTGGCCGCGGGCGGCGGCGTGCTCGTCCTGACCGTCATCGGCTTCACGGCCACCGCGCTCGTCGAACCGGGCCCGGCCGCACCGAGTCTGCGCCTGGCCGTCCGCGCCGGCCTGGTCGTGCTGCTGGTCGCGCTGGCCACCGGTGCGGTGATGATCGGCCGCGGGGTCGTCGCGGCCCGCGGCGGCGATCCCCAGCTGGCCTACACGACGGCCGGCGCTCTCAAGCCGCTGCACGCGGTCGCCATGCACGCGATCCTGGTGCTGCCCGCGCTGGCCTGGATCCTGCGCTTCACCGGTCATTCCGAAGCGCACCGGCTGCGGGTCGTCCAGACGGCCGTCGCCGCCGACGCCGTGCTCACCGCCGTCATCGGCGTCGAGTCCTTCACCGGCATCGACCCGCTGGCCGCGCCGCTGCCGCTCATGCTCCTGTCCGCCTTGGCCGCGGCCGTACTGGCGGGCACCGGAATACACGCGTTGTCCGGCATTGAACCGGCCGTCCGATTCGCACGTGTCCTCAACGGGAAGGCAAGGGGCCGGTAATGCGGCGGACGGAGAACACGCGTGCGGCATGGTATGACCACCACCCACGGCCTTTTCCAGCAGAACAAGGCCCACAGCCCGTCGTTCTTCTCCGTGGCGAGGGCGATGGGCCAGCACGCCGACGACCTCGCGGACTTCTGCATCCCGTGCAACCCGTACTTCCCGACCGACGAGATGTTCGGCGAGCTCGAACGGAACCTCCGCACGATCCTCAAGTTCTACCCGAGTGACTCCGCCGCGATCACCGCGCAGTTGGCGAGCGTGCTGCGGCTCAACCCGTCGACGATCTCGCTGGCCAACGGCTCGACCGAGCTGATCACCTGGATCGACCAGCTGCTGGTCGATTCCAGCGTCGCCGTGCCGATCCCGACGTTCGGCCGGTGGACCGACCAGCCGATGGAGACCGGCAAGCGCGTCGACATGTTTCTGCTCAAGGAGGCCGACAACTTCGAGCTGCGGGTGGACGAGTACATCGAGTTCATCAAGCGGCGCGGCTCCCGGGTCGCGGTGCTGTGCAACCCGAACAACCCCGACGGCGGGTACCTGCCGCGCCGCGAGGTGATCCGGTTCATGGACGCCCTCGAGGACCTCGACCTGGTGGTGATCGACGAGTCGTTCATCGACTTCGTCGAGGTCGAGCGGAACCCGTCGGTGGCCGCCGAAGCCGTCGTCCGGCCGAACGTGATCGTGCTGAAGAGCCTCGGCAAGAACTTCGGGCTGCACGGGATCCGGTTCGGCTACCAGGTCTCGAACCCGGCGCTGACCCGCAAGCTGTCGGCCGCGCTGCCGAAGTGGAACCTGAACTCGCTCGCCGAGACCGTCATCTTCATGCTCGCCGAGCGCCGCGCGGAGTACGAGGACAGCCTCAAGAAGCTCGCGCTCGACCGGTTCATGATGCAGTCGCAGCTCGGGCAGTTCCCGGAGCTGACGGTCTTCCCCTCGCAGGCGAACTTCCTGCTCGTCAAGCTGCCCGCGTCGGTCGACGGCGCCGAGCTGTGCGACTACCTGCTCGCCGAGCACCACCTGCTGGTGCGCCAGTGCGGCAACAAGATCGGCATGACCAGCCAGTTCATGCGCTTCGGGGTGCGGCCGGACACCGAAGTCGAGCGGCTGGTCGAGGGACTGCGCGGCGTGGAGCGGCTCGGCGGCGGGCGGCACACGACGCCGACCATCGAGCTGGTCTCGCACGCCCGCGAGCCGGAACGGTCGATCAGCTGAGCACCTGGGCGATGGCCGACTTCCAGGCGAACAGCCGGCCGTTCGCGGAGCTCGACCGCGCCGGTCGCACCCGGCGGCTGCGCCGGCTCGCCGAAGCGGCTTTGACGGCCTACGCCGTGCCGGTGGCTCGCCTGACCCCGCTGGCCCACGGGCACAACACGTCGTTCCGCGTCGACGGCGCCGACGGCCACCGGTACGTGCTGCGGGTGCAGCGGCCGGACGGCCCCGGCGTCGCGCAGGTCCGGGCCGAGATGGCCTGGCTGGCCACCCTGCGCCGCGAAACCGACCTCGTCGTCCCGCAGCCGGTGCCGACGCGCGCGCGGGACCTGGTCACCGTGGTCGCCGACCCGGCCGTGCCCGAGCCGCGCACCTGCGTGCTCTGCCACTGGGTCGAGGGCCGGTTCGTCGACGAGCGGCTCAGCGCGCCGCAGCTGTACGCGGTGGGCGAGTTCACCGCGCGGCTGCACCTGCACGGCGCGCGGATGAACGGGCTCGACCGCCGCCGCGTCGACGACCTGACCGAGTTCGGCCGAACGCAGGTGGACGGCTTCTCCACGACGGTCGTCGACCGGGCCGTCACGGCGGCCGGCGGTGACGAACGGATCCGCAAGGCGGTGGCGCGCGTGCGCGCGGTGCGGGCCGAGCTGGGCTTCGGCTCCGACGTCTTCGGCCTGGTGCACGGCGACCTGCACCAGGACAACTACCTGCTGCACCGCGGCCGCGTGCACGCGATCGACTTCGACGACTGCGGGTACGGGCACTACGCCTACGACCTCGCCGTCGCCTGCGCCGCCCTCGCGCACCTGGCCCACCGCGAAGAGCTGAAGGAGGCGCTCCTGGACGGCTACCGGTCGGTCCGCCCGGCCGCGGCGACGACGGACTCAGGCGTGCTGGCCGCCTTCGCCGCGCTCCGGCGGGTCCAGCTCCGCCTTCGCTGAACCCCGCCGAAGGGGCACTTTCACGTGAAAGTGCCGCGTTACAAGCTGGCGTTACAATTGCTACATGGCCGGACGATCGAGCAACGCCACCAGCACTCGCGACCGCCTGCTCATGGCCGCCGGCCAGCTCCTGCACGAAGCCGGCGACGGGCCGGTGTCGACACGGGCGATCTGCGAGCGCGCCGGCGTCCAGGCCCCCACGCTGTACCACCACTTCGGCAGCAAGCAGGGCCTGCTCGACGCGGTCGTCAACTACGGCTTCACCCAGTACGTCCAGGCTCCGGAGCCGGGCGGCGACCCGGTGGACCGGATCCGCGCGGGCTGGGACCGGCACGTCGAGTACGGCTTGGAGCACCCCGCGTTCTACGTGCTGCTCTACGGCCAGATCGAGCCGGGCGCCCCGTGCAACCTCACGTCGAGCGCCGAGGCGATGCTGCTGGAACTCTTCACGCCGCTGGCGCGCGACGGCCGCCTGCGCGTCGAGCCGGCGGAGGCCGCACGGCAGCTCGCGGCGGCCAACAGCGGCGTGACGCTCAGCCTGATCGCCCAGCCTGAGGAAAGCCGGGACCTGGCGATGTCCGCGCAGGTGAGGGAATCGGTCCTGGCCGGACTGCTCGCCGACCGCCCCGCCGAAGGAACGTCCGTGAGCGCCCTCGCGGTCGCTTTGTCGACCGCGCTCGAGGACGACGACCGCGCCTTGACCCCGACCGAACGCCTGCTGCTGCGGGAGTGGCTGCACCGCCTGGCCAGCTGACCGCTATATTTGTTACATTGCCGGGTATGACAAATGTACCGAGCAGGTTCGGCGTGTTCCTGGCCCCGCACCGCAACGACGTGACCCGCAAGGAACAGGCGATCGCGGCGGACGGGCTGGGGTACGGCGTGGTCTGGCTGGGCACCGGCCGCAACTCGGTCGGCGACCTCGCGTTCGTCGAGGAAATCCTCGCCGCCACCGAGCGGATCACCGTGGCGACGGCGATCGTCAACATGTGGGTCGACGAACCGGAGACGCTCGCCGCGTCCTACCACCGGCTCGCGGGCCGCTACGGAAAGCGTTTGCTGCTCGGCATCGGCATCGGCCACCCGGAGTCGGTCACCGGGTACCGCAGCCCGTACGCCAAGATCGTCGACTACCTCGACCGGCTCGACGCGGCCGGCGTCCCGGTCGAGGCCCGGGTGCTCGCCGCGCTCGGCGACCGCGTGCTGAAGCTGGCCGCCGAGCGCACCGCCGGCGCGCACCCGTACCTCGTGCCGGCCACGCACACCCGGCACGCGCGAGCGATCCTGGGCGCGGGCAAGCTGCTGGCGCCGGAGCACAAGGTGGTCCTGGACGACGATCCGGTGGCCGCCCGCGCCATCGGACGGCCGTACGTCCAGACCCCGTACCTCGGCCTGAGCAACTACGTGAACAACCTGCTGCGCCACGGGTACACCGAGGCCGACGTCACCGGCGGCGGCACCGACCGGCTGATCGACGACCTCGTCCTGCACGGCACCCCGGAGACCGTCGCCAAGGGCCTGCTGTCCCATGTGGACGCCGGTGCCGACCACGTGGCGGTGCAGGTGCTCGGCCCGTCCCCCGAGGCGGAACTGGCCGGCCAGCGGCGGCTGGCCGAGCTGCTGCTCTGATCAGCCGGGCGCGGGCAGCAGGACGTTCAGGGCCGCGACGAGCGTGCGCTCCTCGTAGGCGAAGTGACTGTCCAGTGCGGACTGCAGCCGGTCGAACTCCGCGCGGAGCCGGACCGGGTCGGTTTCCACCTCGACGAGCCGCTCGATCTCCTCCTGCAGCCGGGCCACGACGATGTGCTCTTCGTCGAGCTTCGCCAGTGTGGGCGCGAGGGCGGGGAACCGCTCGGCCAGCAAGGGGAAGATGTTCCTGGCTTCGCCGGTGTGGTGCCGGGTGAGCGCCGTGCAGAGCCCGGCGCAGCGCAGGCGCAGTGCTCGCGGGGTACCGCAGTCCAGCTCGGCGCGCACTTCCTTCAGCTCGCCGCGCAGCCAATCGTGCATCTCGACGAGCCAGTCGCCCATGCGGCGGGCGGTGTCGACCCGGTGCAGCTCGACGACGGGCAGGATCCGGGTCGTGCGCGCCTGGTAGTCCGCGAAACCGGATTCCCGCTCGATCACCTCGGCGAACAGCTTGTCGCGGTCCGGCGGGAGGGCGGCCATCGCCTCGTACTCTTCGGTGTCCGTTTCCACCAGGACGAGCGGGTTGCGCCGGATGTTGTGGTACCAGGCCGGGTGCTTCGGCGCGCCCATCGCCGAGGCGACGACGACCAGCCGGCCGTCGATGTCCAAGGCCCCCAAGGGAACGCGGTGCTTCCGGCCCGTGCGGGCGCCGGTCGTGGTGAGCATGATCAAGCTGGGTGATCCTTTCCGATGAAGAAATCACCGGAGGCCGAGAGGGCGACACGAAGGGCACAGCTCCGCCAGGGGAAAGGCAGAACGTGTCGATCTCAAGGGGGCTGAGTAGCCACTACCTCCGTGTGTCGGCCCATCCGGGGCACGCTCACACGTTACCAATCGGGTCGGCGGCCGGCCATCCCTTAACTGCATAGCTCAGCGGGCGGCGTCCGCGGCTTTCCGGGCGGCGGTGGCGGCCGCGTCGGCTTCGTCGAAGGCCGCTTTCGCCGTCTCGAACTCCGTCTTCGCCCGTTCGGCGCGTTCCTCGGCTTCCGCCAGGCGCTCGCGCAGGTCGTCGACGCGGGCGGCGGCCTGCTCGGCCGCGCGTTCGGTGCGGACCAGGTCGCGTTCGGCCACCGCGCGTTCCTTGTCCCGCTCGGCGGCTTCCTTGCGCAGGCGCTCGCGTTCCGCGCGAGCCTGGACCCGCTCCTCTTCTTCACGCCGGTGGTCGCGCTTCGGCCGGGCCGGCTCGGCCTTGTCCACCAGCTTCTGCGGGCGCTTCCCGGTGGCGGGCGGGACGCTCGCGGCGAGGCTGAACCACTGGTCGGTGTCCTGGTGCGCCACCGACGTCAGCCGCCCGGCGAGCGCCAGCGCGGCGGTGTCCGGCTCGGCCGCGACGGCCTCCAGGGTCGCTTCCACCTCGCGGGTCACCGGGTCGCTCATCGACGGCAGCTCGTGGAGGATCCGCCGCACCAGCTCGCCGCGGCGCCGGGTCAGCGCGCGCAGCTCGTCACCGGCCAGCCGGGTGTGCGCGTCCCGCAGTTCGGCGCCGAGCTCGGCCAGTTCGCGCAGCTGGTCGGAGTCGTCCCTGGCCAGGCCGTTGACGATCGCCGCGGCCGTGGTCGGTTTGCGAAGCTGCTGGATCCGCTTCGCGAGCTCGGCGTCTCCACCGGCCTTCGCGGCCTTGACCGCCGCGTTGCGCGCGCTGACGAACTCCGCGAGGTCACCCCCGTAGAGCTCGCCGGCCACCGTGTCGAAGTCCATCGCGGTCCAGCGAACCACATCGGACTGGTGCGGGCACCCGGTGAGGAGTCATCATCGGGGGATGTTCTTCGATCTGGGTGTCCGGGACTTCCTCGACCGCGCGGAAACGGTGTATCCGGACCGCGTCGCGGTGGTCGACGAGCCGGACCAGCCCGCGCCGAGCTGGGGTTCGCTCACCTACCGCGAGGTGGCGCGCCGGGCCCGCGCGCAGGCCGCCCACCTCGACGCACTGGGCGTGCCGGCCGGCGGGCGCGTCGCGATGGTGTCGCACAACGCCGCGCGGCTGCTCGTGTCGTTCTTCGGCGTGTCCGCCTGGGGCCGGGTCCTGGTCCCGGTCAACTTCCGGCTGGCTCCCGCCGAGGTCAAGTACATAGTGGAGCACTCCGGGGCGGAGGTGCTGATCGTCGACCCGGAGCTGGCGCACCTGCTGGACACGGTGACGGCGAAGCACGTGTTCGTCCTCGGCCGCGACGACGACGCCATCTGGGGCGGCGGCGGAACGCCCCGGCCGTGGGACGGCGACGAGTCGGCCACCGCCACCATCAACTACACGTCGGGAACGACGGCCCGGCCGAAGGGCGTGCAGCTCACCCACCGCAACATCTGGCTGAACGCCGCCGTCTTCGGCCTGCACACGACGTTGAGCGACAACGACGTCCTGCTGCACACCCTGCCGATGTTCCACTGCAACGGCTGGGGCATGCCGTACGCGGTGACCGGCCTCGGCGGGCGGCACATCGTGCTCCGGAAGGTCGACGGCACCGAGATCCTGCGCCGCATCGACGAGCACGGCGTCACCATCCTCTGCGCGGCCCCCGCGGTGGTCACCGCGGCGCTGGACGGCGCCGCGAAGTGGGACGGCGAGATCCCGGGCCGCGACCGCGTCCGGATCGTCGTGGCCGGCGCACCGCCGCCGACTCGCACGATCGAGCGGGTCCGGGCCGAGCTGGGCTGGGAGTTCATCCAGATCTACGGGCTCACCGAGACCGCGCCGCTGCTGACGGTCAACCGGATGCGCAGCGAGTGGGCGGACCTCGACCCGCACGAGCAGGCGCGGCTGCTGGGCCGCGCGGGAACGCCGGCGCTGGGCGTCCGGATCGCTGTCGACACCGACGGTGAGGTGCTCGCCCAGTCGAACCACAACCTGGACGGCTACTGGGAGAACCCGGCGGAGACGGCCCGGGTCCAGGAGGGCAATTGGTTCCACACCGGCGACGGCGGTGCGTTCGAGGACGGCTACCTGACGATCGCGGACCGCAAGAAGGACGTGATCATCTCCGGCGGCGAGAACGTGTCGTCGATCGAGGTGGAGGACGCGCTGAACTCGCACCCGGCGATCCGCGAGGCCGCGGTGATCGGCATCCCCGACGAGAAGTGGGGCGAGCTGGTGACGGCGCTGGTCGTGGTCGAGGGCGAGGTCACGGCCGAGGAGCTGATCCGGCACTGCCGGGAGTACCTGGCCGGGTACAAGTGCCCGAAGCGGATCGAATTCCTGGACGCGCTGCCCCGGACGGCCACCGGCAAGATCCAGAAGTTCAAGCTCCGGGAGCCGTTCTGGAAAGGGCAGTCGAGGCAGGTCAACTAACGGACCAGCCGGAAGAACGTCCGCACCTCGTCGGCGAACAGTTCAGGCTGCTCGTACGCCGCGAAGTGGCCGCCCCGCCCGAGCTCGTGCCAATGCCGGATGTCGGTGTACCGCTTGGCCGCCCAGCGGCGTGACGGGCGTGGCATCTCCGCGGGGAAGATCGAGCAGCCCACCGGGACGTCGACCGTGTCCTCCGTCGCCTCCGAGAACCACTTCTGGACCTTGCGGATGCTCTCCCAGTACAGCCGCGCCGACGATGCGGCCGTGCCGGTGAGCCAGTACAGCGTGATGTCGTCCAGCAGCTCGTCGCGGGTGAACGGGAAGCCGTCGGACCAGGCATGGAACTTTTCCACCAGCCAGCCGCACAGGCCCGCCGGGGAGTCGAGCAGGCTGTAGCCGATCGTCTGCGGGCGGGTCGACTGCACCACCGAATATCCGTCTTCCCAGCGCTGGGCGTGTTCCAGCGCGTCCAGCGCTGCCCGCTCGGACGGCGTCAGGTCGTCGAAGGTCGCCGGGTCCGGGGCCGCGATCGGCGGGTTCAGGTGGATGCCCGCCAGGTGCGCCGCGTCCTGCTGGGCCAGCGACGTCGTGATCGACGTCCCCCAGTCGCCGCCCTGCGCGCCGTAGCGCGAGTAACCCAGGCGGCCCATCAACGACGCCCACGCCGCCGCGATCCGCTCGATCCCCCAGCCCGGCGCCGACGGCTTGTCGCTGAAGCCGTAGCCCGGCAGCGACGGGATCACCAGGTGGAACTCCTCGGAAAGCGGCTCGATCACCTTCGAGAACTCGAGGAACGAGCCGGGCCAGCCGTGCGTGAGGAGCAGCGGCAACGCGGCCGGATCCGGGGAGCGCACGTGCAGGAAGTGGATGCCCAGTCCGTCGATTTCGGTGCGGTACTGCGGAAACCGGTTCAGCCGCGCTTCCGTGCGGCGCCAGTCGTACTCCGCCGCCCAGTACTCGCACAGCGGACGCAGATACTCCAGCGGCGTGCCCTGGCTCCAGTCCGCCACGGGTCCGGCTTCGGGCCAGCGCGTCCGGCGCAGCCGCGCGCGCAGGTCATCGAGATCGGCGTCGGGGACGTCGATCCGGAACGGGGTGATCACGCCGGCGCGTAGGTCAGCTGCACGACGCCGTTGCCGAAGGTCGCCGATTTCTCGAGCACCAGAGGGAACGACGGCCCGTCCTCGGGGAACAACCGTTTTCCCCGGCCCACGACGATCGGGTACAGCAGCAGGTTCAGCTCGTCGATCAGCCCTTCGGACAGCAGCCACCGCACTGTCGTCGTGCTGCCGCTGGTCATGATGTCCCCGCCGGGCCCGGCCTTCAGCGTCCGGACCGCCTCGGCCGGGTCGCCGGTGAGCAGCGTCGAGTTGTTCCAGCCGACTTCGGACAACGTGGTCGAAAGCACGTATTTGCGCACGTTGTTCATGAACTCGGCACCTTCGTCCTCCTCGGCGGTCCGGCCGGGCCACGCCTCGGCGAATCCTTGGTAGGTGACGCGCCCGAGCAGCATCGCGTCGGCGGCGGCCATTCCGCTGCCGACCGCCTGGCCGATTTCGTCGCTCCAGTACCGCAACGACCACTTGTCCGGCGCTTCGACCACGCCGTCCAGCGAGATGAACAGGTTCGAGACGATCTTGCGCATGGGCCCACTATAGACCGGCGGAACGTCAAGACCGTCCACTCGCGACAGTCACACTGTCCGCCTCCGCCCGGGCCCGCTCCTCCTCGGTCGCCGGTTCCAGGCGCGCCGGAACGTCCTTGTGGTGTGGCGTGCCCGCGATCGGGTCGCGGTCCAGCGCGTCCGTCAGGAGGTTGATCCGCGGGCCGCTGACCACCCGGCGGCCGTCGGCGGCCGGGTAGGCCATGCCGTAGCCGTGCGGCAACGCGAGCTGGCCCGGCCGCAGCGCGGGATCGGCCTCGGCGCGGACGACCACCCGCCCCGCCGCCGTCACGACGGCCACCCAGTCCCCCGGCGAAGCACCGATCGACGCCAGTTCCTCGGGACGAGCGCGCAGGGCGCCGTCCGGATCGGTGCGGCGCCAGCGCGGGTCACGCAGGATCTGGTTCGCGTTGTGCGCCCGCCGCTGCCCGTTGAGCAGCGAAAACGGGTATTCCGGGTCGGGCTGTTCGGCGGCCGGGTCCAGCGCGGCCAGCCAGTCCAGCAGCTCCGGGACGGCCAGCCGGACGCGCTCGCGGCGCAGCAGGCTCCACACTTCGTCCTGTTCGTGCGCCGAAAACGGCGTCGGACCGGCCAGGACGCGCTCGAAGAGCTCTTCTCCGAGCCGCGGCGGGGTGGCCGAGCTGCCCAGCGCACGCTGCACCGGCACGGTCATCGTCTTCGCCGCACGGTGGCAGCCCGCCCACAGCGGCGCGATCGACGCCGCGCCGTCGGGCAGCGACGCGCCGAGAGTGCGGTAGAGCAGCACCGGCAGGATCGCCCCGCGCTCGGGCATCGCCTGGATCAGGGCGCCGAGCCCGGCCTGCAGCTCCGAGCGCGGCCTGGCGGCCAGTTCGGCGAGGACGTCGGACGCCGGCAGCACGCCGAGCGCGTCGAACAGCCGCGCGTAGATCTCGGCCTCGACGAGCGTGCCCGGCAGCGGGTCCAGCAACGGCCGCCGCAGCTGGAAGTAGTTCGTCGGCCATTCGAAGGTGAAGAGGGTGAACTCCCACTTCTCGTGCTGGGACGCCGCGGGCAGCACGTAGTCGGCCAGCGCGGCCGTCTCGGTGTAGGCGACGTCGACCACCACGGACAGCTCCGCCGCCCGGAGCGCGCGTTCGACGTCCCGCGTCCCCGCGAAGGTGTTCGCCGGGTTCGACGATTCCACCCACACCGCGCGGACGCGGTTCGGGTGGTCGGCGAGGACCTCCTCGGCGAAGGTGTTCGCCGGCAGCAGGCCGCCGATGTACTCGAAGCCGGTGATCTCGGAGCGCTGCCCGGTCGTCGCGCCCCACAGCGGCAGCAGCCACGAGTGCAGGTTGTTCGTACCGCGCCGGCCGAAGTGCCCGGTGAGCAGGTACAGCAGCTTTTCCAGGTAGCTGTTGAGCGTCGAGTGCCGGCCCTGCTGGATGCCGAGCTCGACGCGCACGGTCATCGCCTTGGCCGCGCACATCAGGTCGACGGCCCGCTCGACGTCCACACGGGACACTTCGGCGTGCGCGATCCACGCGTCCACCGGCACTTTCGCCAGCACGGCGGCGACTTCGTCGAACCCTTCGGTCCGCGCGGCGAGAAATTCCTCGTCGGCAGCACCCCGTTCGAGGAGCAGCGCCAGGATCGCGCCCAGCAGGTAGGCGTCGGTGCCCGGGCGCAGCGGGAGGTGCAGGTCGGCCAGCTCCGCGGTCTCGGTGCGCCGCGGGTCGATCACGATCATCCGGCGGTCCGGGTCGTTCCTGAGCGTGTTGAGCGCCTGCCGGGCGTTGCTGAACCCGTGCGCCTGCCAGGGGTTGCAGCCGAGCACGACGAGCAGGTCGCAGTGCTCGACGTCTTCGGCGGTGTGCACGGTGGTCGAGCCGAACAGGTGCCCGTTGACCCAGAAGTCACCGCTCTTCTCCTGCGACAGCGCGTTGAAGTGCCGTGTCGAGTTCATCCACTTCAGCAGCGACGCGCCGTACGCGCCGCCGGAGTGGTTGCCCTGGCCACCGCCGCCGACGTAGGCGAACGAGCCGGGCCGCCCGGCTTCGGTGTCGGCGTCCCGGATCGCGTGCAGTTTCGCGGCGATCTCGGTGAGCGCGGTGTCCCAGCCGATCGGTTCGTGGGTGCCGTCCGGACGGCGGCGCAGCGGCGTCGTCAGACGGTCTTCGTGGTCGCCGTACCAGGTCAGGCGCTGCGCCTTCTGGCACAGGTAGCCGCCCGAGCGCGGGTGCGCCTTGTCGCCGCGGACGCGGGTGATCTTCCGGCCCTCGAGCTGCACCTCCAGCCCGCAGTTGAGGTAGCAGAGGCTGCACGCGGTGCGCTGCCACTCGCCGGTCATATCAGCTCCAATGCACGTCCGAGCGTCGTGAGGCGTGCTTCGAGCGTTTCGCCGGCCGGGTAGAGCCGGACGGTGTCGATGCCGGTGTCGCGCCAGACGCGCAACCGTTCGCGCACCATCTCTTCGGTGCCGATCAGCGTCGTGCCGAGCACCATTTCGTCGGTGACGAGCGCGGTGGCGCCGTCGCGGTCACCGGCCTGCCAGCGCGCACGGACCTCGGCGGCGACGTCCGCCCAGCCCTGGCGGCTGTAGGCGTTGTTGTAGAAGTTCGTCGTGGCCGAGCCCATCCCGCCGAGGCTGAAGGCCAGTTCCTTCTTGCGGCTGCCGACTAAGGTGCGCAGCTCGTCTTCGTTGTCCGCGAAGGCGACTTCGGCGCCCTGGCAGACGTCGATGTCCTTGCGCCGCCTGCCTGCCTTCGCGAGTCCGGCGTCGAGATGCGCGAAGTAGGCGTCGGCGCCTTCGGGCACGAAGCTGGTGCCGAGCCAGCCGTCCGCAACCTCGCCGGTGAGCTCCAGGAGCATCGGCGACAGCGTCGCGAGGTAGATCGGGATGTCCGGGTTCGGCGCGGTGGACAGCCGCATCGGGCGCGCTTCGCCGGGCAACGGGATCTCGAAAGCCTTGCCGGAGAACGAGATCTTCTCCCCCGCGAAGGCCTGACGGATGATCTCGACGGTCTCGCGCATGCGCGTCAGCGGCTTCGCGAACGGGACGCCGTGCAGGCCCTCGACGACCTGCGGCCCGGACGGCCCGAGACCGAGCGCGAACCGGCCGCCGGACAGGTCGGCGAGGGTGAGCGCGGCCTGCGCGATGGCGACCGGCGTGCGCGTGCCCAGCTGGATGATCCCGGACCCGAGCCGGATCCGGTCGGTGCGGGCGGCGAGGTAGCCGAGCGCGGACGGCGCGTCCGAGCCCCAGGCTTCGGCCACCCAGCAGACGTCGAGGCCGAGTTTCTCCGCTTCCAGCACGAAGTCCAGCGTCGTGCGGGTGTCCGTGGAGAACTCGACGGTCGTCGCGGTCCTCATCGGTTTTCGATCCGGGCCTTGATCGCGGCGAGGTTGCCCGTCATCGCCGTCTCGAACTCCCGCATGCGGACGAAGACGATCTTCTGTTCCTTCTCCGGCATCCGGTCGATGGCGAACGACAGCCCGGACCGGCCGGGGCCCATCCGCATCCACTGGCTCAGGCGCGTGCCGCCGTTGTCGGGAGCGAGGGTGAACTTCCAGACCGCGGTGGGCTCTTCGGGGTCCTGCACGGCCCACGCGAACACGCGCGGCGCTTCGCACTCCACGACGTACGAGGTCGTCTCCCACTCGCCGAACGCGTCGTGCTTGCTGCGGCCGAGGAACTTGCGGCCCTCTTCGCACCACTCGACGGACTGGAGTTCCGGGCTCATCTCGGGCATCAGGGAGATGTCCGAGATGAGCGGCCAGACGTCCTCGGGTGCGGCGTCGATCCAGGTCGAGACTTCGGCCGTCGGCAGGTCGGCGTACCGCGCACCTGTCCACTCCATCGTGGTCGCACTCCCTTCAGGGTCGCTGACCACGATAGTTGCGTAGATGGACTTAGCCTGTCAATCACTCCTGCCGAGCGAAGCGCTCCTCGACGTCCGGACGCTGCGCCAGCCGGAGCGGGAAACCGGGGCCGCGGCGCATCCGCGTGTCGTCCGGCGTCATCGGTTCCCGACACTGCGCGCAGACGGTTTCGGCGTGCGTGTCGTGCCCGCAGGCGAGGTGGTGCACGGTGATCGGCGGCCCGGCCTCGCTCGCGAGCCACTTGTCGCCCCAGCGGGTCATCGCGAGCAGCACCGGGAAGAAGTCACGGCCCTTCTCGGTGAGCACGTAGTCGTAGCGCACCGGCTCGGTCTGGTAGGGCACCTTTTCCAGCAGCCCCTCCTCGACCAGCCGCTTGAGCCGGTCGGCGAGGGTGTTGCGCGCGATGCCGAGCGCCTGCTGGAACTCGTCGAAGCGGCGCACGCCGTAGAAGGCGTCCCGCAGCACCAGCGGCGTCCACCAGTCGCCGAGCAGGTCCATGGTGCGCGCGATCGAGCACGGCCACTGCGCGAACGATGTCCGTTTCATGCAGCGAGCGTACCCCGTTCCGGAAAAGGACTCAGCAGGTCAGCCGGGGCTGTTTCGCGTTCGGCGGGCGGCTCGTCGACGTTGCCGGCCTGGTTGTACACAGTCCGGCGGGGGTGTGGACAACCGGGCCGGCGGCGGGACTGATGCCCGGTTTCCGTCGGGCCGCCTCGATACGCTGGAAGCGGGGGCAGCCCCCGGGAGGGCGGGCCGTGCCGGGCGGGTGCGGCAGCCGGCATCGTCCCGAGGTCAGACGAGGTGCCCGGTGGTCACGTCGACGTGGCCGGGGACCTCGTCGTGCACGTCGCCGACCGTGAGCGTCCCGGCCGGTTCGACGAGCAGCACGCTCGCCCCCGCCTTCGACGACGGCTTGTGGAAGGTGCCCTTCGGGACGACGAAGACCTGCCCGCGGCCGAGCGTGACGACACGTTCGCCCGGGTCGCGCAGGCCGATCTCGATCTCGCCGTCGAGGACGAGGAAGAACTCGTCGGTGTGCTCGTGGACGTGCCAGACGTGCTCGCCGTCGAACCGCGCGAGGCGGATGTCGTAGTCGTTGACGCGGGTGACGATCCGCGGGCTCCAGGCGGCGTCGAAGCTCGCCAGGACTTCGTTGAGGTCGATCGGGTTCATGCGCTTCATGGTGACCCTGGCTTCCGTGGCCGGGGAGTGCTAGGAATCGCACATGCCGCAAGAATTCTCGCACCGGGTCGTCGCGATCGTCACCGAGGAGTCGAACCCGTTCGAGATGGGCGTGGCCACCGAGCTGTTCGGCCTCCGCCGCCCCGAACTCGACCGGCCCTGGTACGACTTCGCGCTCTGCGCGGCGACGCCGTCGGTCCGGATGAACCTCGGCATGTTCACGCTGTCCGACGTGGCCGGTATCGAGGCGGCCGACACGGCGGACACCCTGATCGTCCCGGCCCGCCCGGACACCGACGTCCCGACGGCCCCGGCGATCACCGCGGCGATCCGCCGGGCAGCCGACCGCGGCGCCCGCCTGGTGAGCTTCTGCACGGGGGCGTTCGCCCTCGCCGAAGCAGGCGTGCTCGACGACAGGCGGGCGACCACCCACTGGCAGTGGGCCGCCTCGCTGGCCGCGAAGTTCCCCCGGGTGCACTGGGAACCGGACGTGCTGTTCATCGACGAGGGGAACGTCCTGACGGCGGCGGGCAGCGCGGCTTCGCTGGACCTGGGCCTGCACATCATCCACCGCGACCACGGCGCCGAGGTGGTCAACGCGGTGAGCCGCCGCCTGGTGTTCACCGGCCACCGCGACGGCGGCCAGCGGCAGTTCATCGCGCGCCCGGTGCCGGCGGTCCCGGAGACGTCACTGGCCCCGGTCCTGGCGTGGGCGTTGGAGCGCCTGGACCAGCCCCTGACGGTGCCGGACCTGGCCACCCGTGCGGCGACCAGCCCGGCGACGCTGCACCGGAAGTTCCGCGCTGAGCTGGGGACGACGCCGCTGGCGTGGCTGACGACGGAACGGGTGAGTTTGGCCTGCCGCATGATCGAGCGGGGCGAGCTGCGATTGGACCGGGTGGCTGCTTCGAGCGGCTTCGGGACGGCGGCGAACCTGCGGGCGCAGCTACGGCGGCACACCGGCCTCAGCCCGAGCGCTTACCGCCGCCGCTTCGGCCCGGCTGCGTAACGTCTCAACAGCTCGCGGGCTTCTTCGCGGCAGAGATCGCTGATCAGGGCCAGCAACCGCGCGGCTGAGACGCGAACGTGAGCCGGGGCTTGGTCGTCGTGGGCGATCTCGCGAGCAACGACCGCGGCCGCCTCCCGGTGGTCGCGGTGCAGGCGCGCGGCGGCCCAGGCGCTCCGGCACCGGACGACCGGGCCAAGGGTTTCGTCTCGTGCCATCTCGAGGAGGCCGAGTGCAGCTTCTTCGGGTTGGAACACACCGATCGCCTTCCAGGTCTGCACCCGGGCGAGCGCGTCTTCCCCGGCCAGGAACCGGCGCAACACACCGAGCACGTCGCCGCGCAGATCCGGTCTGCACGACCCCAGCCGCCGGGCGGCTTCCCGGCGCGCGGCAAGCGGAAGTGCCGCGTCCCTCATCAACGCTTCCAAGGCCGCCGTCCCGAGCTCATGTCCTCGTTGCCCCAGCCGGGCGAGGTGCCGGGCGGCCCGCCAGCGCAGTCCCGGGTGGCAGTTCGCGGCGGTCGCGGCCGTCTGATACAGAGCCGCGGCGGCGGCGCGGTCTTGGCCGCTGTACCCGGACAGCCAGTTCGCTGCCTTCAAGCGCAGTGAGAGCGGCTCGCGCTGATCGTCGCGCAGTGCCCGAACGTCGTCCAGGCGTCGCAGACCGCGCAGGATGCCTAGCCGGAGCCGGCCGGCGATCCGCCCGTCGGTCAGGAGATCCTCCAGATCCCTCCGGCTCTGCCCGGGCAGCTCGGAGGTCAGCTCGATGACGACGAACCCTGCTTGGGCCCGGTCACGCCCAGCGCGACCAGGATCGGCCAGCACAGCACGCGCGTCGGCGAGAACACGGTCACGCCAGCGCGGATCGAGCAACGCCAGCTCATGCCGCGCGCGACGGGTGGCACCCCGGCCGCGACCCAGTTCCTCGAGTTCCCGCACGGCTTTCGGTTCGAGCGCAGGCGCGATCCGGCTCAGCGCCACCGCCGCTTCGATCCGGGCTGCCGGGGCCGTTTCCGGGGCGGCTAGACGATCGAGGAGTGCTCGCTCGGCTTCCTCGGCCAGCAGCGCGTCGCTCCACCGGTTCACGCGATCCGACCAGGTCTTCGGCGAGACCAGGCGGTCCCGCACCAGCTCGCGGCCGACGGACCGGCGGTCCTTGCCGGTGAGATCACGCAGCACGCCGGCGCGAACCTTGCCCGAAGTGGCCGTCGGGTCGTGCGCCAGCGCCAGCCCTAGCCGGGTCATCCCGGCCTCGGGGGTGAAGTGGTCGAGCACCCGCAGCGCCTCACCCCGTTCCCCCGGTGTCAACTCCGACGCCCCGGCCAACCGCAGCAACGTCCGGCGCGCGAACTCGCCCGCCGGGCTGCCGAACGCCGCGAGCTGACCGGCCGCGTCGCAGCGTTGGTCGATCGGCTTCCGCTCGTCCACCATCGTCGCGTGGAAGTCCGCGGCGGACGCGGTGACGGTGCGCGGGTCCACGGTGCTCAGCCTCGTCATCGCCCTGGTTCGCCAGGCGGCATCGGCGAACGGGTCTTCCGCCTGCGACCGCAGTTCGGTGCACACGCCGGGGACTTCGACCGTGGCCATTTCCGCGAGCAAGACCGCCGATTGCTGCCGGTGGCGGCAATCCGTATCACGATCGAGCATGACCGCGCGCAGGTCATCCACCACATCAGCGCCGGCCTCGACGGCACTGCGGACACCGCGAATCCAGGCGATCTGCTCCATTTTCGTCCGAAGGCCGAGTACCGTCGCCACGGCATCCGCCGGCGGGATGATGCCGTTTCTCAGCAGGAGGACCGCAGCATCGCACCGCGATTCGGCGTCCACCGCACAATCGACGGCGATCTTCCTCAGCACCGCAAACACATCTTCGTCGTCCAACGCGCCCAAAGCAGCCATCGCTTCCGCGGCGCTGCAGACCCGGTCAGGGCGGCTCTCGGGGGAAAGCACCATGCCTCGCAGCGCATCGGACACGAGACGGCGCGTCGCCGCGCCGGCACGGCTGGCTTGGCGTCCCAGTGTCATGAGCCAGCTGCCGCTGAGGACAGCGTCCCGGATCAGTCCCACCATTCCTCGCGCGGCCACGGCGTGGTAACGGTGGTGCATCGACGTCACGATCAGAACCGCGTCATACCGCTGGCGACCGCTGAGCGCACCGTCGCCGATCACCCGTTCCAGCTGCCGCGCCAGCTTCTCCGGATCAGGAACCTCCCAGCGGTACGACGGGAGACCTTCGCCCCACGCCTCGACGCCCGCCCGTCCGAGCGGCAACCTGCTCATCTCGGCGGAAGCCCGCTGATCCATTTCCGGGAGGAAGCTATCCAGTTGCCGCCACGCTGCCAACCGGGTCCTCAGCGGGAGCGACGCAGCTGTGAGCCGAACGAGCCGGTCGACTGCTTCGGCGTGGAATTCCGGTCCGAGGGAAGCCAATTCGCAGGCCGCGGTCAGTTGAGTTTCCGGGGTCGATTCCGGCCGGTTCAGTGCGGAGCGGAGCCTCGCCACGGCTGATGCCTTGTGAGGAGCCCCCAGCCGGGCGAGGTATCCGAGAGCGCTCATGGCGAGTCCGTCGTATCCCTGCGAATGGTTCGCGACCCGGGTGAGCGCCTCCGCAGCGTCCGGCCACTGGTCAGGTCCCAAGTCGATCAACCTGCTGCCCACCATGAGCAGGAATCCCGGCATCACGGCAGGATCGTCCAGTGCGGAACGGGCCAGCGCCACCGCCCGGACGCGGAACTCGGGTCCGCAGTCGGCGAGCACCGAACCGAGGTACGCCTGGTCCAAGGTGCACCCGGCCGGACCGGTCGCCAATTCGACCACGAGTTCGCCGGCTCGCGCGCGGTATTGCGGGCCGAGCTGCGACAGCACCCGGGCGCTGTCCACTCGGCCGGTGTGGTGCAGCCGGGGGTCGGCGATCCGCTGTTCCAGTGCGGCGGCAGCTTCCGCGGAGTACTCCGGTCCCAGCGACGACAGGCCGCGCGCGGCCTCCTCGATCGCGAGCAGCAGCAGCCATGGACGACGTTGGAGCACAGCCCGGAACACCGCCACACAACGTTCGTGGCATCCGACGTCGATATCCAGCAGGCTGCGTGCAGCGGTCGCGAGGTCCAGGTCGGTCGCGCTCGGGTTCTCCAGCACCGCGGTCAGCGTGTCGACCGCGCAGGCCCGGGGCTCCGGACCCAGCCCGGCCATGACGACGGCGGCGTCGCCGAGCTGCGACGCAGTGGCAGCCGGGCTGTCCATTACTGCCATCAAGCCGTTCACGGCCGCTTCGCGCTCGTCGTCACCGCACTGCGACAACGCTTCAGCCGCGTTGAGCCGGGCCTGCACGTCGATGGCGGCGCCCCGCACGGCCGTCCGGAGTGACGCCACCGCCTCTTCGCGAGCGTCGTTGTCGAGCCGGGTCCCCAGCGCCACGGCGGCCTCGACGCGCGATGGCCACGGCACACCGCCATCCCGCATGAGGGACTGCAACCAGCCCACCAGACCGGGGTGGTGCGCGGCCCTGCTGACCTCGGCGAGGATTTCCCCGCCGGGGTACTGCGTGGTCGCGGCCCACGCACGCGCCGTGGCCAGGAAAGCGTCCACGACGTGCGTTCCCGCCGGCACGTGCCAAGCGAGCAGGCGCGCGGCAAGCAGGTGCTTCTGGGGTCCGCCGTCGTGGAGGTGCCGGATCAGGCGGTCCGCCTCCGCCGGGCGCAACCGCGTGTAGTGCACCATGACGCGCCGAGCGTAGCGACCACGTTCTTCGGGCTCGGCCGCGTGCAGCAACTCGACGATCTCCTGATGTGCCGGGTCGAAGCTCTCTGGAAGTTGCCGCGCCTTCGCACTGGCTGCGAGGTGTTCGGCGAAGCTGTGGTGGAGAAAGCCGAGGTCGTCACCGCGGCGGAGAAAGGGCCCCACCGCAGCCAGGTGTTCGACGAGCTGCTCACGCCAGCCGGTCTCGGCGCCCAGTCCGGGCAGCTCGGCGCCCACCCAGCGGCAGGCCGCGGTCACCAGGGACGTGTCCTCTTCCAGCCGGACCCGGCCGAGGTACTCCAGGAGCGTCCCGCAACACGAGTCGAACGGCCCCGCCTGCATGGGGTGCGCAGATCTCAAATAGTCCAGGTACGTCTCGTACAGCTCGTACTGGTTGTCCGGCAGCGGGCGGTCGACGTATTCGTCGAAGATGATTGCCGCGATCGTGGCCAGCAACGGGACCCGGACCAGCTCATCCAGGTGTGCGTCGCGGATCTGGCGCAAGAACGTCTTGGCGTCGCCGCCGCCTTCCGCGAACCAGTTCCCGGCGAACCTGCGGAACGCCTCCTCATCGAACGGCAGCAGTTCGTAGCGCGCCGCGCCGATGCGCTGGAACGGAGCCAGCGTGGCGCCTTCGATCGGCCGGGTGGTGAGGACGACGCGATACGCCGCGGCGGCGTCCGACGCCCACGTGGCGAGCACGGTGACCAGCAGGTCCCGGATGGTCGTGTCGGCCACCTCGTCCAGTCCGTCGACGAGCAGCAACCACCGACAGCCGGCGACCCGCCCGGCCAGATCGTCCGGCCGCAGCGGATGGGCGAGCATCGCGCCGTACTCGCCACGGACGGTTTCCGCCAGTGCCTCGAAAAAGGGCAGTTCGAGCCGGGTCGCCAGCGCCCGTGCGGTCAACCTCAGCGGAACGACGGGTTCGCTCAGAGGAGCGGAGCCACCGGCGCCCTCCCACTGGCGGGCCACGTCGGCGGCCAGCCGCAGGGACAGGGTGGACTTCCCCTGTCCCGGCCCGCCGGTCACCAGCATGTGCTCACTGCTGTCGAGCGCTTCCGGCATGCTCCGTGACGGTGGCCGCACGGTAATCCGCGCCGCCGGTGGGCCTGGAACGTCGATGAGCCGTCCCGCGCTGTCGAGAACGGGAAGCGGACGTGCCTGATCGGACGGTGGCAACTCGGTCCCGGTCGTCACGTCCTGGCGGACGTAGACCGTCGACAGCGAGGTACGACGTGCTCCGCGCAGCCGATACGGCATGGTATCGGCGTTGCGGACCTGCGCGCGCAGCAAGGAAACGATCTTCGGGGGCAGCTCGGGGAGGACCGACCAGTCCGTCGGCGGAACGGCTGGATCGGTGGTCTGTGCCTCGTTCGCGATGCCGACGTACATGTCGCCGTGGACCGCCCCGATCTGCAGCGCGGAACCGGCGACCTTGCCGGAGATCAGGTTGGCTGTCTCCGGCCGCACTTCCTCTGCCACACACCCTCCTCCTGCCGGGCCGGCACCCTCCCGCGCGGAATCGCCTCGCAGCGTATCCCGCGGGACCGGCCACACGAGCGGCCGACAATCCCGCATACGCGAGAAAGAACCGCGCAACCGGCGTTCAGGTGAACGAGCGCGCGGAAGCCACTCGCTCGGCCGAACCATATTCGGTGATGACGGACAGCGTCACCCCAGCGATGCGAGCGCCTCGGCCAGCGCGTCCCGCTGCAGCCGGGCCGGATAGGTCTGCGGGTCGGCCGCGGCCAGGACGTTCAGCCCCTCCACCAACGCCACCAGGCTCTTCGTCGCCAGCTCGAGCCGCTCGTCCGTCCACTCAGGACGGCAGGACGCCACCAACCGGTTGACTCGCGCCAAGAACGAACGGTTCGCCGCGCGGTGGCGTTCGGCCAGGTCGTCGTCGGCCAGGGCCGCCGCCAGGAAGCCCACCCAGACCCGGGATTCCTCGTGGTGGCCGTGCGGGAGGTCCGCCGCCTGGCCGAGCACTGCCGCGAGCGCGTCGGACGGCCGGACGCACGCCGCTTCCGCCGCGTCCGCGCGGACCGCCGTGCGCTCGTACAGCAGGTCGCGTGCGTGCAGCAGCAACGCCTTCTTCGTCGGGAACGCGTGCATCACCAGGCCGGTCGTGCAGCCGGCGCGCTCGGCGACCGCGCGCAGCGTCAGCCCCGGCAGGCCTTCGTCGGCGAGGACCTGCCAGGTCGCGTTCGACAGCAGGTCGCGCTGGGCCTGGACGTCGCGCTGCTTGGGCATGGCCCGGAAGCGTAACAGATGCTACGGTAACGCCTGTTACGGAAAAGGGAGTGCGCCTTGACGATCGACTGCACGCTGACGATCACCCAGGTGACCTGGGAAAATCCCGACGCCGTCCGTCTGCGCGAAGCCCAGCGGACCGAGCTCGACGCCCGCTACGGCACCGACGACCACGAACCCGGCGCGGTCCCCACCGCCGAGACCGTCGCCGTGTTCCTGCTCGCGCGCGACACCGGCGGCGCCGCCGTGGGCTGCGGCGGACTGCGGCTGCTCGGACCCGGGTCGGGCGAGGTCAAGCGCATGTACGTCGAGCCGGCGGCCCGCGGCACCGGCGTCGCGGCCGCCCTGCTGCGCGCCCTCGAAAACCACGCGCGGAACCTCGGCATCACGCGACTGCTGCTGGAAACCGGCACCGGGCAGCCGGACGCGATCCGGTTCTACCAGCGCGAAGGCTACGCACCGATCGAGGCGTACGGGCCGTACCGCGACGAACCGCTGTCACGCTGCTTCGCCCGCGACCTGTGATCGGTTTTCCGATGGCCGGCCCAGGCTGAGCTATTGGCGGCCGGGTGCGCACCGGGCCTACGGTCGACGTACCGTTCCCTCCACCAACCGGAGTTTCCCTTGCGCATCAAGCAGATCGGTGTCGTGCTGGCCACGGCCGCCGTCCTGGCGGTTCCGGCCGCGCCCGCCCAAGCGGCGTCGAGGATCATCCCGCTCGACCTCTCCGCCGGGCAGCAGCCCGAGAACATCGCCCTGGAACCCGACGGCTCCGCCGACCTCACCTTCGCCTACACCGGCGAAATCGGCCGGGTCACGCCCGGCGGGCAGGTCGGTGTCATCGCCCGGATCCCCACCCCCGCCGACGGCGACGTCCCGGTGGTGCACCGGAAACTGTTCCTCGGCGGGCTCGTCCGCGCTCCGGGCGGCGACCTCTACGTGGCTGTTTCGACCGGCACGGCGGCGACCGGCCTCTACCGCGTCCGCCCCGGAACCGCACCGGTGCAGGTGGCCGCGCTGCCGCCGGCCGGCTTCCAGAACGGCGTCGCCCGCGATCCCGCCAGCGGAGACGTCTTCGTCGCCGACTCGTTCGGCTCGGTCGTCCGGCGGGTCTCCCCGCGCACCGGCAAGGTCACCGACTGGGCCACCGGCGACCTGCTCGCCCCGGCCGGCGGCTTCGGCGCGAACGGCGTCAAGGTCCACGAGGGCGCGGTCTGGGTGTCCAACCTGGACCGCGGCACGCTGGTCCGGTTCCCGCTCAGCGGAGCACCCGGCCGGGTCGTCGCCTCGGGTCTCGGGCCGGTCGACGACTTCGCGTTCCACGGCGGGAACGTCGTCGCGGCCGTCAACCAGGAGAACCGGGTCGTCACGGTCGGCCGCGACGGAGTCCGGACCATCTTGTCCACTTCGGATGGATTGGCCAACCCGACCTCGGTGGCCGTCCGCGGTGACACCCTGTATGTGGCCGACAGCGCGTACTTCGGCGGGACGCCCAACCTGTTGCGCGCCCGGTTGAAATGACCGTGCATCCGCACGCGGATTGTGCACGCGCTTCCTGTGAGCTCCGGGAAACGGTTGCTGGGAACCAAATCCACCGGTAAGTTGGCGGACCCCGGTGTTCGTCATCGGTCACCGGGGTTCGCGCTGCTCGGCGAAGCGGGGAGGCTGCCGCCGAGAGAGCGCTTTCCGGCGGTAGGGGTCACCGCCGGGTGCAGGAGGGAACAGTGCCTTGGTGTTGCGGGGAACGGTCATGGCCGAGCACGTGACCGAGCCGTACGTGGTCGGCCTGGAAGCCATCGCGGGCGAGCTGCTGCGCGGAAAGTGGTGCGTCTACCTGCACGAATGGCTCGGCGACGACCTCGACCTGCCCACCTGGCAGGCGGAAGTGGCCACCCACGCCGAGCACGCCGGCGTCGAGGTGTGCTTCGTCGAGATCCCGCGCAAGGACATGACACTGGTCGCGAACGTACGCGCACTGCCCAGCTTCGAGCAGGTGACCGAGTCCGTGGCGGCTCTCGAACACTACCGGGGTCTCGACGCGGGAAGCCGGAGCGTCGTCAGCCGCCGGTCAGCCCAGTGACACGAGCGCGATCGCCGCACCCGCGCCGAGCAGGCCGGCGATGGCCGCCACCGACACCGCGCGGCTGAACACCACCGGCCAGAACTCCGCCTCGGCGGGGATCCGCTAGAGCGCGACGAACCGGACGGCGAAGCCGAGCCCGGTCCGCGGAGGCCGGGGAACTCGGCGAGCACGACCAGCGCGGCCGTCCCGCTCAGGCTGACCCCGGCGGCCGACGCGGCGGCGCCCGTCATCCGGTCGGACAGGTGCAGCACCGCCGCGCCGAGCAGGTTCGCCAGCCGCGTCTCATGCATTACTCATGCATAACCCAGTGACCCGGGCCACGCGAAATTGACTTCAACCTTGCTGGAACTTTTACCGTCAGCACCATGACCGATCTCCGCACCGCACCACCGCCGATCCCGCGCACCGTCTGGATCGCCTCCGGGGTGATGGCCCTCGGCGGCTTCCTGGGCAACATGGACGCTTCGATCGTCGCCGTCGGCCTCGAATCCATGCGGGACAGCCTCGGCGTCGCGCTCGTCGAAATCCAATGGGTCGCGACGGCGTACCTGCTGGGCCTCTCGGCCGCACTCCCGCTCACACCGTGGCTCGGGCGCAAGTTCGGCGCCGGACGGCTCTGGCTCGCCGCGCTGACCGCGTTCCTGCTGACGTCGGTGGCCTGCGCACTCGCGCCGGACGTGGGCTCGCTGATCGGCTTCCGGGCCGTGCAGGGCATGGCCGCCGGCGTCATGGTCACCGCCGGGCAGACCGTGATCGGGCTGGCCGTCGGCCCGGAACGGCTGGGCCGCACCATGGGCACGCTGGCGCTCGTCGTCGGGCTCGCGCCGGTCGTCGGGCCGAGCGTCGGCGGCTTCCTGCTCGCGCACTTCTCGTGGCCGGTGCTGTTCTGGCTCAACCTCCCGATCGGACTGATCGCGTTCGGCCTGGCGCTGCGGTACGTCCCGCGCGGCGACCGCCGGCAGCCGCCGCCGATGGACTGGCGCGGCCTCGCGATGGTGTCGCTCGGCCTGCCGCTGCTGGTGTACGCGCTGACCGAACTCGGCACGCCCGGCTCGCTCAACGTCGTCCTCGCGGCCATCGGTGCCGCCGCGATGGGCCTGTTCACCTGGTGGTCGCTGCGTACCCCGCACCCGGTGCTGCAGCTGCGGCTCGCCGCGCGGCCGGTGATGGGCGCCGCGCTCGCGTCCGTGCTGCTCGGCGGCGCCGGGATGTTCGGCGCCGTCCTGCTGCTCCCGCTGTGGTTCCAGCTCCGGCTCGGGGCCGGGCCCGCCGAAGCTGGAGTCATGCTCGCGCCGATGGGGCTGGCCACGGCGGTGTTCGTGTTCGTGGCCGGGCGGCTGACCGACCGCTACGGCGGCGGGACCGTCGCGCTCACCGGGTCGCTGGTGGTGCTGGCGAGCACCGTGCCGATGCCGTGGCTCGGCCCGGAGTCGCCGACGTGGCTGATCCAGGCCCTGCTCCTGGTCCGCGGCGCCGGGCTCGGGCTGTCGATCATGCCCGCGTCGACGGCGGCGTACGCGTCGGTCGGCGCCGGCGAGCTCGGCCACGCCACCGCGCTGGTGAACATCGTGATGCGCGTGGGCGGCGCACTCGGCGGCGCGCTGTGCGTGATCGTGCTGTCGCAGGGCCTGCCGGCCGGGCCGGCGACCGGGTTCGGCTGGGCCTTCGGCGTGCTGGCGGCGTTGTGCGTGCTGAGCTCGATGGCCACGGCGTGGCTCCGGCGGGCCGAGCGCCCGTCCACAGTGGACGCCAAGGGGTGATCCACCTGGGAAGCTGGCAGGATCATCGGATCGGTGATTTGCTGGAGTGGATCAAATACTGTCGGTAAGGGGAGGACTGGCGATGGTGGGGGTGCACAAGCGGCTGTTGACGGCCGTGGCAGCGACAACGATCTTGGGGAGCTTGCTGGCGGCGACACCCGCCTCGGCGGCGGAGTCCGTCGAGTGGCAGCCGTGCGCCGACGCGCCCGGCGTCGACTGCGGCACGGTGACCGTGCCGGTGGACTGGGCGCATCCGGACCGGGGCACCGTGACCGTCGCGCTCGCCCGGCGCAAGGCCACGGACCCGCAGGCCCGGATCGGCTCGATCCTGATGAACCCGGGCGGCCCGGGCGGATCGGGCACCGAGGAGGTCAAGAGCGGCTGGTCGCTCTCGCCCGAGATCACCCGGCGCTTCGACACCGTGGGGTTCGACCCGCGCGGCGTCGGCGCCGGCACCCAGATCAAGTGCGGACTCGACGAGCTGATCGCCGACTACCCGCCGATGCCGCGCAACCAGGCCGAGTTCGAGCAGCTCGCGACGTACAACCGGAATCTCGGCGAGAGCTGCAACCGGCTCACCGGACCGCTGGCGGAGCTCGGCGACACCAAGAGCGTCGCGCGGGACATGGACGTCATCCGCGTAGCGCTCGGCGAGCAAAAGCTGACCTACTACGGCGTTTCCTACGGCACGCTGATGGGCCAGCAGTACGCGGAACTGTTCCCGGACAAGGTCCGCGCGCTCGTACTGGACAGCAACATGGACCATTCGCAGTTCACCGCGTGGGACTTCATCATGAGCGAAACCCGATCGCTGCAGGCGGAGTTCGGCGAGTTCGCCGCGTGGTGCGACCGGACGCCGAGCTGCGCGCTGCACGGGCGGGACGTCTCCAAGGTGACGCGCGGCCTGCAGGACAAGGCCGAGCGCGGCGAGCTGACGGACCCGCGAAGCGGTGAGCCGATCACACCGCTGACGCTCGCCTCGATCATCCAGAGCAACTCCTACGGCCCGAGCTGGGATCGGCTCGCGTCGGTGCTCAAGTCCTTCGCGGACGGCACCGGGGCTTCGGCGCGGCTGCGCGCGGAAATCCCGGTCAACTACGTCATCCCCAGCATCTTCTGCGACGACTGGCGCCTGCCCGTGCACAACTTCGCCGAGCTCGAGACCTACCGCCGCGCGGCCGCGGCGTTCGCCCCGGACGTCAAGGTCAACTCGCTGGGCTGGGCGTCGGTCGCCGGCTGCATCGGCTGGCCGAACCGCGCCGGCAACCCGCAGCACCCACCGCAGGTGCACGGCGCACCACCGCTGCTGATGCTGAGCAGCCGCCACGACCCGGCGACGCCGTACGCGTGGTCGCAGACGGTCGCCCGCCAGACGGGCAGCACACTGCTCACCTACGACGGCTGGGGCCACGGCGCCTACTTCAAGAACAGCCAGTGCGTGACCAAGGCGGCCGACGAGTACCTGATCACCGGCAAGCTCCCGGCCCCGGGCACCCACTGCGCGGCGGTCGAGCCGGGGACGGCGGCTCTGATCGCCCGGCCGCCTTCCACGATCGGTTTCTGACGCTTCCCTTGCCCTGCCTGGGCTTCAGAAACTACCTCGACCTGCGCCGCCAAAGGCCCGTCACTGCCGCCAGTGCCCGGGCTCCCGGCGACGGAGCCTGAGCCGCCGCCTCCGGGCCGATCCGGCGGCGCATGCGGTACGCGAGTTCGAGCACTTCCAAATCCTCAGGGCGGCGGCGGCCACGGACATCCGGCCGCAGCATCAGCTCGCTCACCGTCACGGGCCTGCCACTGGCACGGTGCGCCGTGCGCGCCATCAGGAACCTCCGCTGCTTTCGCCGACCGGGCTCCGCGATTCTATGAATTCGATTCGGGTTCGTCACCTTACTCGTGAGTTGTGTCCGGTGCGTGTCCGCCGGGCGTTAGCCTCGATTCATGATCACCATTGGGGGCCTCACCGAAGACGACCGCACTGCCTGGGAAAACCTGTTCGCCGGCTACAACACGTTCTACGGCCGGACCCTCGCTCCGGAACTCGTGGACCGGGCGTGGCGGGAGTTCGCGAGCGGGGAACGGATGCACGCCCTGGGTGCGCGGGCCGACGGGCGGCTCGTCGGCATCGTCCACTTCTTCACGCACGTCAGCACCACCTCTGCCGACGTCTGCTACCTGCAGGATCTCTTCACCGACGCCGATGCCCGCGGGCGCGGGGTCGGCCGGTCGCTCATCGAAGCCGTTGCCGGATGGGCGCGGGCGCGGGGGTGCGTGCGCGTCTACTGGCACACCCGGACGTCGAACACGACCGCGCGGCGGCTCTACGACCAGGTTGCGCTCGACAAGGGTTTCATGCAGTACCAGATTCCGCTCGGCACCTGATCCTCAACGACGGTGCCGGCCGCCGCCGCATCCTTGGTGCCCTCCGAATGGCATGCCGGCGGGTCGGCGGCCGGCCGACATTGCCGGCCAGTCCGGGTTTTCCGGGCGACCGCGAGACCACAAGGGAATGTCCGGGACCTCGTGGCGGACCGGCGCCGCCTGCTCCGGCGGCTTCGGCTTCGCCTTGATCGGCGCCTTCACCTTGTCGACGACCTTCACGGCCCGCGCCAGAGTTCCGCGATGAGCCGCCGGGCTGACGGAATTCGATTCGGGATCGACGGCCACCGGAGAAATCGGCGTCGGCGACTCGGGTAGGGCTACGGATTCCGGATTCGCAGCGGGCGCGGACCTGGCCGGAGGTACGACGACGTCCGCCGGCAACGGAACCAGGGCCACCGCCGGGGGTTCCAAACCGGCCGGGGGCCAGGCCGCACCCACGTCGCGTGAAGGCGGCATCGACACCGCCGCGCTGACTCCGCCCGTCAGCGCCAGCGCTCCCGCGACCACGGACAACACCCGCAATCGCGTCAGCGATCGCAGGACCTGCGATTTCTCCCGGTGGCGCGCCTGCGGGAGCACGAGGGTGTCCTCGTCGCGGTAACGGTCGCGCGGTGCGTCGGACCGGCCCAGCAGCTCGGCGACGGTCACCTGCTCTCGGCGCGGAGCCCTACGTGCCATCAAAACCCTCCACCTGGGCTGTCCGGACGGGCGGCAACGCGTCCGGACGGCCGATCATAGGAACGCTTCAACTCCGTGTAAAGACTCGTTCACCCGAGCCGGCCGCCACCGTCCACATGCAGCACCGGACCCACGGCGACCGGGTTCGCCCCGCGGCAAGCCAGACCACTCAGTGCACGCCGGCGGCAAGCGCTTTCAACGACGATTCCTCGCCCGGGATACGCGAACGGTCCGGACGCCGCGCTCCGCCAATGCCGCCGGATTGCGTCCGGCCAGGATTATTTCCGCGTCCAAAGCGGATCCGCCGCGCGATACTCGAACCGCCGCCCACGATGACAGAGCACGGCCGCCGGGCTGCTCGCCCGTACCGCGGCCAGGCACCGGCCGGAACCGGTCAGCACGCGCCGACCGAGACCACGAGCGCGGATGCGCCGGCCGGAGCCCCTGGAAGCGGGCGAAGCGGACGTCAGGCCACGGCTGGGCCGCTGGAGCGGGGCTGTCAAGGTGCCGGGGCGGCAAGGAGGTCGTCATGGGATTCGCTCGTCCGGCGGTTTCCTCGGACATGACGTACTGCAGGCTCACCGCGCCCGGTGTCCTGTCGGACAAACTGTCCCCAGCGTCCCGTTAAGTCCTGGTGAATCTGACAGATTTCCTACGAAGGTTTTGTGCCATCCAGACGAACTTCTCCATCCAGGGCCGATTTGGCTGTGGCATTCGCCAAAGTTTGGTTCCATCGGATAGCTTGCTCCTACCGGTCAGTACCGGTGGGTGAGGCCGATCGGGTGAGGCGATCAGCGACAGATCGAGGGAAGCGGGGACGACCATGCCCAAGCACCGGCCACGTCGCAGGAGCGCGCGTTCGGTCCGCCGGACCGCCGCCGCGCTCGCGGGTGGGGCGCTCGTCGTGCTGCCCGGGCTGACCACGGGCCTGCCGGCGCCCGTCGTGGTGGCCAACGCCGGGGACAGCGCGCCGGATCAGGCCATCGCCGCCGCACCGCAGCAGCAGCCGAACATCGTCATGCCGGCGATCGCGGTCGACGGCAGCCTGCCCCAGCCGCCGCTGCCCGAGCCGCTGGTCGTGCCCGGCGGGCGCGCCGGCTCCGCGGGCATCTCCGGGTCGCTCGGCATCCCGGGGAGCATGCTCAGGGCGTACAAGAACGCCGCGGAGATCCTGGCCAAGGAACAGCCGAACTGCCACCTCGACTGGGCGCTGATCGCGAGCATCGGCCGGATCGAGTCGAACCACGCCCGCGGCGGGTACGTCAACGCCATCGGTGACACGCTGGAGCCGATCCTCGGCCCGGTGCTCAACGGCGCGGGCGCGTTCGCCGCGATCCGGGACACCGACGGCGGCAAGTACGACGGCGACACCGTGTGGGACCGCGCGGTCGGCCCGACCCAGTTCATCCCGTCGACCTGGAAGGGCTACGCCTCGGACGGCAACGGCGACGGCGTGTCGAACCCGAACAACATCTACGACGAGACGCTGGCCACCGCGCGCTACCTGTGCTCGGGCGGTCTGGACCTCTCCACCGACGCGGGGCAGCGCATCGCCGTGCGCCGCTACAACAACTCGCAGTCCTATGTGGACACCGTGCTGGCGTGGGCCGCGGCCTACCGTGGCGGGGTGGCCCAGCTGCCCGACAGCCAGGTGCCGATCGGCGCGCCCCCCGCCCCGGACGCCGCCGCGGCCGGCGCCCCGGTCGGCGTCCCGGCACCGCCGGCGCCGGTCGTCACCCCGCCGGGCACGCCGACGACGCCCACCACGCCGACTTCGACGACCCCGACCTCGACGACCCCCACCTCCACGACGCCGACCACCACACCGACGTCCACGGACCCGGCCACACCGCCGTCGACGCCCACCACGCCGGAGCCGACGCCCACGCCGACCAGCACCTCCGCGGCGCCGTCGTCGACGGCGGCCGCCAACACCCCGGCCGACTCGGAGACCACGTCCACCTCGACCACCCCGGCCGGGTGAGCCCGGTGGAACCGTTCCTGGTGCACATCCGCTGCGACACCGACGGCTACACCCACGCCGTCACCGAAGAGGAGTTCGCGGCGGGGCGGCACGAGGGGCGGTTCCGGGCGGTGTGCGGGCACGTCGTGCTGGCGGCGCCGATGATCGAGGAGCCCGGCCGGTTCGACCCGGTCTGCCGGGACGTCCTGCGCGCGGCCCCGCCGGCCTCGTCGGTGCCCCAGCAGGAGCGACGCCGGCTGCGGTGGCGCAGCCGGCGCTAGTACTACAGGGACACTTGTGTGCGTGACCTGGGGAAAGTCACCGTTTGCCGTGGCTGGTGGTCGTGAGTGGTAATTCGGGTTCTAACCCGAATTACCACTCACGACCGCGTTACTTGACGTCCGCGTCCGCGACCACGAACAGCTCGGAGTGCGGCTTGGCGTTGCCGAAGGCTCCGTGCGGCCAGGACTTGCGGTTGAAGTTGATGCCGACCTGCCCGGTGAACTCGTCCCGGAAGTTCTGGTCGACCGAGAGCTTCCCGTCCGGCCCGAGGTTCAGCAGGTTGACCTTGTGGTCACCGTCGAGCCCGGACCGCGCGACGAAGTAGTTCGACACCGCGAGGTGCTGCGGCGACGTCGTTTCGTGGTAGAAACCGTCGCTGCCGAGCACGAAGTTGTCGTAGGCGCCCCAGTGCGGGCCCGCCCCCGGTGTGCCGGGGTTGATCGGAGCCGCGCCGACGACGGTCGGCAGGTCGCCGCCCCCGCCCTGCTGCGCCTTCGCCTTGGTGTCGATCCGGCCCTGGATGTCCTCGATCTTGTCGCCGGCGCTGACCAGCTTCTGGATGTCGAGGACGTAGACGCCGCCGGTGGTGCCGGGATCGTCCGCGGACAGCGCGCCCTTCTGCCGTCCCTGGATGGCCCGGTAGAGGTAGCGGTCGTCCGGGCTGGTCTGGATCCAGCCGCCGTTGGAGCTGCCGCCGTTGGAGTCGTTGTTGGGGTAAATCGCCTTGCCGGCGGCGCCGTCGTCGAACACCTCGATCCAGTGCGGCTCGGCCGCGGTGATGTCCGGCGTGTAGAACACGGCCCCGCCCTGCATGGTCTGGGCGAACGCGCCCTTGTGCCCCGGCAGGTTCGTCACCGTGGTCTCCATGACCGCCCGGCTTTCGGCGTGCAGCGGGTCGGCCGGATCGGCGCGCGGGCCGTCCTGCAGGTACGACACCGACTTCAGCTTCGGGTGGTTGCGGTCGGAGATGTCCCAGGTCCGCACGGTCGGCCGGCGCAGGTACGGCGACGGCTGCTTCACCGGGTCGAGGATGATGTTGCGCGGTTCGGCGTAGTCGCTGGTGACGAGCGTGTTCAGGTCCTCACGAGCCTGGATGCCGTGCGGGTTGGCGCACGTCGGCTTACCCAGCTGCGGCAGGTTGTCGCACAGCTTGGCGTTGTCGCCCTGCGGGGTCGCCGCCGGGGACTCCGACAGCACCTCGGCGTTCTGCCCGAAATGGACGACCTCGCCGGGGCTGCCGGCGAAGCCGTTGCCGACCTGGGTGGAGCCGTCGGCGTAGGCGTGCGGGCCGGGCACGACCGGGCCGCCCATGTACGTGCCGTACGCGGTGCCGTCCTTGAGCACCCAGTAGGCGTCCGGGACGCTTCCGCCGAGGGTGTTCGTCGGCAGGCTGACGCCCTTGAGCTTCAGCTGCGGCAGCGCGCTGACGTCGAAGGCGTACGTCGCCGCGGCGAACAGCGCCCCGGCATAGATCGTGTCGCCCTTGTGCCACACGTACTGCATGTGGTGCGGCTCGTTCTCGACCAGCGGGCCGACGGTCGCGGTGTTGACGACCTTGCCGTAGGTCGGCGAACCCTGCGTCGCGTCGATCACGGCGAGGAAGTCCGGCCCCGGCAGGGCATTCTTCAGCTTGTTGAGGCCACCGCCCAGCGTGCCCGGCAGATTCTTGACGTCCTTCACGAGCGTGTCGGCGATGTTCTCGTCGCCGGCCCAGACGAGCAGCCACTTCTTGGGTGTGCCGCTCTCCGAGCGCGCAAGGTCCTTCGTCACCAGGTGGTTCTGCACCCAGTACTGCTTGCCGTCGGACGCGGTCTTCGCGTCGGTGACGGTCTGGACGTCGGCGTAGGCGCTCGTGGACGAGCCGGTGTAAGTCACCGCGGTGACGGCGAGCGTTGCCGCCGCGGCCCCCAGCGCCACTTTTCGCCATCGAAGCGATTTCAACAGCATTGATTCTCCCATTTTTTGAGAACAGACTTCTTCCCGCTGTTTCAGCGCACGCCAAAACAGCGGGAAGACCGGATTCGCCGCGCACACCCGGAAACCGCCGCGCGCAGCCGTATGCCGCCGGAAGGCGGGAGCGTCAGAAAGTCCTACAGAGCGCGCTGGCCTGGTGGCGCAGATCAACGTGACGGCGCTGCACCAGACGGACCAAATCGGACATGGGCCAAATGGTCCCGTGCACTGGTCCGGCCGTCAATCCGTGATCAAAGAATGAGATGTAGCCCGAGTGGGTGAATTCCTCCCGGTCTGGCTTGCGGATCCGGCGTCCGGTCATGACTTGCCACGGCCGAACGAAGCCGTTCGAACGCTCCCCGCCGCGTTACTGGATCAACAGGTAACGTCGGCGACATGGGACTCAAGATCGCCGTGATCGGGGCTGGCGGAGGTGGGCGGGTACGTCGGTGGCCGTCTCGCCGCGGCCGGGCATGACGTCGGCTTCGTGGCGCGCGGTGCACACCTCGCGGCGCTGAGGCGGGACGGCCTGGCCGTGACGAGCGTGGCGGGGGATTTCACGGTCGCTCCGGTGCGGGCCACCGACGACCCGGGGGAACTCGGCGAAGCCGATTTCGTCCTGCTGGCAGTCAAAACGTGGCAGCTCGAACCCGCGATCACCGCGGTGAAGCCGCTGAACGGCCGCGAGACCGCGGTCGTCACGACCCAGAACGGAGTCGACGCGCCAGGACAGGTGGCCGACGTCATCGGCCGGAGCGCGGTCCTGCCGGGCGCCGTGGAAGTCATCGCCTTCCTCGACGGACCCGGCCGGGTCCGTCAGCTCGGCGGGTAACGGGGAAGCTCACGTTCGCCGCATGGGACGGCCGAGCCGGCGCGTGGGCAGGCTGCGTGACGCCCTGCAGGAGTCGGGGTTGACCGCGGTGGTGGCCACTGACGGCTGGGCCGCGCTGTGGGAGAAGTTCCTCGCGCTCGCGTCGTTCGGCGCGATCGGCACGGTCACCGACGCCCCTACGGGTGTGCTGCGCGCCCGCGGGGCCACGCCTTGCTCCCGACCCTCGAACTGCACCACATGTGGCGTGGATGTTCCAGCAGCGCCTGGCCGGGCACAGTGTCGCGAGCATCGCGCGACACCTCAACGAGCGCGACGTTCCGTGCCCGTCGAGCGCCGACCCGGACCGCAACCGCCATCGAACTCGCGTGGCCTGGACCCTGCGCACGGTCGCAGTGATCCTGGCGAACCGAACCGTTTTCGCAACCGACGACCTTCGCCGGGACACCGGAAGCCGTTCGGCACTGGGCCGGGCCCCGGCCCAGGGTGGACGGAAGCGAAATCCGGCGACCCTCGGAGTCGTCCCATGAAGACCGGTGTCATGCCCGTCGGACGCCTCAGCGCGAACCAGATGCGCTCCGTCCTGCTCGCGGCCACGGCTCCCCCGCCACTGCGGATCACCCGCCGAACGACCCCGGAACAGAGGTCCGGCGACTCTAGGCGCCGCGCGCGGGACGAACCACGGTAGGGGCATGACACTGATCCAGCACAGGCCTGATCATCAGCTCAAGACCGCTGTCACCGATGAGCTCGCCTGGACCCCCAGCGTCAACGCCGAAGGAATCGGAGTGACCGTCGACGGCGGTGTCTTGACGCTGGCCGGACATGTCGGCACCTACCCCGAGAAGGAAGAGGCGCTGCGCGCGGCGGCCCGGGTTCACGGCGTGACCAGGTCCGTGGACCGGATCCTCATCCGGCACGGCCACGGCGTTCCGGCGGATGTGGATCTCGCCCGGGAAGCCATGGCCGTGTTCGACCGTCGCACGGTCGTCGTGCCGAAGGACTCGGTGCAGGTCGACGTGCGCGATCAAGTGATCACGCTGCGCGGCTCGGTGGACTGGCACTACCAGCGCGAAGCCGCCCACCGGGCGGTTGCCGCGCTCCCCGGGATCAGCGGGGTGCGAAACCTGATCACGCTGAGGCACACGACGGGGGTCTCGCCGGCCGGGATCAAGGCACAGATCACCGCAGCGCTGGCTCGGCACGCTCCGGGGTTCGCCCAGCACGTCGAGGTCGGCGTCGACGACGGCCAGGTCACCCTCACCGGCCAGGTCCTCACCCCCGCCGAACGCCGCTCGGCCGAGCAGACCGCGTGGTTCGCCCCCGGCGTGACCGCGGTCGACAACCAGGTGAAGCTCTCCGGCTGAGCCGTCCTAGGACTCCGCAGTGCTCTGTACGAAAAGGACAGAGCACTGTGGACCCGGGCTGCTCGCCGGACCCGTGCCGGGGCACCACTGACCGGAGTAGAATCGAAGGTGTCCGAGAGCATTTCGCACGCAGGCGGTCAAGCCCACGTCGTTCTCGGGCCCAGTCCGGCCGGTGCCACCGGCCGGGGACGGGAGCACCGGCATGAAGTCGGTCCCGCACACCACCTATGCCATGCGCTTCGCCCAGGCAGCCGACGAACTCCGCCACCACGCGCCCCGGCTGCGGCTGAAGCCGGAAGCACCCACCACCGGGTGGGTCGACGGCGCCTGGTGGCCCCATTCGCTGGACCTGAGCGCCGAACTGCCGTCACTACTGCCGGCGCTGACCGCCCGGCTGGGCCGGATCGAACGGGTCACCTACCACCTCGCGGGTTGGCCACCCATCCCCCGCCGCCTGCGCTCCGGGGACGAGCACGGCGACATCCGGCTCGAGGGATTCCGGTCGCAGCACCCCGCCACCCTGACCGTGATCGGTGCCTGGCACCGGCTGACGCTGCTCGTGATTCCCCCGGCCGCCGATCCGGACCTCGCGCACCACGCGCTGATGACCGCGGCGCGCCGGGGCAACGACGACTCCGTCGACACGCTGCTCACCACCCTCGAAGAGGACACGGCCATGCGTCGCTGGGAGGTGGAAGGCGGCCGGATCCCCCTCCAGGCGGAACCGGTCGACGCGTAGCGCCTCAGTCCGCTTCGCCGCCGGACGCCGGTGGCGTGGCGGCGAGGCGGGCGTGCAGGCGTTCCCGGACCTCGTCCGGGGTGTAGGCCCGGCGCCGTCGTTCCTGACGCGCGATCACCACCCCGGTCGCGGCGACCCCGACCAGCCCGGCCAGTCCCACTGTCTTCCACCAGCGCATCGGCCCAGGCTACAGCCGTGCCGGGGACCGAGCTCGATCTCGACGAAGCCGTGGCCATGACGCGCACCGGCGACCTGTGGCTGTTCCGGGGCCGCTCCGCGGCCGACCGCACGATCCGCGTCGTCACGAACAGCCCGGTCAACCACGTCGGCATGGCCGCGGTGATCGAGGACCTGCCGCCGCTGATGTGGCACGCGGAGCTGGGGCGGAGCCTGCCGGACGTGTGGACGGGCACCCACCACCGCGGCGCCCAACTGCACGACCTGCGCCAAGCCGTGCTCGTCTGGACCGAGCGGTACCACCAGCGGGTCTGGCTGCGCCAGCTCGACCACCCGATCACCGCGGACCTGGAAGACGCCGCCCTGCGCACGATCGCCCGGCTCGACGGCACACCGTTCCCGTCGACCGCGCGCCTCGCGTCCCGGTGGCTCGGCGGACGGCTGCCGTCCAGAAAGCGGGACACCGCCCGGGACACCGGCCTCGAGTCCGGTTACTGCGCTGAGATCGTCGCGCTGACCTACGAAGCCATGGGCCTGCTGCCGCCGGGCCGCCGACCGAACTGGTACGACCCGGGCCGCTTCTGGAGCGGCGACCACCTCGACCTGACCAGCGGTGCCACCCTGAGTGCCGAAATCGCCGTGCGCCTGCCGGGCTGAACTCGGTGGTCCATCGTGGACGTCACCGGCGGACCTCGTCCGGCAGGCGGGGTTCGCGGTGCAGCAGTTCGAGCGCCTCGGTGCCGTCGACCGCCGGGAACTTCCGGTAGCTGTTGCGGACCGCGTGCAGCCAGGGCAGCGGACGCAGGCAGACGAACTGGTCGACCTCGCGGGCGAGCCGATCGAGGACCGGTGCCTGGGCGACCGGAACGGCCAGCACGATCCGGCGCACCTGGCGGGCGCGCAGGACACCGACAGCCGTGTGCGCGGTCATGCCGCTGGCGGCGCCGTCGTCGACGAGCACGACCGTCCGGCCGGCGATCACGGAACCGCATGGCGCACTCCCGGGAGTCGAAGGCCGGTCTCCAGCCTCGCGGCAACCGGGTCCCGGGCGCGAGGGCCGTTGGTCACCGAGGGGCGGACCGTTCGGCACCTTTCCCGCGGGTTTCCGCTCCGCCGAGTGATCCATCGTCCACAGAGGACGGTCAGCGGGGCCTGCTAGCCGCCGACGGAGCCAGCACGACCGCGGGCGTGAGAGCCCGGTCCGCCAAGGCACGGGCGACGTCGCTGAGCCGGACGTTGTTCCGCCTGGCGTAGCCCCGCAAGGCCACGAACGCCGCCTCCATGCTCAACTGCCCGCTGACGGCCAGCACGCCCTTGGCCTGCTCGATGATCACCCGGCTGTTCAACGCCGTCTGCAACTGCTCGGACAGGATCTCCCCCTGGCGGAAAGCCCGCTCGTGCAGGATGCCGATCGTCGCGGTGTCGGCCAGCCCCTGCGCCAGCGCCACATCGTCCGCCGACAACTCACCCGCGGAGTGCCCGAAGAGGTTCAACGCCCCGATCGTCTGCCTGCGCAACCGCAGGGGCACCGCGTGCACCGACGCGAACCCGTCCCTGGCCGCCTCGGCCGCGAACCGCGGCCACCGCCCCGCCGCCGCGGCGATGTCGGCCACCAGGACCGGTGTGCTGGTGGTGAAGCACTCGATGCACGGACCCTCGTCGATGTCGAGCTGGAACAACTCCAGCAGCCGCGCCTGCTCGGTAGAAGACGCCAGCAACTGCAGACCGCCCCGCTCGTCGACCAGCGTCAGCCCGGCCGCCGCGACGTCGAGCAGCTCCACGCACCGCTCCACCAGCGTGTGCAGCAGATCGGCGACGTCGTAGTCGTCGACCAGCGTGTCCGCCAGCGCCACGAACGCCCGGGTCACCTGTCGTTCACGGTCGGCCATACCCACCATCTCCCGGTTCCTCAGCTGCCTTCATGGTGACCCTCACCGGAACTCCTCGTCCAATCGCACCCGCCGGGCCACGATGTCGCCCGCGACCTCCAGCAGAGAACGGCCGTGCCCGAACGCGTAGGCGCGCAACCGGGCCAACGCGGCCGTGGCAGGCAGGTCCAGGTAGGCGATCAGCATCCCGGTGGCCTGGTGCACCTCCCGGTACCGCATTCCCGCGCCCTCCATCCACCGCCCGTCCCCGTCGAGCCAGCGGTCACCGCCGTCCCGCAGCCCCGACAGGGCGAGCGCGGCGATGTCGGCCACCTGCAACGCCGTCGACAGCTCGGCGGCGTCGAGCGAGCCCGGGGTCGCACGATAGGTGTCCAGGGTCGCCACCACCCGCACCGCCCCGATCTGGACCGGGAAGGTGAACAACGCGGCCACCGGCTGCGCCGCGGCCTCGGCGGCGAACACCGGCCACGCCGGCGGCGGCCCGGCGGCCAGATCCGGCACCAGGACCGGCCCGCCTGCGGCGTAGGCCTCCAAACACGGACCTTCACCGAGGGAAAACTGCAGCTCGGCCAGCGCCGTGCTCACCGCGTCACTGGCGTAGACGACCTCGCGGTGCCCCGCGTCGACCATCACCGAGACCGCCGCGCCGTCCACCGGCAGCAAACGCACACACGCCCGGCACACCCGGCCCACGACGTCGACCCCGCTACCGGTCCCGCCCTCACCCAGCGCGGCCAGCACGCTCGCGCGCAGGACCTCGACCTCAGCCACCGCGTTCCCACATCCAGTTCCGTCCGGGCCGGTGTCCGTGATCGCCACACCAACTCGGACCCGACCGGGTCCGGATCAGCACCGCTGCCGCGGCTGCGTGCACCGATCGTACCCGCGGCTTCGGACCGGACCACGCCATCACGGCTACGCGAGGCGGCGAGGTGCCGGTGCAGTGCGGTCAGCGCCCGATACCCGGCTCACGCCGTCGACCATCACCATGGTGGGCCTCTCCGTTCGGTCAGCTTCGCGCGGTCAGGTACGGACCGGGATCGCTGCCGGCCTTCGCACCGCTGTCGAGCCAGCGGAGAAACCCCCGGCGGTCCCGCCGTTCGATCTCGTCGAGAAAGTCCTGGCGACGCTGGACGACCAGCCGACGCGCCGGCTCATCGGTGGCCAGCAGCAGGACGAAGTAGCTGCGCCGCCAAGCCACGCACAGCTCCTCGGTCGCCATGTCGGCCACCGGCACGGACGACGCGGGCAGCGTGGCCGCCGCCAGGACGTCGTGGGGGTTCGGCACTGCGGCCGACGCATCCCGCAACCCTGGCCGGGCGCGGCGCCCGGCCCATACCCCGCCAACGGCGAGCAGCATCAGAACGGCCGCGGTGAAGCCACCGCCGAACGCGGCCAGCAGGCCGGCGATCACCAGGCAAGCCGAGACGAACGCCGCTGCGGCGGCAACGCCCATCGGCACGTTGGGCCCGCTCACCCCGACCTGCCGCCCACGTCGCCACCGGGGCTCGCCGAATGCGACGAGAACCCCGGCTCCCGCTCCCACCAGGCTCCAGCCGATCAGGGCGTCCGCGGAAGGATGCAGTGCACCGACCGCGGCCAGGAAACTGCCGGGGACGACCAGGACGATTCCTGCCCCGCGTGCCACCATCGTGCGCCTCGCCGTCCGGCCGGGCGCCGAGCCGGACGGCCCACGCCACGGAAACCACGACCGCCGAGGTCCGGAGCGTCATCCTTACTATAGCCCCGCGGCCAGGAAACGAGACCGCACTGGAGCCTGCGCAGCGGTATGATCAGGGGGACAGCGCCCGAGCGCCCAGACCCTGCTCTTACGACGACCGGCAGCGTGGCCGAATCCGGCCATCCATTGCCAGGAGCAGGACCATGACCGCCGCGAAAACCACCCCGCGCTACCCGCCCGGACCGAAGCCCATCCTCGCCGAGGAGCATTCCCGGAGTGAGCTGATCACCATCCGGATCTTCCTGCTCGCCCCGTTCGTCGCTCTGGTGTCGGTCGTGGTCCTCGTGTGGGGCTGGGGATTGAGCTGGCTCGACATCGGCATCGCGACGGGGTTCTACGTCGTGACGACCTTGGGCGTGACCGTCGGGTACCACCGTTACTTCACCCACGGCGCGTTCACCGCCACCCGCGCGTTGCGGATCGCCCTCGCGGTCGCGGGGGGCCTGGCCGCGCAGGGCCCGGTGATCGGCCGGGTCGCCGACCACCGCCGGCACCACGCGTTCTCCGACCGCGAAGGCGACCCGCACTCCCCCTGGCTCTACGGCACCTCACCACTGGCGCTGGCCCACGGGTTCTGGCACGCGCACCTGGGTTGGCTGTTCGGCCGTGACAAGACCAACGTCGCCCGGTTCGCGCCGGATCTGGCCGCCGACCCCGACATCCGCACCGTCGACCGGCTCTTCCCGCTCTGGGTCGCCGCCACCGTCCTGGCACCCGCCGCGCTCGGCGGCCTGATCGGCGGCTCCTGGTGGGCCGCGCTGACCGCGTTCCTCTGGGCCGGGCTGGCGCGGGTTTCCCGGCAGCACCACGTCACCTGGTCGGTCAACTCGATCTGCCACATGATCGGCGCCCGCCCGTTCAGCAGCCGCGACCGCTCCGCCAACTTCTGGCCACTGGCGATCCTGTCGATGGGCGAATCCTGGCACAACTCCCACCACGCCGACCCCACCTGCGCCCGCCACGGCGTGCTCCGCGGACAGATCGACATTTCCGCCCGCGTCATCCGGATCTTCGAGAAACTCGGCTGGGCCACCAAGGTCCGCTGGCCCACCCCCCAGCGCCTCGCCAGGATGTCGGTCCGCTCCGAAGCAGGGGTGCACTGATCTCGTGCCCGCCCCAGATTCTTCTCCGGTGCCGTACGGGCTTCGTGTCGCGGCCGCGGTCTCCTGGCGCCTGCTGGTCGTGGCGGCGGCACTGACGGTCCTCGGATTCGTGGCCACCCGGCTGGCCTCGGTGCTGGTCCCGGTCGCGGTGGCGCTGCTGCTGGCCGGCCTGTTCTCGCCCGCGGTGTCATGGCTGGCGGGCAAGAGGGTCCCGCGCGGGCTGGCCACCGCGATCGTGCTCGTCGGGGGAATCGCCCTGGCCGGCGGCGTGGTGACGTTCGTGGTCATCACCGTCACCGTGGGCATGCCCGGGCTGATCGACCAGGTCACCGCGAGCCTGACCGACCTGCACACCTGGCTGCGCACCGGCCCGCTGCACCTGAGCCAAGGCCAGCTCGACCAGATGCTCGGCAACCTGACCGCCATGCTCGACCGGAACAAGTCCGCGATCGCCTCGGGCGCCCTCACCACCGCGGTCACCGTCGGGGAACTGCTCGCCGAGGCCCTGCTCGCGGTCTTCTGCCTGATCTTCTTCCTCGCCCAAGGCCGGACGATCTGGACGTTCGTGGTCCGCGCCGTCCCGGCCCGCCTGCGCGACCGCGTCGACGTCGCCGGGCGCAGCGGATTCACCACCCTGGCGCACTACATCCGCGGCACCGCCGCCGTCGCCTTCGTCGACGCCGCCGGCATCGGCCTCGGCCTCGTGATCATCGGAGTCCCCCTGGCGGCGCCCTTGGCCACGCTCGTGTTCCTCGGCGCGTTCGTCCCCGTGATCGGCTCGGTGATCGCGGGAGGGATCGCCGTCCTCGTGGCGCTGGTGGCCAACGGCGTCTGGGCGGCCGTCATCGTGCTCGCCGTCGTGGTCGGCGTCATGCAGGTCGAAAGCCATGTCCTGCAACCATTGCTGCTCGGGCGGGCGGTCCGGCTGCACCCGCTGGCCGTCGTCCTCGCCATCGGGCTGGTCACCGCGGGCATCGTCGGTGCCCTGCTCGCCGTGCCGCTCCTGGCCGTCTTCAGCTCGGGCGTGCGAAGCCTGACCGCCCGGCCGGAGAACCACTCACCTGGGCGAACCGCGCCCGGCGCTTCCCGTTCTAGTCTGGAAGACCGCGCCCCGGACCCCGGCGCCCCATGACGGTGTACCTGGTGCACCGCGAGCGAAGGCGGGTGCACCGGTGGATGGCGAGCAGACCGATCGGCAGGTGGTGGGCGGAAGGCCGAACGCGTACCGGGCCTGGCCCACGCGCCACGGCGGTGGCTACCCGTCCGGCTGGATCGTCCACTACCGCAGCCGCATTGGCCCGACCGGACCGGCGTCGTACGCGGCACCGGCGTGGCGCGAACACTTCGGAACCGTCGCGGGGCACAGCCTGCGCGACGAGCACACCAGCACCACCTGGGTGCCCGTCCGCCCGCAGGGGGCGGCCGCCGACGAGCCTGCCGGTCTCGTGCGAGCCACCGACATCCTCGACGCCCACCCACCGGGCTTCGGCGAACGTGCCCGGAACTGAACCGCCCGGTTCTCCTCGGTGGAAGGCGCCGGAAAATGCCGGAACTCCTCGGCCTGCGGCAAAATACCGCCCAGCCGAAGAGACGATGACCGGGTGGTCAGCGGGTCTCCGCCACCGGCCATCTCGGCGCTGCCATAGCCGCTGCCCGTGAGGCGTGGATGGCCAGTACTTCGTGCGCCCGGGTGAGCTCAAGCGGTCGCCAAGTCGCACGCGTCGTGGAAACCAGCCGCAGGTCGGTGTCCGGCGCGGCCCGGCGATGTGCGTCGAGCAGCACCCCCAGCCCGACGGAGTTCAGGAACCGGACGAGCGACAAGTCCACGACGATCCGCCGCGGAGTCCGGCTCAACGCCGCGTCCAGCGCCTGGCGGAGCATGGGCGCGGTGCCGAGATCGACGTCGCCGTCCACGGCGACGACCAGCGTCCGGCCGTGCCTCTCCACGGTGATCGTCAGGTCCTGGTACCGGTGGGCCGGCGGCTCGCGGTCCCCGGACGAGCGCTCGCGGAGACGCGGGATGGCGGAGATGATGGACTTCACGGTCGGATCTCCTTGAGGGTGGTATCAGGGCTCGAGTCAATGCAGTACATCGAGGACAGTCACAGTCCAGCGCGCCCGTCCTGATGCCGGATGGAGTCCCCACCCTTGTGGTGGTCCGCCCGGCCGTAAACACTTTCGAGCACGCTCTCCAGTTTGTGCGTGGCACCCCGGCACGCATCGGCGACCGAGCCCGCGTGATGGCTGACCGCCACCGGCCGCCGCCCGGCAGGCCGGGCCTCGAGCAAGCAGCGCCGGCCCAGCCCCTCGCCGGCGTTGGTTTCCTCGCTGAAATGGACTTCCAGCCGCGTGATGTGGTCACTGAACCGCGACAGCTTGGTGGCGAGCTCCACCTCGAAGTGCCGGATCAGCTGTTCGCTGCCGTGCAGGGTCCGGTCCGTGCTGATCTGGATCAGCATGCGTTTGTGTCCTTTCCACGGCCTGCCGGCTCGGGTCCCCCGCGAAGCGGGGTCCTGATGTCCCTTCGGCCTTCGGTCATCGTGCTGGCCACCGTCTTCACCTTCCCAGGGTCATCCGTCGTCTTCTTGGGGGCCGAAGGAACCTTTCTGCGGCACACAGTCCACCCACGACACAAGCCGTCGCCATGCGGGGTATCGTGGACGGTGTCGAGAGCATCTCGTACGTGAGTGACCAAGCCCGCGTCGTCCTCGACTCCAAAAAGGTTGGGCTATGACCCCCGAAACTCCGTTCGTCTCCCGTTACGAACGACGGGTGAAGATTGCGCAAGATGTCGTTCAAGACCGGACGGCACTCGACGACAAAGCCGCATTCGAACTCGCCGTGCACCTGGTGCATGTACTCGACACGGTGCCTGAGAAAACACGCTGACCGGTTCACCGGCCGCTTCGCCGCGCGTTCCCCGACGGGTGACCAACGGCCCTTCTCCGGCGAAGCTGGACCAGCGACACTCGAAGGATCCGACCGAGGGACGGAGCCAGGCCGTGCGCGTGCGACTTTCGCTGCCGGAAAAGGACGACCTCACCATCGGTGTAGAGGAGGAATTCGTCCTCGCCGACCCGGTCACCGGTGCGGTGTCGCTCGCGGCGCCCCGGATGCTGGAACTGCTCGACGGCGAACCCGCGGTCATGCCGGAGTTCCTGCGCTTCCAGATCGAAACCGCCACCGGTATCCACACCGGCCTCGACGAGATCCGGGCGGAACTGCTCGGGCTGCGCGGGCTCGTGGCGGACGCCGCCAGCCGCGTCGGCTGCCTGGTGCTGGCGTCCGGGACACCGCCGTGCGGTGACCTGCCGGGGCTGCCCGGCGTCACCGGCGAACCCCGGTACCACGAGCTGGCCGCGCGGTTCCCCGCACTCGTCCGGGACGCCGGCACGTGCGCCTGCCACGTGCACGTCGGCATCCCGTCCCCGGCGCTGGGTGTCCGGATCCTGGCCGGGCTGCGCCCCTGGCTCGCCCCGCTCCTCGCGATCAGCGCGAACTCACCGATCGCCGACGGCGCCGACTCCGGATGGGCCACCAGGCGGTACCCCCTGTGGTCGCGCTGGCCCACCGCGCAACCCCCACTGGACTGGCCGGACACGGCCGCCTACACCGCGAGCATCGAGGACGCGGTACGCCGTGGCGAAGCGATCGACGCCCACGCCGTCTACTTCTACGCCCGGCTCTCACCGAAGCACCCGACGGTCGAGATCCGGATCGCGGACGTCGGCTTGACCGCCGAAGACGCCGTGCTGCTCGCCGGCCTGATCCGCGCCCTCGTCGTCACCATCCTCGCCGAAGCCCGGGCCGGCCTCACGCCCCGGCCGGTCCGGACTTCGCTGATCAACGCGTCGCTCACCGCCGCAGCCCACAACGGCTACTCCGGCCGCGGCATCGACCCCTTCACCGGCGAAGCCCTCGCCCAGCACCTGATGGTCGACCGGCTCCTGGAATACCTCCGGCCGGCATTGCGAGCCAGCGGAGACCTCGCGACGATCGACCGGCGGCTCACTGCGGTCCGGGCCGGACTGACCGGCGCAGCCCGCCAGCGCGCGCTGTTCGCCGAGGCAGCATCCCCAGCCGCGTTCGTGGCAGAGCTGGCATCGGCCACCCTCGCCGGGACCGGCAGGCCCGGCCACCCGAGCCCGCCACCAGCGCCACACCCGGCCGCCGTCCACGACATCTGAGTCGTATGAGGCGACCCGGCACCCGAGCCATCACCTCGGCGGCCTGGCCGGCCGTTGCGAGGCGACTTCGGTGCTGCGGACACCCGGATCACGGCGACCACGCGCGCTGCTCCCCCGACACGGGAGCGGCGACAGCAGCTGCGCGAGAACTGTGGATGACGAGGATTTCGTGCAGCCGGACGATTTGCAGTGGCCGCCACGTCGACCGAGTCGTCGCCACGATGCGCAGATCGGTCTGTGCTCCGGCCCGCCGGTGGCAGGCGAGCAGCACCTCGAGTCCGGCCGAATTCAGGAAACAGACCTGCGAAAGATCCACCACGAGCCGACGCGGGGCCCGGCGAAGGATCAGATCGAGGACCCGCCCGACCTCGGGTGCGGTGTACAGGTCGAACTCGCCGTCCAGCGCCAGGATCGCGGTCCGGCCGATCAGCTCCTCCGACAGCTTCAGCCCCGACGGGGGCGACGGTGTTCCGTGCCGACCGAACATGAGCGGCACCAACGGTTCCGGTGCGGGAATGCGGTGACGACGTGTGGTCAGCGTGCTGAGCTTCATGAGGTCGCTCCGGGCGTCGCCGTCCGGCTCTCACCACATCGGACACTGCACGGGTCCGCTACGGATATCCGGTCATCGGCTGTCGGTCGTCGCAAGAGCGGGGACTCGGCACTTCGGCGCTGTCCTCCGGAGCATACCGCGCCCGAGGACCCCATGATCCTGATCGTTCGGCCCAACTTCGTTTTCCGACCCGCATCCCCTTGACCGCATCCGGCGGTTCAACCGCAGCCGCCTGTCGACAGCCAGGCAGCCGACCACGGGCCCCGCGGTGCTGTCCGACAAGAATGCCGTGGCCGGGTACTCCTCTCGCACCTGCGGGCAGCGGACTCCACCGGCGAGCTCACCAGTGGCCTTCATGACGAAATCGTTCATTTCCGGACGCGCATCGCCGTGGTCACGCTTTTTCCGGTCCGCCGGTACAGACACAGCCGCGGTTGAACGCGCCCGCCTGCGTTGCCGTACAGAATCGGCGCGCGATCGTGTCGTGCGATTCAACGGAATGGGGACACACCGCACAGGCGATCGGCCCCGGATCGGCGATTTCCGCGACAGCGACGGCCGGTTCGACATCGATCCTCGACATACCGGATTCTCCTTTGCAGCTGCTGACCATGCGGGCGCGGGCCGATGAGCAGACGAGAAGGTCAGGACTCGCTGGAATTCCGGCTTCGGGTCCCGGCTCCACCGAATGCGCCGAGGTCCGGGGCGATACCTCCACCTTACGCCCGCGCCGGCGGGCCATGAACCCGGCAGAGGTCGCGAACGCGCACCGGTTCGTGGCCGTCCACCCGGACCACGGTGATCAGCTGCCGATCGGGCCGCGGTGGGCCGGCCACACACCAGCATCGCTCGCAATCGGCCTATGCACTGCCGTCCTTTGACAGGCGCTCGGGCAAACGGTGTACAGATGCGCTGCCGGCGGCGCCGACCTCGACTTCCGGGCGTATGTTGGAGGCTGCCGCCCCAGATCCCGGCAGCTCCCCGATCGACGTCGTGTAGCCCGTGACTCAAGGCCGTGCTTCGACCGGTCGGGTGACCGAGCGCATCGAGGGCTGGGGACATGACACGAATCGGGATCATCATCGGGAGCACCAGACCGGGGCGCCGGGCCGAGCAGGTCGCGCTCTGGGTCTTCGCACTCGCCACCGGACGCACGGATGCCACGTTCGAGGTCGTGGACATCGCAGAATACGATCTTCCGCATCTCGACGAGGCCGTGCCCGCCGCGATGGGCAACCCCTACGATCACCCGCACACGAAGGTGTGGTCGGCGACGATTTCTTCGTTCGACGGTTTCGTGTTCGTGACGCCGGAATACAACCATTCCGTTCCGGGGGCGTTGAAGAACGCGATCGACTTCCTGTTCGAGGAATGGAACGACAAGTCCGCCGGATTCGTGAGCTATGGCATCCACGGCGGCGTCCGCGCGGCCGAACACCTGCGGCTGGTAGCTGGGGAGCTCAAGATCGCCGACGTCCGCACCCAGGTCGTACTCTCGCTGCGCGCCGACTTCGGCGACGACGGTGCGGTCCTTCCCGCCGCTCACCACGAGCGGGACGCGAGCCGGATGCTGGACGAGGTCATCGCCTGGGGCAAGTCCTTGAAGTCCCTTCGGGAGCCTTCGGCTCGGCCGGAAAACGGACGCCAGGCCGCAGCGACGCGCTGAATCGCGTGCCGTCACGGTCCATGTTCCCTTCCGAGTCCGAGAGGAAGTCCCGTGCGCGTACTCGTGGTGGAACACGATGCCGTGATCGCCGAAGACCTGACCCGCGACCTGCGACGGCACGGGCACGAGGTCAAGAGCGTGGACAGCGGCGCGCAGGCCCTGAAACTGTTCCGCGGAGCCGATATGGTGCTCCTGGACTTCGCTCTGAACGATCTCGATGGACTCGAGGTCTGCCGGGGTATCCGCACGGCGGGCGACACGCACATGATCGCCGTCACCGCGCCCTGCACCGAACTGGATCGTGTCCTCGGCCTGCAGGCCGGCCTGGACGACTACCTCATGCGGCCGTTCGGACTCCGCGAACTGCTCGCCAGGATGGACGCGGTCACCCGGCGTGTCCGCCCCCGTCCGTTACCCGTATTGGTCATTTCCCGTGGCCCGTTGCGGATCGACGTCGGCAAACGCGAAGTCAGGCTCCACGATGAACCGGTGGAACTGACCCGCAAGGAATTCCAGCTGCTTCACCTCCTGGCGTCCCACCACGACGCCGTGGTGTCGCGCAAGCGGATCATGTCCGAGGTGTGGCATGAGGACCGGATGAGGTCCAGCCGAACCATCGACACCCACGTGAACACCTTGCGCCAGAAACTCGGGGCCGGCACCTGGATCGTCACCGTACGAGGCGTGGGATTCCGGCTCGGTTGCGGCTGAGCGCGTCGGCCTGATCGATTGCGGATATCCGATTGTAACTCGGAAATCGTGCGCGACCGGACCTCATGCGTCACTGTTTGTATTCTTATGACCTGGATTTTGATAATTGACGAGGATTTGACACGTCCTCACCCTGGCCTGACGCGGAACTCCTTGACTCCTGGTTGTCAGCCGAACAAGACTGACCCAGGTCGAAGTCTATTGAACTGCTCTCTTCAAGAAAGATCAAGCCCACGAAAGAGTGAGACGCATGAACGTCCCCGTGATCATTGTGGGCGCCGGCCCGGCCGGACTGATGCTGGCCGGTGAGCTACGGCTCGCGCAGGTCGAGGTCATGGTGCTCGAAAAGCTTTCCGAACCGACCGGGGAATCGCGAGGTCTGGGGTTCACCGCACGCACCATGGAGGTTTTCGACCAACGGGGGCTACTCCCCCGGTTCGGCGACATCGAGACCAGCTCCTACGGGCACTTCGGCGGTTTGCCTGTCGATTTCAGCCTGCTCGACGGCGCGCATTTCGCCGCGAAGACGGTGCCGCAGGCACGAACCGAAGAAGTGATCGCGGAATGGGCGGCAGAACTCGGCGCCGACATCCGGCGAGGGTGTGAGGTCACCGGTTTCACCGACGACGGCGAAGGCGTCGACGTCGCCGTAACGACTCCGGACGGCCCGCTGCGGCTGCGCGCGTCGTACCTGGTGGGCTGCGACGGCGGACGCAGCACCGTGCGCAAGCTCGCCGGGTTCGACTTCCCCGGTACCGCGGCGACCCGCGAGATGTTCATCGCCGACGTGAAGGGCTGCGAGATCCGGCCGCGGGTGATCGGCGAGACCGTGCCGGGCGGCATGGCCATGGGTGGTCCGATCGGTGACGGCATCACCCGCATCGTCGCCTGTGAACGAGGGGCCCCGCCGCGCAAGCGCACCGCGCCGCCCGCGTTCGCCGAAGTGGCCGGCGCTTGGCAGCGCCTCACCGGTGAGGACATCCACGCCGGCACACCGCAGTGGATCAGCGCCTTCGGGGACGCCACCCGCCAGGTCACCGAATACCGCCGCGGCCGCGTGCTCCTCGCCGGCGACGCCGCACACATCCACCTCCCGGCCGGCGGCCAGGGCATGAACGCGAGCATCCAGGACTCGGTGAACCTCGGCTGGAAGCTCGGCGCCGTGGTCCGCGGCTGGGCCCCGCCCGGCCTGCTGGACAGCTACCACGGCGAACGACACCCCGTCGGCGTGCGGCTGCTGATGAACACCCAGGCACAGGGCCTGCTCTTCCTCACCGGCGACGAGGCTCAGCCACTGCGCGCGGTGCTGGCGGAGCTGATCGAACTCGAGAGCGTCAGCCGGCATTTGGCGGGCATGGTCACCGGCCTGGACATCCGCTATGCCGTCGGGCCGGGAACGCATCGGCTGCTCGGAAGCCGGATGCCGCACGAGGAACTCGACGCGGTCACGGTGAAGACGAGCACGACCGAGCTGCTGCGGACGGGTCGCGGTGTCCTGCTCGACCTGGCCGACGACGAGGTGCTGCGCCGGACAGCGGCGGCCTGGTCGGACCGGGTGGACCGCGTGACGGCGAAACCGGTGACCAAGACCGAAACCGGAGCGCTCCTGGCCGCCGAAGCAGTCCTGCTCCGGCCCGACGGGCACATCGCCTGGATCACGCCCGGGAGCGACCGGGGACTCACCGAAGCGCTCGAGCGCTGGTTCGGCTCGCCGACCACAACACAGACAACACCGCCAACGCAGGCAATGCGAGTACCCGTCACGGCAGGTACCGGCTCTGGGAAGGAAACCCGATGAACAGCACCTTGATCGTGGCCAAGATGGAGGCGGGGTCCACCGACGGCGTCGCCAAGCTCTTCGGCGAGTTCGACGAGACCGAAATGCCCGGGCTCATGGGCACGCGGCGGCGACAGCTCTTCCACTACCGCGGCCTCTATTTCCACCTGCAGGACTTCGACGAAGGTGCCACGGAGGGCGGCGAAGCCATCGAGGCGGCCCGGACGCATCCGCTGTTCGTCGGGATCAGCGCGTCTCTGCGCGAGTTCATCGATCCTTACGACCCCAACTGGAAGCGTCCGGCCGACGCCATGGCGGAGCGCTTCTACAAGTGGGAAGACTCAGCATGACCAACGGTGCCGGACGCCGGGTGGTCATCACCGGGATGGGGGTGATGGCACCGGGTGGCATCGGCGTCAAGGAGTTCTGGAGCCTGCTGACCGAAGGCCGGACGGCGACCCGGCGGATCACGTTCTTCGACCCTTCACCGTTCCGTTCCCAGGTCGCCGCCGAGATCGACTTCGACCCCGTGGCGCTCGGCCTCGGCCAGCAGGAGATCCGCCGGATGGACCGGGCCATCCAGCTCGGCGTGGTCGCCGCGCGGGAGGCGATGGCCGGCAGCGGGCTCGACGTGGCCGACCTCGACCCGACACGCACCGGCGTGAGCCTCGGCAGTGCGCTCGGTGCCACCATCGGCCTCGAGAACGAATATCGAGTGGTCAGTGACGACGGCCGGTTGACACTGGTCGACCACGAATACGCGGTGCCGCACCTGTTCGACTACCTCGTACCGAGTTCGTTCGCGGCCGAACTGGCCTGGCTGTTCGGCGCGGAAGGACCGGCGACGCTGGTGTCGACCGGCTGCACGTCGGGCATCGACTCCGTCGGCTACGCCTGCGACCTGATCCGCGAAGGCTCCGCCGACGTGATGATCACCGGCGCGACGGACGCCCCGATCTCGCCGATCTCCATGGCGGCCTTCGACGCGATCAAGGCGACCACCCCGCGCAACGACGATCCGGCCGGCGCGTCGAGGCCGTTCGACCTCAACCGCAAGGGTTTCGTCCTCGGCGAGGGCGCGGCGATCTTCGTCCTGGAGGAACGGGAACACGCGCGGCGACGCGGCGTGCACATCCACGCCGAAGTCGCCGGGTACGCCTCGCGCTGCAACGCCTTCCACATGACCGGCCTGCGCCCGGACGGGCGCGAGATGGCCGAAGCCATCCGCGTCGCACTGGACGAAGCACGGATGGACGCCGGGAGGGTCGGCTACATCAACGCACACGGCTCCGGGACCAAGCAGAACGACCGGCACGAGACCGCCGCGTTCAAGCTGAGCCTCGGGCACCACGCCTACGAGGTCCCGGTCAGTTCGATCAAGTCGATGGTCGGGCATTCGCTCGGTGCCATCGGCTCCATCGAGATCGCGGCGTCCGTGCTGGCCATCGAAGAGGGCATCGTGCCGCCGACGGCGAACCTGCACGACCCCGACCCGGAATGCGACCTCGACTACACGCCGCTCGTCGCGCGGGAACAACGCACGGACGTCGCGCTCACCGTGGGCAGCGGCTTCGGCGGATTCCAGAGCGCCATGGTGCTCGCCGCGCACGACCGGCAAAGCCGATGACCGCCGTCGTCACCGGCCTCGGCGTGACCGCCCCCAACGGCCTCGGCATCGACGCCTACTGGGCCGCGACGCTGCGGGGCGAGAGTGGCATCGGCCGCATCGCGCGGTTCGACGCGAGTCCGTACCCGGTGAAGCTCGCCGGTGAGGTACCCGGGTTCGTGGCGGAAGAGCACCTGCCGAACCGGCTGGTCCCCCAGACCGACCGCACCACCCAGCTGACCCTGACCGCCACCGAGTGGGCGCTGAACGACGCCGCCGTGGTGCCCGGAGACCTGCCGGAATTCGGCATGGGGGTGGTCACCGCGGCCACCGCCGGCGGGTTCGAATTCGGCCACCGCGAGCTGGAGAAGATGTGGCGCCAGGGCAACCGGCACGTCAGCGCCTACCAGTCCATCGCCTGGTTCTACGCGGTCGACACCGGGCAGATTTCGATCCGGCACGGCATGCGGGGGCCGAGCGGCGTGCTGGTCGGCGAGCAGGCCGGCGGCCTCGACGCGGTCGCCCAGGCCCGTCGCCAGCTCCGCAAGGGCTCGGACCTCATCGTTTCCGGCGGAGTGGACGGCGCCCACTGTTCGTGGGGGCTGGTCGCGCAGTGGGCGGGCGGCAGGCTCACCGAGAGCACCGACCCGGACCGGGCTTACCTGCCGTTCGACGCGGACGCGTCCGGGTACGTGTCGGGCGAAGGCGGCGCGATCCTGGTGATCGAGAACGCCGAGAGCGCTCGACGCCGCGGGAAGACCGGCTCGTACGGTGAGATCGCCGGCTGCGCGGCCACCTTCGACCCGCGGCCCGGCAGTGCCCGGGAGCCCGGCCTGCGCCGGGCGATCGAGCTGGCCCTCGCCGACGCCGGGACGAGCGCCGCCGATGTCGACGTCGTCTTCGCGGACGCGGCCGGGGCCCCCGATCTGGACCGTGCCGAAGCCGACGCGATCACCGCGGTGTTCGGCCCCGGCGGGGTCCCGGTCACCGCACCGAAGACGATGACCGGCCGGTTGTACGGCGGCGGCGGACCGTTGGACCTGGCCACCGCGCTGCTGTCCATCCGGGACGGTGTGCTCCCGCCGACGGTCAACGTCGCGGTCGCGCCCGCCTACGAGATCGATCTCGTGCGCGGCGCCCCCCGGCGGGCAACGGTGGACGTCGCGCTCGTCCTCGCCCGCGGGCGCGGCGGGTTCAACTCCGCAGTCGTTCTGCGCGCGACGTGAACAGCAAGGGGAATCTCCGATGAACAACCCGGAACAGACAATGACCATCGACGAGCTCAAGCAGATCCTGCGTGAAGGCTCGGGACAGGACGAGAACGTCGACCTCGACGGTGACATCATCGATGTCGACTTCGCCGACCTCGGCTACGACTCGATCGCCTTGATGGAGACGGGCGGCCGCATCGAACGGGAACGCGGGATCCAGCTCGACGAAGACGGGGTGACCGAGGCCAAGACGCCGCGGAGTTTCCTGGTCGTCGTCAACGAGAGCCTGGGCCAAGTGGACCAGCGATGACCGGTCACGGAGAATTCGCCGAAGAACGCGAATGGACCCAGTGCCCGGCGTGCCGCGCCCTGATCTACGGGAAACGGCTGACCCGCAGTTTGCAGGTCTGCCCGGAATGCGGTGCGCACCACCGCATCGCCGCGCACGAACGGATCGCGCAACTGCTCGACGACGGCTCGATCGAGCTGGTCGAGCCCGTGGTCGCCGACTTCGACCCGCTGGACTTCAGCGACACGAAGCCCTACGTCGAACGGCTTGCCGCGGCACGCCGCAAGACCGGACTCGACGAGGCCGTGGTGCTCGCGCGGGGAACCGTCGACGGGAACCCGGTGGTCGTCGCGGCGATGGACTTCCGCTTCCTGGGCGGCAGCCTCGGCAGCGCGGTCGGCGAGCTCATCACGATCGCGGCGGAAATCGCCCTTGCCGGGCGCATTCCGCTCCTGCTCGTCACGGCGTCCGGAGGCGCGCGGATGCAGGAGGGCGTCCTCTCGCTGATGCAGATGGTCAAGACGAGCCAGGCGCTCGGCCGGCTCGACGAGGCCGGGGTGCTGACCATCTCGGTGATCACCGACCCGACCTACGGCGGAGTAGCGGCCTCGTTCGCCACCCTGACCGACTTCGTGCTCGCCGAACCGAAGGCGCGGATGGGCTTCGCCGGCCCCAGGGTCATCCAGCAGACCATCAAACAGACGCTGCCACCCGGCTTCCAGACTGCGGAATTCCTCCTGGCACACGGGCTCATCGACGCCATCCGGCCGCGCGAGGAGTTGCGGGCGACGCTGGCACGGCTGCTTTCGCTCGGCGGCGGGCGTGACATCCCCGCGCAGGAACGGCCCGCTGAAGCCGCGGACGGGGTCATCCGGAATCCCGGCCGGCTCGCCGACGCCGACGCGTGGGAGAACGTCCAGAAGGCACGCGACGTCGGACGGCCGACCACATTGGACTACCTGAGCCGGGTCTTCGAGGACTTCGAAGAGATGCACGGCGACCGCCTCGGCGGAGACTGCGGCGCCATCGTCGGCGGCCCGGCGCGGCTCGACGGCCGGGCGGTGATGGTGATCGGCCACCAGAAGGGCCGGACCATCGCCGAACTGAGCCTGCGCAACTACGGCATGCCCACCCCGGACGGCTACCGCAAGGCCGCCCGGCTGATGCGGACGGCCGCCAAGCTCGGCCTGCCGGTGATCACCTTCGTCGACACCCCCGGCGCCCATCCCGGCATCGAGGCCGAGGAACAGGGGCAGGCCATCGCCATCGCGGAGAACATCCGCCTGATGGCCGCCCTGCCGGTGCCGGTGATCACGCTGGTGAGCGGAGAAGGCGGCAGTGGTGGTGCGCTCGCGCTGGCCGTGGCCGACGAAGTCCTGATCTGCGCCAACGGGTGCTACTCGGTGATCACCCCGGAGGGGTGTGCCGCGATCCTGTGGAACGACCCTGGCATGGCTCCCGCCGCCGCGGCGGCGTTGCGCGTCGACGCGAAACAGCTACTGCGGATGGGGGTCGTGGACGGCGTGGTGCCCGAACCCGACGGCGGCAACCAGGCCGACCATCTGGTGGCCGCCCAGCGCGTCCACAAGGCATTGGCCGGGACGCTGCGCCGTCTGTCCGAAAAGGATGGTGCGGCGCTGGTGGCCGAGCGGCGGACCCGCTTCCGGTCCTTCGGCGCCGTCGACGTGACCGGTAGTGAATCGGAGAGGCACAGGCAGCGATGACCGGACAACCGGAAGACGACCTCGAGCGGACGGTCGACGCCGCACGGGTCGCGACACCCGAAAACGTCGTTCCCGACACGGAAGCCGAAGAGCTCAGCGAGCTGCTCGAACAGACTCGCGAGGCCACCGTGCAGCTGCTGTCGGACTTCGAGACCGCCCCGCAGAGCCTGCAGGTGCGAGCCGGCGCGGTGTCCGTCGACGTGACCTGGGAAGACAAGCCGACCCTCGTGACGACGATCGCCGCGCCGGCGGCCGAGCCCGAGGCCGACGGGGCTCCGGACGTCCGGTACCTGACCGCGCCCGCGGTCGGCGTGTTCTACCCGGCGCCGAAGCCCGGTGCGTCCCCGTTCGTCGGCGTCGGCGACTCGGTGACCGTCGGCCAGCAGGTCGCGATCATCGAGGCGATGAAGCTGATGATCCCGCTCGAAGCGGACAAGGACGGCCGGGTCGTCGAAGTCCTGAAGGAGAACGGCGAACCTGTCGAGTACGGCGAACGGGTGTTCACCCTCGCCGGAGCCGAAGACCAATGAGATGCGGGGAGCCATGTTCGGCAAGGTCCTGATCGCCAACCGGGGCGAGATCGCGCTGCGCGTGGCGCGGGCGTGCCGGGAACTGGGGATCCGCGTGGTCGCCGTCTATTCGACGGAGGACCGTGACTCGGCTGTGGTGTCCTACGCGGACGAGGCGATCCAGATCGGGCCGGCGCCCGCCAAGCTCAGCTACCTGAACGTCCCGGGGATCGTGGAAGCGGCGCGGGCGACGGGGGCGGACGCCATCCATCCCGGGTACGGCTTCCTCTCCGAAGATCCCGACTTCGCCGAGGTGTGCCGGGACAACGGCATCGTCTTCATCGGCCCGCCGCCGGACGTGATCGCCAAGCTCGGGGACAAGACCTCCGCGCGGGAACTGATGGCCGCCGCCGGGCTGCCCATGCTGCCCGGCAGCGTGGATCCGCTCACCTCGGCCGAACAGGCACAGCAGGTCGCGGACGACATCGGCTACCCGGTCATCATCAAGGCCGCGGCCGGGGGCGGTGGCCGCGGGATGTGCGTCGTCGAGGAGCACGGCGCGTTCGCCCGCGCCTACGCCGAGACGAAGGCCGGCGCCCAAGCCCTGTTCGGGGACTCCCGGGTCTTCGTCGAGCGCTACCTGCGGGTCGCCCGGCACGTCGAGATCCAGGTGCTGGCCGACCGGTTCGGCACCACCATCCACCTCGGCGAGCGGGACTGCTCGGTCCAGCGACGCCACCAGAAACTGCTGGAGGAGAGCCCCGCGCCGCGGCTGCCGCCCGGGTTGGCCACCCGGATGGGCGAGGCCGCGGTGCGCGGTGCCCGCGCCGTGGGCTACGTCGGCGCGGGCACCTTCGAGTTCCTGCTCGCCCCGGACGGCGGATTCTCCTTCATGGAGGTCAACTGCCGGATCCAGGTCGAGCATCCGGTCACCGAGATGGTCACCGGGGTCGACCTGGTCCAAGAGCAGTTCAGGATCGCCGCCGGGCAGCCGCTGTCGCTTCGGCAGGAGGACGTCGTGCTGCGCGGCGCGGCGATCGAATGCCGGATCAACGTCGAAGATCCCGAACGGGACTTCGCCCCCACCCCGGGTGTGCTGGAGGAGTTCTTCCCGCCGGGCGGCCCGTTCGTCCGGGTCGACACCCACGGGTACCCCGGCTACCGGGTCCCCGCGTCCTACGACTCCCTGCTCGCGAAGCTCGTCGTCTGGGCGCCGACGCGCGACCAGGCGAGAGCTCGGATGGACCGCGCACTCGCCGAGTTCCGCGTCCGCGGCCCCGGCATCCGCACGACCATCGGGTTCCTGCGCGAGGTTCTCCAGAACCCGAACTTCGCGGCGGGCGAACACTGCACGTCCCTCGTCGGCGACATGCTCCGGCCACCGGTGTCCCTTGTGGACACCATGACGGCCCCCTGAACCATCCAACGCAAGGAGTCTGACATGTCGGATCCAGGACAACTGGTCGCACTGGTCACCGGAGGCACCAGCGGAATCGGCCTCGCCGTCACCGAGCTGCTCGCCGGGCAGGGGCACAAGGTGTTCCTCTGCGCTCGCGACGCCGACAACGTCGCCCTGACGGTCAAGCGGCTGCGTGAAGAAGGCCGGGAGGTGCAGGGAACGTCCTGTGACATCCGGTCGGCCGACGACGTGCGCGCTTGCGTCGACGCCGCCGTCGAGACGTACGGCACCGTTGACATCTTGGTGAACAACGCCGGCCGCAGCGGCGGCGGGATCACCGCGGACCTCGACCCGCAGCTGTGGTTCGACGTCGTCGACACCAACCTCAACGGCACCTTCCGGATGACGCACGCGGTGCTCAACGCCGGTGGCATGAAGGGGAAGACCCGCGGCCGGATCGTCAACATCGCCTCCACCGCCGGGAAACAGGGTGTGGTGTTCGGCGCTCCGTACTCGGCGTCCAAGCACGGCGTGGTCGGGTTCACCAAGGCGCTCGGCAACGAACTGGCCAAGAGCGGGATCACCGTGAACGCGGTCTGCCCCGGCTACGTCGAGACGCCGATGGCGCAGCAGATCCGGCAGCGCTTCGCCACGCACTTCAAGACCACGGAGGAGGACATCCTCCAGCAGTTCCAGGCGAAGATCCCGATGGGTCGCTACTCCAGCCCGGAAGAAGTAGCGGGCCTGGTGGGCTACCTCGTTTCGGACAGCGCCGCATCGATGACCGCACAGGCGATCAACGTCTGCGGAGGCCTCGGCAACTTCTGAGCGTCACCCCGAACACCCACAGCTAGGAGAGGAACATGGCGCAACCGAGCACCCGCGAGGTGGAACACCAGATCAAGGTGCACGCACCCGCCGGGCAGATCTACCGGTTCATCGCGGAGGTGGCCAACTGGCCACGGATCTTCCCGCCGAGCGTGCACGTCGAGTACCTCGAACGCGGGGACGCCGAGGAGCGGATTCAGATCTGGGCCACCGCGAACGGCGAGCCGAAGACGTGGACGTCCCGCCGGACCCTCGACCCGGCGGCGCGCCGGATCGACTTCCGGCAGGAGAAGTCCCAGAACCCGCTCGCGGCGATGGGCGGGGCGTGGGTGATCGAACCACTGTCGGACGAGGAATCCCTGGTCCGTCTCCTGCACGACTACCGCGCCATCGATGACGACCCGGAGAAGCTGGAGTGGATCGCCAAGGCGGTGGACCGCAACAGCCAGGCCGAACTCGCCGCGCTGAAGGCCAACGCGGAACTGGCGACCGACACCCCCGACCTGCTGCTGACCTTCACCGACACCGTCCAGGTCGGCGGTTCCGCCAAGGACGTCTACGACTTCATCAACGAGGCGAACCTGTGGGCCGAGCGGCTGCCGCACGTGGCCAAGGTCAAGATGACCGAAGACGCGCCGGGCCTGCAGTTGCTCGAAATGGACACCCGGACGAAGGACGGCTCGACGCACACCACCAGGTCCGTGCGCGTGACCTTCCCGCACGACAGGATCGCCTACAAGCAGATCGAACTGCCGCCGCTGATGACGGTCCACACCGGAGAGTGGGCGTTCGCGGAGAACCCCGGCGGGGTCCTGGTGTCGTCCCGCCACACCGTGGCGATCAACGAGCCGAACATCACGAAGATCCTCGGTGCCGACGCCGGCGTGCCCGAGGCCAGGGAGTTCGTGCGTGACGTGCTGGGCAAGAACAGCCTGACCACCATGGGACGTGCCAAGGAGTACGCCGAAAGCCGGGCCTGATGACCGCTTCCTACGACGAGACCGATGTCCTGGTCGTCGGCGCGGGCCCGGCCGGGCTGCTGCTCGCCGGTGAGCTGCGCCTCGGCGGGGTCACCGTGGTCGTGGTCGACCGGCTCCTCGAGCCGACCGGAGAATCCCGTGCCTCCCAGCTGAACGCGCGAACCCTGGAGATCTTCGACCAGCGGGGCCTGCTGCCGAGGCTGGGTGAGCTGCAAGCGGAAGGAGCCGGGCACTTCGGCGGGCTCCCGCTGGACGTGAGCCGGGTGCCCAGCCGGCACGCGGGATACTGGAAAATACCCCAGTTCCGCACCGAAATGATGCTGGGCGACTGGGCGGCCGAACTGGGCGCCGACATCCGGCGCGGGCACGAGCTGCTCGGCATGAGCACGCACCCGCACCACGTCGAGGCCGAGATCGGCGGCGCGGCGGGCACCGGACGGATCCGGGCGAAGTTCCTGGTCGGCTGCGATGGTGAACACAGCGCCGTCCGGCGGCTGGCCGGGTTCGATTTCCCCGGCACCCCGGCCACCCGGGAGCTGGTCCGGGCGGACGTCGAGGGCATCGACATCCCCGCTCGGCGGTTCGAGCGGTTCGACAACGGCCTGGCCATTTCGGGTCGCCGCGGCGACGGCGTCACCCGGGTGATGTTCCACGCTTTCGGCGACACACCCGGCGAGGGGAGTTCGACGCCCGATTTCGGCGACGTGGTCGAAGGCTGGGCCAAGATCACCGGCGAAGACATCGGCGACGGGAAACCGTTGTGGGTGGACAGCTTCGACGACACGAGCCGGCAGGCCGCGCGGTACCGCAAGGACCGGGTCCTGCTGGCGGGCGACGCCGCGCACGTCCAGCTGCCCGCCGGCGGGCAGGCGCTCAACCTGGCGCTGCAGGACGTGATGAACCTCGGCTGGAAGCTGGTCGCGCAGGTCCGCGGCCGCGCTCCCGCCGGGCTGCTCGACACCTACCACGACGAGCGTCATCCGGTCGGTGTCCGGATCCTGGCCAACGTCCAGGCCCAGGCGCACCTGCTCCTGGGCGGTCCCGAGGCCGGTGGAGCGCGGGGCGTGTTCGGCGAACTGCTCGAACTCGACGAAGCGCGGACCCACCTCGCCGTCACCCTCAGCGGACTGGACGTCCGCTATCCGACCGGTCCGGGCGACCATCCCCTGCTCGGCACCAGGATGCCGCACTGCGAACTGGAAACCACCGGAGGACCGTCCAGCACCACAGCCCTGTTGCACAACGGGGGCGGCGTGCTGCTGAGCCTGTCCACCCAGGCTGCCGCGCAATCGGGCCTGCGGGCGATCGCGGCCAACCGGGCCGACCGGATCAGCGTCGTGACGGCACGCGCCGCGCCGGACTCACCACTGGCCGGCGTGGGCGCCGTTCTGCTGCGGCCCGACGGCCACGTCGCCTGGATCGACGGTGGGGCCACCGAACTGCACAACGCCCTCTACCGCTGGTTCGGCGGACCTGCCCTGCATTGACCGACTTTCCCAAGAGGAGTGGAACGCATGAGCAAACTCAGCAACAGGACCGCACTGGTCACGGGTTCGAGCCGCGGTATCGGCCGCGGCATCGCCGAGCGGCTCGGCCGCGACGGTGCACTCGTCGCCGTGCACTACGCGAGCAACGGAGAGGCAGCAGACCAGACCGTCAAGACCATCATCGCCGAAGGCGGGAACGCGTTCACCGTGCAGGCCGAGCTGGGCGTGCCCGGCGACGTCGACACGCTGTTCGACGCGCTGCGCGCCGGGCTCGAGCAGCACGCCGGCAAGGTCGAGCTGGACATCCTGGTGAACTGCGCGGGCATCATGGGCGGCGTGGCGCCCGAGGACATCACCCCGGAGATCTTCGACCGCCTGGTCGCGGTGAACGCCAAGGCTCCGCTGTTCATCGTCCAGCGGATGCTGTCGATCATGCCGGACGGCGGGCGCATCATCAACGTCTCCTCCGGGCTGACCAGGGTGGCGAACCCGCAGGAGATCGCGTACGCGATGACCAAGGGCGCGATCGAGATGATCGGCCTGCACTACGCCCGCCACCTCGGCCCGCGCGGTATCACGGTCAACAGCGTCGCGCCCGGCGTCACCAACAACGGCCACCCGGCGTTCGACAACCCGGAAGCCCTCGAGCAGATGTCGAAGCTGTCCGCGTTCGGGCGCGTCGGCGAGCCGCGGGACATCGCCGACGTGGTGGCGTTCCTGGCCTCCGACGACGCCCGCTGGATCACCGGCGCCTTCATCGACGCCAGCGGCGGCTCACTGCTCGGCTGACCAGTGACCGGCGGCGGCCTGTGCAAGAACAGTGAAGGCGGCGCCTGTGCAGTCTGCCGCGGCTCGTCGTGAGTGGTAATTAGGGTTAGAACCCTAATTACCACTCACGAGAACTTGCACCGAACTCAGGGAACGGTGGAACTTGAGTACGAAACCCCCGGCGACGCGCTGGCACCTCGGTCTCTGGGCGCTCGTCTTCGTCCTCTCCGGCAACATGCTGCTCGACGCCCTCGAGGTGTCGGTGGTGATCGTGGCGCTGCCCTCGATCAGCCACGGCGCCGGGCTCACCGTCGCGGGGGCGCACTGGCTGATGAGCGGGTTCGCGCTCGGCTTCGGCGGGCTCCTGCTGTTCGGCGGCCGGGTGGTCGTCCTGCTCGGCAGACGCCGCGTGTACCTCGCCGCGTTGCTCGTGTTCGCGGCCGCGTCCCTGCTGGCCGGCTTGATCGGCACCCCCGAGGTGCTGATCGCCACCCGGTTCGTCAAGGGCTTCTGTGCCGCGCTGACGGCGCCGACCGGGATCGCGATCATCGGCGCGACGTTCCGGGAGGGCCCGGACCGCAACCGGGCCGTGTCGATCTATTCCCTCTTCGGCGCCGCCGGCTTCTCCGCGGGCCTGCTGCTGTCCGGCCTGTTCACCCAGCTGGACTGGCGATGGGTGTTCCTTTCCCCCGCGCCACTGGCAGTCGTCCTCTTCGCGTTCGGAATGCGGTTCATCCCGGGTGACGTCCGCGACGACCACGTCCGTCGGCACTACGACGTCGCCGGTGCCACCTGCCTGCTGGGCGCGGTGACCCTGCTGGTGTACGCCTCGGTCACCGCCGGAGTGCGAGGCTGGACCGATCTCCGCGTCCTGGCCGCTTTCGGGCTCTTCGCGGTCCTCCTTGCGATCTTCGTGCTCATCGAGCAGCGGACGGCGTGGGCGCTGGTTCGGTTCGGGCCGCTCCTGCGCCCGCGGCTGATCCGGTCGGCCCTCGGCGCCGCGGCCCTCAACGGTTCGTTCTGGGGTTTCCTGTTCGTGTGCACCTTCCAGCTGCAGGACCGGCTGGGGTGGACGCCGTGGGCCACGGCGCTCGCCATCCTGCCGTCCAGCCTGCTGCTCGCGCTCTCCGCGCCCTTCGCGGGTCGGATGATCGGCCGGTTCGGCCCCGCCAAGCCGATCGCGCTGGGCGCCGCCGCGGCACCCCTCGGCTACGCCGGGTACCTCTGGTCGGCCGGATCGCCGTCGTACCTCGGCACCGTTCTGCCCGCGATGGTGCTGGTGGGCCTGGGGTTCGTCCTCGCTTTCGCGGCGCTGCACGTCCAAGCGACTTCCGGCGTGGCCGCCCCCGAACTCAACCAGACCACCGGTGTCTACCAGACGTCGGTCCAGATCGGCGGCGCCGTGATCCTGGCGCTGGTGGCCGGGCAGTCCCATGTGGACACCGCACTGGTGCTCGTCACCGCGGTGGGCACGACGGGTTTCCTCATCGCGCTTACCGGCATCTCCTCGGCGGTGCCGCGCCCGAACCGACCGAGAGACAGGACGAGCACATGACCGCCACCGAAGACCAGACAGCGACGCTGCGCGCGCTCACCGACCGCGCCGAGATCACCGCGTTGTTCGACCGCTTCTTCGTCACCCTCGACACCCACGACGAGGCCACGCACGACGACGACTGGTACCGGACGATCTTCACCGAGGACGTCCGGCTCCGGTTCCCGATCGGCGGCCACGAGGGCGTGGCGGGCTGCGCGGACCTGGAAACCAAGGCCAAGGGAAACTGGGAGCGAACCCACCACGTCGGTGCCAACTACGTCATGGACATCGACGGCGACCACGCCACCCTGCGAGCCCAGGTGCTCGCGACCCACGTCCATTTTCCGTCGGGTGACAGACCACGACCGCATTTCGCCATGGGCGGCTACTACGACGCCGAGGCGGTACGGACCGGCGACGGCTGGCGGTTCCGGCTGCTCGCGTTGCACGTGGCGTGGACGAGCGGTGAGCCGTTGACCCCGGACCTGGGCAAAGCCGAAGTACTACACTGAAATCCGAGAGTTTCGCCCACCCGAAAATCGTCGCAAAGACGGGATCTTCGATGAAGCCGGCCGGCTCGATCCGGAACGTGGAAATAGTCCTCGACCCCGCGTGCGGGTGGTCCTTCCTCACCTACACGAGGTTCGAACGCGCCGCCGCCCGCTACCGCGCCCTGGGTGGCGAGGTGGCGGTGACCTTCCGGCCCTTCCAGCTCGACCCGGACGCCGTCGACGACGGCGAGCCGTTGCTCGACGTGCTGCGCCGCAAGTTCGGCGAGAACGCGGCCCGGGACACCGTCGGCTTCACCGCTCTCGCGGCGAAAGACGGGCTCGAGGTGAACTACGACCGTGCCGTGCACAGCAACACCTTCGAGGCACACCGGCTCATCGCCACGGCGGCCCGGCAGGGCCTGGCCGAGCGGATGGTCGACCGGCTGTTCCGCGCGCACTACACCGACGGCCTCGATATCGGCGCCGCTGACACACTGGCGACGCTGGCGGCGGAAATCGGTGTCAAGCGAAGCGAATCCGAAGCCGGGGCCGACGAAGTCCGCGCCGAGCTCGACAGTGTGCGCAAGAGCGGCGTTCGGGGAGTTCCGGTGTTCCGGTTCGAGGGCGGCCCGGAGTTCTCCGGTGCACAGGAGGAAGACGTCCTGCTCGGGGCACTGAACCAGGGCGTCGGCCGCCGAGCACCGGAGATCAACCGCGGGTGAAGAACTCCGCCAGCGGGGCGGGGAATGCCCCGGCCTCGGCCGCGGCCTTGGTGAAGCCGGCACCCAGTTCGGTCAGGCGCCGCACCCCGGCCGCGCCCAAGTGCTCATACGGGTGACGGTCGAGGCGGTCGGTCTCTTTCTCCAGATGGCGGCGCAGGCTGAGTCCCGCACCGGTCAGCGCACCTTCCGCGGTCAGGAGACGGCGTCGGCGGAGCCGGTCTTCCGCGGCGGTCCAGTCCTCCTGCGTCCAGCCGCGCTTGGTCATCACCATTTCCTTCGCCATGCCGTCGCTGCTCGCCGAATGGGAGACCAGCGACTCCAGCCCGTCGAGTTCGGCGTTGACCAGCACCGCGAAGTGGGTGTCGCCGCGGTGCTCTCGCAGCAGCGTGGCCGCGTGCCACAGCGCGAGGTGCGGGGAGTCCGGTACGACCAGGTCGGCGTGCGCGGCGTAGAGCGGATGCGCCGGACGCACACAGCCTTCGGTGGCGCGCAACGCCAGTTCGGCCGCCTCCGCCAGTTCCGGTGAACCGAGGGTCTCTTCGCTGAGGAAGCTCCGCATCGTGGCGTCCACGGCGCGAAGCCGTGCGGCGAGGACGACCTCGGGCGGCGCCAGGCTCCAGGCGTGCGGCACGTGCTGGGCGATGAGTTCGTGGGCGAAGCCGTAGAACGTGGCGGTCACGACGCCTGGACCCACCGGGCCGAGTGGCGCCGCCCGGCCGAGGAAATACGCGGCCATCGGATCGCCGATGCCGAGGTCGGCCAGGTCCTTGCCGAGCTCCGGGGAGAAGTAGATCGTGGAGTGGAGTGCGTTGAGGTAGTTGTGGCATCGGCGTCCGGCTCGTGGGCTCGTCATATCGGGAAAGTACCCGCCGACGGGCCGGAGAATGATTTTTCGGCCGTTTCCCGTGTCACTCCGGAATGACTTGACCGGGAATTGTCGAACCTGACCGGGACCTGACCGGGGCAACGGGGTTTGCGCTCCTCTCACAGACCTAGAATTGACTTCGTGGCAAGAGCATGGGAATCGAGATGAGCGACGCCGGGTTCGCCGCGGCGTACCGTGGCGCACCACCGTGGGAGATCGGCCGCCCCCAGCCCGCTGTCGTGGCCTTGGCCGGCCGCGGCGGGTTCGCCGGGCGGGTGCTCGACGTCGGCTGCGGAACCGGCGAGAACACGTTGTACCTGGCCGGTCTCGGCCACCCGGTGCTCGGGATCGACGGGACGCCGGCCGCGATCGAACGGGCCAGGTCGAAGGCATCCCAACGTGGCTCGACCGCGGAGTTCGCCGTGGCCGACGCGTTCGGCCTGGCCGCCCTGCACCGGCGGTTCGACGTCGCACTCGACTCGGCGTTCCTGCACGTCCTGTCCGGCAGCCGCGCCCGCCGGGCCTACATCGACCAGCTCGCCGCCGTCGTGATCCCGGGCGGGCGAGTACACCTGCTCGAAATCAGTGAGGCCGACGTCAAGTTGGTCCCGAGCATGACTCGCGCCGAGATCACCGGCGCCTTCGGCGAAGGATGGTCCGCCCCGGAGATCTCGACGGAGAGCTACGCGGTCACCACCGGCGACATCCCGGCGTGGCTGGTCACCGTGCGACGAGAGGGCGAGCATGACGAATGAAGCGACCATCCCGCGGTTCCGGAAGCCCTACGACACCGGCCACCTCGACGAGACCGTCCGCACCCGCGGCTCGGCGATTCTGGTCGACGCCTTTCCCGCAGAGCTCCGCGCCCGCGCCTGCGACGAGACAGATCAATGGCTCGATGAGCACGGCGACACCGATGGTGACGCCGTCGCCGGCATCTCACGCGGGCCGAAGGCGCTTCGCCTGCAGGCCCTGCTCAGCAAGCTCCACTGCGCACCGGAACTGATCACCCAGCCGGACGTCCTCGCGTGGGCACGGCGGATGCTGGCGCCACGGGGCACCCGGGTCCTGCTCAACGCGGCCGAGTACCTGGAACGCGAACCGGACGAATCGGCCGGTCAGGAGACCCAGGGCCAGCACCGTGGCACGGACCTGTGGCCGCCGGTCGCGCCCGCGATCCATCCGGTGGCGGTGCACGCGATCGTCGCGCTCGTCCCCTTCACCGCGGGCAACGGCGGGGTCTGGCTGGCGATGGACAGCCATCGGCTGTCCGCGGGCGAGCGACCGGATCCACGTTCGCTGGTCCGGGTGCTGATGGAGCCGGGCGACGCGGTCCTCTTCAGATCCGATGTGATCCACGGCGCCGGAGCGAACGTGAGCGGCGAGCGGCGCCGGGCACTGTCGGTCGGCTACCAGGTGGACTGGCTCCGGCCCGCCGAGAACAACACGCTCAACGTCTCACCGCGCACGGCCGCCGGGCTGCCGGAAGAGGTTCAGGAGCTGCTGGGATACGGCACCGACACCGTGTTGGGCCGCTACGAGGCGGGAGCGGCCAAGGCCGCGCTCACCCGGCCGCGGCGTGGTGCTCGACCAGCCGCTGCAGCAGCCGGTTGAGCTCCCCGCGTTCGACGGCCGACAACGGCGCCAGCAGGGCGTCCTGTGCGTCGCTCACCAGGTCGCCGAGCTCGGCCATGGCCCGCGAACCGTCGGCGGTGATCCGGATCGTGTTGCGGCGGCGATCGGCTTCGTCGGGCTCCCGCACCGCGAGGCCCTCCCGCTCGAGTTCGTTGAGCACGGAGACGAGGTCGCCGCGGTCGATCCCGAGCTTGCGGCTGAGCCCCGCCTGGCTGTTCGGGCCGAACTCCGCCAGGCCGGCGAGCACCGCGAACTTCGTCCGCAGACCCGGACGGCCGAGCCGCTCGGCGACGAACCGGTTCCCCCGGCCCGCGACGTTGTTCAGCAGCCAGGTCGTCAGTCCCCACAAGCGTTGCGAGGGAGCCCCCTGGCCGGTTTCTTCAGCGCTCACGAGACCACTCTAGCAACTAATCGTTGGAAACCCAACGATGTGCTATCGTTGGAACTCCAACATATGAACGGCCGATGAGGCGGGAGGCAGCGCCGTGAGTCCGCGAACGCGCACCATCGAGCCGGTGGAAACGCCGGACGGCCCGGAGCACCCACCGGTGGCGAAGCCGGACCCCGCGGCGACGCCGATCCCGGCTTCGGTGTGGCGGCTGGCGGCGGTACTCGCGTTCGGCGCGGTGATGGCCGGGCTCGACACCTCGCTGGCCAATGTCGGGCTGGACACCATCGGACGGCAACTCGGCGCGTCGCTCGGCGCGACCCAATGGATCACCAGCGCGTACCTGCTCGCCCTGGCCGGCGCCCTTCCGGCCTGCGGCTGGCTGAGCCGGCGGCTGGGTGCCGGCCGCCTGTGGCTCGGCTCGCTCGTCGCGTTCACCCTCGCTTCGGGCCTGTGCGCGATCGCGCCGGACGTCGGATTCCTGATCGGTTTCCGGGTGCTCCAGGGCATCGCGGGTGGCCTGCTGATGCCCGCCGGGATGACCATCCTCGGCCAGGCCGCGGGGTCGGCCCGGATGGGACGCGTCATGGCCGTCTCCACCGTGCCCGCGATCCTCGCCCCGGCCTTCGGTCCCGTGATCGGCGCCTTCCTCATCGGGCAGCTGTCGTGGCACTGGCTCTTCCTGATCAACCTGCCCATCGGCGTGCTCGGCCTGGTCTTCGGGCTGAAGACGGTTCCCCGCGGCGACCGCACGACCGGCGACCCGCTCGACGTGCCCGGCCTCCTCCTCGTCGTCACCGGCCTGCCCCTGCTGATCTACGCGATCACCCGGATCGCCGAACGCGGCACGCTGTTCGACGTCACCGCGCTCGTCACCCTGATCGCCGGAGCCGCCGCGCTCGGCTGGTTCGTCCGCCGGTCCCTGCGCCGAACGAACCCGCTGCTGAACCTACGCCTGATCACCAACCGGGTGTACGCCGCGGCCAGTGTCGCGGTGCTCTTCGGCGGGACCGCCCTGTTCGGCGGGATGATCGTGATGCCCCTGTACTTCCAGCTGCAGCGTGGCCTGGGCATCGTCGACACCGGCCTGCTGCTGATGGCGTTCAGCCTCGGCGCCGCCATGATGTTCCCGATCGCGGGCCGCCTCACCGACCGCTACGGCGGGGGACTGGTGAGCTCGGCCGGGCTGGTCGTGACCGTGGCGAGCACCGTGCCCATGGCCCTTTTCCCCGCCGACATCAGTCTGGTCACCATCGAAATCCTCCAGGTCGTCCGCGGCATCGGGATGGCACTCGCGGGCACTCCGGCCGTCTCGGCCGCGTTCGCCACCGTCGAGCGTCATCAAATGCCCGACGCCTCCTCCCAGATCAACATCCTGTCCCGCGTCGGCGGCGCGCTCGGCAGCGCCCTGTTCGTCGTCATCCTGACCAACGGCATCTCCTCGGACGAGGTGGGCGCAGCGACCACCACCGCGTTCCACACGGTGTTCTGGTGGATGGCCGCAGCAGCGATAGCGGCACTCGCCGGTGCCGGCTGGCTCATCGCCGAGGAACGCCGGCACACCGCACGGACCTCGCACGAAACCCCTACACCTCCAGTGAAAGGTCAGTAATGTCAACGGAAAACCTCCGCCTCGCGGTGATCATCGGCAGTGTCCGGGAAGGACGTTTCGGCCCTACCGCCGCCAGCTGGTTCGCCGCTGAAGCCCGCCAGCGCACCGATCTGGACGTCGACGTCATCGATCTCGCGGACGAGCCGCTACCGCATGTTCTCTCCGCGGCGCCCGCGCCCGAGACCGTGCAGACGCTGGAAACACTGACCCCGCGACTGGCGGCAGCGGACGCTTTCGTCGTCGTGACGCCCGAGTACAACCACAGTTTCCCGGCGTCGCTCAAGAACGCGATCGACTGGCACATGAAGCAATGGCAGGCGAAGCCGGTCGGTTTCGTTTCGTACGGTGGGTTCGCCGGTGGTTTGCGGGCGGTGGAACACCTTCGCCAGGTGTTCGCCGAACTGCACGCGGTCACCGTGCGGGACACCGTCAGCTTCCACAACGTCTGGGAACTGTTCGGCAAGGACGGCCTGCCGAAGGACGCCACTGGCTGCAACGCCGCCGCGAAGACCATGCTCGACCAGCTGGCCTGGTGGGGAACGGCCCTGCGCGAGGCGCGGGAGAAGCACCCCTACCAAAGCTGACCGCGTTCCAGCCGCTGCAAGGGGACGTCTCGACGAGGTCGTCCCGCTCGACGATCTCGATGTTCAGGTTCCGAGCCGACTCGGGGATGTAGTGACACCTGATCGCCGCGTTTGCCCCAGTCCCCGGTGACGTCGCAGTCAACTTGACACCTCAAGATATAGCACGGAGAATCACTTCTCTTGGCTACCGGACTGCATCAGAAGACCAAATACCGGCCGTCATTTTCGATTCTGACGTAGCTTTACTTTCGTGGCCGGACGAGATCATGACGACCAGGTGGCAAGATCCTTTCGAGCCGGTTTCCGTCGCGAACCTCATCCGGGCGGCGATTCGTTGCCGCATCAGCATCACGGCGGCTGCCGGCCGGATGAAGGAGCTCGGATGTCGCGTGCCCGGCTTGAAGACCGTGCTGCCTCCCTTGCTCGCGCACGTCCCGAGGCACGGAGCCGACAGACCGTGAAGGAACCCTGTCACGGCGAGCGCGACGCGCTCAGGCCCCTGGGCGACCCGTGGCCAATCCCAGGACCCACGGGGCCGCCGTGATCGTCACCTGGCGGCGCCGGCCACCTCGGGATCGAACCGTGAAGATCCGTCCTTCCCGGACAGTCACTGGCGCAGCAGTGGCAGGAGCTGGTCGCCCTGGCGCTCGATCTCCGGCAGATACGGGGTGTCCGACAGCACGAAGTGACTGATCCCGAGCGCCCGGTACTTGCGCAGCGATCTGGCGACGTCTTCGGCCGACCCCACGAGCCACGTCGTTCCGGCGCCGGCGCCACCGAACCGGCCTGGCGCGGTGTAGAGGTTGTCGTCCAGCACATCGCCCCGCGCGGCCAGGTCGAACAGCCGCTGCTGCCCGGTGGCAGCAGACCAGTCGGAGGTACGGGCGATCGAGCCGTTCGCCATCCGTTCGACCTTGGCCTCGGCGTCCGCCCAGGCCCGGTCCGTGGTATCCCGCACCACCGTCGTGACGCGAAGCCCGTACTCCAGCGGCGCGTGCTCACGCCCCAGCTTCTCGCCGAGCTCCTCCAGCCGCTCGATCCGTTCAGCGACGCCGTCGAGCGGCTCGCCCCAGAAGAGCTGAACGTCCGCCTCGCTGGCCGCGACCTCCTCGGCCGCCGCGGACGCACCGCCGAAGTAGAGCCGCGGGTGCCGGCGGCCGTCCCGGACGACCGGCCGCTGCGCCAGCGTGGAGCCGGTCACGCCGAAGTACTCGCCCTGGTAGGTGACGTCCTGTCCGGTCCAGAGCTTCCGCACGATCCTCAGGAACTCCTTGGTGCGGGCGTAGCGCTGGGACTGGTCGCCTTCGCCGTCACCGTAGGCGGCGAGGTCGTCCTTGCCCGACACGATGTTCACCAGGACCCGGCCCTGCGTGAGGTGGTCCAGGGTCGCGGCCGCGGACGCGAAGTGCGCCGGCTGCCAATAGCCCGGCCGGACCGCGATGAGCGGCTGGAACGTGCTCGTCCGCGCGGCCAGCGCGGCGGCGACGGTGAACGTGTCGGGCCGGCCCCAGCCGGTGCCGAGCAGCGCGCCGCCCCACCCGTGCGCTTCCAGCGCCTCGGCGTGGCGGGTCAGGGTGGCCAGGCTGTTGTGGTCGTCGGCGACGTCGTCACCGCGGTGGCCGGGTTCGGCCTGATTCGGGATGTACCAAAGGAATTCGATGCCCCGGACGGTAGGTGCCACGGCGGGTTCCGCCAACTCGTCCCACGGTTCAGGAATGATTGAACTCTGAACTATCTACTCGATAGCCTCCGGCGAAACGACAGACCTTCACCTCAGGAGTTGCTCCATGACCACGTCCACCACCGAGATCCCCGGCTACCTCAGCGGCACCTGGGCCATCGACCCGGTTCACTCCACCGTGACATTCACGGTGCGCCACCTCGGCGTCTCCAAGGTGCGCGGCCGGTTCGACACCTTCGACGGCACGATCGTCACCGGTGAGACCGTCCTCGGGTCCTCGGTGACCGCCACCATCCAGGCCACCGGCGTCAACACCAACAACGAGCAGCGGGACGGGCACATCCGCAGCGCCGACTTCCTCGACGCCGAGCAGCACCCGGTGCTGACGTTCACCTCCACCGGCATCCGCGCCGACGGTGGTGACTTCCTCATCGACGGCGACCTCACGCTGCACGGCGTGACCAAGCCGGTGACCCTGACGGCCGAGATCGGCGGCTTCGGCGACGGCGCCACCCCGGACAGCAAGGTGGTCGGCGTGTCGGCCAAGACGGAGATCAGCCGCGCCGCCTTCGAGGTCGGCGCCACCATCCCGGGCGCGGTCGTGTCGGACAAGATCACGATCGACCTGGACATCGAGGCCGTCCTGCAGCCGTGACAGCACACCTCGCCGTCGGTCAGTCCTCAATGGACGCCGTCGGGCACGGGAAGCCGTGCGTGCCCGGTCCGGCCTCGGCGCGGGTGCCGTCGGGCAGGACGATGTCGGCGGTGGTCCCGGGCGGGACGGTGACGTCGACGGAGAACCGCTCGCGCTCGATTCGCCAGGCCACTTCGATGGTGCCGTAAGGGCTTTCGTACCGCGCCTCGGCCCAGGTGATCCCCCCACCGGGCCGGGGCGCGACGGTGAACCGGCGGTAGGCCGGGATCCGGCGGTTCAGCCGGATCCCGGCGACGGTGCCGTGCAGGAACTCCACGACGCTGGCCCGCGTCGGCAGGTTCAGCGCGAGCCGCGTGGACCCGTCGGCGCCGATCCCGTCCCAGGTCTCCCAGAACGTCGTGCCGCCCCGCTCGGGCACCGACAGCCACGACGGCGTGCCGCGCTGGAACAGCAGCTCGTAGGCCAGGCCGAGGTGGCCCGTCGCGGCGAGGGTCGGCAGCAGCAGGTGCGTCGAGGGCAGGCCGGTGCCCGGGCGCGTCCCGGCGTCGCGGATCAGGGTCGCCAGCCGGGTCGCGGTGAACCCGCGCAGCGCCTCGGGCACCAGGTCGAACGCGAGCGCGCGCAGGTGCGTGGCCTGCGTCGGCTCCGTCAGCGTGCCGTCCGGGCGGATGAACTCCGCCTGCCACGCCGCGCGCACGTCCGCCGCGAGCCGCCGGTAGCGCCGGGCGTCGTCGTCACGGCCGAGCACCGCGGCGATCCGCGCCAGCAGCCGCGCCGAGCGCTGGAAGTACGCCGTGGCGAACACCGCGTGGTCGCGCGCGCTCATCTCTTCGACCACCGCGGCCGTGAACTCGTCGAGATCGGTGATCTCGGCCAGGTTGCGCCGGCCCAGCGTCACCAGCGGCTTGGGCGGGCCGGGCTCGAGGTGCTCGCCGAAGTGGTACCCGGTGTCCCACAGGAACTCCTCGTGCGGCGCCGGCTCCGGGCGCGCCGCCCGCCGGGCCGGGTGCCGGTTCTCGCGCGCGACCCGCACCACCCGCTCGACCCAGGCGGTCATCGACGGGTACTGCCGCGCGAGCAGTTCCTCGTCGCCGTAGGCGCGCCAGATCTCCCACGGCACCGAGACCGCCGAGTCACCCCAGCCGGCCTGCCCGTGCGGGATCGCGAACCGGGCGTCGCGGCTGCCCGGCCCGAGCGGGTCCGGGGCGTAGTTCCGGACCGTGCCGTCCGGCCACTGGTCGGCGGCCAGGTCGGCGAGCCACTTCACACTCAGCCCGGAGACGTCGTGCAGCAGCCGTGCGCCGCGCACGTTGAACCCCCAGTCGGTCCAGCCCGAGGTCTCCCGGGCGATCTCCGCCGTGGGGACGTCGCACTCCTGGTTGCGGTAGGTCCAGAACGCGATCTCGTGCAGCCGGTTCACCCGCTCGTCGCTGCACCGGAACCACCCGGTACGCGGCAGGTCCGAGCTGACGGCGACCGCCGTCACGTCGTCGGGGCCCAGCCTGCCGGGGTGGCCGTCGATCCGCAGGTACCGGAAGCCGTGCCGGGTGTGCCGCGGCTCGAAGACGTCGCCGGCCGCGCCCGCGGAGACGACGCGGTCGCCCTGGATCCCGCGCGGCGGGTCATACCAGCGCAGCGTCGCCGTCGCGCCCGTGGTGTCGACGTCCCCGTCGGGGCGCAGAGCTTCGGCGTGGGTCAGCCGCAGTTCGGTGCCGCGCGGGCCGAGGTTCGCCAGCCGCACCCAGCCGCCGAGGTTCTGCCCGAAGTCGACGATGTGCCGGCCCGGCCGGGTGCGGGTGACCGACACCGGCAGCAGTTCCTGCACGCGGCGCACTTGTGGCGCCGGCGAGGACACGAGCCGCGCCGCGACCGGCGGCCGCACGACGACCGGCGCCCACTCCCCCGGCGGGACCCCCGGCCGGGTCCAGCCGGTGAGGTCGTCACGCAAATCCGCCTCGACGCCGTCGAAGAAGTCCGCGCCCTGCACCGCCCCGGCCGCCGACCGCCAGCCGGGCCCGGTGCCGGCCACGGCCGTCGTCCCGTCCGCGTAGTCGATGTGCAGCTGGGCCAGCAGCGCCGTGCGGTCGCCGAACCCGTCGGGCAGCCGGTGGTAGGAGGTGCGGCCGCGGTACCAGCCGTCGCTCAGCGTCGCGCCGAACACGGCCTCGCCCGGCCGCAGGTGACCGGTGACGTCGTGGGCCTGGACGTGCAGGCGGGTGCGGTACGCAGTCAGCCCCGGCGCCAGTTCCGCGTCACCGACGCGCTCGCCGCCGAGGAACAGCTCGTAGAGCCCGTGCGCGGTCGCGTACACGCGGGCGCGGGCGACCGGGCCGGTGACCGTGAACGTCGTGCGCAGGTGGTAGGCGGGCCGGAAGCCGGGCGGCGGGACCTCGGCCTCCGCCGGCCCGATCCAGGAGGCGGACCAGTCCGTCGGCGCCAGCAGCCCGGTCTCCCACGACAGTGGCGCCGACCAGTCGCTCACCCCCAGGTCCGTGCGCACCCGCACGGCCAGGCGCACGGGTTCGCGCGACACCGGTGCGGGCCCGCCGTGCGGGCGGAACAGGCTCCGGTCCGTTTCGACCCACCCGGTGTCCCACGCCCGGCCGCCGGCGTCCCCGCGGATCCGGTAGGCCCGCTGCTCGCGGGCACCGTCCGGGAGGCGCCAGCTGACCCGCGGCGCGGGTACGGTGACGCCGATCGGCACGGCTCGGTGCTCGACTCGCAGATCGCTGGGCGCGTTCACCCGATCCCCTTTCCACATCCGGTGGTGGCGCCCATGCTCACACGGGCCCGGGTGGTAACAGCAATGTGCCTTCTTCCCGGCGGGACGGCCGCCGCCTAGATTCCCCTTCGTGGCAACAGGCGATCAGCACGCGAGCAATCCACTGTGGACGAAGGGGCGGCCCCGGCGGTGAAGTTCTACGGGTTGGCACCCATCCGCTACCTGGACTCGGCGGACGACGACGAACACATCGCGACGCGCAAGAGCTTCGAGTTCACCGTGGCCACGGCCGTGCGGCTGGAAGAGCTGGGCTTCGACGGTTTCGGCGTCGGCGAACGCCACCACTGGCCGTTCCTGTCCAGCGCGCCGCCGGTGGTGCTGGCGCACATCGCGGCGCTGACCACGCGCATCCGGCTGTTCACCGGTGTGACAGTACTGTCGGTGCTGGACCCGGTCCGGGCCGCCGAGGACTACGCGACGGTCGACCACCTCAGCCGTGGCCGGCTGGAGCTGATCGTCGGCAAGGGCGCCGGGCCGGGCGGAGAGCTGTTCGGGCTGCGGCCGGACGAGCAGCGGCACGCGCTGGCCGACAACTTCCGGCTCCTGCACGAACTCTGGACCGCGAACGACGTGTCCTGGGCCGCCGTCCGGCGCCCGCGCCTCGACGGCGTCACCACGCTGCCGCGGCCGCACGCCGGCCGCCGGCCGCGGATCTGGCACGGCAGTTCGTCGTCACTCGACTCGGTCGCGCTGGCCGCCGAGTACGGCGACCCGGTGGTGTTCTCCAACGCCGCCGCCACCAGTGAGAGTGCCCGCCCCCTGGTGGCGCACTACCGCGCGGAGTGGGCCAGGCACGGCCGGCCCGCCGACCAGCTCTTCACCGGCGCCGGCACCCCGGGGTTCCTGGTGGCCAAGACGTCCCAGGCCGCGATCGAAACCTACCGGCCGGTGTACGAGCGGTACGCCGCGCTGCAGCGCGGGTTCGGCGGGCGGCCGTCACACCCGACGGTCGAGGAGTTCGTCGAGTACTCCCCCGCGCTCGTCGGCAGCCCCGAGCAGGTGATCGACAAAGTGCACCGGCAGCACGAGGTCTTCGGGCACTCGGTCGCGGTGTTCAGCGTCGACCCGGACGGCCTGGCCGAGGACAGCCACTGGACCTCCCTCGACCTGTTCGCCTCCGAGGTGGCACCGGTCCTGCGCACCGCGTTGCCGGACCCGCCGGCCTGACAGTGCGTGGGACGCCTTGCCCGAGCCGCCCGGCCGTGTGAAGCTGCCGACTCCCCTGGGGAAAGGGAGCACGATGGCTGCAGCGGCCGGTCTGCCCGACGACGTCGATCCCGGCGCGTGCGCGGCGTTCCGCACCGCGCTCGACCGCGTCGGCAGCAAGTGGGGCATCGCGATCATCGTCGTCACCAGCGGCGGGCCGGTCCGGTTCGCCGATCTGCACCGCGCCGTGCCCGGGATCAGCAGGCGGATGCTGACCCTCACCCTGCGCACGCTCGAACGCGACGGGCTGCTGGTGCGCACCGTGTACCCGACGGTGCCGCCGCAGGTGGAATACGCGGCAACGGACCTGGCGAAGGATCTGTTCGCGTCGACCCGCGCGCTGTCGGACTGGGCCGAGCACAACCACGAACGCCTCGAGGCCGCCCGCCAGACCTACGACACCGACGAAACCGCGCGCCAGTACTAATGAACCTTGTTCAGCCGTCGAGGTCGCGATGGACCACGCGGTCGGCAGGCTCCCCACCGCCGTTCCCCTCTGACAGCACGAAGGCCGCTTCCCGGCACGGAAGCGGCCTTCGTCGGTTCAGTGGTGGTGGCCGCCCGAAGACGCCGCCGGCGAGTGGCCGACGTCGCGTCCCCGTGCGGGCGGCCGGATGCCGTAGCGATGCGACCGGCGAGCCGGACGAACTCACCGGTTCCGTACCGAGGCGGCTCAGCGACAACAGACCCGGCCCGCCGCCGCCCACGATCGTGCGAGTCTTCGTCCCGTTGCCATGCACCGAAAACGAGAAGGCGTGCATGAACTGTCGACCATGCCCGAAATCTGAACTCCGTTCGGAATTCAGACCGGGATCGCGTTCAGCTGCCTGTCCCAGTCGGGGTACTTCGCGAGCTTCGCGCGGTGCAGGCCGACGATCTTCGCGCCGGTGTCCGGGTCTGCGTCGTCGGTGAACCGCACCGCCGAGAGCCGCGCCAGGCTCGGCAGGATGACGTCGTCTCCGGCCAGGTGCACCGGGTCGTGCATGTACCGCTCCAACGCAGCGAGGTCCGCCACGCCGACGCAGTAGGCGTGCGTGAATCCGTCGGCCGGATCGCCGAGGTCCCGCCCCACCGTGCCGAACGCGGCGGACTCGACACCCGCCGTCCGCCGCATGGCTTGGAGGACGGCTTCGCGTTCGTCGCCGGTGACGTCGTCGCGGAAGCGGAACCGCAGCAGGTTGACGATCATGAGGGCCTCCCGGGTGAACTCGTGAGTTCAAATTAGCGTACTCACGAGACCGTTGTAAACTACGGTCATGACCAATGCGCGCGGCCGGATCGACAAGCGGGAGGCGATCCTCGAGGCCGCGTTCGCCGGCTTCGCCCGGGTGGGCTACGACGCGGCGAACGTCCAGGAGATAGCCGCCGAAGCCGGCGTGGCAAAACCCACGGTCTACAACCACTTCCAGGACAAAGAGACCCTCTTCCGCGCCGCGCTCGCCGCCGCCGCGGCGCAGGTCGCGGCGGCCAACCTCGCGGCGGTCGGACGCATCACCCCGGGCGAAGACCCACGGCGGACTCTCACCCGCGCGGCCCGCACCTTGGCCCGCCGTTGCTGCGATGAGCAGTCCCGCGCCTTGCGCGCGCTCACCTACGCGCAGCTGAGCCGCTTCCCGGAGCTGCTGACGGAGGTCCACGCGGTCACCGCCGGACGGCTGGGTGACGCACTGGCGGATCGCCTCGCCCGGCTGATGGTCGGCGGACAGCTGCGCCACTGCGACCCCGCACTCGTCGCGGAGCAGTTCCTCGCCTTGCTGACCGGCCCGCTCGAACGCCGCTCCCAGCTCGGCACACGTCCTCTTCCAGCGGCCGAAATCGACGCGGTCGCCGACCAAGCCGCCGAAACGATCATGCGCACCTTCGCCGCCTGAGCCTCCTCAGTTCCCGGCTACCGGGTGCGCCACCGCAGCACGTTCCGTTCCGGCTCCGCCCGTTGCCGGCGCATTCGATGAACGAGGTGATCGTCTCGGACGGCAGCGCGCGCAGGTCCCGGTAGGACAGTTCGATCGGTGCCTCGGCCGGCGCGCCGCGCAGCCCGGAGCCGAACAGCTTCAGCCGCCAGGTCGCGGCGTCCAGCACCGGCGTCGACGTGTGATCACGGACGAAGAACCGGTCGACCGGGGTGAGGTAGCTCTGGCCGCGCACGGCTTCCCAGCGCGTCTCGGCATTGGTCCCGTAGACGTCGAATAGCTCCGGCGGCAACGGTTTCACGATCGGCCCGCCGGCCTCCGCGGCCACGCCCGGCGCGGAGGTTCCCGCGGCCAGTGCCAGGCCGCCGGCCGCGGTCTGCCGCAGCAGGTCACGCCGGTTCAGTCCCGGCATCCGCGCCCGGCCGTCCCGCCACTGCGCCACGCGGGTCCGGTCGTAGGCCGTCTCGTCGTTCAACGCCGTCATGCGGGCATTCTCGGGGCCCGGTTCCCGGACGGCCGGCCTTTTGCCGGGCTTTCAAGCGACAGCGGAGCCGTGGTCCGGCGGGACACGCACCGTCGCGAATTCGGTTCGCCGCCGGAGGACGAAGCCCAAGGACTGGTAGAGCCGGATCGCGGGTGTGTTGGTCGCGACGGTGTGCAGCAGCGGAGTCTCGCTCCTCGCCCGGATGCCCGCCGCGACCCCGCGGACGAGCCGAGTGGCCAGGCCCTGTCCCCGGTATGCCGGGTCGGTGCAGACCGCGCTGATCTCGGTCCAGCCGGGCGGGTGCAGCCGCTCGCCGGCCATGGCCACCAGCGCGCCGTCACGACGGATGCCCAGGTAGGTGCCGAGTTCTATGGTTCGGCTCCGGAAGGGGCCGGGTTGGGTGCGGTCGACCAGTTCGAGCATTTCCGGCACGTCGGCGGGCCCCAACCGGATCGCTTCGGGGTCCACCGCGGCCGAGACTCCGGCGTCGACGAGCTGGACTCCGGCCAGCTTGCCGACCCGCTCCCATCCGGGTGGCAGGAGGGCGGCGCCGTCGACCGGGACGACCGCGCCGGGGCCGGCGAGCTCGGCGATGTCCTGCCACACCCGCTCGTCCGCGTCGTCGGGGATCGCGAGGAACGGGGCGACGTCCTCCGGGTAGCGCAGGACCTGCCCGTGCCGCTCCGCGAACCGGGCGTGCGGGCCGGTCAATGATGTCCACATAGGATTGTCCAATACGGACTTTGCCACCATCCGGACACCTCGACATCGGGGAACATGGTCGGACTTCATCGTCGCCCGCGCGATCGTCGCGGTCAACGAGAGCCTGGTGGCTCCCACATCCTGAACCTGTTCACGATATGGGAGTCCTGGCCGGAGCGTGGACACGCCCGCCGGGGCGAACACATGCTTGGCCCCTCCGGCCGGTTCGACCGGAATTCGATCTTCCTGGAGAAACCATGTCCTCAAGACGTCTGGGCGGCATCGCGACAGCGACGTCACTGGCTCTCGCCCTCACCGCGTGCGGAGCTTCCGACGCCGGGACGAGCGGCCCCGCCGGCAACCCCGTCAGTGGCGGCACACTCACCTACGCGATCAACACCGACGCGGACTGCCTCGACCCGCACCAGAGCCCGGCCGACGTCGCCGGTTTCTTCGCCCGGCCGATCCTCGACTCCTTGGTCGCCCTCGACGCCCAGGGCAAGGTCCTGCCCTGGCTGGCGAAGGCGTGGACGGTGTCTCCCGACGGCAAGACCTACACGTTCCAGCTGCGCGACGGCGTGACGTTCAGCAACGGCGAGCCCTTCGACGCCGCCGCGGTCAAGGCGAACTTCGACCACGTCGTCAACCCGAAGACGCAGTCCAAGCTCGCCGCCGGGACCATCTCGACCTACACCGGTGCCCGCGTGGTGGACGCGCACACGGTCGAGATCGGTCTGTCCCGGCCCAGTTCCGCATTCCTGCCCGCCGTGGCCACCGCCTACCTCGGAATCGAGGCACCCAGCACCCTCACCCAGGATCCGAAGGCGTTGTGCAGCAAGATCGTCGGCACCGGGCCGTTCGTCAGCACCGAGGGGTACACGCCGCAGAAGGGCATCGACTACACCCGCCGCGCGGACTACAAGTGGCCCGCCGGCACGGCCAAGCACCAGGGACCCGCCTACCTCGACGGTCTCAAGATCCAGGTCGTCACGGAGAACTCCTCCCGGCTCGGCGCGCTGACCAGCGGCCAGGTCGACGCGATCGCGAGCGTCCCGCCGGTCAACGTCGCACAGCTCAAGGCGAACCCCGGCTTCACAATCCAGACCGCACAGGCACCCGGCGGCAACTACAGCTACTACCCCAACACCCAGAGCGGCCCCTTCACCGACCTCCGCGTCCGCCAGGCGTTCCGGTCGGGCATCGACTGGGACACCATCGTCTCGAAGCTCTACTTCGGCGTCTTCCAGCCGGCCAAGGGACCACTGGCACCGTCCACAGTGGCCTATGACAAGTCCGTGGAACCCAGCTACGCCTACGATGCCGCGAAGGCGAACCAGCTGCTCGACCAGGCAGGCTGGACCGGCCGCGACGCGGCGGGCTACCGCACCAAGGACGGTACCCGGTTGACGCTGGTCCACCCGTTCCTCAAGGCCTACGTCCGGGAGCAGCGCGACGTCCTCGCCGACCAGCTGCAGGCCGCGGCGAAACAGCTCGGCATCGAGATCAAGAACGAAAACGTCGACTACGGCGGGTTCCTGAAGCTGTCGGGGCGGGCACGGGCTACGACCTGGGCGACTTCAGCTGGCAGCGAGCGTCGCCGGACGCGCTGCGGACTCTGTTCGGCAGTGCGAACATCGCGACCCCGCAGACCGGGTTCGGCACGAACCTGGGCCGCTACCGCAATGACGGCGTCGACAAGGACCTCGACGACGCGTTGACCGCGGGGAGCGCGCAGCAGCAGGCCGACCTCTACGCCAAGGCCCAGCAACAGGTCACGGCGGACGCGGCGGTGTTCCCGGTGTACGTGTTCAACTACGTGGTCGGGGCGGCGACGAAGGTCCAGGGAATCACGTTCGAGCCGCAGGCGTTCCCGACGTTCTACGACACCTGGCTGGCGCCGTGACCGCGGTCCTCCCCCGGCCGGCGCGGGTCGCGAACGCCCGGGGCCGTTCGACGGCCCGCGCCCTCGGCCGCCGCGTGGCCGGCTCGGTCCTGGTCCTCTGGGGTGCGATCACGCTGGCGTTCCTGGCGCTGCACCTGATTCCGGGGAACACGGTCGACGCCATCGCCGGGGGTACCACGCAGATCTCACCCGAACTGCGGGCGCAGATCGTCGCGGAGTACTCCCTCGACCGGCCGCTGGTCGTGCAGTACCTGCAGTACCTCGGCAAGCTGGTCCGAGGCGACCTCGGCGATTCCTACGCACTGCGGATGCCGGTGACGAAGGCGATCGGCCAGCAGCTCGGCTCCACCGTGCAACTGCTGCTGACCGCCATCGCCTTCGCTCTGATCGTCTCGGTGGTCATCGCGGTGCTGACGGCGCACCGGCCCCGGTGGGTGCGCGGTACGTTCGCCGGCCTGGAGGTCGTCGGGGTGGCGGTCCCGTCGTTCTGGCTCGGCATCCTGCTGCTGACGGTGTTCTCCTTCCAGCTGCACTGGTTCCCGGCCGTCGGTTCCGCGGGATTCGCCGCGCTCGTCCTGCCCGCGCTCACGCTGTCGGTCGCCCCGATCGGCATGCTCACCCAGGTTCTCCGGCAGAGCCTGGAGCGCGTCCTGGACGAGCCGTTCGTGGTGACGGCGCGCTCGCGCGGAATCAGCGAGGCCGCCGTCCGGGTGCGGCACGTGCTGCGCCACGCCGTCCTGCCGGTGATCACCCTGGCCGGCTGGCTGGCCGGCACGATGATCGGCAGCGCGGTGGTGGTCGAACAGGTCTTCTCCCGGCAGGGACTCGGGCGGCTGACCGTCAACGCCGTCGATCACAAGGACATGCCGCTGGTGCTCGGGGTCGTGCTGGTCGCCGCCGTGTTCTACGTCGTGGTCAACATCGCGATCGACGTGGTCTATCGGCTCGTCGACCCGCGCCTGCGCAGTGAGGACACGGCCCGATGAGCCTGCTCGATCGAGTCACGGTCATGACGACCCGGCGAACCTGGCGACCGGGACTCGTCCTGAGTGCCGCGTTCCTCGTCGTGGTCGTCCTGGCCGCGCTGGTCCCCCAGCTGTTCACCCACCTCGACCCGGACGCGGCCGACCCGGCCGCCACTTTGCTCGGCCCCGGCGCCGGGCACCCGCTCGGCACCGACCAGAACGGCCGGGACCTGCTGGCCCGCATCGTCTTCGGGACCCGGCCCTCACTGCTGATCGGGCTCGGCGCCTCGGCACTGGGCCTGGCCGCGGGCACCGTCCTGGGCGTGCTCGCCGCCCGGGGCGGGCGAGTCGGCGACGAGGTCGTCAGCAGGCTGCTCGACGTGCTGCTCTCGATTCCCGGGCTGCTGCTGGTCATCCTCGTGGTGGCGGTGCTCGGCGCGGGTACGGGCACCTCGATCGTCGGGCTCGCGGTGATCGTCGCCCCGGCCTACGCGCGGCTGGTGCGCGGGGAAATCCTGCGGATCCGGGGCTCGGCGTTCGTCGAGGCCGCTCACGCCCTCGGCTGGCCGAAGTGGCAGGTCGTGCTGCGCCACCTGCTGCCGAACGCGGTCGGCCCGGTGCTGGTGCTGGCGACGCTCAGCGTCGGCGCCACCATCGCGGCCGGCGCGTCCCTGAGCTTCCTCGGACTCGGGCCGCAGCCACCGACCGCCGAATGGGGGGCGATGCTGGCGGCGAGCCGGGACTACTACGCGGTGGCCTGGTGGCCCGCCGTGTTCCCCGGGCTCGCCCTCACCGCGACCGTGCTCGCGACCACCGTCACCGGGCAGTACCTGCAACGACGACTGGAAGGCCGGTCCGCCCGATGACCCCATCCGATACGGCACTCGTCGACGTCCACGACCTGCACGTCACTTTCCGGCGTGGTCACCACCCGGTGCCGGCCGTCCGGGGGGTGTCCTTCACGATCCGGCCCGGGGAGTGCGTCGCGATCGTCGGCGAATCCGGGTCGGGCAAGAGCGCCACCGCCCGTGCCCTGATCGGGCTGGCCGGGGTGCACGCCGACGTCGAAGCGGATCGCCTCGAGGTCGACTCGACCGACATCCGCGGCCTTCCGGAACGACGCTGGCGGACGTTGCGCGGACGGCGGGTCGGCTTCGTTCTCCAGGACGCGCTCGTCTCGCTGGACCCGCTGCGCAAGGTCGGCGCCGAGGTCGCGGAGCCCTTGCGCGAACACCGGGTGGTCCCGGCCGCCGACGTGGCGGACCGGGCGGTGGAACTCCTGCGCACCGTCGGTGTCCCCGAGCCGGAAGCGCGGGCCGCACAGTACCCGCACCAGCTCTCGGGCGGACTGCGCCAGCGCGCCCTGATCGCCTCGGCAATCGCGGCCGAGCCGGCCCTGCTCATCGCGGACGAGCCGACGACCGCGCTCGACGTGACCGTCCAGGCGCAGATCCTGGCGCTGCTGGCCGAGCGGAAGGCCGCCGGGACCGCCCTGCTGCTCATCAGCCACGACCTGGCCGTGGTGGCCCAGCTCGCCGACCACCTCCTCGTGATGAAGGACGGCGAATTCGTCGAGCAAGGCACGGCCGCCGACGTGCTCGACAACCCCCGGCACCCCTACACCCGGCGGCTGCTGGCCGCCGTTCCGGTCGCGCACGCTCGCGGCACCCGGCTGTCGGTGGCCGAGGGGCAGCCGGTCGCGCAGCCGCGGGCCCCGATCGGCAACGACGTCGTGCTCGAGGCCAAGGACCTGGTCAAGACGTTTCCCCTGCCCGGGCACGCGGTGCTCACGGCCGTGCGGGACGTTTCGTTCCGGGTGCGCGCCGGGGAAACCCTCGGCATCGTCGGCGAATCCGGCTCGGGCAAGACGACCGCCGGCCGGTTGCTGCTCGGCCTCGCCCGGCCCGACGCGGGCTCCGTCGAGGTCGACGGCACGTCCTGGCTGGACATCCACGGCGCCGCCGCGCGGGCCCTGCGGCGGCGCATCCAGGTCATCTACCAGGACCCGCTGAGCTCATTCGACCCGCGCTACCCGGTGCGGCGCATCGTCGAAGAACCCCTCGCCGTCACCGGCCTGCCGCGCCGCCGCCGGAGCGAACGCGTCCGCGAACTGCTCGACCAGGTCGGGCTCGACGCCGGAATCCTCGACCGGCGCCCGCACGAGCTGTCCGGCGGGCAACGTCAGCGGGTGGCGATCGCCCGGGCACTGGCGCCCGAACCGCGGGTGATCGTGTGCGACGAACCGGTGTCCGCGCTCGACGTGTCCATCCAGGCCCAGGTGCTGGACCTGCTCGCCGACCTGCAGGCCCGGCTGGGCATCGCCTACGTGTTCATCTCCCACCACCTCGGCGTGATCTACCACGTCAGCGACCGGGTGCTGGTCATGAAAGACGGGCAGATCGTCGAGTCCGGTGAGGTCGAACAGATCTTCCGCGAGCCGGAACACCCCTACACGCGACAGCTGCTCGCCGCGGTGCCGAAACTCGACAGCGCCGCGCTCCGGCCCCGGGAGGCCCGCCGTGCCAGTGCGTGACGCCGACGTCGTGGTGATCGGTGGCGGCGCCATGGGGTCCGCCGCCGCCTGGCAGCTCGCCGCGCGCGGGGCGGACGTCGTGCTCCTGGAACGGTTCGCCCCGGGGCACACCCGCGGCGCGTCACACGGCGCCTCCCGGATCTTCCGGCTCGCCTACCCCGACTCCGTCTACATCGGACTGGCCCGGCAGGCGGAAGCGCTGTGGCGCGAACTGGAAGACGTCTCGCGCACCGACCTGCTCACCATCACCGGCGGGGTCAGCCACGGCCGGGGCCCGGAGCTCGGCCGGGTCGCCCCCGCACTGGAGGCCGCCGGACTGGCCGCGGAACGGCTTTCGCACGAGGAAGCCGTCGAACGCTGGCCCGGCCTGCGGTTCGAGGGGGAAATCCTGCACCTGCCGCACACCGGGCGGCTGCACGCCGACAAGGCGGTGTCCGCACTGCAGACCACCGCCGCCAAGCTCGGCGCCGTCGTCCGCCACGAAACACCGGTCACCGGCATCGAAACCCACGGCGAGCAGGACGTCTCGGTGCACACGATCGAACGCAGTTACCGGGCCCGCACCGTCGTCGTGGCCGCCGGGGCCTGGACGCACACGCTGCTCGACGGGCTCGTCCCGCTCCCGCCGCTGCGGGTGACGCAGGAACAGCCGGCGCACTTCGCGAGCATCCGCGCCGACCTGACCTGGCCCGCCTTCAGCCACCACTTCGACCCGGCCGGAACCGGGTACCCGAGCGGCACCTACGGGCTCGCCACCCCCGGCGAAGGCGTCAAGGTCGGGTTCCACGGGGTGGGGCCCGAGGTGCACCCCGACCGCCGGGACTTCACGCCGGAACCCGGTCAGCTGCAAGCGTTGCGCGCGTACGTGCACGAATGGCTCCCCGGCCTCGACCCGGACGGCTGCGCGCCGATCAGCTGCACCTACACGACCACCCCGACGTCGGACTTCGTCCTCGATCGGCACGGCCCGATCGTCGTCGCCGCCGGGTTCTCCGGGCACGGCTTCAAGTTCACCCCCGTCATCGGGCGGATCCTGGCCGACCTCGCCACGACCGGGCAACGCCCCGACACCCGGTTCGCGTGGGCAGGCACGCCGTGACCCGCCCCACCGCCATCGTCACCGGCGCCGCGAGCGGAATCGGCAGGGCGACCGCGGAACTGTTCGCACAGCGCGGGTACGGCGTCGTGGCCGTCGATGTGGACGAGGCCGGGCTATCGGCGCTGCCGGACGTCGTGGCGCTGGCCGGTGATGTTTCCGCCGAGTCGACCAACACCGCCGCTGTGGCGCTGGCCGTCGAGACGTTCGGGCGGTTGGACGCGGTGGTCCTCAACGCCGGTGTCGGCGGTACCCCGCCGCTGGAGGACGACTCCGCGGTCGAGCGGTTCGACCGCATCCTCGCCGTCGATGTGCGCGGTGTCGTACTGGGGATCCGGGCGGCCGTGCCGGCGCTGCGTGAATCGGGCGGGGGCGCCATCGTCGCGACGGCGTCGGTCTCCGGCCTGCGCGGCGATCCCGGCACCTGGGCCTACAACGCGGCGAAAGCCGCCGTCGTGAACCTGGTGCGGGCCACCGCGATCGACTACGCCCACCAGGGCATCCGGATCAACGCCGTCGCACCGGGGCTCACCACCACCGACCTCACCGCCGGTGCCCCCGCCGGCCTCGCCGCCCGGATCCCGCTCGGCCGCTGGGCGTCGCCGCGCGAACAAGCCGAGGTCATCTGGTTCCTGGCGTCACCGGCCGCGTCCTACGTCACCGGCGTGACCGTGCCAGTCGACGGCGGACTCGACGCAAGCACCGGAATCCTTCCCCCACCGGCAGAGCAGGAGAAGCGGCGTGCCTGACGTCCCCCGGTCGGTGCTCGACCTCGTCCCGGTCAGCTCCGGGTCCGACGTGGCCGAAGCCGTACGCAACACCGTCGACCTCGCCCGGGCGGCCGAGCGCTTCGGCTACCACCGGCGCGCCTGGACGAACTCGCCGGGGCCGAGTACGCCTCCGACGCCGCGATCTTCACCGGGACGCCGGCGCAGCTCGCCAACGCTGCGTGGACTGCTCGGTCTCGACCGCACCGCCGGCCGTTACGCCGCCTGAGGAGGCACCGAATGAGCAAGCCCCTGAAGCAGATCCATCTGGCGGCGGGGTTCCCCGGGGTCAACAACACGACGATCTGGAGCCACCCCGACGCCGGCAGCCAGATCGACTTCAGCTCTTTCGCGCACGTCGCACAGACCGCCGAGCGGGCGAAGTTCGACTTCTTCTTCCTTGCCGAGGGCCTGCGGCTGCGCGAGCAGCACGGCGAGATCTACGACCTCGACGTCGTCGGCCGCCCGGACACCTTCACCGTGCTCGCCGCGCTGGCCGCGGTCACCGACCGGCTCGGGCTCGCGGGCACGATCAACTCCACGTTCAACGAACCCTACGAAGTGGCCCGGCAGTTCGCCTCGCTCGACCACCTCTCCGCCGGGCGCGCCGCGTGGAACGTCGTGACGTCCTGGGACGCCTTCACCGGCGAAAACTTCCGGCGCGGCGGCTTCCTGCCGAAAGACCAGCGCTACGAACGTGCCCGGCAATTCCTCGAAGCCGCCGGAAGGTTGTTCGGCTCCTGGCGGGGCGACGAGATCGTCGCGGACCAGGACTCCGGCGTCTTCCTCGGCGACCCGCACGCCGGAACCTTCGAACACCACGACGCGCAGTTCACGATTTCCGGCCGCTTCACCGTCCCGCGAAGTCCCCAAGGCCGCCCGGTGATCCTGCAGGCCGGCGACTCCGACGAGGGCCGCGAATTCGCCGCAGCCGCCGCCGACGCGATCTTCAGCCGCCACGCCACCCGCGAAACGGGCCAAGCGTTCTACGCCGACGTCAAAGGCCGCCTGGCCCGCCACGGACGGACACCGGAGCAGCTCGTCGTGCTCCCGGCGGCGACGTTCGTCCTCGCCGACTCCGATGCCGACGCCACCGAGCTCGCCCGCGATGTCCGCCGCGCCCAGGTGAGCGGGCAGACCGCGATCAAACTCCTCGAACAGCTGTGGAACCGCGACCTGTCGGCCTATGACCCCGAAGGCCCGCTCCCCACGGTCGACCCGCTTGTCGGCGAAACGATCGCACCCGGCCGGGCCAGCGTCCGGCAGTACCGCGACCCGCTCGCCACCGCCCGTGCGTGGCGGGAGCTGGCCGAGGCCAAGAACCTCTCCATCCGGGACCTGATCACCGAGGTCACCGAACGCCACACCTTCGTCGGCTCCCCGGACACGATCGCCACGTCGATCAACGACCTGGTCCAAACCGACGCGGCGGACGGCTTCATCCTCGCGCCCTACCTCACCCCGGGCGGCCTGGACGAGTTCGCGGCCAAGGTGGTGCCGCTGCTGCAGGAACGTGGCGTGTTCCGGACCGAGTACACCGGCACCACCCTGCGTGCCCACCTCGGGATCGAACCGTGAAGATCCGTCCTTCCCGGACAGTCACTGGCGCAGCAGTGGCAGAAGCTGATCGCCCTGACGCTCGATCTCCGGCAGATACGGGGTGTCCGACAGCACGAAGTGGCTGATCCCGAGCGCCCGGTACTTGTCGTCCAGCACATCGCCCCGCGCGGCCAGGTCGAACAGCCGCTGCTGCCCGGTGGCAGCAGACCAGTCGGAGGTGCGGGCGATCGAGCCGTTCGCCATCCGTTCGACCTTGGCCTCGGCGTCCGCCCAGGCCCGGTCCGTGCTATCCCGCACCACCGTCGTGACGCGCAGCCCGTACTCCAGCGGCGCGTGCTCACGCCCCAGCTTCTCACCGAGCTCCTCCAGCCGCTCGATCCGTTCAGCGACGCCGTCGAGCGGCTCGCCCCAGAAGAGCTGAACGTCCGCCTCGGTGGCCGCGGACGCACCGCCGAAGTACCTCTGCCCGCATGCCGCGCCATCGCGGATACGGCGATCCGGATGCGCCGGCCCCACCTGGCGCGGGGCCGGCCGTGTGCCGTGGGTCAGGAGAGGGGGTGCAGCCAGTGGGCCTCCAGTTCCCCCTCGACCAGGCCCGCGATGGCGGCGAAGTACGTCTGCATGAACGGCTGCGAAACGTGCGCCAGCAGGTGGGCGCCGGAGGACCAGCGCTCGTAGAAGGCGAAGGCGCCCGGCTGGTCCGGCGTGGTGTGCACCACGTACTGCTCGCATCCGTCCTCCTTGCGGGTGAGGCCGATGATCGCCTGGATCTCGCCCAGCATCCGGCCCTCCCCGCCCGCCTTGGCCCGGGCGTATCCATATACCGCGACCGGCATGTCCGAGGCGAGGACGGCGGCGGGGATGAGGCCGTCGGGTGTCGTGTCGTCAGTGCTCATCAGGTCCTACTCCGTCATGGTCGGTTCCGCCGGTGCTGACGCCCGGCTTCCGGAGTGTAAAAGTTGACGTTAACGTCAAAGGCAAGTCGGATGACAACCCGGGACGGCCCGGCAGCAACCGGGACCCAGCGGCATGTGGAGCAGAGGGAGCGACGGGATGCGTATCGGCGAGGTGGCATCGGCCGCGGGAGTGAGCACGCGGGCGCTGCGCTACTACGAGCAGCAGCAGCTCATCGCGTCGAGCCGCAGCGCAGGCGGGCAGCGCCTCTACACCCCGGACACGGTCGAGCGAGTGCGGTGGATCCAGCTCCTCTACGCTGCCGGGCTGAGCAGCCGGACGATCGTGGAGTTCCTGCCGTGCGTGCACACCGGTATCGCCGGCCCGGAAATGATCGCCCGGCTTCGTGCGGAGCGGGACCGCCTCGACGATCACATTCGGGACCTTGCCACCACGCGAGCCCGACTGGACTCTGTCCTCGCCGCCGCCGAGTTCGGCGCGACCCGGCCGGCCGGCGAGGCCGCGGGGGTCTGAGGCTCGACCAGCACGCGCACGCCTTGGCCCGGTGCCCAGGCCGAGGAGTGGCTGTTCTCGGACTTCAGCTGGGCGGAGTTCGGCACCGAGGCGCATGTGACGCGCACGCTGGGCCGGTTCGAGGGCCGCGTTGACGCCGACCGGCCCTTGGGGACTCCTTGGAGGAGTTCACGGCCTCCGAGTTCCACTTTCCGGTCCGCGACCGGGACCTGTGCCGCTACAGCGACTGGCTCCTGCTCTCCTGCGTTGTGCTGCCCTGGATCGTCGAGCAGTACGACGCCGCGCTGGTGCCCGCCGGCTGACAGGCCCGCTTCGGTCGGCCGCCGACTCGTCCTCGTCCTCCTCCAGCTCCGGCGCATCCGGGTCGCGCAGCGGGCGCAGGGCGCCGGCGGCCGGGGTGGAGGCGGTGAAGCCGTAGCGGCCGAGCAGGTTCAGGTGCGGTATTTGAGCGGGGACAGGCGGCCGATCACCGCCACTACACCTGCGGGGACCACCTCAGCGCCTGCGCGACATGCCTCACCACGCGCACCGAGCGGGCGACCTTCACCGCCGCGCCGATGTAGCGGGAGGCTCCCCCGGTGACCGCGCCCATGGCGTCCTGCGCGGCAGCGCCCCAATTGCCCTGGACGGCGTTGCCGATCGGCTCAACGCATGAGGTGGGCGTGGGAGCCAGCCCAGCTCCACAGCGCCTCGAGCTGCTCGCCGGCACTTCGGCCCAGCCCCGTCAGCGAGTACTCCACGTGCATCGGTACCACGGGGTAAACTGTGCGTTCGACCAAACCATACCGCTCGAGCCGCCTCAATGTCTGCGCAAGCACCTTGGTGCTGACGTTGGTGAGCCTGCGCCGCAATTCCCCGAATCGCAACGGTTCGTCCTCAAGCGCCGAGATGACGAGAGCTGTCCACTTGGTGCCCAAGAGGTCGGACAGCACGCGGCACGGACAATCAATCGCGCACGCACCGGAGCCGGGCGCGTGCAAATGACTCCTGGCCGTCAAACGACGCAAGGATTCTGCCACCTCAGCTCACCCAGGCTTCCACTTCGTCCGCGCTCACGGGAAAGTTGGCGGCCAGGAGGTCATAACTGTCCTCGGTGACCACCACATCGTCCTCGATGCGCACCCCCAGTCCACGGATTTCGGGCGGCACCGTGAGATCGTCCCGGTGGAAGTAGCGACCGGGCTCCACTCTCAAGGCCATACCCTCCGCCAGCCGGCCGGCCCGGTAGCTCCCCGGTCGCGCGGCAGCGCAGTCGTGCACGTCCAGACCCAGGAAGTGGCCAGCCCCGCAGACGATGAACCGGCGATACTGCTGACCATCGGCCGACAGCGCTTCACCGGCCGAAACCGGAAGCAGTCCCCAGGCTTCAAGCCCCGACGCCAGAACTCGCATCGCGGCTTGTTCGAGAGCGCCGTAGGCCTGCCAGGGCCGCGCGCTGGGCCGCGCGGGCCGGGTCGTACACCTCCCGCAGGGCCTCGGTGAACTTCGAGCTCGACACCGGCGTCCAGTACCAGGACGTCCTGTTCGTTGACCGGTCCAGCGCAGTGCGTCCAATGGAGAACCGGCGACCGCGGGCCCGCGGGACTCCCTGGCTCCTTCCCAGCGGACAGTACAGTCCACTCAGGACAAAACATCTCAATCACCTGCACCACACCACGATCGGCTACGGCCGGTCCAAACCGGCGCCGGGTTTAGGGGCTTCCCTGAGGATGTGGCGAACGGTCCGCCTCCTCGTCTCAATAGATAAGGTCGGCGATTTCCTTTCGGGCGTCGTGCGTTTGGTAAGCGGTGGAGATGTTGGTGACGTTGGCCGCGATCTCGGTGTCGGCAAGGACGCGCACGACGGCTTCGCGGATCTGGACAGGACTGGGGTTGGCGGTGTCGAGGTTGGCACCGACGTGGTGGAACGCGACTCGGGCAGCGGTCATCGGCTTGTCCTCGGTTGCGCCGGCAACGACGACCGGAACTCCGGCGGCCAGGGCTTGTTGGGTTGCACCGAATCCACCGTTGGTGACCAGCAGTGCGCATTTGGGCAGCAATTCGCTGAACGGCACGAAGGGGGTGACCCGGGCGTTGTCGGGCACGGTGGTCCCGATCGCGTCGTCCTCACGACCGGTGGCGGCGACGACGAGGACGTCACTGTCGGCCAAGGCGCGCAGAGTCGGTTCGATCAGTTCGGTTAGATCCCGGTTGGCGACGGTGCCTTGGGTGACGGCAACGACCGGGCGTTCGCCATCCAGGTCGGCCCACCACTCGGGTGGTGTCCACTGTGCGGATGGCGCAGCGGCGAGAATGCCCGCGTAGAGAACGTTGGAGGGCAAGTCGCTGCGCGGGAAGTCGAAAGCGTGCACGCTGAGCGAGACGAAGATGTCCGGGACGGTGACAATGCCGTCGACGAAAGATGGCACGGCCTGATCTGCCCCGAGAGAGCGGAGAATTTTCTCGATGTGCAGACGAGTCGGTTCGGTCGCCGCAACGAGACCGGCGTTAGCCGCGACATTACCGGCGTGCGGGTCTTGTCCAGGCTCGGCAGGTACCGGTCCGAACGCGGTGGTGTCGATGCTGGAAACCGACAGAGGGTTGGCTCCCACGGCGATCCACCGCGCCGGGCGTCGGCCAGGTGCGCCCAGCGCGACCGGCCAAGCACCGAGGAACACCGAGTTGGTGATCAGCACACGGGTTGGATCTTCGTCGAGCAGGCGTTGCAGGGTGGCGTGCTGGTCGGCAATGGGGTCAGCGAACAGCCGACTCCACTGGAAGTTGAGCAGTTCCGGCCCTGGCGTAAGTGCGGCACCCTCACTCAGCAGGGCGGACAGCCCATGCTCGTCGAGATCGCACGCGCCGCCGACCGCCACGAATCGAGCACCGGTCGCGGTTACGGCCGGCCCGAACATGGTGTTCGTGACCACAACCACCTCGTGTCCGCGGGCAAGCAGATCGCGGGCGAGTTCCAGAATGGGATTGAGCTCTCCGGGAACGCCCGGGGCGGCGAGGATGACTGAAGACATGATGGTCCATTTCGTGCGTGGCGAGAGGCATCGGGCGGTCGCACGTCGGCGAGCCGGTAATTAACCGTAACACAGTCTGGCCAATACGGTACAGTTGGCCTGGTAGAACCGACGTCGATGCTGACGAAGCCACCCCAGGAGCCTTGATGCCCCGCAACTATGACTCTCCGATTCGCGACGCCCGGCGCGCCGAGACCCGCCAGCGGGTCGTGCAAGTCGCGGGGCAGCTGTTCGCCGACCTCGGGTATACCGCGACAACCCTGCGAATGGTGGCCCGCGATGCGCGCGTGTCCCTGGAGCGGGTCACCGCGGTCGGCGGCAAACCGGCACTGCTGCTGGCCGCGTTCGAAGACGCCATCAACGACGGGGAACCCCTCGGCCTGATCCAGCGCAGCGATATCGCCCCGGCCTGGGCAGGCGACAGTCTCGGTGAGATCCTCGCCGCGCTGGTCACCTACGTCGCTTCGAGCAACGAACGGGTCGACGCTCTTACCGCGGCTTGGAGCGAGGCCCGCCGAGCCGACCCTGAATTGGCCTCGGCATACCACCGGCGGATGAACGACATGCGAACGGCCGGCCGTGATTTCGTGACCGAACTGGTGAATCGTGGCCTGGTCGACCCACATGTCAACCCGACCGCAATCGCCGACGAGTTCTGGGCTGCCGCCCACCCGACTCAGTACGACCTGCTCGTCAACCTCGCCGGCTGGTCACCCGAACGATTCCGCACCTGGCTGCTCGAACGCACCATCCGGCTGATCCCCCCACCAGAGATACCCGACGGCGCCGCCGCCACCTGACACCGGGTGTACATTTCGCGGTTGCTGCCGCGGACGTCTGCGCTTCCTCGTCGGTCAACACTTCGGTGATCCGGTGCGCTAGATCCGTGACTGCGCGGCATTCGCCGGGTGAACGGAGAACCGGAGGTCGACTCCGATGAACGGCAACACCGGCAGCTCCACGCCGGGCGGGATGACGTAAAGGTCCGCGGGCACGCAGGATTCCAATGCGACGCGAAGCCGATTTGCGGAAAGAACGTGAACGCGTCGCCGGGGAACTGCATGACGTGGTCACCCATCACGTGACGGCCATGGTCATGCAAGCGGGCGCTGCGCAGTACTCAAGACGGTGACCGGGCCAGGCTCGACACGGGCTGAAGTTGATCGGCTCCACCCGCCGCCGCGGTCTCGCCGATCTGCGGGAGCTGTTGAACGTCCTCACCCCCGCGCACGATGCGCTTTCGCGGCACAGGAACCGACCACTGGAGCGGCTCGGCGATCTCGTCGACCAGACCCGACCAGACCCGGGCAGCCGGGCAGCCGGACGAGTGCGTCGGAGCGCACCTGATCACGAAGGTGCTTCCGGCCTCGTCCGGCTCGCCGTCTACCGGGTGGTCCAAGAAGGACTGGCCAATGCCCGCAAGCACGCGCCGGGCTGCCGCATCAACGTGCGGGTACGGCGCCCGGACGGAGACGAGCTCGTCGTGGGGGTGGCCACGGAGGCAAGCCCCCGCGGCGGCCCACCACCGGATGAGCGGCACCGGCCCGGGCCGGCCGGGGCCTCGCCGGGCTCGATCGCCGCGTCTCGTTGGTCGGCAGCAGGCCGGTCGCACGTCGTCGCGAGGACGGCAAGTTCATGCTGAAGGCCCATCTCCCGCTCTGGGCGGGCCTGAGTTCCTGGCTAGGTCGCGATGTCGTCGAGGTACTGCAAGACCGCAAGGACCCGGCGGTGGACGTTGTCGCCCGGCGGAAGGTCTCGCTTGGCGAAGATCCGGTTGATGTACTTGCTGACGGCGCGTTCGGTGATGTCGAGCTCGACGCCGATGGCGGAGTTCGACAGGCCGCGGGCCATCAGGCCCAGGACCTCGCGCTCCCGGGGCGTCAGCTCGGCTTGGGGTGCGGTCTTGGCGAGCCGGTCGAAGACCGCGCGGACGACCTGTGGATCCAGGACCGTGCCGCCCGCCGCGACGGCGCGGAGGTCGGTCATGAATTGCCGGACGTCGCTGACGCGGTCCTTGAGGAGGTAGCCCACGCCGCCGTGGGAGTCGGCGAGCAGTTCCCGCACGTAGGTGCGTTCGATGTACTGGGAGAGGATCAGGATCGGCGTTCCCGGGCGGCGCCGGCGGGCTTCGATCGCCGCGCGCAGGCCTTCGTCGCGGTAGGTCGGCGGCAGCCTGATGTCGACGACGGCGACGTCGGGCCGCTCCTTCTCGAGCGCGTCGAGCAGCGCGTCCGGGTTGTCGACGGCGGATACCACGGTCCAGTCCATTTCCTCGAGCAGGCGGGTCAGGCCTTCACGCAGGAGCAGGAGGTCTTCGGCGATCACGACACGCATGGAAGCTCCACTCGCAGGAGGGTGGGTCCGCCGGGCGGACTGGTGATCGACAGGGCGCCGTCGAACGCGGCCGCGCGGCGGCGCAGGCCGGCCAGGCCGCTGCCGCGCAGTTCGTCGGCGCCGCCTCGGCCGTCGTCGTACACTTCGACACAGACATGGTCGTGGTCGCGGTCGGTGCGGACGGCGACCCGGGCTTCGCCGGCGTTGCTGTGTTTGGCGACGTTGGCCAGCGCCTCGGCGACCACGAAGTAGACGGTGGATTCGAGCGCGGCCGGGAGCCGGCCGGCGACGTCGACGGTGGCCGAGACCGACCCGATCACCGGCGTCGTCCGCTCCACCAGCGACTCGATCCCGCCGGTCAGGCCGCGGTCCACCAGGATCGGCGGGTACACGCCGTGCACCAGGTCCCGCAGCTCCTGCAACGCCTCGCCGACTTCGGAGCGGGCCTCGGTGAGCAGCTTCCGGTGGTGTTCCGGCAGCTCGTCGAGCTTGATGTCGAGCAGGCCGAGCAGCATGCCCGCCGACACCAGCCGCGCCTGCGCGCCGTCGTGCAAGTCGCGTTCGATCCGGCGCAGCTCGGCAGCCTGTACCTCCAGCGCGTCGGCCCGGGAGGTGGTCAGCACCTCGACGCGGCGGGTCAACCGCAGGAACCGAGGGCCGTCGAGCACCGCGTGGCCCACCGCGGCGTGCCAGCGTGGGAGGCCGTAGCCGCACGCGACGGCCAGCAGGACCAGCGGGAGTCCGCACAGCGCGCCGACGAGCGAGCTGGCGGTGTCGGTGATCGGGACGAACACCACCGGCGCCGACGCCAGGCGCCACCACAGCGGCGTGCTGACCACGACGGCCGCCGTCAGCCACGTCACGACGGTCAACGCCAGCACTCCCGGCCCGAGCACCGCCTGGACGGCCAGCCAGCGCACCCGCCGGCCGGCACCTTCACGCCGGTCGGCGGGTGCACTGCCCTCCATGCGGTCCTGGTGCTCGATGAGGGCGTCCCCGCCCGGCCGGGGATCCCGGCCGAGCACCAGCCAGACCGGCCACCGCACCAGCTGCCCGCCGGCGCGCAGCCCGGTCAGTGCGTTGCGGAGGATGAGACCCCGCCCTTGGTGGTCCACCGGTTTCGTCCTTCCTTGTCCGAATCGGCGGCTAATACTGCAGGGCGAGATCTTTGTTCGGTGCGGCCGAAGACAGCCGGCCAGGACAATCCTGGACGCCGGCCTACCGGTCTGCCGCAGCTGGTCGTGAGTGGTAATTAGGGGTTGGAACCGAATTACCACTCACGACCACCAGCCACGGCAGACGGTGACCTTGTTTCCCCAGGTCACGCACACAAGTGTCCCTGTAGTACTAATGGTTGCCGTACGGTCGCGCCGTGTCCAGCGTCCGGTGGACGGTGTCGGCGAGACCGGTCAGCGTGTCCTGGTCCGCCGTGCTGTTCACGGCGAGGGTGATGAGGATCCCGGACTCCGGGACGTAGGTGTGCAGCACCTGGAACCCGAGCGTCTCGCCCCGGTACGCCCAGACGGGACGGCCGGTGCCGGTGTCGATGCGCTGGGCGACACCGAGCCCGAAGCCCACCGGGTCCTGCTGGGTGACGGTCCGGATCGGTTCGCTGGTGGTCACGGAGACCAGCGACTGGAGTTCGCGCTGCTGCGCCGGTGGCAGCAACCGGCCCCCGTAGAGCGCCTTGGCCCAGGTGGAGAGGTCCGGCAGCGAGCCGACCAGGCCACCGGCCCCTTGGGCCCAGGACAACGCGAGTGCGGGCACGGGCTTGCCGAGCAACGTGGGCAGCGCGGACACCCCGGAGTACCCCGCCGGCATCCTCCGGGCGGTGTCGCCCGGGCACGCCGGCGGCAGGCAGGTGTCGTGCATCTTCAACGGGCCGAGGACGCGACGGTGCAGCTGGGAGTCGTAGCTGTCGTGCGTCACCCGTTCGATGATCAGCTGCGCGAGAACGTAGTTCGTGTTCGAGTAGTTGTAGGTCTTGGGTCCCAGCTGTCCGCCGACGAAGGACACCAGCCGCTGGGGCGTGAACACGGTGGCCGGGTCGGCCAGGATGGCTTCGCCGAACGCGTCCTGCTGGGCGTAGTCGGGGATACCGCTGGTCATCGACAGCAGCTGGGTGATGGTGACGTCGCGCCACGCCGGATACCCGTGCAGCCACTTCCCCAGCTTGTCGTGGACGGACAGCCGCCCCTCGGCCTCCAGCTGGAGCAGGAGCACGGAGGTGAACGCCTTGGTGTTGCTGCCGATCTGCCACAGCGCGTCGGCCGGCACCGGCCTGCCGGTGCTGACGTTCACCGACATCGCCGGACGCCGGTCCGGATAGGTCACCCGCAACGCCACAGCGGACATCCGGTCCTGCGCGCGGTGGGCGTCCAGATAACCCTGGAGGGTGTTGTGCAGTGTGTCGTCCAGTCCCACGGCGGGCTGCTGGGCGGCGGTGGCGGACTGCGCGGTGGAGCTGTAGGCGAGCGCTCCAACAGCCAGCGCCGCGAGCACGACCACCACCGGGATCCGCCGGCCGAATGCCTTCTTCATCATCGTCATCCCCTGTGCCGTTCCAACTTGACCGTGATCACGTTAGAAGCGGCTGCCGTACCGGGAAATCACCCCAGCACCCCGAATTCCCGACATGCCAGCATGTCACCCAGGCCGCCGCGCGCGTCAAGGTGCCTGGCGTTCGCCGAAGCCCAGCGCACGTCGGTGTCGGCGCGGACCACCAGTGTCCTGGGCACCAGGTCGCCGATCCGCCGGCGTCGTTCGGTCGCCACGATGCTCATCACAGCGACCAGCCCCAGCAGCAACCCGTCGACCGTGAGCAGCACCCACCGGATCAGGAAGGCACGGCCCTTCGGCCGGCCGCCGCGCGGGGTTTCGATCCGCAGGCCCATCACCAGCATTCCCGGAGTGACTCCGCCTCGACGCAGCGGCACCCAGATCTGGATCAGGACGTCGCCCGGCGTACGCGACCACGATGAACGTGATCGCGGGGGACCAGAGGATCACCTTCGGCGGCACCAGGCCCCACTGCAGCAAGGGAATGACGACGAGCCCGGCCAGGAGCGCAGCGAGAAACCCCATGCCGACAGCGAGAGCCCAGTCCAGCACGGCATGGACGACGCGCCGCCCCGCCAGCCCCAGCCGATTCTTCACCGCGCTACCCGGCATCCGGCATCCGGCATCGGCTCGACGCTGAGCTCCGGTGAGCTGGACATCGCGGTGATGCGCCAGTTCCCGGGCTTCCCGGTGGTGCGGCAGGCCGGCGTCGAGCACCGGTTGCTCCTGCGTGAGCCGATCTTCGTCGGCGTTTCGGCCGAGCACCCGCTGGCCGCTCGCGGGAAATCGGCTTGGCCGACCTCGCCGCGGAAAAGTGGGTGATGCCCGACGCCGACGACAGCGGGATGAACACCTATCTCGCCCGCACCTGCGCGTCCGCGGGCTTCGACCAGCGCATCGCGCACCTCACCGGCGAATCTCACGTCGGCACGCCCCTGTACCGGGAACTGGTTCTGGCGTGGCGGGTGGACTCGCCGGTCGCTCCTCTCGTCCCCGAATTGTGCGCGATGATCGCGGACCGCTACCTGACACTCGTCGACAAAGCACCGTTCTACCTCAGCTGGTGGCACGAAGGAGGAGCCGGTTTCGCGCTGCCCTGAAAGGCGCTTGCCAGGCGCCCGTTCTCGACGCCGCGAAGCGGATGAACCTCCGGGCCAAGTCAGTAGCGTCCACAGTGGTCACTCTCTCTTGGAGAGTCGTGACCCTTGCGGGTAACTACACCCTTGAACGTAGCTTGGAGACCACCGGGGACAGACCCGCACTTGAGGAGATCTGATGACCAGTGTCTGCGAGACGGGGCGGCACCGGACCCACGACGTCTACGAAGCCCAGTGCCCGTGCCGGGCCATGCTCGACCTCTTGGCGAACAAGTGGTCCGCGCTGGCCATCGGCGCGCTCGAAGACGGTCCCCTGCGCTTCGGTGAGCTTCGGCGGCGGCTGCAGGGCGTGAGCCCCAAGGTGCTCACGCAATCCCTGCGACGGCTGGAAGAACACGGGATCCTGAACCGCGTGGTCTATCCGTCCGTGCCGTTGCACGTCGAGTATTCCCTGACCGAACTGGGGATGAGCGCCGCCGTTCCCCTCGGAGCGGTCCGCGACTGGGTCGAGCGGAACATCGACCGGACCCCCGCGCCAACTCGGTCGAACGCGACCGAAGTGGCCGGTCTCTCCGAGTTCGGCCGGCAATCGGACGGGATCAAGGATTTCGGAACCCCGGCCGAACCGGCTGCGGTGGTCGCCGATCCGCCGTTGTCTCGCGGCGGATGATCGGCCGGGAAGCCCTTCCCCGGGGAAAGGGCAGGGAGCCGGGCAGCGGTGTCATCGTCCGGGACGAACGATGGCGCCGCTGCCCGGTCACCGAAACCGTCATCGGTCCGCATCGAGGTTCCGGGTTTCCACCGGCCGCGAAGCGCGCAGCATCTCGTCCATGTTCTCGTCGACCCAGTTCCTCAGGTCTCGCAACAACCCCCCGGCACCGCGTCCGACGTCGGTCAGCGAGTACTCGACACGAAGGGGAATGTCCGGGTAGACGACCCGGTTCACGAGCCCGAACTCCTCGAGTCTCCGCAGTGTCCGGGTGAGCACCTTCGGACTAACGCCCCCCAGCCGGCGTTGCAGCTCGCCGAACCGGAGGGAGCCGTCCTCCAGCACCCCGATCGCCAACGCCGACCACTTGTTCGCGAACAAGCTGACCAGGGTGCGGTGACGAGCTTCCCCATCCACACTGCCGACGGCTGCTTCGCAAGTGCTACTCATGACATTCTCCCGAATTTCGTGGACAACGTGGGAGCACAGCCACTAACGTGACGCTACAAGCAGCAATGTCACACTGTGGGCCGCGGTGACCGGTGCCGTCAGGGCGGTCGCGATGATGTGAATCTCCCTCTTCGGCGACAATAAGAAAATTCTCGCAGCCGGGCGTCCTCCGAAGTGAGTATCCGGCCATACCCCTCTGGTGGTAGGGACCGCTGGCGCAGGGAGGACGTCCACCGTTTCGACTACCGTGACGGGGTGCGCACCAAGCTTCCCGCTCCCCTGCTCGACGGCCTGATCACCCTCGCTCTCGTGGCCCTCACCGTCGCCAATGTCGCCGCCCGCCCGGGCACGGGCTGGGTCGTCTACCTCCTCGGGATCCTGACGGTCGCCCCCCTCGTCCTGCGTCAGGTCGCACCGGTCGTCGTCATGGTGCTGATCGCCTGCGCGGTGACCGCTTACTCCGTTTTGGAATCTGCGGAACTCCCCAACGCGGGCCTCGGCCTGCTGCTCGCGGTCTTCAGCGTGGGGACCACGCGCTCCACCTCGGTCGCCGGCGCGATGTGGCTCCTGTCCACTTTCTGTTTCGTCCCCTCGTTCCTGACGCCCTCCGGTGACCTGACGCTGCCCAAGCTGATCGAAACCTCGGTGGTGCTGCTCGGTGCCTGGGCGCTCGGGGAAAGCACCAAGCGCTGGGCGCGGCGCGTGCGGCAGGAGGCCGAGAACGCGCGCCGCGCCGCGGCCGACGAACGCGTCCGGATTGCCCGGGAGCTGCACGACGTCGTCGCGCACCACATGTCGGTCATCTCGCTGCAGGCCGGCTTGGCGAGCTACGTGTTCGACAGCGACAGGCCGACGGCCCGGGCGGCCGTCACCACCGTCGAGAAGGCCAGCCGTGAAGGGCTGCTGGAGATGCGACGGCTGCTGGACGTGCTCCGGCTCGACGACGAAGACGACAAGGTCGACCTCTTCCCGCAACCGGGTCTCGAAGAAGTCCAGGGGCTGGTCGACCGGGTCCGGGCGGCGGGCCTGGCCGTGGACCTCGTCGTGACCGGCCGGCCGAGACCCGTGCCGCCCGGGGTCGCGATCTCGGCCTACCGGATCGTCCAGGAGTCGCTGACCAACGTCATCAAGCACGCGGGCCCGGCGTCGGCGCACGTGGAGATCGGCTACCGCGGCCGGTACCTCGACGTCCGGATCGCGGACGACGGCACCGGTTCCCGAGTCGAAAGTGGACCGTCGTCGTACGGCATCCACGGTATGCGCGAGCGCACCGACCTCTATGGAGGTACCTTCGACGCCGGACCTCTGCCCGACGGCGGCTTCGCTGTCGTGGCGTGCTTGCCGATCGAGGAGAACGCATGACGATCCGGGTACTGGTCGCCGACGACCAGCCGCTGGTCCGCGCGGGGCTGATCTCTCTCCTCAACGCCGCGCCGGGGATCGAGGTCGTGGCCGACGCGGCGAACGGCGTCGACGCGGTGGCCCTGACCGCCGGCAGCCGGCCGGACGTCGTGCTCATGGACGTGCGGATGCCCGGCCTGGACGGGATCTCCGCGACCCGCCAGATCCTGAGCCGGGACGACGAACGGCCACCGCGGATCATCATCCTCACCACCTTCGATGTCTCGGAGTACGTCTACACCTCGCTGCGCGAGGGAGCAGCAGGCTTCCTGCTCAAGGACACACCCGCGGACCGGATCATCGCCGCCGTCTACTCCGTCGCGGCCGGTGACGTCCTGCTGTCGCCGCGGATCACACGCCGTCTGATCGAAACCTTCGCTCGGCACCACCAGCCGTCGAAGTACCGGCGTGACCACCTGGCCGCGTTGACGAGTCGGGAGACGGAGGTGCTGCACCTCGTGGGCCACGGGCTCAGCAACGCCGAAATCGCGGACCGGCTCACGCTCAGCGCGGAGACGGTGAAGACCCACGTCAAAAGGATCATGGGCAAGCTGGAGCTCAGCAGCCGCGCCCAAGCCGTGGTGGCGGCCTACGAGTCCGGCTTGGTCGTACCCTCGACAGACTGAAGAGCACGAGACCCCACCCAGGTCCACAACGCGGCGAGCGGCTCCGCGGCGCTCTGCCCCAGCTCCGTCAGCGCATACTCGACACGCATCGGGACCACGGGACAAACCGTGCGATCGACGAGCCCGTACCGCTCGAGCCGCCGCAGCGTCTGCGCCAGCACCTTGGGACTGACGTTCGCCAGGCGGCGCCGCAACTCGCCGAACCGCAACGGCTCGTCCAGGAGAACTCCGATGAGCAGCACCGTCCACTTCGTTCCGAACAACTCGAACAACGCACGACACGGGCAGTCGGGCGCACACGCACCATGCGTACTTCGCTGCCGGGTGTCACCGACGCCGGCCAAGAACCCTCCCCACGATGGTCACGTGTGGACCCGGATGCCATGGTCGCCCGGTTCCGGTGCGCGCGAGAAGGCGTCCGACCGCCAAAAACCGCAACGAAGCTGCCACCAGCTGCGCCATCGTCGACCTGGGCAACGGGTCGCGGGCGGCCGTCGCACTCACCGGCGGTGGCCGGCAGCTGATCGCCGCGGGGAAGGCCATCCAGCTGCTCGAACGCACGGCTCCCGGGCGGTCAGCACGCCGACACCGGCCGAGACCACCGCCGGCACCGCGAAACCCCACGGCGGCAGCAGGGTCTTCCCGTCCGGGCGAGTGCTCACCGTGAGCCACGTCGAAACCGCCGCAGCCACCGCGACGTGTGAAGCCGGCCAGGCGGCAGGTCGCGACCGCGGAGCCGGGCACGACCACCCCGCCGATCTTCCCGAGCACCGTCGGGATCGACAGCCACGGTTCCAGCACCGAGTTCCCGCTCAGCGTCCGGATCCAGCCGAGATCGACCCCGGCGACGACGCTGCGCAGACGGAAGGTGACGACCACAATGGACACCGACGCCGCGAACACGGCGAAACCTCGGCGAGACCGTTGGCCTGCGGGTCGACGTGGTCCTGCCCTCACCCGGATCCACTGTGGAGTCCAGAGAAAGTATATGGGCCGGACGTACGGTGGCGGCCAGAGCGGCAGAGGCCGCCGAAAGGAGAAACCATGGATCGCAGGAGCCTGCTCAAAATCGGTGCCGGGGCGGCGGTCACCGTCGCCGGATCCGTGCTGCTGAGCCCATCGGCGGCCGCGGCGGCGACATCGGATCTGCCACCCGTGCCCGGGATGCTCGGGGACCGGCGGGCAAACGAACTCTGGTACCAGCTCGACGAAATCTCGCTGTACAACCCGACGCAGGAAACAGCGGACGCCATCGGCGCGTTCTTCGGGTACATCGGCGGGGAGCAGGCCAGCTACACGAAATGGTTCGAATTCGTCCAGGAACCCGGCTACCCGCAGAACTACGCCGAGTACCTGAAGCCCGTCGAGCAGCCGCTGAGGACGCTCTCGAAGCTCCAGCTCGACAACTTCGACCGCTACTACTGCAATGACCACGCGGGGCTGATCGGGGCTTTCGCCGCGTTCGGGCAGGGTGTGCTCTTCGACCCGCGGCGGGCGGACGACGAAGCCGAGGTGCACGCCATGGACGGTGATCCGACCCACGGCTACCACCGCTGGCACGGGATCCTGCGGGGGAACATGGTCCTGGGCATCGACCGCGCCCGGTGGGCGCGGCTCAACCCCGTGCTCGGGTTCGCTTGGGCCCTGCAGTCCGCTGCGAAGCCGGACCACCGGAGCCCCAACCCCGGGCCGGCCCCGGCGCAGGTTCGCGAGTTCGCCCGGTACTGGCTGCCGCGCGACACGGCCACCCTCGACGTCGACTTCCAGACCTGGCCCTACCCGCCCGAGATCGGCTGAAGCACCCGCTCGTAGGCCGCGCACAACGCGGGACCCGGCGCGATCCCCAGCCGTTCGTCGAGGATCCGCCGGGCCCGGTGGTACGCCGCCACCGCCTCGGCCGGGCGGCCACTCGCGCACAACGCCGTCATCAGCAACGCCCACGCGCGCTCGCGCAACGGGTGGTCGTGCACCAGGCCGGTGGCGTCCGGCACCGCGCTCAAGTGGTCGCCGGCCGCCACATCGGCCTCGATCCGGCCTTCCAGCACCGCCAGCCGCAGCTCCTCGAACCGCGCCTCCTCGCCCGAGCGAAGGGATTCGGCGACGTCGGCGAGCACCGGCCCGCGCCAGAGGCCCAAGGCGACGCGAAACAGCCGGGCCGCCTGCACGGCATCACCCGCCCGGAGCGCGGCGTCACCGGCCGAGGCAAGCCGTTCGAACTCCTCGGCGTCGACCGTGCCGCCCGGCTCCAGCAGGTAGCCGCCGCCGGCGCGGACGAGCCGAGCGGGCAACGCCCGGCGGAGCCGGGAAGCGTAAGTGCACAGCTGCGCGTCCACAGTGGCCGGCCGGACGTCCTCCCACAACAGCGAAATCAGCCGTTCGTCGGGCACCACCCGGCCACGGGCCAGCAGCAACACCGCCAGCAGCGTCCGCGGCTTGCGGCCGCCGAGCACGACCGGGCGGCCGTCCGCGCGGCACACCGTCAGCGGCCCCAGGATCCGGAACTCCGTCTCCCTGGTCACTCGCGAGACCCATTGCCGCGTTCCCACAGCACCAGCACGGCGGTGACGAGGGCGAAGCCGACGAGGAAGTCTTCGACCGGGATCTGGAAGCCGGTGACGATGGTGATCGTGAGCCAGTACGCGAGCCGGCGGAAGAGGCCCGTCCGCAGCACGGCCGGTTCGAGTGCCACCACGACGACCACGGCGGCGACCGCGGGCACGGTGTACCCCCGAGGGATCATCGCCGGAACCGGCGCCGCAGCGCGGTGAGCGCGATCGGGACGATCTCGTAGGTCAGGATCCCGCACACCGGCACGACCACGAAAAAGAGTGATCAGCACGCAGGCCACCAGCACGACGAGGTACTCCCCCCCCCCGGCCCATCTCAGATCGCCTCCGCGCGGAGATCGGCCGTCGTGGGAAGCCAGTTGCCGTGGTTGCCGTGCGGGACGCGGACGGGGAGCCGGATCTCCGCGACGATGACGAGCGAGGCGGCGTCGAGGATCACAAGCTTGCTGAAGCCGGTATCCCGCTCGTAGGCGAATCCCATGAGGACACCGTCGTCTTCGGCCGCGTCGGCGCCGCGGGGAACGAAGACGACTTCGCCGCCCTCGATGTGCTTTCCGAGGCTGCGCCGGACACTCGTCCCGGCGCGCAGGTCGTGGCGGATGACCGCACCACCGAACACGCCCGACGCACTCTCGACCGCCACCGAGTAGCCGTAGCGGTGGCGGCCGCCGACGCGGCGCTCGTCGATGCGCGGGAACTCCTGTTCCCGGTCGTCGAGCACGGTCATGGCGGCCCGTCCGGTGCGCAGGTCGAGCCGCCAGCGGCACAGCCGGGGCCGGCCTCCCCCGGGCCCGTGCGGATCGCCGACGAACACCTCGGCGTGCTGCACGGCGTCGAGCACCACCACGTCCTCCTCGTCGTAGGCGCCCAGGGTGTGGAAGACGAAACAGGGGTCGATCCCGAACCACCGCACGCCGGTGGACCCGCCGCGGCGCGGCAGCACACCGATCCGGGCCGGTCGGCCGGGATCCCAGCTGTAGGGCAGGTCGTGGTTACGGCTTCGGCGGGTCCGGGGGGTGTCCCGGAGGATCAGCGCCCACAGGAGAGGGTCCGGCACACGCACGCGTCCGGCGACCGCCGCGAGGACCGCCCCGCCCGGGCGCCGCAGCGGGGCGGGCACCGTCGCGGCGACGGCTTTCCGCGCGTCGAAGGTGACGGGCAGGTCGAGGAGGACGACATGGCGCCGGGTGAGCGCGAAGTCGTGCATCAACGGGTTTCCGCCGACCTCGACGTCAGCCGAGTGCCGGACCCGGCCCGCGGGGTCGAGCACCGAGTAGCGCACCGTGCCGGGGAAGCCGAAGTGGTGGGACACCGCGTGGAGCTCGCCGGTCGCCGGATCGAGCTTCGGGTGCGCGCTGAAGCCGCCCGGCGGTGGTCCGCCGAAGTCGTGGCCGCCCAGCGTTTCCAGTTCGGCGCCCAGACGGTAGCACGAGATGCCGGCCTCGACGAGCGCGAGCGTGTGCCCCGCGTGCGCGATCACGTGGGTGTTGGCGCCGAGCCCCGGCGCGCCGGTGGCGCTCCGGTGCGGCGGAGCGGGTGAGCCGAGGGCCGCGGCCGCACCCGGTGACCGGACCCAGCGGTTGCGGTACCACTCGGCCCGGCCGTCGCGCAGGCGCACGCCGTGCACCATGCCGTCGCCCAGGAACCAGTGGTAGGAGGCGGGATCGACGGTGCCGATCGGGTTTGGTCCGTTGCGGACGTAACGGCCGTCGAGGAACTCCGGGATCCGGCCGGTCACCTCGAGGTCGAACAACGTTTCCTCGTGCCGGACCGGCGCGAAGTTCCCGGCCAGGTAGCGGTTGGCCGGCGTCATCCGGCTTCTCGGATCACGGCCCACGGGTCTTTGCCCGGGCGCAGGGTCATGCCGAGCCGGGGCGGGTTCGCGGCGCGGCCGTGCGGAATGAGCTGGTGGTTCCGCAGGAGCGTGCTGAGGGTGACGCAGGCTTCGGAGTACGCGAGGTCGGCTCCCGCGCACGCCCGGGCGCCGGCGCCGAACGGCCGGACGCCCGACGCATCGCGGATCAGCCCTCGGGCGCTGGCGGGTACCTCGAACCGCTCGGGGCGGAACCGTTCCGGTTCCGGTCCCACCGCCCGGTCTCGGTTCACCACGTACGGACTCCAGACGACCAGCGCGCCGGCGGGAACGTCCCGGCCCGCGACGACGTCGGCGCGCACGGCCCGCCGCATGCTCAGCCAGACGACCGGGTAGAGCCGCATCGCCTCGTGGACGACCGCCCGCGTGTACGGCAGCCTCGGCACGTCGTCGAACGACGCGATCCGTCCGGAAAGGACGGTCAGCGCCTCGGCCCGGACGGCCGCGGCGACCGCCGGGTCGTGCATCGTCAGGTGCAAGGCCCACGTCAGCGTGTCGGCCAGCGTCCCGTGTCCCGCGAACAGCAGGCCGACCAGCTCGTCGCGGAGGTCGCGCGGCGACATCTTCTCCCGGACGGCGTTGTCGACGATCATGCTCGGTAGCCCCTGGGAGAGGGCCCGTTCGACGAACGCCTCGACGCGGCTCATCGCGGCCCGGAAACGACGGTTGCCCGGGACGATCGCCCGCGCCCGCCGCGGCGTCGAGGCCAAGGTCACGACGTGTTCGCTGATGGTGTCGAAGGCGGCGAGCAGGGCGTCGACGTCGTGCGGCTCGTCCACCTCGAACAACGTCCGGCAGGCGATCCGCAGGCACAGGCGCCGCATCTCCTGCGCGAGGTTCGTCGCGGACGCCGACTCCGCGCGGGCGGCCCAGTGCTCGACGACGTCTTCGAGGGAGCGCTCGACCGCCGCCGCGTGGGCGGGACGCCTGCTGTGGTGGAAGAGCGGTTGCACGACCCGCCGGCGCCGGCGCCAGTCGTCACCACCGCGAGAGACCGTGAGGCTCTGCCCGAGGAACGGCCGGGCCGCGGCGTACATCGGCGCGTCCTTGCTGTAGCCGCCTGTGTTCGTGAGCACGTGGTCGACGGATTCCGCCGTGCTGACGACGATCAGCGTGGCACCGAAGAAATCGAACCGGGCGGTGCCACCGGGTCGGCGGGCGATCATGCGGAACACCCGCAGCGGGATCTTCGAGCGAATTGACGAGAGCACGGCCGTTCTCAGTTCCGACGCGACTAGTACTACAGGGACACTTATGTGAGTGACCTGGGAAACAAGGTCACCGTTTGCCGTGGCTGCTGGTCGTGAGTGGTAATTCGGGTTCTAACCCGAATTACCACTCACGACCACCAGCCACGGCAAACGGTGACCTTGTTCCCCAGGTCAAGCACACAAGTGTCCCTGTAGTACTAGGGCTCCGGCTGCGAGCGGAACGCGTCCAGCACCCGGCGCTCCCGTTTGGTCGGCCGCCCCGCGCCGCGGTCACGGCGGGCGACCGGGCCCGCCGTCTCCGGTGGCGGCTTCGGCGTCCGGTCCACATAGCACGTCGCCGCGTCCGGGGCGCCCACGCGCTTCTGGATCACCCGGACCACGTCGAGGATCTTCGTCGTCCCGCCGAAGCGCAGGCGGACCTCGTCGCCCGGGACGACCGTGGTGGCCGGCTTGGCCGGTTTGTCGTTGACGCGCACGTGGCCGCCTCGGCAGGCCGCCGCGGCGTCCGGGCGGGTCTTCGTCAGCCGGACCGCCCAGAGCCAGCGGTCCACTCGGGTGGACTCCACAGTCGTCCATCATGGCCCATTCAGCGGCACGGCCCCGCGACCCCGCCAGGTTACTCGTGAGTACGTGTCGACTTGTCTGCACCACAGAGCTATAACTTGTTCTAAATACCTCAACGGTGAGGAACAACACATGAGTGGCGAACCCGTGTGGAGAACAACTTCTGGCTCCGTATCCCGTCGTCTATTCATTGCTGGAACTGGTTCTATCTTGGCGAGTGCTGTGCTTGCCGGCCGAGCGGCCGCTGCACCGTCGCAGCCGGCCGCGATTTCCGACGGCGCCCGCGTGTCCGCGCTGGTGATCGGGTCGGGTTACGGCGGCTCGGTCGCCGCCCTCCGGCTCGCCCAGGCCGGCGTCGACGTGCAGATGATCGAGATGGGCATGGCCTGGGACACCCCGGGCGCGGACGGCAAGATCTTCTGCACCACGCCCAATCCCGACCAGCGGTCGTTCTGGTTGCGCACCAGGACGAAGCAGCCGCTGTCCAACTTCCTCGGGTTCCCGATCGACAAGGACATCCCGCGCTACACGGGCATCCTCGACGCCGAGGAGTTCAGCGGGATCACCGTGTACCAGGGCCGCGGCGTCGGCGGCGGCTCGCTCGTCAACGGCGGCATGGCCGTCACGCCGAAGCGGGAGAACTTCGGCGCGATCCTCCCGACGGTCGACGCGAACGAGATGTACGACGTCTACTACCCGCGCGCCAACGCCGGGCTCGGGGTCGCCAGTATCCGCCCGGCCTGGTTCGAGAGCACCGACTGGTACCAGTTCGCCCGCGTCGGCCGGAAACAGGCTCAGCGGTCCGGTTTCCCGTTCGTGTTCGTACCGGACGTGTACGACTGGGACTACATGGAACGGGAGGCGGCGGGCACCGCCACGAAGTCGGCGCTGGCCGGGGAAATCCTGTTCGGCAACAACTACGGCAAGAAGTCGCTGCAGAAGACCTACCTGCCGAAGATCGCCGCGACCGGCCGGGTCGCCATCTCGCCGCTGCACCGCGTGACGCAGGTGGTGCCGGCGTCCGGCGGCGGCTACACCGTGACCATCGAGCAGCTCACCACCGCGGGCGCGGTGTCCACCATCAAGACCGTCACCGCTGACACGGTCTTCTTCGCCGCCGGCAGCGTCGGCACGAGCAAGCTGCTGGTGAAGCTGAAGGCGACCGGCGCGCTGCCGAACCTGAACGGCGAGATCGGGAAGGGCTGGGGCGACAACGGGAACGTGATGGTCGGGCGCGCCAACCAGATCTGGGACCCGACCGGAGCCTCCCAGTCGACCATCCCGTGCGGCGGCATCGACAACTGGGCCGCGGGCGGCGCCTTCGCGGAAGTCGCGCCGCTGCCGACCGGGATCGAGACGTGGGCGTCGTTCTACCTGTCGATCACGAAGAACCCGAACCGGGCGCAGTTCACCTGGAACCCGGCGACGCGCGCGGTGGACCTGAACTGGCAGACGGCGTGGAAGCAGCCGGGCATCGACATGGCGAAGACCATCTTCGACAAGATCAACTCGACCGAGGGCACGATCTACCGGACCGACCTCTTCGGCACGTACAAGACCTGGGGCGACCATCTCACCTACCACCCGCTCGGCGGCGCGGTGCTCGGCAAGGCGACCGACAACTACGGCAGGCTCGCCGGCCACCCGGGCCTGTACGCGATCGACGGCTCGCTGATCCCGGGCAACACCAGCGTCAACCCGTTCGTCACCATCACCGCACTGGCGGAACGCAACATCGAAAAGATCATCGCCACGGACTTCTAGCCCCTGCCGCAGCCGGTCGTGAGTGGTAATTCGGGTTAGAACCCGAATTACCACTCACGAGGGCCGCGGAAGAATGCAGGCGGTGTCGAGGCCGAGGACGTGGTTGAGGCGTCCGAAGGCCAGCCACGCGCCGAGGCTCATGCTGAGCTCGACGATCTCCTGCTGCGTGTACGACGCGGACATCCGCTTCCAGAACTCGTCGTCCAGGTTGTGGTGGTCGGTCGCGTACCGCTCGGCGTACTCCGCCGCGAGCCGCGTGCGGTCGTCGAAGCGGTCCGTCGTGCGCCAGTCGAGGACGGCGTCGGCGAACTCCTCCTCGACCTTCTGGCCGTCGCGTTCGGTGCGCCAGTCGAGGCAGAAGACGCAGCCGTTGAGCTGCGCGATCCGCAGCCGCGCGGCTTCGAACTCCCGCAGCCCCAGCGTGGTGTGCTCGTACACCGCGAGCGAGAACTTCGACGCGGCGATCCCGATGCCGGGCACCAGCTCGCCCCAGACGTACCCGATCGGGTCCTTGCCCGCGGGGATGTCGATGTTCACGGACGGCTCCTTCCGAGCTTGCCTGCTGCCGGGCGCAGCGGGACGTCGAGTGCGTCGTAGAGGCCGGGTTCCGCCGCGGCCAGCCAGTCGATCGCGCCGACCAGGCGGCCGACGGCGGTGGCGTTGCCGCCCGCCGACCGGTTCTCGCCTTCGTCGGTCGCCTCGACGGTGACCTCGATGCGCGGCCGGCCTTCGATGATCACGCGGTGCGCGCCGTCGCCGCTGGGCGGCGCCGGCCAGTCCGGTGCGCACGACGGGTGGATGCGCGTCACGTGCTCGATGACGATCCGGGGCTCGCCGTCGACGATGCCCTGCACCTCGAACCGCACCGCGCCCTGCGTGCCCCGCTCGAACTCGCCCATCGTCCGCGTGGTCACGGTTTCCTCGAGCGGACGCCGATCGAGCGTCTCGCGCAGCTCGGTCACCTCGACGCCGAGGCCGCGCGCGATCAGCCGGACCTGCCCGCCCCACACCATCGACGGCACGCCGGTCATCAGCATCGGCGGGTCGTAGTCCATCGGCTGACCCATCCCGACCAGGTACCGGACGGAGTCGGGCTGCTCGTAGGTCGAGTAGTCGAAGATCTCCTGGCAGCGGACGACGTCGACGTCCGTGCCGAGCCCGCTGATCAGCAGCGGCAGCACGTCGTTGCCCCAGCCGGGGTCGACGCCGGAGACGAACAGCGAGCCGCCGCCCTCCTTGACCGCCGCCAGCACCGGATCCCGCAGTTCCGGGGGCGCGTTCCGCTGGTCGTAGAGGGGGTAGAGGGCCGGAGTCACGACCACCGCGCCCGCCCCGACCGCCCGCACGATGTCGGCGAGCGCGGCGTCGAACCGGACGTCGCCCGAAGCGGCGTACACGATCGCGCGCGGATTCGCGGCCAGGACGGCGTCGATGTCGTCCGTCGCGGCGACGCCCAGCGGGCCGGTTCCGGCCAGCTCGCCCGCGTCCTTGCCGACCTTCGCCGGGTCGTGGACGAGCACCGCGGTGAGCTTCAGCGCCGGGTGGGCGTCGACGGCCCGGATTGCCGCACGGCCGACGTTGCCCGTGCCCCACACCACTGTGGAGATCATGGCCCGAGTTTTCGCCGGTGGTTCCGCGCGCCGGTAGGAAATCGTTCCGGCCAGCGGACCGCGCTGGCGTTGGTAACATGCTCAGCGCCCGAACGTCGTAATCGGAGGCCCGCGATGACGATCGACCCGAAGCCCCGCAGCCGCACGGTGACCGACGGAATCGAGGCCGCGCCCGCCAGAGGCATGCTGCGCGCGGTCGGGATGGGCGACGGCGACTGGAAGAAACCGATCATCGGCGTCGCCAGCTCGTGGAACGAGATCACGCCGTGCAACCTGTCGCTCGATCGGCTGGCCCAGGCGGCCAAGGAAGGCGTGCACGCCGGCGGCGGCTACCCGCTGCAGTTCGGCACCATTTCGGTGTCCGACGGCATCTCCATGGGCCACGACGGCATGCACTTCTCGCTGGTCTCCCGCGAGGTCATCGCCGACTCGGTCGAGACGGTGATGCAGGCCGAGCGGCTCGACGGCTCGATCCTGCTGGCCGGCTGCGACAAGTCCCTGCCGGGCATGCTGATGGCCGCCGCGCGCCTCGACCTGGCGTCGGTGTTCCTCTACGCGGGCACGATCGCCCCCGGCTGGGTGAAGCTCACCGACGGCACCGAGAAGGACGTCAGCATCATCGACGCCTTCGAGGCGGTCGGCGCGTGCCGGGCGGGCCGGCTCGGGACCGATGACCTGGACCGGATCGAGCGCGCCATCTGCCCTGGCGAGGGCGCCTGCGGCGGGATGTACACCGCGAACACGATGGCGTCGGCAGCCGAAGCCATGGGGATGAGCATGCCGGGCTCGGCCGCGCCGCCGTCCGCGGACCGCCGCCGCGACCACTACGCCCACCTGTCCGGGGAAGCCGTCGTCAACCTGCTCGAACGCGGCATCACCGCGCGCGACATCCTCACGCGCGAGGCGTTCGAGAACGCCATCACCGTCGTGATGGCTCTCGGTGGTTCGACCAATGCCGTGCTGCACCTGCTGGCCATCGCGCACGAGGCGAAGGTTTCGCTGACCCTCGACGACTTCAACACTGTCGGCGACCGCGTCCCGCACCTGGGCGACCTGAAGCCGTTCGGCAAGTACGTCATGCAGGACATCGACCGCCACGGTGGCATCCCGGTGCTGATGAAGGCGCTGCTGGACGCGGGCCTGATCCACGGCGACGCGCTGACCGTCACCGGGCGCACGGTGGCCGAGAACCTCGCCGAGCTGGACCCCGACCCCATCGACGGCGAGGTCCTGCGGCCCCTGGACAACCCGCTGCACCCGACCGGCGGCATCACCATCCTGCGTGGCTCGCTCGCGCCGGAGGGCGCGGTGGTGAAGTCCGCGGGCTTCGACACGGCCGGCTTCGAGGGCCCGGCGCGCGTGTTCGAGCGCGAGCAGGAGGCGATGGCGGCGCTGAACGAAGGCCGCATCGAAGCCGGTGACGTCGTGGTCATCCGCTACGAAGGCCCCAAGGGCGGCCCCGGCATGCGGGAGATGCTGGCGATCACCGCCGCGATCAAGGGCGCCGGCCTGGGCAAGGACGTGCTGCTGCTGACCGACGGCCGGTTCTCCGGCGGCACCACCGGCCTGTGCATCGGCCACGTCGCGCCGGAGGCGGTCGACGGCGGGCCGCTCGCCTTCGTCCGCACGGGCGACCGGATCGCCGTCGACATCAAGGCGCGCAGCATCGACCTGCTGGTCGACGCCGCCGAGCTGGCCCGGCGCCGGGAAGGCTGGGAGCCGTTGCCGACCAAGTTCCCGGAAGGGGTGCTCGGCAAGTACGTCAAGCTGGTGCGGTCGTCGTCCTACGGGGCTGTCACGAGCTGAGCGAGGGCGCGCTTGTCCACCTTGCCGACGTCGGTGAGCGGCAGCGCGTCGACGAAGTCCACGGCCGCCGGGACGTAGTGCTCCTGGCCGAAGGCGTCCCGCGCGTGCGCCTTCAGCTCGGCTGCCGTGACTTCGCTCGATGCGACGACGACAGCGCGCAGCCGGTCGCCGTGGCCGAAGACGGCCGCGTTCCGCACCGCCGGGTGCGTCTCCAGCGCGTGTTCGACGACGGTCGTCGGGACCTTCGTGCCGTGCTCGCCGACCACGACGACGTCGTCGGCACGGTCGAGAAGGTAGAGGTAACCCTCGTCGTCGAAGCGCCCGAGGTCACCGGTGCGCAGCCAGCCGGCGCCGATCTCCGGGCCGCCGAGATAACCGTCCATCATGGACAGTCCGCGCACCTCGACCTCGCCGTCATCGGTGAGGCGGGCCTCCATGCCCGGCACGATCCGGCCGACCGACCCCAGCCGGTCCGGGTGGTCGATCAGCTCGGCGGCGGAGATGCTCGCGATCATCGGCGCCTCGGTGAGGCCGTAGCCCTGGCCGACGACCGGGCCGAATACGTCGAGGGCCTGGGCGAGCCGGTGCGGCGGCAGTGGTGCGGCACCGAGGGAGAGCGACCGGACGCTGCTGAGGTCGGTGCTCGTCCGCGCCGGGTGGTCGAGGAGCGCGGCCAGCCGCGGCGGGGTCAGGGAGAGCGTGTCGATCCGGTGCGCCTGGATCGCGTCAAGGACGGCTCCTGCGTCGAAGCCGTCGTGGATGACGAGGGTGTCCAGCCGCAGCAGCGCGCCGAGCACGGTCGCGTTGCCGGTCATGTGCGTCATCGGGGCGACCAGCAGCGTGCGGCCCGGGCCGTCGGGTGACGGCGTGAAGATGTAGGCCATGCCGTCGTAGATGCCGCTGTGGCGGATGAGCTTGGGGGTGCCGGTGGTGCCGCCGGTGGGGAAGAGCAGGCGGACGGTCTCCGGCGGGCTCAGGGGCGCAGGTTCGCCATCGAGGTCGTCCAGAGTGCGGACGTCGCCCGCCGGCCAGGCGTGCGGGCGGTCGGTGACGACGGTGGCGCCGTTCGCCGCGGCGAGCCGGTCCGCGGTCGGCGCCGAGGCGGGGACCATGAGCACGGTCGCGCCGCGCAGGAGGGCCGCGAGCTGGACGAGGACCGTCTCGGGCCGGTTGCGCAGGTCGACGGCGACGGTTGCCGCGGTTTCGCCCAGTCCGCCGTGGAGGCGGCGCAAGCGGACGCGGGCCTGGTGGTAGGTGGTGCCGCCGTCTTGGACGAAGAGCGTGCGATCACGGCCGTCGTCGAGCGCGGCGAGGACCTTCGTCAGGAAGAAGCTCACGCTCCGGGACGGTACTGTGCCGATAGCAACTCAGTCCTGGTAGGAAAGCTTCGTCATTTCCTCGTCGAAGTCGAACCAGCCGGTCTCGTCGCCGGCCGGGATGACGTCGTAGGTGCGGTCGAGGAAGGCCGCGATCTCCTTGGCGGGCGCTTCGAGCACCGCGGCGCCGTCGGGCGAGGTCAGCTCCACGACGACGAGCGCGGGGTCGCCGGCCGGTCCGATGCGCACGTCGCCGTCGCCGCAGCGGGCGAGCAGGCCGTCGGCGAGCAGGTCACGGCCGAAGAGCCACCGGACCGCGCTCGGGCCGGCGTGCAGCACCACGGCGACCGCGTACGGGTCACGGGTGTCGTACTCCAGCTCGGCCGGCACCGGTCGCGGCCCGGCCCCGAAGGTGCGGAGGGCGAAGTCGATGCGGGCGCTGGTCACGCTGTGCGGGTCGGTCATCGGACCCCTTTGCTACTCGTCGGTTAACTTCGGCTGGTTCCAGGGATAACCCATAGTCAGTTCAACGCCCAGCGTTCCGAAAAACTTTCACACTCCAGGGTGATCAAGAAGTGTCCGAGGTCACCGTCGGCGTGGCCGAACGGGCAACTCCCTCACTCAGGGTCACTTCTGGTGACTGAACCTCTCCGTACCTCGGATTCGGAGCCGCGCGCCCGCCGGGTGGGTCCTGGCGCCGGATTTGCGCCGTCCGGGTGGGAAAGGCCACCGGGCACCAGTCCGGTCCGCCGTCCGGCCGCGAACCCCCCACAAGTCAGGGGTGACGTGGAGGGTGCCGGGCATGGGTGAGCGTGGGCGGTTGCGGCTGCGACCGGACGAGGAGCCGGCGCCCCCGCCGAGCGCCGAAGAGCTGCTTCGGCGGGTGGCGGCGGGCGACGAGCCGGCGTTCGCGTCGCTCTACGACCTCGTCGCCGGTCCGGTGCTCGGCCTCGCGACGCGCGTGCTGCGCAGTCACGCGCAGGCCGAGGAGGTGACGCAGGAGGTGCTGGTGGAGGTGTGGCGCAAGGCCACGAGGTACGAGCCGGAGCGCGGCAGCGCGCTGTCGTGGGTGCTGACCATCGCCCACCGCCGGGCCGTCGACCGCGTGCGCTCGCACCAGGCCGGCGTCGACCGGGAGGAGCGGGCCGGGCTGATGGACGTGCGGCGGCCGTTCGACGAGGTCACCGAGTCCACGTTGGCCGGTCTGGAGCAGCAGCGGGTGCGGCAGTGCCTGGCCGCGCTGACCGACCTGCAGCGCGAGTCGATCGTGCTGGCCTACTACAACGGCTACACCTACCCCGAGGTCGCCGAGGTGCTGAAGGTCGCGCCCGGCACGGTCAAGACCCGTATCCGCGACGGCCTGATCCGGCTGCGCGACTGCCTGGGGGTGGACCGATGATCGCCGAGCTGCACACGCTGACCGGGGCGTACGCCCTGGATGCCGTGTCCGATGTGGAGCGTGCCGAGTTCGAACGGCACCTCGGCGAGTGTGCCGCCTGCCGCCAGGAGGTGGCCGAGCTGCGGTCGACCGGCGCGCGGCTGGCCGTGGCCGCCGCGGTGGACCCGCCGCCGTCGCTGAAGCTGCTGGTGCTCGCCGACGTCGCCCGCACCCGCCAGCTGCCGCCGAAGCTGCCGGTGGTCCGGCGACTGAGCCGGGCCAAGACGTGGCAAGTGCGCTTCGCGCTGTTCGGTGCCGCCGCGGCGGCCGTGGTGGCGGTCGTGGTCGGCCTGCAGACCACCACGGCGCCGCTGCCCCCGGTCGACTCGGTGCTGTCCGCCCCGGACGCTTCGGCGATCCAGGGCACCGGGCAGGGCCACGCGACGCTGGTGGTTTCGCGCAGCCGCAACCAGGCGGTCCTGCTGGCCTCCGGCTTGCCCGCCCTCGACGCGGGGCACGCCTACCAGGTCTGGCTGATCGGCAAGGACGGCGCGCACTCGGCCGGGCTGATGCAGCCGGAATCGGCGGACCGGATGCGTCCCATGCTGGCCGACCTGCCCCCGGGGGTGGACCGGATCGGGATCACCGTGGAGCCCGCCGGTGGTTCGCCGGGCCCGACGACGCCGTCGGTCACCCGGATCGACCTCGCGTGACCCCCGACCTCTGACCGGAGTGAGCGCGGCAGGCGTAATGGCTGAAAGGCGGGGCGTCGATCAAGACACAATTGCGTATCGATACGCCGAAGGGGTTTGAAACCGTTTATTCCGGAAAAGTTGCCACCCGAAAAAAGCGGTGACCTGGATCACCCGAATGGGGGCCAATCCATTCTTCCGGTGGTTCCGAATACCGATCAAGAAGAAGTTCTCAGCCGCTAATTGGAGTGATTTTCGTGACCAAGCTTCGTGTCGCCGGAATCGGCTTCACTGCCGTCGCCGCGCTTTCGCTGACCGCGTGCAGCGGCAGCGACACCGCTTCGTCGGGCAGTTCCAGCAGTTCGATGCCGTCGTCGTCGGTGCCCGCGCCGTCGTCCAGCATGGCGTCCGGTGCCGCCAACGGCGTGACCACCAACGCCGACGTCTTCGGCCCGGCCTGTTCGCAGCTGCCGCAGGGGTCCGCGCCCGGTTCGCTGGACTCGATGGGCCCGCAGCCGGTCGCCTCGGCCGCCTCGACGAACCCGCTGCTGACCAAGCTGGTGGCCGCGGTCAAGGCCACCAACCTGGTCGACACGCTCAACAGCCAGGAGGCCATCACCGTTTTCGCGCCGGCCGACCCGGCGTTCGCCGCGCTGGGTGACGCCAAGTTCGCCGAGCTCGCCGGCAAGCCCGCCGAGCTGGCGCCGATCCTGCAGTACCACGTCGTCGGCAAGCGTTACGACGCCAAGGGCCTCGCCACCGCGGGTTCGGTCGACACGCTGAACACCGCCGGCGGCCCGGTCAAGATCGAGGGTTCCGGTGAGAACATGACGATCGACGGCGCGAAGATCCTGTGCGGCAACATCCCCACGAAGAACGCCACGGTCTTCGTGATCGACAAGGTGCTGACGCCGGGCACCAACAAGTGACCTGGTGCCGCGCGTCCGAAATTTCGCTGCCCCAAGCGCCCCAATGTGGCCTTGGTTGCGTCTGACGCACCCAAGGCGGCCTTCGGTGCGTCAGACGCACCGAAGGCCGCCTTGGGGCGCTCGGGTTGGTGAGCTAGCGTCCGAGCAGGGGGCCGAGGCGTTCCGCGATGTCGGTGAGGATCTGCACGTAGTCTTCGTGCTCGAAGGTGAACGGCAGGGCGAAAGCCACCTCGTCGATCTCGCGGAACGCCTGGTGCGCGTGTAGCCGTTCGGCGATTTCCGCGGACGTGCCGACGAAGTCGGGGGAGAACAGCATTCGTGCGGGACCCTGTGGTTCCACGGTGCGGGGCAGCCGTTTTTCGGCGTAGGCCTCGTACTTCGCGCGCTGTTCCGGCGTCGCGCGGTCGGTGGGGATCACGACCAGGCCTTGCGAGATGCGGCCGGCGGGGTGGTGCTCGCGGAACGTCCGGATGTGCGAGAGCTGGATTTCGGCGAAGTCCGTGCTTTCGCCTTCGGCCTTGACCACACTGCTGGTCAGGAAGTTCATCCGGTGCTTGCCGGCCCACTCCGCCGAACGCAGGCTCGCGCCGCCGTACCAGAGCCGGTCGCCGAGGCCGGGCGCCTGCGGCTGCACCCGGTCCGAGAACACCTCGAACCCGGCGGTGCCGCTGAACTCCGTCGCGGGCTTGCCGCGCACGAAGTCCAGCAGCCGCTGGACGCGTTCGTAGGAAAAGTCCTCGGCGTCCGCGGTGTCCGGGTAGAGGGCGTGCTTGACCTCGTCCCAGCGCATCGGCGGGCCCACGCTGAGGCCCGGGTTGAGCCGTCCGCCCGAGAGCAGGTCGACGGTGGCGAGGTCCTCGGCCAGCCGCAGCGGGTTCTCCCAGCCGAGCGGGATCACCGCGGTGCCGAGCTCGATCCGGCTGGTCCGCTGCGACGCGGCGGCCAGCACGGCGACCGGCGACGAGATGCCGTACTGCAGGTGCCGGTGGCGCACCCAGGCGCTGTCGAACCCGAGCCGCTCGCCCAGCTCGATGATCTCCAGCGTCGCTCGTGGCCCCGGCGCGGGTCGGCCGCGTCGAACAGGCCGATGGTCAGGAAGCCGAGCTTCCGCAGTGGTCGTGACACGGTACCGATTCTGCCCCGCCGGCCGGGGCGTCCCAGCTGGTGGACCAGTACTGCAGGGGGAGCCTGCCGGTCTGCCACAGCAACACCCCCGGCGGCCAACTCACCAACCGGAACGGCCAATTCACCTACACCGCCGGCGAGTTGGCCGTTCCGGTGCGTGAGTTGGCCGTTCCGGGCGGTGAGTTGGCCGTTCCTGCCCCGACTGTCGTGAGTGGTAAGTCGGGTTAGAACCCGAATTGCCACTCACGACCACCAGCCACGGCAAACGGTGACTAGTGCTCCCGCAGGCGGTCGAGGCCGTCGAGGATGAGGTCCAGGCCGAACTCGAACTCCGCCTGGTCGTCGCACCAGCCCAGGGTCGAGTCCGGGTCGTCGTGGGCGATGTCGGCCAGCATGCCGACCAGGTTCGGCAGCCGGTCGGCGAGTTCCGCCGGTACCTCGGCCGACGCCCCCGCGTTCGGATCGAACAGCTCCTGGCTGAACCCCAGCGCGCGGCTGCCCAGCGCGTGCAGCGCGTGGTGGATCCGGTCGTGGGAGAACCCGCCCTCGCGCATCAGACCGACCAGGCCGTCGTAGTACTTCAGCACCGCCATGCTCGTCGCCGAGCGCGTGCCGAACAGGCCGGGGGCCCAGCGGTGGCGGAGGAACACCTGCCGTGCCGCGAGGATGCGCCGCCGGGCCGTCCGCTTCCAGTCCGGGCCGGGGGCCACCCGCGCCACCGCGTCGTTGATCTCCTCGGCGACCACCTCGACGATCCCGTCGAGCACGTCTTCCTTCTTGGCCACGTGGTAGTAGAGCGACATCGCCTCGGCGCCGAGGTCTTCGGCGAGCCGGCGCATCGTCACCGCGCGCAGGCCGTGCTCGTCGGCGAGCGCGACGGCCGCCTGCAGCACGCGTTCCCGGCTCAGCGGGATCCGGGCTTCGGTCGTCACGGTGGCGATCGTACAACGTAAGACCTCCTTGACCGGTGCTCGGCCCGGAGCTACCTTACAACGTACGACTTACAACGTAAGGGAGATGTTATGAAGGCTCTGGTGCAGCGCGTGTACGGTCCTCCGGACAGCTTGACCTGGGAAGATGTGCCCGAGCCCGTACCCGGCGAAGGCGAGGTGCTGGTCCGCGTGCACGCCACTTCGGTCAACCCGTACGACTGGCACTTCCTGAGAGGCGAGCCGTACGCGGCCCGCCTGATGACCGGCGGCTTCGGCCTGCGCCGCCCGCCGGCGGGTGTCCTCGGCTGCGACGTGGCCGGCCGGGTCGAAACGGCCGGAACCCGGTTCGCGCCCGGCGACGCCGTGTACGCGCTCCTGCCGCGGGGCGCCCACGCCGAGTACGTCTGTGTGCGCGAGGACCTGCTGGCGCCGATGCCGGGGAATCTCACGCACGAGCAGGCGGCGGCGATGCCGATGGCGGCCGTCACCGCGCTGCTCGCCTTGCGGGGTGTCGAGGCCGGGCAGCGGGTGCTGGTCAACGGCGCTTCCGGCGGTGTCGGGACGTTCGCCGTCCAACTGGCCAAGGCGCTCGGGGCGCGGGTCGATGCGGTGTGCGGCGCGGCCAACGCCTCGGCGGCACGCGTGCTCGGCGCGGAGCACGTCTTCGACTACCGAGCGGAGGACTTCACCGCAGCGGCCGCCGCTACGACGTCGTGCTGGACATCGCCGGCGGCCGGTCGGTGTTCGCCTGCCGGCGGGTACTCGTGCGCGGCGGCACGTTCGTCGCCGTCGGTGGTCCGGCCGGGCGGTGGGTGCAGCCCGCGGGGCACGTCTTCGCGGCATTGGCGTCGGGGCCGTTGGCGCGGCGGCGCGTCGTGCTCGCGGACGCGGTGGCCTGCCGCGACAAGGCGGCGGTCCTGCGTGAGCTGGCCGGTTTCGTGGAGCGCGGTGCGGTCACGCCGGTCGTCGATCGGAGCTACCCGTTCGACGACCTGCGTGCCGCGTTCGCCTACTCCGAAGCCGGGCACGCCAAGGGCAAGGTCGTCGTCACCCTTGGCGTGCCCGGCGTCTAGCCGTTGTGCGGGCAGTTGCCGCGGTAGTCCGAAATGGACGTACTGGTGGCCGGGATCGGGCAGAGGAACTGCTCGTAGCGGGTGTCGTTGTCGATGAACCGCTTGAGCCACGACAGCGTGTACTTCGCGAGCGTCGTGTTCGGCGAGGTCGGGGCGGAGTGGCTGGCACCGCGCAGTTCGAGGTACGCACGGTCCAGTGTGGACGGAAGGCTCGTGTAGAACGGGATCGAGTGCGACGCCACCGGCGCGGTGGTGTCCGACTGCGCCCCGACGATGAGCGTCGGCACGCGCAGCGTCGACCAGTTCGTGTTCAGGTCCCAGCCGGTCAGGGGTACCGCGGCCCGCAGGGACGGCCGGGAGCGGGCCGCTTCGAGGGAGCCGCCGCCACCCATGGAGTGCCCGGAGACGGCGAGCCGGCTGCTGTCGACGCGCGAACGCACCGAGCTTTGCTGCGTCAGGTAGTCGAGTGACGCCAGCAGCTGCCGGCCGCGGCTGTCGGGAAAGTCCCAGCCGCTGAGCGTGTCGATGGTGAACACCACGAAGCCCTGGGACGCCAGGCGCGGGCCCAGCCAGGCGATGGTCGACTGGGTGCCGGTGAAGCCGGGCGAGATCGAGAGGGCACCGAACGTGCCGTCGGTCGTGGTCGTCGGGTAGTAGATGGTGCCGCCGCCGAAGCCGGTGACGGCCGACCTTGCCACCGTGACGGTGCTCGTCGCGAACGAGCCCCGGGCGGCTTCGATGCTGGCGGTGGTGGGGTCGGGGCCTCGCTCGTAGGGGTTCGCTGCGGCCGGCGCCGGGGCGGCGACGCCGGTGGTCAGCGCCAAGGCGGCCAGCACGACGCCGGCGGCTCTGGCGCGCCACCCACGGTGACGGGAACTCTTCTCACTCGAGCCGGACGTCGTCGGCAGGCTGGTGAGTGCGGCCATGGATCGCTCTCTTTCCCCGGGCAGGCGAAAGCGCGCCCGGACACAGACGGGCGGATCGGCAGAACCTGGTGCACAGCAACGGAAAGGCGTGCTGCGGAGGGGTGCGCGAGGTAAGCGCTTTCCTAGTGAAACACCTCGGCCAAATGTTTCACAACGGCCGAACGGAGGGAAATGGTCCGGGCGGTCGCTCAGCGACCGGCGCCAAGGCTCCGCCCGCCAGGGTGTCCACCAGGGTCGTCACGACGGCCAGGTCGACCGAGCGCGCGACCAGGAAGTCGGAGTAGAGGAAGGACTCACCGAGCCGGACCACCGCGAACGCCAGGTCCGGCAGCCCGACCAGCGGGGCGAGGCCGGCCGCGTCGGCGTCGGCGCGGAACAGGTCGACGTGCGCGTCGACCAGCCCGGGCTGGACGGCGCCGCGAGGGTCGGTCAGCACGCGCAGGGCGACCGTCGGCTCCGCCTCGATCAGCTTGCGCAGGCCGTCGCTGCCGGCGACTTCACGGCGGTAGGCCTCCATGACCCAGAGGCAGCGCAGCCGGCCGTCCGGCGTGCGGACCGCGTCGCCGTGTTCGGCCCGCCAGCCGTCGAGCGCGCGCTGCCACGTCCGGTCGGACAGCCGTCGCAGCGCGGCGCCCATCAGGTCGTCGCGGTTGCCGACGCGCCGGAAGAACGTGGTCCGCGAGATCCCCAGTTCCGCCGCCATCCGGCCGAGGTCGAGGCGGGTGCCGGCCATCAGCAGCCGTGCCGCGCGCCGGACGATGTCGTCGGTCGAGACGGTCACCCTGGTCACCCTATCCGCAGGTGGGCTCCGGTTACCTTGAAGTGCGCGGCGCCCCTTCGGTTAGCGTGGTTTCGTGCGCGTAGACATCTGGTCCGATCTGGTCTGTCCCTGGTGCTATCTCGGCAAACGCCGCTTCGAGCAGGCGGTGGCCGACGTCGGCGCCGACGTCGAAGTGGTGCACCACTCGTTCCAGCTCGACCCGTCGTTCCCGCGCGGCACGTCGCGGCCGACGCGTGAGGTGCTGGCCGAGAAGTACGGCCGGACACTGGCGGAAGCGGACGCGATGGAAGCCGAGATGGAGGAGCGCGCGGCGGCCGACGGCCTCGAGTACCACCTCGACGGCGTCCACATGGGCAACACGGTCGACGGCCACCGCCTGGTCCACCTCGCGGCGAAACACGGCGTGGCCGACGCCGTCGTCGATCGGTTCTACCGGGCGCACTTCACCGAGCGGCGGTCCCTGTTCGACCACGACTCGCTGGTTTCGCTGGCGGCCGACGCCGGGCTGGACGCCGACGAGGCGCGAGCCGTGCTCGAGTCCGACGCCTACGAAGCGGAAGTGGCGGCGGACGGCGAGCAGGCCCGCGCACTCGGCGCGTCCGGCGTCCCGTTCTTCGTGATCGACCAGCGGTTCGGCGTGGCGGGAGCCCAGTCGCCGGAGGTGTTCGCCCAGGTCCTGCGGCGGGTCAGCGACGACGCCGCCGGGTGAACCGCGACCGGTCGGTGGCGACGCCGGCCAGGTGCAGGGCCACGCAGAGCAGCCCGGCGGTGGTGAGGGTCCCGGTGGTGATCACCGGGCCCAGCCCGAACCCGGCCAGCTCCATGAGCAGGGCGAGCCCGAAGAGAACGGCGGCGAGAATGGCGAGCATGACGGTCTCGTTTCCGTGGGTGGGGCCGAATGGTCCACGCCACTGGGACGTTCGCGGTACCGGCTTTTCCGGCTTGGTGGCCGGTAATGCCCCCGCGTCGCCCGCCTGAAACGACCTGTTTCGCCGGCCCCGTCCGGCTGCCTCGCGTCCCCGCGTGTGATTGAAGGGTCGGTACGCGTGATTGAAGGGTCGGCACGCGTGATTGAAGGGTCGACACGCGTGATCGGGGGGTGTCAGGCGGGGGGTGGGGCGGTGCTGGAGCGGATGATGAGTTCGGTCGGGAGGAGGACGGGCTCGCCGGCTTCGGTGCCCGTTTCGATTTCGGACAGGAGGGCCAGGACCGCGTGGCGGCCGACCGCCTCGAACGACTGGCGGATCGTGGTGAGCGGGGGCCAGAAGTGGGCTGACTCCTCCATGTCGTCGAAGCCGACCACGGACACCTCGCCGGGGACGGCGCGGCCCGTCTCGTGCAGCGCGCGCAGCAGGCCCAAGGCCATCTGGTCGTTCGCGGCGAACACCGCCGTCACCGCCGGGTCCGCCGCCAGGCGCAGGCCCGCCTGGTAGCCGGACTCCGGTGACCAGTCGCCGGTGGAGACCGGTGGCACCGTGCGGCCCGCCCGCTCCAACGTGGCCTGCCACGATTTCCGGCGGCGCTCGGCCGAGTACGACTGCGGCGGGCCCGCGATGTGCCAGACCGTTTCGTGGCCCAGGTCGAGCAGGTGGCTGGTCGCCCGGGCCGCGCCGTCGGCCTGGTCGTTGTCGACCACCGGGTAGTCGTAGCGGGCGCTGGAGTCGATCACGACCACCGGCAGCCCGTGCGGCAGTTCGATCTCGCTTTGGTCAAGCTGGTGCTGCTCGATGAGGATGATGACGCCGTCGACGGCCTGTTCGTTCAACGTGCTGAACGCGCCCGTCACCTCGCCCTGCGTCGGCCGCGTCACCGGCATCAGGATGATCGAAAACCCCTCCGGGACGACGGCCGCCGCGATGGCGTCGAGGGTGCGGCTGTTGCCGAACGTCGGGAGCGCCGAGATGATCACGCCGATGCTGCGGAACTGGCCGTTGCGCAGGGCACGGGCGGCGCTGTTCGGCCGGTACCCGATCGTCCGCATCGCGGCGAGGACCCGTTCGCGCGTCGCGTCGTCCACATTGGTCTTGCCGTTCGCGACGCGCGAGACCGTCTGGCCCGACACACCCGCCTCGCGGGCCACGTCCGCCATCGACGGACCCCGCCGCCGGGCGTGGCCGGATGCGGACGAGGTCGCTGTCTGGCGCGGCACGGTCACTCCTTGGTGTCCTGGACATGTTTACGTCAACACGTTACTCTGCGGCCGTCCATGTTGACGTAAACATCACGCCGGGTCCAGTGCCCGGCCGCACGATCACTCGGAGAGACGATGACGTCCACAGCGGCTCCGCCCGCCCCGGTGCCTGCGCGCCGGGCGCCCGCGGCCCGCCGGCCGCGGCGGAAATGGCGGGGCTGGCTCTTCGTCGCCCCCTTCATGGTCGTGTTCGCGCTGGCCTTCATCGCGCCGGTCGTGTACGCGTTCGTGCTCAGCCTCTACCGTGATCAGGCCTTCTTCGGCGGCACGGTGTTCGTCGGCGCCGACAACTACATTCAGGTGTTCGGCGACCCGAAGTTCTGGGACGCTTTCCAGCGGGTGCTGGTGTTCCTCGTCGTGCAGGTGCCGATCATGCTGGTGCTCGCGCTGATCGCGGCACTGGCGATCGACAGCGCCCGGCTGCACGCCGCCGGGTTCTTCCGCATCGTGATCTTCCTGCCGTACGCGGTCCCCGCCGTCGTCGCCGCGCTGATGTGGGGCTTCATCTACGGTGACCACTTCGGACTCGCGGCCGACCTGAACCACCTGCTGGGCACCGATGCGGTGAAGCCGCTGTCGCAGAACTGGCTGCTCACGTCGATCGGCAACGTCGTCACGTGGGAGTTCGTCGGCTACAACATGCTCATCTTCTACTCCGCGCTGAAGGTGATCCCCAAGGAACTGTTCGAGGCGGCCGCGATCGACGGCGCCGGCGCGTTCCGCACGATCCTGTCCGTCAAGCTCCCCGCGATCCGGGGCGCCATCGTGGTCGCCACGATCTTCTCGATCATCGGCAGCTTCCAGCTGTTCAACGAGCCGAACATCATGCGCAACCTCGTCCCGAACATGATCGTCACCAACTACACGCCGAACATGTACGCCTACAACCTTTCCTTCAACGGGCAGCAGTACAACTACTCCGCCGCCGTGGCGATCGTGATGGGCGTGATCACCGCGGTCATCGCCTACGTCGTGCAGCTGCGCGGCTCCCGGAAGGAGATGTGACGTGGCCACCTTCTCGATAACCAAGCCCCGCAAGTCGCGTGTCCTCACCGGCTTCATGGCGCTGTACCTGCTCTACACCCTGGTTCCCCTGGCGTGGCTGGTGATCAACGCCAGCAAGACCCAGTCGGCGCTGTTCTCGACCTCGGGACTGTCCTTCGGCGGCACGTTCGCGCTGTTCGACAACATCGGCCAGACGTTCACCTACAACGACGGCATCTTCTTCCGCTGGCTCGGCAACACCCTGCTGTACGTCGTGGTCGGCGCCGGTGGCGCGACGATCCTCGCCACCGCGGCGGGCTACGGGCTGGCCAAGTACCGCTTCCCCGGCCGCCGCGGCGTGTTCGCCGTCGTCCTCGGGGCCGTGGCTGTGCCGCCGACCGCGCTGGCCGTGCCGACGTTCCTGATGTTCAGCAAGCTCGGGCTGACCAACACGCCGTGGGCGGTCCTCATCCCGTCGCTGATCAGCCCGTTCGGCCTGTACTTGATCTGGGTCTACGCCGCCGACGCCATTCCCGACGAACTGTTGGAAGCGGCGCGGATCGACGGCGCGGGCGAGATCCGGATCTTCCTCACCGTGACGCTGCGCCAGCTGGTCCCCGGGATCATCACGGTCTCGCTGTTCACGATGGTGCAGACGTGGAACAACTACTTCCTGCCGCTGATCATGCTCAGCGAACCGAAGTGGTATCCGCTGACCGTCGGGCTCAACCAGTGGAGCGCCCAGGCCAACGGCGCCGGCGCCCAGCCGATCTTCAACCTGGTGCTCACCGGGTCGTTGCTCACGATCATCCCCCTAGTCGTCGCTTTCCTGCTCATGCAACGGTTCTGGCAATCGGGCCTGAGCGCCGGCAGCGTCAAGCAGTAATCTCCGCCGTCACACCGCCGTGAAGGGACACTCGATGTCAAGAATCCGCACCCGCGCCAAGGCGTTCGCCGCCGTCGCGCTGGCCGCCGCCCTCGCGGTCGGCTGTTCGTCCGGGGCCGGCTCGTCCACCGCGCCCGCCGCCGCCACCGGCACCCAGGACTCCGTCGACGCCGCGCTGAAGGCCGGCGGCGAGATCACGTACTGGAGCTGGACGCCGTCGGCCAAGGACCAGGTGGCCGCGTTCCAGAAGGAATACCCGAACGTCAAGGTCAACTACGTCAACGCGGGCACCAACAAGGACGAGTACACCAAGCTCCAGAACGCGATCAAGGCCGGCTCGGGTGCCCCCGACGTCGCCCAGATCGAGTACTACGCCCTCCCGCAGTTCGCGCTGACCGATTCACTGGCCGACCTCAACCAGTTCGGCTTCGGCTCGTTCGAAAAGGACTACAGCGCCTCGACGTGGGCGCAGGTCAAGAACGGCAACGGGATCTACGGCCTGCCGCAGGACTCCGGCCCGATGGCGCTGTTCTACAACAAGGAGGTCTTCGCCAAGTACAGCATCGCTGTGCCGAAGACCTGGGCCGAGTACGTCGACGCGGCCAAGAAGATCCACGCCGCCGACCCGGCCAAGTACATCACCGCGGACACCGGTGACGCCGGGTTCACGCTGAGCATGATCTGGCAGGCCGGCGGGCACCCGTTCTCCGTCGACGGCCGGAACGTGAAGATCAACCTGGGCGACGCCGGCACCAAGAAGTGGACGTCGGTCTGGAACCAGCTGGTCGAGGGCAAGCTGCTCTCGCCGATCGCGGGCTGGTCCGACGACTGGTTCCGCGCCCTCGGCGACGGCACCATCGCGACCCTGCCCACCGGCGCCTGGATGCCCGGCAACTTCATCTCCTCGGTGACCGCGGGCAGCGGCAAGTGGGCCGTGGCGCCGATGCCGACCTACGACGGGCAGAAGGCCGTCACCGCGGAGAACGGCGGCAGCGCCCAGTCCGTGGTCAAGCAGAGCAAGAACCCGGCACTGGCCGCGGCGTTCGTGCGCTGGCTCAACCACGGTGGCGGCGTCCAGCCGTTCATCAAGAGCGGCGGCTTCCCGTCCACCACGGCCGACCTGACCTCGCCCGCGTTCGTCGACCAGGACATGCCGTACTTCGGCGGCCAGAAGGTCAACCAGGTGCTGACCCAGGCGTCGAAGGACGTCGCCCCGGGTTGGACCTACCTGCCGTTCCAGACCTACGCCAACAGCATCTACAGCGACACCGTCGGCAAGGCCTACCTCGCCAACACCGGCCTCGACGCCGGTCTGGCGGGCTGGCAGCAGGCGCTCGTCGACTACGGCAACCAGCAGGGCTTCACGGTCAGCGCGGGATGACCGTCCACATCGGAGGTGACGTCGGTGACCCTGCCCAGGTCATTGGCCGGGTCCCGCGTCGCCTCTTCGGCTCGTTCGTCGAGCACATGGGCCGGTCCGTCTACACCGGACTGTACGAGCCCGGGCACTCCACATCGGACGATCGCGGGTTCCGCGGCGACGTGCTGGAGCTGGTCCGGGAGCTCGGCCCGACCGTGCTCCGCTACCCCGGTGGCAACTTCGTCTCCGGCTACCGCTGGGAAGACGGCGTCGGACCGGCCGAGACCCGGCCGGTCCGGCTGGACCCGGCGTGGCACAGCGTGGAATCCAACCGCTTCGGCCTGCACGAATTCGCCGCGTGGGCCGAAGCCGCGGGTGCCGAGGTGATGTACGCCGTCAACCTCGGCACCCGCGGCATCCAAGAGGCCGCCGACGTCCTCGAGTACTGCAACCACGTCGGCGGGACGGAACTGAGCGAGCGGCGGCGCACCCACGGCGCCGACCGCCCGTTCGGCTTCAAGCTGTGGTGCCTCGGCAACGAGATGGACGGCCCGTGGCAGATCGGCCACAAGACGGCCGACGAGTACGGCCGCCTGGCCGCCGAGACCGCCCGGCTGATGCGGATGATCGACCCGGACCTCGAGCTGGTCGTGGCGGGCAGTTCGCACGCGGACATGCCGACGTTCGGCTCCTGGGAGCGCACGGTGCTGCGCCACACCGCGGAGTTGGTCGACCACATCTCGCTGCACGCCTACTACCAGGAACTGCACGGCGACACCGACAGCTACCTCGCCAGCGGGGCCGCCCTGGACCGCTACATCCGGACGACGGCGGGTGTCATCGACGAAACACTGGCGGAGCTGGGCCTCGACAAGAAGATCGGGATCAGCGTCGACGAGTGGAACGTCTGGGACCTGCGCCGCTGGAACGAGGTCGACCAGGCCGAGCTCGCCGCGGGCGGCTGGCGGCAGCACCCGCGGATCATCGAGGACACCTACACCGTCACCGACGCGGTCGTCGTCGGCTCGCTGTTGAGTTCGCTGCTGCGCAACGTCGACCGCGTCACCATGGCGAACCAGGCCCAGCTGGTGAACGTCATCGCGCCGATCCGCTCCGAGCCCGGCGGCCCGGCCTGGCGGCAGACGACCTTCCACCCGTTCCGGCAGGTCGCCGCGCTGGCCGGCGGGTCGAGCCTGCGTCTCGCCGTCGAAGGACGGTCGCTGCGGACCGCGCAGCACGGCGAAGTCGACCTCGTCGACGCCGCCGCGACGATCGAGGACTCCGGGCGCGGGGCGGTGTTCCTCACCAACCGCGCGACGGCCTCGCCGACCGAGGTCCGGATCCGCCTGCGCGGCGCCCGGTTCGGCGTGTACGCCGCCGAAACGCTGACCACGCCGGACGGCGAGACCCGCCACACCGTGAACACCGCCGACGCACAACCGGTCCGGCCGGTGCCGCTGTCCGGCGCCGCCGCGACGTCCGATCCCGGGGGGACCACCATCACCGTGACACTGCCACCGTTGTCCTGGACTGTGCTCCAACTGGCCCCGCAGGCGGCCCCGAATGCCTGAGTTCGCCATCGGGGAGCACGACTTCCTGCTCGACGGCCGCCCGTTCCGGATCCTCTCCGGTGCCCTGCACTACTTCCGGGTGCACCCGGACCTGTGGGCCGACCGGATCGACAAGGCCCGGCGGATGGGGCTCAACACCATCGAGACGTACGTGGCGTGGAACGCGCACGCTCCCGAGCCCGGCACGTTCGACCTGTCGGGCGGGCTCGACCTCGACCGCTTCCTGCGGCTCGTGGCCGACGCCGGGATGTACGCGATCGTGCGGCCCGGCCCGTACATCTGCGCCGAGTGGGACAACGGGGGGCTGCCGGCGTGGCTGTTCCGCGACCCGACGGTCGGGGTGCGCCGGTACGAGCCGAAGTACCTGGACGCCGTCCGCGACTACCTGACGAAGGTGTACGAGGTCGTCGTCCCGCACCAGATCGACCGCGGTGGGCCGGTGCTGCTGGTCCAGGTGGAGAACGAATACGGCGCGTTCGGCGACGACAAGCGCTACCTGAAAGCGCTTGCCGAGCACACGGTTGCTTCGGGTATCACCGTGCCACTGACCACAGTGGACCAGCCGACGCCGGAGATGCTGGAAGCCGGCAGCCTCGACGGGCTGCACCGCACCGCGTCGTTCGGTTCGGCCGCCGAGGCGCGGCTGGCGACCCTGCGCGCGCACCAGCCGACCGGGCCGCTGATGTGCAGTGAGTTCTGGAACGGCTGGTTCGACCACTGGGGCGCCCACCACCACACGACGTCGGCCGCGGATTCGGCGGCGGAGCTCGACGCGCTCCTCGCCGCGGGCGCGTCGGTCAACCTGTACATGTTCCACGGCGGCACCAACTTCGGTCTCACCAACGGCGCCAACGACAAGGGCGTCTACCAGCCGCTGATCACCTCCTACGACTACGACGCGCCGCTGGACGAAGCCGGCGACCCGACGCCGAAGTACCACGCCTTCCGCGACGTGATCGCCCGCTACCACAAGGTGCCCGACACGGTCCCGCCGCCGGCGCGGTCCGCGCCAACGCCGGGTTCGGTGCTGTGTGACCCGGTCCGGCTGCTCGACGCACCGGAACGCTGGGGGACGTGGGAGTTCCACGAGGAGCTGCCCGCGTTCGACGACCTGACGCCGATGCCGAAGCTGGCGTTGCTGCGCACTTCGGTGGCGGGCGACCGGCCGGGGGTGCTCGTCTTCGGCGAGGTCCGTGACCGCGCCACGGTGTTCTTCGACGGCGAGGCGGTGGGCACGCTCACCCGGGACCACCACGAGCGCGCGCTCGCGCTGCCGAGGGCCCGTGGCGAACTGCTGGTGCTGGTCGAGGACCAGGGCCGCGTCGACTACGGCCCGCGCATCGGCGAGGCGAAGGGCATCATCGGCGGCGCGTCGCTGCACGGCGAGCCGCTGGCCGGCTGGGACGTGCTGCCGCTCGACCTGGCCGCACTCCCTTCGCTGCGGCCTTCGGCGCCGGAGTCCGTGTCCGGCCCGGTGGCCGGGCCGGTGCTGCTGCGCACCGAGATCGACGTCGACGAGCCCGCCGATCTCTTCCTCGACACGGGGGAGTGGGGCAAGGGCGTCGCGTGGCTCAACGGGTTCACGCTCGGCCGGTACTGGCGGCGCGGCCCGCAACGGACGTTGTACGTGCCGCGCCCGGTGGTCCGGGCCGGCGCCAACGAACTCGTCGTGCTCGAACTGGGCACGATGCTCGACCCCGCGGCCCGGTTCGTGCCGCGGCCGCTGCTCGGCCACACCGAGGCCTGATTCAGTCCCCACCGCACCGAAGGGCAGTTCGACGATGAACTTGCGGCGTTTGCTCACCGTCCTTTGTGTACCGATTGTCGCTACCGGTCTGGCGGCGGCGCCTGCGGAGGCAGCCACCGCCGTCACCGTGAAGCCGGACCCGACCTACCGGCAGCAGTCGTTCGACGGCTGGGGCGCCAGCCTGGCCTGGATGGCCGAGGCGACCGGCGGCTACCCGGACGCCGTCCGGAACAAGCTGGCGGACCTGGTCTTCGGCCCCGACGGGCTGAACCTGAACATCGCCCGGTTCAACGTCGGCGGCGGCAACGCCCCCGACGTCCCGTCGTACCTGCGCGCGGGTGCCGCGGTCCCGGGCTGGTGGAAGGCGCCGGCCGGCACCACCCGCGCCGACAAGGACTGGTGGACGCCCGGCAACGCGGCCGAGTTCGACCCGAAGGCCGACCCGAACCAGCGCTGGTGGGTCGACAAGATCAAGAACCGGGTCACGAAGTGGGAGGCGTTCAGCAACTCGCCGCCGTACTTCCAGACCGTCTCCGGGTACGTCTCCGGCGGCTTCAACGCCACCGACGAGCAGCTGCGCTCCGACAAGATCGGCGACTTCACCGCGTACCTGACGCAGGTCGTGCGGACCCTCGAAAAGGCGCACGGCATCAAGTTCGCGTCGGTGAACCCGCTGAACGAGCCCAACACGAACTACTGGAAGACCACCCTCGGCGCCGACGGCAACCCGACCGGCGGGCGGCAGGAAGGCGCGCACATCGGCCCGGCGGTCCAATCGCAGCTGATCCCGGCGATGGCCGGCGCACTGAAGGCGGCCGGCTCGCGGGCGATCGTCTCCGCGCCCGACGAGACCAACCCGGACATCTTCGCCGCGGACTGGGCCGGCTGGTCGGCCGACGCCCGGGCGGCGGCGGGCCGGCTCAACGTGCACACCTACGGCACCGGCAACCGGCCGGTCCCGCGCGACCTGGCCAAGGGCGCGGCGAAGCCGTTGTGGATGAGCGAGGTCGGCGGCAGCTGGCTGGACCGCCAGGACTTCACGGACATGGACCCCGGCCTCGGCATGGCCAAGCAGATCACCGACGACCTGCGGCTGCTCGAGCCGAGCGCGTGGGTCAGCTGGCAGCCGATCGAGGACTACAACAACATGAAGCCGGGTGGCGAGTCCGCGGCCGGGATGAACTGGGGCGAGATCCAGGTCCCGTTCGACTGCCCGAAGAACGCCACGCTGCAGACCTGCCAGATCAAGACGAACACGAAGTTCAACACGATGCGCAACTTCACCCACTACATCAAGCCGGGTGACCGGCTGGTCGGCGTGAACGACACCGCGTCGACGGCCGCGATGCGCGGCGAGGACCTGGCGACGGTCGTGCACACCAACGCCGACACCGCCGACCAGGACGTCACGCTGGACCTGTCGGGCTTCCGCAACGTCCGGCCCGGCGCTTCGGTGACGCCGGTCGTCACCGACGTCACCGGTGCGCTGAAGCGGGGCAAGCCGGTGCGGGTGTCCGCGGGCAAGGCGACGCTGCGGGTGCCGGCGCGTTCGGTGACGAGCTTCCTCGTCGACGGCGTCTCCGCGACGGCGCCGGGAACGGGCATCGGCTCGGGCAAGCCGTTCACCTTCACCGGCGTGCAGAGCGGCAAGTCGCTGTCGGCGGAGAACGGCACGCTGGTGCAGCGCACGACGGACGCTTCGGCGGCGGCGCAGCGCTGGACGCTCACCGACCGCACGGGCCGCTACGGCAGCCGTGACCGGTTCACCATCACCAACACCGGCACGGGCCAGGTGCTCGGCACGGCGGGCGGCGCGGTGACGCTGGCCGCGGCGGGCACGTGCGACCCGGCGGCGGAGTGGACGCTGTCCACGACCGGTGACGGCACCTGGACGTTCGTCAACGCGGCGAGCGGCCAGCTGCTCGACGTCACGAGCGAGTCCCGCGCGGACGGCGCCCGGATCGGCCTCTACAAGCCGACCAACGGCGCCAACCAGCGCTGGCAGGCCATCGCCCGCTGACCCCGCTTGCTCGTGAAGGCCACCTTGAGGAAGTTGTACTTCCTGAAGGTGGCCTTCACGAACTTCAGGCGGTGGCTACCCGGCGCGGCCGACGTCGGACCGGGGCCGGTGGCCGGTAGAATTCGTGCGGACCCGTTGAAACGCCAGCGGTGGTCTCTGTTGACGCTGCTGGCGAGCTCGATCCCGTGCTCGCCGCTTGACGCATGGGAGGGGTGGGCCTTGCCGACCACTGGCGACGGCATGGCGGAGCGGGTCGACGAGCTGAACGCCGTGCTGGCCGATCTCGTCGGGGTTCTCGAATCGATGTCCGACACCCCGGGCCTGCTCGACGCGGTCTGCGGCGAGGCGGTCCGGGTGGTCCCGGACGCGGACCTGGCCAGCATCCTGGTCGTCCGCGACGGCGTGACCCAGACGGCGGCCTTCACCGACGAGCGAGCCCGGCGCATCGACGACGTCCAGTACGCGGCGGCCGACGGACCGGGCCTGCTCGCGGCGCTGACGGGCGAGGTGGTCCGGGTGGCGGTCGCGGAGACCGGCGACCAATGGCCCGAATTCGTGGCGGCGGCCAAGGAACTCGGGGTGGGCAGCTATCTGGCGGTCCCGCTGCGGGTGGACGACACCCTGGTCGGCGCGATCACGCTGTTCGGCTTCGAGACCCACGGCTACCACGAATTCGACACGAAGGTGTTGCGGCTGTTCACGTTGTGCGTGGAGACGGTGCTGCGGCTGACCCGCCGGTACCGGGAAGCCCGCCGGCTGGCGGACGAACTGCGCAACGCGATGGAGACCCGGGCGGTGATCGAGCAGGCCAAGGGCATGCTGATGCTGATCCACCGGGCCACCGAGGACGCGGCGATGCACCGGCTGATCGTGGAGTCCCAGCACACGAACGTCAAGCTGCGGGACGTGGCGGCCCGGTTCACGAAGCGGATGAGCTCGGCGGACGGGGGCGCGGCCCGGCCCTGAACAGCGCCGCCCGTCAGCGATGCTGACCGGATGCTTTGGTCAGCGCTGCACCGCGCGCCTTCGAAGACAGCAGGGTTGGCGGGCCGGGGCCCGGGTAACCGGCCCGGATGCGCATCGTGGTGACCGGAGCGACCGGCAACATCGGGACCGGGGTCGTGCGCGCGCTGCGCGCCGACCCGCAGGTCGAGACCATCGTCGGGCTCGCCCGGCGCCCCGCGGACGGCATCGTCCCGGCCGACGTCGAACGCGACGACCTCGTGCCGCTCTTCCGCGGCGCCGACGCGGTCGTGCACCTGGCGTGGCTGTTCCAGCCCACCCGGCGTCCCGAACGGACGTGGCGCGCGAACGTCCTCGGCTCGATGCGGGTGTTCGAGGCGGCGGCCACGGCGGGCGTGCCGAAGCTCGTCTACACGTCGTCGATCGGGGCGTACTCGCCGCGGGAGGACGACGAGCCGGTGACCGAGGACTGGCCGACGCACGGCTGGCCCGGAGCCGCGTACACGCGGGAAAAGGCTTATCTGGAACGGTATCTCGACGCGTTCGAGGGCCGGCACCCGAAGCTCGACGTCGTCCGGATGCGGCCGGGGTTCGTCTTCCAGCGCAGTGCCGCGACGGAGCAGCGCCGCCTGTTCGCGGGGCCGTTCGTGCCGGGTTCGCTGGTGCGGCCGGGCCTGGTTCCGGTGCTGCCGGACATCCGCGGGTTGCGGTTCCAGATCGTGCACACGGACGACCTGGCCGACGCCGTCCGCCGGGCGGTGACGCGGCCGGTGCGCGGGGCGTTCAACATCGCGACCGGCCCGGTCGTGGACCCCCGGTTCGCGGCGGACCTGCTGGGCGCGCGCACGATCCCGGTCCCGGCGGCCGTGGTCCGCGCGGCGGTGGACGCGGCCTGGCGCCTGCACGCGATCCCGGCGAGCCCCGGCCTGTTCGACGCGGTCATGCGGCTGCCGGTGATGGACACGAGCCGCGCGGAGTCCGAACTGGACTGGCAGCCGGGCCGGGACGCCGCGGCCACGCTGAAGGAGTTTCTGGCGGGGCTGCGGGAGGGCGCCGGCGCGGACACCGCACCGCTGGCTCCGGACCGGCACCGGCTGCACGAGATCTCGACCGGCGTCGGCCGGAAGCCCTGATCCGGTGCGGGTAACGGCTGGAAGCCCTGATCCGGCATGGGGCTGGCGGAAGCCCTGATCCGGTCAGTGGCCCTGCTTCTCCGGCTCCGGGTACTGCCCGCGGGCCCGGTCGGCGGCCGCCGTCGCGATGCCCGCAGCGATCATCGCCACGCCCAGGCCGAGGTGCAGCCAGTCGGCGGCGTTGTCGAGCGGGATGAAGTTGGCCGGGCTGTCGTGGTCCATCGCGAGGCCGAACACCCACAGCAGCACGTAGATCCCGCCGCCGATCATCAGGAAGGCCCGCGAACTCCCGTTGGCGCGCGCGGCCAGCACGCCGAGCACCCCGAACAGCAGGTGGACCAGGTTGTGCAGCACCGACACGGTGAACACGCCGAACAGCTGCGCACCCGACTCGTGCCCGGCGAACTTCAGGGCGTCGTAGTCCGCGGTGATCCCCGGGACGAACCCGAGGACGCCGACGAGCAGGAACGCGATCCCGAACAGCAGGGCTGCGGCCCGGGCAGTGCTCCGCCGGGGCCGGGCATGGACTTCGGTCATGGCGCCGGGCTACCCGGCGCCGAACCGGGCAAACGCGCTAGGCGAGTTCGGCCGAGACGACCGACGGCAGGCCGCGCAGCCGGTCGAGCAGGGACCCGGTCTCCTCGGCCGCGAGCAGGACGGCGCAGACCATGCTGCTCTCGCGGACCCCGTCCCTGATGTCGACGGACAGCTCGTGGACGGGCCGGCCTTCGAGGGCGCCGACCAGGGCGGGGACCTCTTCGGCACCGCCGACGAAGTAGGTGGCGATCCGGCGGCGCAGCAGCATGGCCGAGCGCGGCGCGGGAACGGCGAACGAAGTGGACATGGCGGATCTCCCTTGTGGATGGGGAAACGAGATCGGGGCCAGGTCCCGGAAAAGGGCGATCGCCGACGCTGCGCGCCGACGACCTGGGTTCAGCCGGCGCGCCGGGTTACGAGTCGCGAGGACATCATCGGGCGCTGCACGGCGACAGGCTAACACGCTCCCGGAACCCCGCGCACGGCTCGGCGGGTGGCGCGTCCCGCGGCAGGGCCGGCTCGGGTGGCGCGTCCTGGACGTCCTGAACAACTCTTTCAGGACGTTCCCGCTGGTCAACTCGCTCGGATGATCCCGAGCCCGAGCGGCGTGATCTCGTGGATCTGCGACTTGCCCGACCGGTTGCTGCTGATCAGCCCGCTGGCCCGCAACACCGAGGCATGCTGGCTGGCCGTCGCCGGGGAGATGCCCGTCAAGTCCGCCAGCTCGCTCGTGTTGCACCTCGTCGTCGCGATCGTCACCAGGACTCTCGCTCTCGTCTGGCCGAGCAGCGCCGCCAGCGAAGGGCCCGGCTCCGCGTCGCTGTCGAACCTCGGATGGCTTATCGAATAGACCAGCGCCGGTGGCAGGACCGGGTCCTTGTACGTCGTCGGCATGCCGTGGGCGAAGAAGGCGGGGATCAGCCGGAGCCCGCGGCCGTCGAGGTGCAGCTCCTGGTCGATCGGGAAGCGGACCCGCAGCACCGGCGGGGACCACGTCACCTCCGGGTGCAACGTCGAGAGCAGCAGCTGCGGCCCGCCGCGGTCCAGGTTGGCCTGCAGGCGGTGGCGGTCGCGGGCCACCGCCCGGCGCACCGTGGCCCAGTCCGGGGCCACGCACTGGCGGTAGTAGTCGTGCAGGGCCGCGCCCAGCCGGCGCAGCTCCCCTGGCTCGCCGTCGCCCACCCGGCGCAGCCACGCCGGGACGTGGGTGCCCTGCGCCGCCAGCTCGGCGACGTCGGTGGCCAGCGCCGTCGAGGGCGTCTCGAGCACCGCCGAGATCCCCTCGCCGATCGTGCGGGCGCCGGCCGGGGTGAGGAAGTCCGGGCAGTACCCGTACGGCGGGACGGCGGACATCAGGAGCCGGCCGGACTGGGGGACCGCGGAGCGTGACCCCCGCCGCCAGCGGCCGAAGAACGGCTCACCCTCCGGGCGCCGGATGCGGTAGCTGCTCATCAGCAGTTCCCACATCGGGTCGGCGTCCTCGGCGATGGTCACCTTCGCCAGGTCCGCTTCCGTGAAGTGAACTTTCAACATGGCGGCCACCCCCTTTCCCGGCCGAGGGTAACGGGCACCGCGGGAACCCACGACAGCGGTCACGCGGCCGCCGGAAATTCACGCACCCGGGCCGGAATTCCCCACGGTCTGGCGAGATGCCTTCACCCTCCGCAAGGGTAAAAAGCCGCGCCGTGGCAGTTCACGCTGTGTGATTGGTGCGTACGGGGGGAAACCACCGGCATTCCTTGACAGCGCCATGGTTGCCAGAGTTACGTCGGCGGCTGAATTCCGCGGAAAAGGAACCGGAATCGTTCTCGGGTCACCGGTACGAATCGAGCCACGCCACCGATGAAAGAAGACGAACCATCGTCCCGTCGTTCCGTCACCTCCTGGAATCCCGGCAGCTGGCGGTTGCGCACCAAGATCTCCGTAGTGCTGTTGCTGCCCGTCCTGGTCGCCCTGCTGCTGGCGGGTGGCCGGGTGCAGGCCGAGCTCGACCGGGCCGGCGGGCTCAGTGCCGTCCGGGACCAAATGCCGGTCGTGCAAGGGATTTCCGAACTCGCCGGGCTGGTCGACGACGAGATGATCCACGACGGTGGCGCCCCCCAGACCGCCGCGGTCGACGAGAAAGCCGCCGTCGTCCGTCATGACGCCGCCTTTTCCCAGCTCACCCCGGAGTTGTCCCGGTCATTGGAAGATCAGCTGGGTAAATTGGCCGACCTGCGGCAGCAGACCGGTTCGCCGGCCGCGAAAACCGCCGCTTACCACGACTTCACGGTCGCGCTGAGCGAAGTGATCGCCGGGATCGTCGAGCAGTCCGGAAATGGTGATCTCGGCGCTTTGGCCGCAGTCGCCCAATCATTGGTGCAGCTGAGGACCAGTCTCGCCGATCAGCAGGCACTGGCTGGCCGGTCCGAAGGCACCTCGGTGGCGGCCGCCGAGCGCGCCGCGGCCGAGGAAACCGTACTCACCGGACAGATCCGGCGCGCGCTGCCCGCGGGGGCCGCGGCCGCCCGGTTCGCCGCGGCGACCAGTACCGGTGCCGGGGGAGCCGAGGCGAAGCGCACGATGCTCGGCACCATCCTCGCCGAGCAGGTGAAAACGCTTTCGGACGCGGTCGGCACGCAGACCAACACGGCCCGGTCCGACGCGCTGCGCGACGCCGCCCTGGTGATCGCCTCGCTTCTCGGGGCCCTCGCCATCGCCCTCGCGGTGGCCCGGTCGGTGGTCGTCCCGATCCGCCGCCTGCACGCCGCCGCGCTCGACACCGCGCAACGCCGCCTGCCCGGCACCATCGAACGCATCCGCGAAGGTGAGAACGTCGACTGGCGGGCGACCGCGCCGATCCCGGTCGACTCCGAGGAGGAGGTCGGGCAGCTCGCCCGGGCTTTCGACGACATGCACCGGCAGGCGGTGCGCCTGGCCGTCGGCGAGCAGGCCGAGATGCGGATCCAGGTCAGCGAGATGTTCATGACGCTGTCCCGGCGCAGCCAGTCGCTGGTGGAGCTGCAGCTGTCGGTGATCGAGGACCTCGAAGCCGACGAACAGGATCCGCAGCGGCTGGCCGAGCTGTTCCAGATCGACCACATCGCCACCCGGTTGCGGCGCAACGGCGAGAACCTGCAGGTTCTCGCGGGTGGCAAGCCGGTGCGCCGCGACGTCGGGCCGGTCGCGACGGTCGAGCTGCTGCGGGCCGCGACGTCGGAGGTGAAGGACTACCAGCGCGTCTCGCTCGGCAATGCGCCGCGCGGGTCGGTGCAGTCCGAAGCCGCGGCGGACGTCGTGCACATCCTCGCCGAGCTGCTGGAGAACGCCATCCGGTCGTCCCCGCCGGAGGAGCAGGTCGTGCTCACCGCCGACCGCGGATTCGACGGCGGCCTGCTCATCGAGGTCGTCGACGTCGGGCTCGGCATGACCCGCGAAGACCTCGATGCGGCGAACGCCCGGCTGGCCGCCGGGGCCGCGGTCAGCCCGGAGACCACCCGCCGGATGGGCCTGTTCGTGGTGAGCAGGCTGGCCGCGTCGCACGGGATCACCGTCCGGCTGCGGCCCACGACCACGCGGACCGCGAGCGCCGGCATCACCGCCAGCGTGCACGTCCCGGGCGTGCTGATCCTGGTCGACCTGCCGCCCCGGGCCGTCCTGCCCGGACTGCCCCCGGCGGTCAACGGCTCGGTCAACGGCACGGTCAACGGCACGGTCAACGGCACGGGTGCCGGCTCGGCCAACGGCGCCCGGCACGAGCTCGAACCCCAGTGGCCGCCCGAAGAGCCGCCGGTGGCCGTGGCGGACCCGCCGACGCCGATCTTCGACCAGATGCTGTCGCACTGGTTCGCCGAAACCCCGGTGACCCCGGCCCGGCCGGGTGCCTGGACGACGCCGGCCGACCAGGTCCGCCAGGCCGCGGAAGCCGCGGTCGGCACCCTCGACGACACCGAATTCACCGACTCGGGGCTGCCGGCCCGGACGCCGGGTGCGCAGCTCGCGCCCGGCTCGGTCGCCCCGCGTCCGCAGCAGCCGCCGGACACGTCCTTCCGCGACCCGGCCGCGGTGCGGAGCAACCTTTCCCGGCACTACAGCGGCATGCGCGCGGCCCGGCACCGGGTCACGGGCGAGCCGGAGGCGGAGCAGCGATGAGCACCCGGCAGGAAGGAGCGGAAGTGGCCGAGAGGTCCCGGAACTGGCTGGTGTCGGCGTTCACCCAGGAGGTACCCGGTGTCGCGCACGCCGCGCTGGTCTCGGCGGACGGGTTGCTCGTGGCGGCGAACGAAACCCTGCCGCGTGATCGCGCCGACCAGCTCTCGGCGATCGCGTCCGGTCTCTCCAGCCTCGCGCTCGGCACCGCCGACCTGTTCACCGCGGGGCGGGTGGTGCAGTCGGTGATCGAGATGGAGCAGGGCTTCCTGCTGCTGATGAACGTCGGCGACGGCTCGAACCTGGTGGTGCTGGCCAACCCCGGCTGCGACATCGGGCTGGTGGGCTACGAGATGACGCTGCTGGTGGACCGGGTCGGGAAGGTGGTCGAGACACCGGCTCGGCCCGCGGCCGCGCCGGGGGCGGCCCGGTGACCGAAGGCCGGCGACGCGAGGGCGGGCGGCACGCGGCGTCGCTGGCCCGCCCCTACGCGTGGACCGCCGGTCGTACCCGGCCGACGGTCGACCTGGCGGTGGAAGCTCTCGTCGAAACGACGGTGGAGGGCCGGACGGCGCCCTTCAGCCCGACCAACCCCCTGGCCGTGGTGACGCAGCTGTGCCTGCACCAGCGGTCGGTGGCCGAGGTCGCCGCCCACCTGGGTGTGCCCCTCGGTGTGGCCAGGGTGCTCATCGGCGACCTGCTCTTCGCCGGCCAGGTGTCGATCCGCGACACGCTCACCGCGGATGCCTCCTGGGACGAACGGAACGACCTGCTCGAAAGGGTCCTCAGTGGACTACGTGCGCTCTGACAGTGTCTCTGCAAACAGTGTTTCTGCAAACGGTGTTTCCAAGAACACTGTCTCCACCAACGCTGCCTCGAACAGCGTCTCCAAGAACACGGCCTCGCCAGGCCGGATCACCTCGGCGAAGATCGTCGTGGCCGGGGGCTTCGGGGCCGGCAAGACGACGTTCGTCGGTGCGGTCTCGGAGATCGACCCGTTGCGGACCGAAGCCCTCATGACGTCGGCGGCCGTCGGCGTCGACCGGACCGAAGCCGTGCCGGGGAAGGTCGCCACCACGGTCGCGATGGACTTCGGCCGGCTCACTCTGGCCGAGGACCTGGTGCTCTACGTCTTCGGCACGCCCGGCCAGCACCGGTTCTGGTTCATGTGGGACGACCTGGTCTGCGGTGCGGTCGCGGCGATCGTCCTGGTGGACACGCGCCGGCTGGCGGACTCCTTCGCCTCGATCGACTTCTTCGAGTCGCGCGGCCTGCCGTTCCTGATCGCCATCAACCAGTTCCAGGGCACCCGCCAGCACGGGCCCGAGCAGGTACGCGAGGCCCTCAAGGTGCCGGCCGCGGTGGAGGTCGTCACCTGCGACGCGCGTTCGCCGGAGTCGACGAAGCAGACCCTCATCGCCGCGGCCGAGCACGCGCTCGCCGAGCACCACACCCCCCGATCACGGAAAGCTTGAAGGAGCCCGGAAATGCCCATGGACCACGAAGATTTCGCGATGGGCAATTGGCTCGTCGTGCTCGCCTACCTCACCTCGGTGGTGGGCTGCGCCCTCGGTCTCGCCTGCACGCTGCAGGCGCGGTCCACCGACAGCCCGCGGGCCCGGCTGACCTGGCTGGTGCTCGCGGCGGTGTCCATCGGCGGGGTCGGCATCTGGGTGATGCACTTCATCGCGATGCTCGGCTTTTCGACGCCGGGCATGCCGGTGCGGTACGACATCCTGCGCACGGCGCTGTCGGCGATCCTGTCGGTGGTGGCGGTGTTCTGCGGGCTGCTGGTGTTCGGCGTCCGCAACCGGTTCGCGTGGAAGCGGCTGCTGCTCGGCGGGCTGCTGACCGGGCTCGCGGTGGCCGTCATGCACTACACGGGGATGTGGGCGGTGCAGGTCAAGGGCGCGATCGGCTACGACCCGACGCTGGTGGTGCTGTCGGTGATCATCGCCGTCGTGGCGGCCACGGCGGCGCTGTGGTTCACGGTCGGGCTGGACAAGCTGCTGCCCCGGCTGGCGGCGGGCCTGGTGATGGGCGCAGCGGTCACCGGCATGCACTACACCGGCATGGCGGCGGTGCGCCTGCACCTGGACCCGGGCGCGCCCGACCCGGCCGGCACGGAGGTGTTCTCGTTCCTGTTCCCGGTGTTCGTCCTGGCGGCGCTGGCGATGGCGGTGCCGATCTGCGCGGTCCTGATGGCGACGTCGAGTTCGGAGGCGCCCCGCCACACGACGGTCGCCTCCTAGTACCCGCGCCTCCAGGAACGTCTTGAATGACTCATTCAGGACCTCCCAGGTCCTGAATGAGTCATTCAAGACGTCGGGGGGCGGTGGGCACCGGGAACCGGTCGGCGCTGAAGTGCACCAGGATCGCCGTCGCCGTGGCGCAGACGACGTCGCCTGCCTTGAGCTCGCCGGAGGCGTAGAGCTTGCGGCCGTCGCGGCGGACGAACCGCCCTACGGCGGTGAGCGGCACGGCGTACGGCGTCCCCCGGTGGTAGTCGACGGTCAGGGACGCCGTCATCCCCGGGAAGCCGGCCGCGGCGGTGGCCCGGCCGAGCACGTGGTCCAGGACGGCGGCGACCCAGCCGCCGTGCACCCGCCCGGGCGGCCCTTCGTGCGCGGCGCCGAGGAGGACGTCGGCGCACACGGATTCGGGCTCCACCCGCACCCAGGACAGCGGCGGCGCCAGTGGGTTTCCCGGTCCTTCCAAGGGGTTGTTGATGCTCAGGTGACCTCCGCCGTCGAGGGCGGTGAGCAGCAGGGGCCGCGCGCCGCCGGCCGCGCGCAGGGCTTCGGTGACGGCCGCCACCCGGGCGGCCGCGGCGGCGAGGTCGGCTTCGTCGTCGCGCACGCAGACGGAGGCTTCGATCAGCTCGCGGATCCGGGAGCCGAGCAGCGCCCGCCCGGGCGGTACGCCGTCGATGATCGGAAACGGGTTTTCGGTCATCGCGCTCCCCGGGCCCGGAACTAGAACACGTTTCACTCTAGCAGTGGCGGCGGCGGCAGCGGATCAAGCGCGTCACAGCTTCCCGCCGGCCACCGGCGGCATGTCCGGGGCGTCCTCGACCTCGTTGCCGGCTTCGCGGAACAGGTGGTTCTCGACCTCGAACAGGTTGCCGCCGGCCCGCTCGACCACGGTGAGCAGGGTCGACATCTGCGCCACCTCCTCCACCTGTTCCTTGAGGAACCAGTGCACGAACTGCTCGCCGAGGTAGTCCTCCTCCAGCCGCGCGGCCTTCGCCATCGCCTCGATGTCGGCGGTGACCGTGCGTTCCTGGGTCAAGGCGAGCTCGATCGCTTCGTGCACGCTCGAGAAGTCGTTCCGCACTTCGTCGCTGGCCGGGATGGCGACCGGCTCGTCGCGGTCGAGCAGGTAGCGCACCATCGCCAGCGCGTGGTTGCGCTCCTCGATCGCCTGCCGGTAGAAGCGCTTGGCCAGCCGCGGCAGATCGCGCGCGTCGAGCCAGACGGCCAGGGCGATGTACTGCTGGGCGGCGGTGAACTCGTGGCGGATCTGCGTCTGCAGCAGTTCGGCGAACTTCCGGGTTTTGGCCATGCCCCACAACCTACGACGGATCCGGGACGCGCAGCTACGATCGGCGCGGTGACTCCCCTGCCCGACCTGTCCGGCACGATCGCCTGCGTCACCGGTGCTTCCGGGGTGATCGGCCGCGGAATCGCGCTCCGGTTCGCCGAAGCGGGCGCCGCCGTGGCGGTGCACCACCGCCGTCCCGGTGCGGCCGGCGACGTCGTCGCGGCGATCGAAGCCGCGGGCGGCCGGGCGCGTGCGTTCGCCGCCGACCTCACCGACGACCAGGCCTGCCACGCGCTGCTCGACGCCGTCGCGGACTGGGGTGGCCGGCTCGACGCGCTGGTGAACACCGCCGGTGTCCAGCCGGTCGAAGCCCTCGGCGAGCTGACGGTCCGGCGCTGGCGGGAGATGCTGGACGCCACCTTGACGAGCGCGTTCTCCTGCACGCAGGCCGCGGCCCGGCTGATGGGCGACGGCGGAACCGTCACGCACATCGCGTCGATCGAAGCCCGGCAGCCGGCGGCCGGGCACGTCCACTACAGCGCGGCCAAGGCGGCGCTGGTGATGCACGCCCGGGGCGCGGCGCTGGAGTACGGGCCGCGCGGGATCCGCGTCAACACGGTGTCGCCGGGGCTGATCGCGCGGCCGGGGCTGGCGGAGGACTGGCCGGAGGGCGTCGAGCGGTGGCACCGCGCGGCACCACTGGGTCGGCTGGGCACACCCGCCGACGTCGGCAACGCGTGCGTGTTCCTGGCCTCCCCGCTGGCGTCCTGGATCACCGGCCACGACCTCGTCGTCGACGGCGGCGTCACCGCGCACCCGACCTGGTGATCCCGGCCGGTAAGTTCGTGAAGGCCCCCTTGAGGAACTACAAGTTCCTCAAGGGGGCCTTCACGAACTTGGGACGCTGGGGCGTTTCACCTGTTCGCGCGGTATTGCCGCGAGATCGGGTGGTCCGGCCCGGCGTCGGCTTCGGCCGGGTTGCGGGCGTGCAACCATTTGCCGTCGGTCGGCCGCTCCTGGGCCGTCGGGGCTAGCGCCGTGCCGCCGTTCGGCGTAATGGTGAGGGCTCTCGCCGGCGACGGGGCCGGCGGAAGGTGGCAGCCATGGCGGAGCGGTTCGACTTCACCCTCGACCCGGCCGAAGCGGATGTCCTCGGCCAAGCCCTCGGCGTGCCCGCGCGGATCTTCCCGCTCCGCTTCGGGGCGACGCCGGGGGATCCCGAGCGGCTGGCCGCGCTGGCGGACGAGGTCGAGACGGCGCTCGCCGGCCGCCGGCTGTCCGTGCGGGGCCGGCTCAACAGCCGGCTGCGCACGGCGTTCTCGCTGTTCGCCGGGCACCGGGTGCTGGCCGCCATCGCCGGGATCGACGGCCTCGGCGCGACCATCGCGGTGGTCGCGCTGACCGACGGCGCGCAGGCCCTCGGCGTCACCCAGCTCGCCGCGGACGACCGGCTCGAGTTTTCGCTGTTCTCCGACGAGGAGTTCGTCGACGTGCTGGCCGGGGTGCTGCCGGCGGTGGCGGGCGCGGACGGCCCGGCGGTCTCCGTCGAGCGGCGGGCGGACCCCGGGATGTCGGCGATGCGGCGGCGGCGCCTGGCCGAGGCCGAGCACGACGACGAAGAGTCGCTGGCCTTCGACACCCTCGAACTGGGCCCGAGTGTGGGTCCCGGCGAGCCGTGGGAGCCCTCGCCGGACGAGCTCGCCGGGTTCCTGTCGGGCACCCGGTTCGGCAGCGGGCAGATCGTGGTGACCGGCCGCCGGGCGGCGGCGCCCACGCTGGGCTGGGTCGACACGGCGGCGGGCCGGTACCTGGTGCACGCGCAGGCCGGTCCCGACGGGTCCGTGTCGGCGCACTACGAACCGGCCGGACGCGACGTCGTGGCCGAAGCGATCGGACGGGCGGTGGCGCATGTCTACTGAAGGTGGTTTCGCGGTCGGCCCCCAGGTCGGCGCCCAGCTGACGGCGGCGCTCGACGCCGTCGCCGCGACCCTGACGGCGGAAGCGGGCCGGTGGGCGGTGATCGGCGAGCCGCCGCCGCTCGGGGAGACCCCGGCCGGCCGGTTCGTCGCGGCCCGGATGGCGGCTTCGGCAACGGACGAGCGCGGCCTGCTGACCGGGCTCGAGCGGGCCGGGACGGTGTTCCCCCAGTACGTCGAGGCGATCGAGACGGCGGCGAAGAACTACGCCGGCCGGGAGGCCTCGACGCTCTCGGTCTTCTCGGGTCCCGAGTCTTGAACACGGGCTGGCACGAGGACTTCCGGCGCCGGTTGCTGCGGCCGCCGGCACCCGCTGCTGCTCCTGCCCCGGCTGCGGGTCTGGAGCTGCGGCCGGCCACCGGGGTGCCGGTGACGGTGTGGGAGAACGTCCCCCACGAGCAGATGATGACCGAGGTGACGACGAACGCGAACCCGTCGGCGGTCGCGGAGTCGGCGCAGGAGTGGCTCCGCATCGGGGAGGAGCTCCAGCAGCACGAGCGGGCGTTGACCCGCGCGATCGAGGAGAGCCGAACGGACTGGCAGGGCGCGGGCGGCGACGCGGCCCGCCGCCACCTGACGGCGGTCGCGCGGTGGCTCGGCAGCACGGCGCGGGGAGCGTTGCTGGCCGGGCGGCAGCAGCAGGTCCACGCGCAGGCGCTGGAGGAGGTCCGTCGCCGGATGGCGGCGAATCCGCCGGTGGCGTTCTCGGCGGAGACGGCGAACGCGAGGTTGCAGTCGATCACGGACCCGGTCGAGTACGCGCGGCAGCTGGCCGACGACACCCGGGTGCGGCAGGCCCAGGAGGCGGCGCACGCGGAGGCGGCGCGGATCATGACGGAGTTCGACCGGGCGCTGGCGCAGGCGGTGGTGACGCCGTTCTTCGCGGCGCCACCGGAGTTGCCGGGCGTTCCGGTCCGAAGTGGACTCGCGCCGGGCGCGGACGCGGCGGCGGGTGCGCCGGGACGGCCGGTGGAGCGGCTCGGTGCGGTGTCGCCGGTTCCGGCGGCCGGTCCTGGCGTGGAGACGCTGGTGACGAGCGGGGTGCCGGCGCCGGGTGCGACGGGTGTGGGCGGGGTGCAGCCGGTTCCGGCTGGGGCCGGTCCTGGTGTGGAGCCGCTGGTGGCGAGTGGGGTGCCGGTGCCGGGTGCGACGGGTGTGGGCGGGGTGCAGCCGGTTCCGGCGGCTGGGGTGCCGCCGCTGCCGCCGGAACCGCCGCCGCCGGGTTCGGCGGAAGGGACCCGGCCTGCGGCCGGGGTCCGGGGCGAAGTTCCGCCGTTGCCGCAGCCGGATACGAGGGCGGCGCGGTCGGATGCGGCCGGGAGTGGAGTGCCGCCGTTTCCGCAGCCGGATGTGGCGGGGCGGGGTGGCGTGTCGCCTTTCCCGCAGCCGGGTTCGACGGTGCCGGCAGGTGGTTCCTCCGTCCCGCGGCCGGACCCGGCAGGGAGGAGTGGGCCGCCGCCTTTCCCGCAGCCGGATGCGGCGGGGAAGGGTGGCGTCCCTTTCCCGCGGCCGGATGCGGCCGGAAGGGGCGGCGTGCCGTCTTTTCCGCAGCCGGGTTCGACGGTGCCGTCAGGCGCTTCCCCCTTCCCGCAGCCGGGTTCGCCCCTGCCCGGCGTTCCTCCCCACCCGGACTCGACGGCCGCGAGCGGGGCCCGCTTCGTTCCGCCGATCCCGCCGGCGGACCCGGCCGTCGCGGGCCGGATTCCCCCGCCGCTGCCACCCGATCCGACCTCGATCGGCGGAACCGCCGGGCCGAGACCGCTGCCGCCCGCGGCGCCCACGGTCAGCGGTGCGGCCGGGCCCGGCCGGGTGCCGTCGATCGCCCCGGGCGGGGTGCCGTCGCGGGCGGGCGGGGCGGGGTTCGGCCCCGGTGTGCGCGGTGGTCGTCGGCGCGATGATGCCGAGCGGTCCGGCGGCCCGTGGGCACCGGAGCTCTCCGGGGCAGTCCCGGGCGAGACCCCCGCCGGCGCACCCGGCGGGCCGCGGCCACCGGCGGGCCAGCAAGGCGCGCAGACACCGCTGACCGGCCTCCCGCGCGCCGGTGGCAAGCCGGCCGAGGACGAGGAACACCGCGTCGCCGACTACCTCGAAGCCGATCCCGAACTCTTCGCCGCCGAGCAGCCCGTCGTTCCGCCCACGCTCGGTGACTGGAAGAAGAACAAGAATTGGAAGAAGAAGCCGTGACCGGATTCGAAGTCGCCTCGGACGAGCTCACCACGCACGCCGGCCACCTCGATGCGCTGCAGACCCGGCTGGCGGCCGTCTCCGTCGAGGCCGCCGCCGCGTCGATGGCCGGGAACGCCTACGGCCTGCTCTGCTCCTTCCTGCCTCCTTGCGTCAACCCCGTTCAAGACAACGGGAAAGAAGCCTTGGCCGCCACCGTCGAGGCCGTGCGGACCACGGCCGCGAACGTCCGGACCGCCGCCGGCAGCTATCAGCGGCGCGAGGACACCTCCGCCCAGCCCTTCCGCGACTACCTCGCCTGAGAACGGAGACCACCATGACCGGACCCGGTGTCATGGCGATGAACGGCAGCCCCGACGAAGCGAAGGCGCGGCTCGACCAGTGGGCCGCCGGCCTGACCGCCAAGGCCGCGAAGTACGAGTCGGTCGCGCAGCGGACCGATGCCCTGCGGCTCAGCGCCGGCAGCGTGTCGAACTTCGTGAAGGTGACCGTCCGGGCCGACGGCAGCGTCACCGACCTCGAATTCGGGCCCAAGGCGCGGACCGTCCCGATGCCCGAACTCGCCACGCTCATCCTCGACACCATGCGCCGCGCCCAGGCCGGGATCGCCGGGCGGGTCGGCGAGGTCCTGACCGCCGAACTCGGCGACGACGATCCCGAGACGCGGGAGCTGATGCTCGCCGAGCTGCGTGGCCGGTTCCCCGACCCCGACCTCGACGACCCCGACGAACCGACGGCGTCCGAAAGCGGCACCGGCGAAACCACCCAAGACGAGGAACCGTGGTGACCGATTCCGCGTTCGCCGGCGCTTCGCTGCTGGAATCCGCCGCCGACCTCAAGTCCGCCATCGACAGCGGTGACTGGGCCGCCGGTGCGCTCGCCGCCGCCGGTGCCGGGCTCGACGCGCTCGGCGCGGTGATGGACCCGTTCGGCACGATCCTCGCCCAGGGCGTCGGCTGGCTGATGGAGCACGTGGGCCCGCTGAAGGAAGCCCTGGACGCGCTCGCCGGGGATCCCGTGCAGATCTCCGCGAACGCCGAGACGTGGCAGTCCGTCGGCGCACAGCTGTCGGAAATCGGCGCCGACCTGACCGCGATGGCCGCCGCCGACACGCCCAGCTGGACCGGCCCGGCCGCCGACGCCTACCACCAGCGGACCGCCGACACCGTGCAGCTGCTCCTCGCTTCGCAGAACGCCGCCGAGGGGGCGGCCGGCGGGGTGCGCGCCGCCGGGGAACTGGTGGCGGCGGTGCGCTCGCTGGTCCGGGACGTCATCGCCGAGCTGGTCGGCCGGATGATCAGCTGGGCGCTGCAGGTCCTCGGCACGTTCGGCGTCGGCTTGACCTGGGTGGTGCCGCAGGTGGCCCGCGCGGTCGCGTCGACGGCCACGAAGATCGCGGGCCTCACCGGCCGGGTGATCGACGCGCTGGGCCGGCTCATCCCGCTGCTCAAGCGCGCCGGCACGGTGTTCGGCGACGCTTCCGCGGCCCTGCGGCGCGTGGACACCGGCTCGGTGACGCCTTCCCGCACGGTCGGCGACCTGCCGACGAGGCCGGGCGCGGTGGCGAAGCTCCCCGGCGACGGCGGTGCGGTCACGCCCTCCCCCGCGGGCGGGGACCTGCCGGGGGGCGGTGGCTCGACCACCACCCCCGCGCACGCGGGCGGGGATCTTCCGGCGGGTGGTGGCTCGACCACGACACCGGCGCACGCGGGCGGGGATCTGCCGGTGGGCGGTGGCTCGACCACGACACCGGCGCACGCGGGCGGGGACCTGCCGGTGGGCGGTGGCTCGACCACCACTCCCGCGCACGCGGGCGGAAATCAGCCCGCAGCCCCGGGCGGTGGTCCGACCACCCCGTCCCGCCCCGGCCACGACCTGCCCACCGGCCCCGGCGCCGCACCGCCGAAACCGTCCACTCCGGACACTCGCACCACTACCCCGCCCACCACCCCGGCCACCACCAAGCCGTCCTCGGCGCGACCGCTGAGCGACCGCGGCAACCCCGCCGAGCACGATGTCCCCGTCAAGGACCGCACCCTCTGCGCCGACCCCGTCGACGTCGCCACCGGGTGGGTCGTGCTCGCCCAGGACGATGTCCACTTCGCCGGCGCCCTCCCGCTCGTCGTTTCCCGAACCCACCTCTCCTCCTACCGCTACGGCCGCCTCTTCGGCACGTCCTGGGCGTCGACCCTCGACCAGCGCCTCGAAGCCGGCCCCGGCGGGCTGGACCTCGCGCTCGCCGACGGCACCCTGCTGACCTTCCCCGTCCCGGCCGGTGCGGGCCCGGTCTTCCCCGGCACCGGCCCGCGGCTGCGGTTGTGGCGGGACGGCGACGGGTACGTCGTCGGCGATCCGGCCACCGACCGGCTGCTGTTCTTCGAAGCCGACGGCCGGCTGCGGGCCCTCGGCGACGGGGACGGCAACCACGTCCTCATCGCCTACGACCAGGCCGGCCTGCCCGCCGAACTGCGGCACTCCGGCGGCTACCGGCTGCTCGTCGGCACCGAAGACGGCCTGGTCACGTCGCTGCACGTTCCCGGTTCGGACACCCCGCTGGCCCGCTACGCCTACGACGCCCGGCGCCGGCTCACCGAGGTCGTCGACGCCCGCGGGGTCCCGACGCGGTTCACCTACGACGCCGACGGCCGGATTGTCCGCTGGGAGGACTGCACCGGCCGCTGGTACCGCTACGGCTTCGACGCCTTCGGCCGCTGCGTCCGCACCGAGAGCGACGGCGGTCACCTGGACTGCACCCTGGACTACGACCGTAAAAACCGCGTCACCCGGCTCACGAACTCCCTCGGCGCGACCACGACCTACCGGCTCGACGAACGGCTGCGCGTGATCGCCGAGACCGATCCGCTCGGCCACACGTCCACAGTGGACCTCGACGGGTACGGCCGGGTCCGCGGCCGCACCGATGCGCTCGGCCGCACCACCACCTACGAGCTCGACGATGCGGGCAACGTCGTGCGCGTGACCAGGCCGGACGGTGGCGAGGGCGTCTCCGAGTACGACGAGCGCGGCCGTCCCGTGCTGCGTACGGGTCCCGACGGCGCGGTCTGGCGGCGGGCGTACGACGCGCGCGGCAAGCTCGTGCGCACCACCGATCCGCTGGGCGCCGTTACCCAGTACGGGTACGACGAAGCGGGCCACCTCGCCGCCGTCACCGACGCGCTCGGCGGCGTCACCCGGTTCGAGAACAACGCGGCGGGGCTGCCGGTCGCGGTCACCGACCCGCTCGGTGCCGTCACCCGCTACGAATACGACGGCTTCGGCCGGGTCGCCACGGTCGTCAGCCCGCTCGGCGCGGTCACCAGGATGCGCTGGGCGCCCGGCGGCGACCTGCGGGAACGGGTCGAGCCGGACGGCGCGACCTGGCGCTGGTCCGACGCCGAGGGCACCGCCGAGGAAGCCGTCGACGCGCGGGGCCTGGTCAGCCGGACCGAGTTCGGTCCCTTCGACCTGCCCGTCGCCGAAGTGGGCCCGGACGGGCACCGGCTCGAGTTCGCCTACGACACCGAACTGCGGCTCGTGGCGGTGACCAACGAGCAAGGGCTGGTCTGGCGCTACACCTACGACGCCGCCGGCAACCCGGTCGCGGAGACCGACTTCAACGGCCGCACCACGCGTTACGGCTACGACGCCGCGGGGCAGCTCGTCCGGATCGACCGGGCCGACGGCGAAACCGTTCTGCTCGAACGCGACGTCCTGGGCCGGATCGTCACCCGCCGTGCGGGATCCGACGTGGCCGTCTTCGCCTACGACGACGCGGACCGGCTGATCGCCGCCCGCAACGACGTCGCCGACGTCCGCTTCACCCACGACGCGCTCGGCCGGGTGGTCGCGGAGTCCGTCGACGGCCGCGTGGTGCACTCGGAGTACGACGCCCTCGGCCGCCGGACCGTCCGGCGGACGCCTTCGGGTGCCCGGTCCACTTTCACCTACGACGCGGCCGGCCGGCCGGCCGCGCTGCGCACCGGCACCCGGGTGCTGCAGTTCACCCACGATCGCGGCGGCCGCGAACTGTCCCGCCGGCTGGGGCACACCGAGCTGCGGCAGTGGTGGGACCCGCAGGACCGGCTGCTCGGCCAGGCGGTGCGCGCCGGCGAACGGACGACCCAGCGGCGCGACTACGCCTACCTGCCCGACGGTCACCTCGCCGCGGTCACCGACGCGCTCTCCGGACCGCGTGCGTTCGAGGTCGACGCCACCGGGCGGGTGCGCGGGGTGAGCGGGCCCGCGTGGCGGGAGGAGTACGCCTACAGCGCGTCCGGCGCCATCACGCACGCGGGCTGGCCGGCCGGGCCGGACGCCGCGGTCGGGCCGCGCCGGTACGAGGGCACGCTGCTGACCGCCGCCGGGGACACGGTCTACCGGCACGACGCGCTCGGCCGGACGGTCGAGCGGCAGCGGCACGGCCGGATCTGGCGTTACCACTGGAATGCCGACGACCGGCTGACCGCGGTCGGCACCCCGGACGGGGCCGAGTGGGTGTACTCCTACGACGCGCTCGGGCGCCGGATCGCGAAGCTGCGGCTCGACGGCGGCGGGCAGGTCGCCGAGCGGATCGGCTTCACCTGGGACGGCACCGAACTGGCCGAGGAGGTCCACGCCGGGATGACCGTCGCGTGGGACCGGGAGCCCGGGACCGGCCGGCCGATCGCGCAGACCGAGCGCCTGCGCACCGGCGAACGGTTCCACACGATCGTCACCGACCTGGTCGGGGCGCCGGCCGAACTCGTCGACGAGGCGGGCGAGGTCGCCTGGCACCCGCGCACGACGTTGTGGGGCCAGGTCGCGGGCGGGCCCGCGCGGGCGTGGACGCCGTTGCGCTTCCCCGGCCAGTACCACGACCGGGAAACCGGGCTGCACTACAACTTCCACCGCTACTACGACCCGGAAACCGGCCGCTACCTGACCCATGACCCGCTCGGCCTCGGCCCGGCGCCGGATTCGCTGGCGTACGTACCGAACCCGACCCGCCAGATCGACCCGCTCGGGCTCACCGGCGTCACGCCGTGCCAGGCGAGCGGTAGCGGCGGCGGCAAACGACCGCCCGGCAGCAATCCGGGGCTGCCGCCCGGGTCGTCGGGGCCTCAGCCGGCGAAGCGGGCCAAGACCAGCTACGACGACGGCACCCACGGCGCGAAGGGCCGCGAGCAGAAGCGGCTGACGGACCTGTTCGACAACCGGCTGAAGGCGCCGGGCGGTCCGGCGAAGGGGAAGGTCAGCGGCGAAACCCACCAGTCGGAGCACCCGATCGGCTACGAGGTGCTCGGCCGGGGCAGCGCCGCCAAGCGCGGGGCGGGGGAGCAGCAGAAGCTGCTGGAGAACCACGCGCCCGCGTACCAGGAGGAGTACGCGTCGCACCGGGCGCACATCGGGACCGGCACCAGTTCGCGGACCGCGGAGTCCGGGTTCACCGCCCAGTCCTACCGCGATTCCCAGCGCAACGCGCTGGAGGCGGGCGACCCGAACACAGCTCTGCAGCTCAACCAGCTCGACTACGCCCACCAGCAGCACTTCCACACCACGACGGGCAAGGTCGAGGGCGACATCGCAGACGACTCCTTCCACCACATGGTCGACAAGTCGGTGGGCAAGGGCGTCACGTACGCGACGGGCAAGGGCGTCAACGAAACCACGCCGCCGCTGAGCACGCACGACGCCCGGGAGCTGCACGCGGCCCGCGAAGCCGCGCGCACCGGGCGGTTCCCGGACCACCGGACGTACGAGGAAGAGCTGGCGGACATCCACCAGCGCACCTACCGCGACCCGACGCCGAAGGACTGGGAGGCGCTCGAACGCGGCGACTACGACTGATCCTCCGCGGTGCCGGCCGTACTGCCATGAAGGGCACCCTCATGGCTTTTACGTCCATGAGGGTGCCCTTCATGGCCAACCGGAACAGTGGACCGGGATTGCGCTGGATAGCCGACCGTTGTCATTGAGCGGCGCGCGGGTTTAAGCTGGGCCCAACAATCGAATGTTATCGCTAACAGCACAGCGAAAGTTTCGAGAATTCGTCGAATTTCGGATCCGATGGCGAAAGTTTCGGTCGCCACCGGCGCACTGATTCCTGTCCCCAGGAGGTCATGTGAAATACCGGATCCGGTACCCGACCAGGTTTCCGGTGGAGCTCCAGCGGCGTGCTGATCAGCCCGAACAGTGAAATCACCAATCCGAACGGCTGGAGCAAGAACCCGAACGCGGGCGGCGACTACAACAGCCTGCCCTGGCGGCTCGGCCTGCTCACCCAGACCGGCTCGACCTGTTGAGGAGGACGTCGATGAAAACACGGTTACTGGCCGCCGCGGCGGCCCTGGCGATCGCGTTCACCGGACTGACCGGGATCGCGAACGCGGAGTCGAACGGCGGGGTGCGGATCATGCCGCTGGGCGATTCGATCACCTACGGCACGGGCGTGCCCGGCGGGTACCGGATCGGCCTGTGGCAGCGCCTGGCCGCCGGCCGGTACACGAACGACTTCGTCGGTTCGCAGTTCAACGGTCCCGGCAGCCTCTGGGACCACGACCACGAAGGGCACCCCGGCTGGCGCATCGACCAGATCGACGCGAACGTCACCGGCTGGATGCACACGTTCAACCCGCGTTCGGTGCTGCTGCACATCGGCACCAACGACGTGCTGCAGAACTACAACGTCGCCGGCGCGCCCGGCCGGCTGTCCACGCTGATCGACCACCTCACCGCGGCCGCGCCGAACGCCGACGTGTTCGTCGCGCAGCTCATCCCGATCGGGTGGGCGAGCGGGGACGCCGCCGTGCGGACGTTCAACAACGCGCTGCCCGGGATCGTGCAGGGCAAGGTGAACGCCGGCAAGCGCGTGCACCTGGTGAACATGCACAGCGCGGTGTCCACCGCCGACCTCCCCGACGGCGTCCACCCGAACGCCGCCGGCTACGACAAGATGGCGGCCGTCTGGTACAACGCCCTGCGGGCGGTTCCGGGCAGCATCGGCAACCCGCGCGCCGCCGCGGCGACCCTGGGTTCGGCGGCCGCCGCCAAGGGCAGGACATCGTGAACCACGCCCAGACGTCAACGAGGCGTGCCGATCGACTGCGTCGGCTTCCAGGCCCAGCGGCAGCACGCCGCTGCTGTGCGACGGCAACTACGCCAAGAAACCGGCCTGCACCGCCGTGCTCCAGGCCTTCGGTGCGGCATAAGGGAGAAACGCGATGAAACGCATGCTCGGTGTCCTGCTGGCACTGGTGGTCATGGTCACCGGCCTGGCTTCGCCCGCCCAGGCGGCCGCGCTGACCAGGGTGACGAACTTCGGCAACAACCCGACGAACCTGAACATGTACGTCTACGTCCCCGACCGGGTGGCGGCCAAGCCGGCGCTGCTGGTGCTGGTGCACTACTGCGGCGGCTCGGCGAGCTCGATCTTCGGCTGGAACGGCAAGGACTACGTCACCGCGGCCGACCGCTACGGGTACGTCATGGTCCTGCCGGAAGCGACCCGCAGCGAGAAGTGCTTCGACGTCTCGACGCCGAACGCGTTGCGGCGGGGCGGCGGCGGGGACTCGACCGGCATCATGTCCATGGTCGCCTACGCCAAGTCCCGCTACAACGTCGATCCGGCGCGGGTCGTCGTCAGCGGGTTCTCCTCCGGGGCGATGATGACGAACGTGCTGGCCGCCCAGTACCCCGACGTGTTCGCGGCGGGCTCGGCGTTCTCCGGCGTGCCCGCCGGGTGCTTCGCCACCACGAACGGCTCGCTGTGGAACAGCACCTGCTCGGGCGGGAAGTCGATCAAGACCGCGCAGCAGTGGGGTGACACGGCCCGGGCGATGTACCCGGGCTACACCGGCCGCTACCCGCGGATGCAGCTGTGGCACGGCACCACCGACACGACACTGTCGTACCCGAACTTCGGGGAAGAGCTCAAGCAGTGGACCAACTTGAACGGGTTGAGCCAGACACCGGCGTTCACCGACCACCCGCAGTCGTCGTGGACGCGGACCCGGTACGGCAACACCGGTACCCAGGCCACGGTGGAGGGCGTCAGCATCGCCGGCGTCGGGCACTCCCTGCCGATGACCGGCCAGCTGGCGTACGCCATTTCGTTCCTCGGCCTCGACCACTGACTCTGCCGCAGCCGTCGTGAGTGGTAATTAGGGTTCTAACCCTAATTACCACTCACGACAAGCCGCGGCAGACCTCCTTACCGGCAGAACGAGACTTCCGGGTACCCCGGCTGATCGAGGATCGGCCGCGCCTGGCCACGCAGGTGCTGGTCGAAGAACGCGTTCACGTACGCGCGGGTGATCTCCTGCGCCCGCGCCGCCGCGTTCGGGCCGATGGCGACGCCGAACTCCTCGGCCAGCAGCCCGACGTCGGTGAACGACGCGTGCTGCGTGCCCGCCACCTCGACCCAGCGCTTCCACCCGGTCATCTGCGCGTAGTCGCGTTCCCACGGCACGTTCCCCGGCGCGCACTTCGGCACCTGCTCGTGGTTGACGAACAGGAACGGCCGCGCCAGGCCGGGTGCGGTGAGCGGGAGCTCGGTCGTCCCGTCGATGTCGATCCCGGCCTTGATCCGGCTGTCCGCGACCATCGCCGGGATGGTGCTCGCACCGCCCATGGAGTGCCCGGCCATGCCGATCCGCTCCGGGTCGATCAGGCCCGGCCGGGAACGGAGCAGCGAGTCCAGCACGAACGAGACGTCGGCGGCCCGGCCCCGCTCCAGCTTCTGCCAGAACGCGGTGTCGTGAGGGACTTCGCAGGACGCGCACCCGGCGAAGTGCCCGTCCGGGAAGCTCTGGCCGGCGTTCTCGTAGGTGTGGCCGACCACCGCGACCGCGTACCCGTGGCTGGCCAGGTCTTCGGCCAGTGCGCTCAGCGTGGCGCGGGGCTTGGTGTAGCCGGGGGACAGCACGACCAGTGGCAGCCCGCGCCCGGCGGGCCGGGCGTCGGCCACCGAGTTGGTCACCATCGTCGTGAGCAGGTCCGCGGGTACGTCGAGGCCGCTGCCCTGCAGCAACGCCGCGGACTCCGCTGACGTCAGGTACTGCGTCTTCGGGCCCTTCGCCGAAGCAGCCGGGTAGAAGAGCGAAACCATCAGCTCCCGGTAGGGGACCGACGGCACCCACGGGTCGGGGCGCGAAGTGTCCTTCAGGTACACCGCCGTGCTGCCCACCGGCCGGTCGCCGGTGGGGGCGGGCAGGTACGGCGTGGACGTCCGGGCGAAGGCGACCTCCGGGTACCGCGCGGACGGCTGGTCCAGCAGCGGCTGCGGCCGGCCGCGCAGGTGCTGGTCGAAGAACGCCCGGACGTACGCCGCGGTGATGGCCTGGCCGCGCACGGCCGGGGTGGTCGCGCCGAAGTCGATGCCGAGCTGCTCGCCGACCAGGCCGATGTCGGTGAACGACGGGTGCTGCAGGCCGGCGACGGTGAGCCAGCGTTTCCAGCCCGTCAGCTGCGCCCAGTCCCGCTCCCAGGTGGCGGACTCGTCCCCGGTGCCCGGGGCGTACGTGTTCTGCCGGCCGAGGAACAGGAACGGCCGGTCCAGCCCGGGTGCGAGCAGCGGGTCGTCCGTGGTTCCGTCCATGTCGATCCCGGCCTTGATCCGCGGATCGGCCACCATGGTGCCGATCGTGCTCGCACCGCCGACGGAGTGCCCGGCCATGCCGATCCGGGAACTGTCGAGCAGCGACGCCCACTTCGAGTGCGCCAGCGAGTCCAGGACGAACGAGACGTCCTTCGCCCGGCCGCGCCCCAGCTTCTGCCAGAACTCGAGGTCGTAGTTGCCGCAGGCCGCGCAGCCGGTGACCCGGCCGTCCGGGAAGGTGGTGGCCACGTTCTCGTAGGTGTGGTCGACCAGGACCACCAGGTAGCCGTGGCTCGCCAGGTCCTCGGACAGCGAGGTCAGCTCGGCGCGGGGCCGCTTGAAGCCGGGGGACAGGACGACGGCCGGCAGGCTGCGCCCGGCCGGGTGAGCGTCGACGACGGCGTCGGTGCGGACCGTCGTCATCACCGAGGGCGGGATGCCCTTGATACCGGCTTCGTCGAAGACGGCCTTCGCCTCCGCCTCGGACATGAACTGCTTCTTCGGCCCGTTCGCCGAAGCCGCCGGGTAGAAGAGGGACACCATCAGTTCGCGGTAGGGCACCGAGGGCACCCACGGATCCGGCCGTGAGGTGTCCTTGAGGTACAGGGCGCTCGTGCCGACCGGCCGGTCGCCGGTCGGTTTCGCCAGGGAGAGCGCCGGGTCCGCCGACGCGGACGGCGACATCCACGCGAGGGTGAGCGCGGTGACGACCATGAGGCTCTTGGTTCTCATCCGATGAAGGTCACTTCCGGGTAAGCGGGCGAGGGCGCGGCCAGCAGCGGTTGTGGCCGGCAACGCAGGTGCTGGTCGAAGAAAGCGCTTACGTAGGTCCGCGTGACGGACAGCGCGCGGTACGGGTCGATCGAGTCGCCGAGGTCGACGCCCAGCTGGTCGGCGAGCACACCGAGGTCGGTGAACGACGCGTGGACCGTGCCGGACACCATGAGCCAGCGCTTCCAGCCGGTGAGGTGCGGCCAGTCCGTTTCCCAGTCGTCGTACGGACCGGGGGCGCCCGGGGTGTAGTCGTCCATGCTGCCCAGGAACAGGAACGGCCTGGCCAGCCCGGACGCCGGGAGCGGGACGTGGATGCTGCCGTCGATGTCGGCGCCGGCGCGGATGCGCGGGTCGGCCAGCATCGCCTGGGTGGTGATCGCGCCGCCCGCGGAGTGGCCGGTCATGCCGATCCGCTGCGGGTCGATCAGCGCGCCCAGCTTCGAGCGCAGCAGCTCGTCGAGCACGAACGACGTGTCCCTCGACCGGACCTGCGCGAACTTCTCCCAGAACCCGGGCTGGTCGTCGACCTCACAGGCGGCGCAGCCGGTGACGTGGCCGTCGGGGAAGGTGGTGGCGCGGTTCTCGTAGGTGTGGTCGATCGCCGCCACGGCGTACCCGCGGCTGGCGAGGTCCTCGGCGAGCGCGGTGAGCGTCGCCCGGGGCTGCGTCCAGCCCGGGGACAGCACGACCAGCGGCAGGCCGTGCCACCGCCCGGCCGGCTTCGCGTCGACGACGGCGTTCGTCCGGACCGTGCTGAGGACGTCCAGCGGGAGGCCGGGGATGTTCTGCCGCTCGAGGTTGCGTTCCGACTCGAGCGGGGTCATGTACTGCTTCTTCGGCCCGTTCGCCGAGGTCGCCGGGTAGAAGACGGAGACCATCAGCTCCCGGTAGGGCACCGTGGGCACCCAGGGATCAGGTCGCGAAGTGTCCCTCAAGGACAGTGCGGTGACGCCGACGGGCGAGTGGCCGGTCGGGCGGGGCAGGTAGGGCGTCGTGGCCGCCGAGGCGGGTGACGCGGACAATGTGAGGGTGAGTGCGGTGGCTACCGCGAGAGTGCGCATGATTCCCCCAGTCGGAATCGTCAGGACAGGTGGCGGAGGCGGCGGAAGCTGAACCAGGTGAGCAAGGCCGTCATGACGAGGTAGAGCGCCAGTTCGAGCCACTGCAGCGGCCAGAACCGGGAGCCGGGCTGGTAGGTCACGCGCTGCTGGTAGCCGTTGGTGCCCAGCTGGGCCATGCACTGTTCCATGGTGCCGCGTTCCGGTGGGGCCGCCCCGGGGCCCGGCCTCGGGGCGCAGGTCTGCACGAACTCCGGCAGCGGGTCGGCCACGTTCCCGGCCGGGTCCACGGTTTCGTTCGCCAGTTCCCACGCGCCGGCCGGCTTCCGCACGCCGATCTCGGTGATCCCCTGCTTGTCGTTGCCGGTGATGTTCGTGATGTCGCGCGGGACGATCGGGACCGTGATCTGTTCCGGCGGCAGCAGGTACGGTCGCACGAAGGTCGGCACCAGGAGCAGCACGGCGGCGAGCGTGACGAGCGTGACGGCCATGGCGGCCACGGTCCGCTTCAGCAGCATCCCGACCGCGACGCCGAGCGCGAGGGCGAAGGCGGCGTAGCCGATCGGGACGATGCCGCGGGCGCCGAACACCACCGGCGAGATGCGGGACAACATCCCGCGATCGGTCTGAAGCGCGGAGAGTGCGTCGATCGGGCTCGCCCACCACGACACCGCCCAGCCGAGCAGCCCGGCAGCCACCATCGCGGCCAGCAGGCCGAACCCGAGCTTGGTCGTGAGCCACTGCTTGCGCGTGACGGTCTGGTTCCACACCAGGCTGTGCGTGCCACTCTCCAGTTCGCGCGTGATCATCGGGACGCCCCAGAAGACGCCGATCGCCGCGGGCAGCAGGTACAGCGCCAGGATCGTGCCGCCGAAAAGGGTGTCCTCGTCGGAGAAGTCCGTGCGCCCCACCAGATCGGGTCCGGTGATCGCGAGCACCACGGCGATCGCGATCAGGCCGGCGAACACGGACAACGCGGGGACGCGGAACTGGCGCCAGGCGAGCCAGGTCATCGGAGGACCTCCAGGGCGGGGCGGGCGGCGGTGGGGTTGCTCATGTACTCGAGGACGAGGTCCTCCAGGCCGAGCTGCCCGACCGTCCACGCGGGATCGAGGATCGGGGCTTCGGTGCGGACGAGCACGGTGGTCTGGCGGTCGGTGTGCTTCGCCGAGACGACGTGCTGGTCCGCCGGCAGCGTCTCGACATCGCGGCGCGGCCCGGAAAGCCGGTGGTGCGTGGCGAGCAGCGTCTCCACCTCGCCGATCACCCGGACCTGCGAGTCCACCAGCACGACGAGGTGGTCGCAGACTCGTTCCAGGTCGTTGACCAGGTGCGAGGACATCACGACGGACAACCCGTGCTCGGCGACGGCTTCCATGAGGTCCTGCAGGAACTCCCGGCGCGCCAGCGGGTCCAGCGCGGCGACCGGTTCGTCGAGCAGCAGCAGTTCGGGGCGCTTGGCGATGCCGATCGTGAGCGCCAGCTGGGCGCGCTGGCCGCCGGAGAGCTTGCCGGCGTGCTGCTTCGGGTCCAGCCCGAGCCGTTCGATCCGCTTTTCGGCCAGCGAGGCGTCCCAGCGCGGGTTGAGGTGGGCGCCGAGCCGCAGGTGCTCCTCGATGGACAGTCCACTGTAGACCGGAGTGTTCTGGGCGACGTAGCCGACCTTGGCCAGCTGCTCCGGGCCGCTGCCCGGCACCCCGCCGCACACCTCGATCGTGCCGGTCGTCGGCTCCAGCATGCCGGCCGCGATGTTCAGCAGCGTCGACTTGCCGGCGCCGTTGGGCCCGACGAGTCCGGTGACGTGGCCGGCTTCGATCTCGAGCGTGCAGCCGGCAAGCGCTTGCTTGCGCTTGTACTTCTTGCCCAGTCCCTGGGCGCGCAGGACGGTCACGCTATTTCCTCTCTGGCGGAGTCGCGAAACGTGGACATCAGCAGGGCCTCGATGCTCTCTTCGTCGAGACCGGCCTTGCGGGCCTTGCTCAGCCAGCGGCGCAGGTCCTGCCGAAGCGGCCCGAGCGCGGCGAACGAGGCGCCGCCGTTGAGCGTCGCGGTCACGAACGTGCCGACGCCGGGCCGGGCCGAGACCAGGCCGTCGTGCTCCAGCTCGCGGTAGGCCTTCAGCACGGTGTTCGGGTTGATCGCGAGGCTCGCGACCACGTCCTTGACCTTCGGGAGCTGGTCTCCCTCGGACAGCAGGCCGAGGCGCAGCGCGTGCCGCACCTGCTGGACCAGCTGCTGGTACGGCGACAGGCCGGACCTCGCGTCCAGGTTGAACTCGATCATCGGCAACTCCATTTAACTAGTTGCCTAGCACTATAGCTAAGTAGCACCAGTGAGCGCCAGTGCCTGTCGTGGTGGGCTCCGCCGGAGAGGACCGTGATCTTTTTCGGCCGGCCGAGCCAACCTCGATGCCCCCTCACCCGTCTGTGGTGGCGAAGTGATCGTTTTCTCTCCGAAGGGACTTTTCGTGCGTCGATTTTCTGGGGGAGGCATCGTCCGCGGCGTGGTCGTCGCGCTCGGTGTCTCGATGGCCGTCGCGGCGGGACCGGCGGTCGCGTCCGCGGCACCGGCTTCCATCGACAAGGTGCCGACGCCGCAGCTGAGCTGGACGGACTGCGCGGACGGGTTCCAGTGCGCCAAGGCATCGGTGCCGCTGGACTACGACCGGCCGGCCGGCGCGAAGATCGACCTCGCGCTCATCAAGCTGCCCGCCACCGATCCCCAGCACCGGATCGGTTCCCTGTTCGTCAACTTCGGCGGCCCCGGCGCGTCCGGCCTGCAGCGGCTGCGGGAGCGCGGCAAGTGGCCGTGGCTGTTCTCCGACGAGCTGCGCGCCCGGTTCGACCTGGTGTCGTGGGACCCGCGCGGGATCGCCAACAGCACGGCCGTCCGGTGCTTCGACACCCTGGCCGAGCAGCAGGACTTCTTCGGGTCGTTCCCGGAGATGCCGGGCGACCCGAGCGGCAACGCGGCCTTCTACGCCAAGTCGAAGGAACTCGCCGACCGCTGCTCGGCGAAGGCGGGCCCGATCCTGGAGCACGTCTCCACCGCCAACACCGCCCGTGACCTGGAGCTGCTGCGCCGCGCGGTCGGCGACCCGAAGCTGAACTACCACGGCATTTCCTACGGGACGCAGCTCGGGGCGACCTACGCGAACCTGTTCCCGAACCGGATCCGGGCCATGGTGTTCGACGGCACCATGGACTTCGCCGGCAACTCGACCGGCCAGAACGGCAACGGCAAGAGCGTCCCGCTGGACACCCGCCAGGACGTCGCGACCGGCATCGCGCAGACCTTCGAGCAGTTCCTGCGGCTGTGCACGGAAGCGGGCCCGAAGTGCGCGTTCTCTTCGGGTGACCCGAAGGCGAAGTGGGCGGCGCTGACGGCGCGTGCCAAGCAGGCCCCGATCGTCAGCGACGGCGAGACGTGGACCTACTCGGGCATCATCAACGCGGCGGCCGACCTGTCCGACTCGCGGGGCTGGGCGGACATCGCCACGCTGCTGCAGCGCCTGTACGACGCTCCGGCCACGCCGGCCCTGCGGTCGGCCGCGGTCAAGGGTGAGCAGTACACCTCGAACCGGACCGAGTCGTTCAACGCCATCCAGTGCTCCGACAGCGACGTGCCCACCGACCCGGCGGTCTACAGCCGCTACGCCGAGTCGGAAGACCAGCGCGTGCCGTACTTCGGGCGGATCGCGGTGCTGGACATGATGAGCTGCGCGTTCTGGAAGGCGAAGGACACCGACCGCTACACGGGCCCGTGGAACCGCCCGACGTCGGCGGAGATCCTCGTGCTGAACAACCGCTACGACCCGTCCACCCCGCTGCCCGGCGCCCGCGACGGCGCCGCGGAGTTGGCGCGGGCCCGGGTGTTCGTGACCGAGGGCTACGGCCACTCCTCGATGTACGTGCCGAGCACGTGCACCGAGCAGGTCAAGCGGGACTACCTGATCTCGGGGACCTTCCCCGCGGCGGGAAAGACCTGCACGATCGACGCCAGCCCCTTCGCGGGCTGAGCCCGGGTCCCAACGACCGAGGGGCACTTTCACGTGAAAGTGCCCCTCGGTCGTTCGGGGTCGCCACGAAGGCGACCCGCGGGTGCTGCATCGACGCCAGGCTGAGGATGTCGCGGCCGAACAGCGCCTGCGTCAGCCACACCGCGAGCACCCGGACCTTGCGTTCCCAGGTGGGCACGGCGAGCACGTGGTAGCCGCGGTGCATCAGCCACGCCGGGAGTCCTTTGAGGACCAGGCGCTGGTACTGGAAGATCCCGCGGCCCAGGCCGAGCGTCGCGATCGCACCGAGGCTGTGGTGCACGTACGGCTTCGGCGCCCGGCCGCGCAGCGTCGCGATGATGTTGCGGGCCAGGAGTTTCCCCTGCCGGTAGGCGTGCTGGGCGTTGGGCACGGTGCGCGCGCCCGGAACCGGCGAGGCGAGGTCGGGCACCGCGGCGTCGTCCCCGGCGGCCCAGGCGTCGGCCACGGGCTCGGCTTCGGTGCCGACCCGCAGATCCGGTCGTACGACGACGAAGCCGCGCTCGTCGACCGGGAAGTCGGTGTGCCGGGCGATGACCGGGTCGACGAGGGTGACCTCGGCCTCGTGGTGCCGCAGGTTCTTCTCGAGCTTCCAGGCGGCGTAGAACCCGGCGTAACCACCACCGACGATCAGGATCCGGCGCATCTCGTCCTCTTTTATCCCTTCACCCCCTGGACGAGGCAGCGGACCCCGGTGTGACCGCGATGCGCGTCACAGCGGATGCGGCAGAATCCCGGAGATGGCTTCCCGGCATGACGGCGACACCTGGGATCTGGCGTCGAGCGTCGGCGCGACCGCCACGATGGCCGCGGCGGCGCGGGCGATGGCGACCCGCTCGGATCCCGCGCGCATCGACGACCGGTTCGCCGAACCGCTCGTCCGGGCGGTCGGCGTCGACCTGCTCACCCGGCTGGCGAGCGGCGAAGCGGCCCCCGGCGACCTCGTCGAGCAGGTGTGGATCGACGTGGCCAAGGTGCGGACCAGGTTCTACGACGGATTCTTCCGCGAGTCGGCCCTCCCGCAGGTCGTGATCCTGGGTGCGGGGCTGGATTCGCGCGCGTACCGGCTGCCGTGGCCCGCCGGGACCCTCGTGTACGAGGTCGACCGGCCGGAGGTCCTCGAGTTCAAGACCCGCACCCTGGCCGGGCTGGGTGCCGAGCCCACCGCCGAGCGGCGGGTGGTGGCGGCCGACCTGCGCGAGGACTGGCCCGCCGCGCTGTCCGGCGCCGGCTTCGACCCGGGGCAGCCGGCCGCGTGGAGCGCCGAAGGCCTGCTCGGTTACCTGCCGCCCGAGGCGCAGGACCGCCTGCTGGACACCGTCACCAGACTCAGCGCGCCGGGCAGCCGGCTGGCGACGGAAAGCCGGCCCAGCCCGCGACCGGGTGACGACGAGCGGACGAAGGCGGGTCTGGACCGGATCTCCGGACGCTGGCGCGAGCAGAGCTTCGACACGGACATGGCAAGGCTGCGCTATTACGGTGAACGCAACGAAGCGGCGCCCTACCTGACCGCCCGCGGCTGGGTGGTGCGGGGGAGCACCGTCCGCGAGCTGCTCGCCACCCACGGTCTCGCACCCCTGGCGGACGACGACCTGCGCACGGGCGACGTGCGGTACGTCAGCGGCGTCCTCCCCCGGATGTCGTGCCCGGCTTGACAGCGGGCCGCCGGTCTCGCAGTATGCGAACAAGTGTTCGATGATTGTCCTGGGTTCGCCGGCGGGGTTCCGCGGGTGTCTCCGGTACGAGTACGTGGTGCTGGAGGTGAGCGGTGGTGGCGGTGCCGGAGGCGCTGGCCGGGCTCACGGCCATCCCGGGGGTCCGCACGGCCGCGCAGCTGCGTGAGCCGAGTTCGGACGCGAGCCCCGGAGAGCTGCTGACGGTGCTGCCCGAGCTGGCCCACCTCCTTCCCGGCGGCGGGCTGCGGCGCGGCAGCACGGTCTCGGTGCGCGGAGCGACCTCGCTGGTACTGGCGCTTTTGGCGGCGCCAACCCGCGACGGTTCCTGGGCGGCGGTGACGGGCGTGCCGGAGCTGGGCCTGGCGGCGGCGGCGGAACTCGGCGTCGACCTGGAGCGCCTCGCGCTGGTGCCGGACCCGGGCGCGGAGCTGGTGGCGGTGTTGTCGGCGCTGGTGGACGGGTTCGACCTGGTGGTCCTCGGCCGGGCGTCGTCGGTGCAGCCGCAGACGGCACGCCGGCTGGCGGGCCGGGTCCGCAACCGGGGGACGGTCCTGCTGACGGCGGGACCGTGGCCGGGAGCGGACGTGGAGCTGAGCGTGTCGGGCCGCCGCTGGCACGGCCTCACCCAGGACGGGCACGGTCACCTGCGCGCCCGCGACGTGTTGGCGACGAGCCGGGGTCGCGGCGCGGCGGCACGGCCGTTGTCGGTGGGGTTGTCGTTGCCGGGCCCGGAAGGAGCGGTCGCCGGGAGCGGGGGCGGTGGTGGCTTGCCGGGGCGGCGGCTGGTCGAGGTGGCGGGGTGAGCTGCGTGGCGTGGTGGTGGAGGTTGCGCGCCGTGCGCACCCCGGCGCGCAACCTTCCCGGGGAACTCCCGATTTCGCCCCGGCGGCAGGCGCCGGCTGCCGGATGACCGATGCGCCACGGTTGCTCGTGCTGTGGTGCCCGGACTGGCCGGTCGTTGCCGCCGGGGCCGCTGCCGGGAGCCCGCCCACCTCGCCCGCCGCCGTCTTCTCCGCCAACCGCGTCGTGGCCTGCTCCGCTTCCGCGCGGCACCACGGCGTCGGGCGGGGGATGCGGCGCCGGGATGCCCAATCGCGGTGTCCGGGACTCGTGGTGCACCAGCACGATCCCGATCGCGATGCCCGGCTGTTCGAACCCGTGGCCGCCGCCGTCGAAACGCAGGCCGTCGGGGTCGAAGTCGTCCGGCCCGGGCTGGTGGCCGTGCCCGTCGACGGGGCCGCCGGCTACTTCGGCGGGGAGGCCGCCCTCGCCGAGCTGCTCATCGACGAAGTCGCCGCGCGGGCCGGGGTCGAATGCCAGGTCGGGATCGCCGATGGCCTGTTCGCCGCCACCCTCGCCGCCCGTCGGTCGGCTCTCGTCCCGCGGGGCCGGGCAGCCGAATTCCTCGCCCCGCTGTCCATCGCCGAGCTGAACCAGCCCGGCGACGACCGCGGGGAGCTCGTCGACCTGCTCACCCGGCTCGGGCTGCGCACCCTCGGCGCGTTCGCCGCGCTGACCGAACGCGACCTCGCCGGCCGCTTCCCGAAGGACGCCATCGTCGCCCACCGGCTCGCGCGCGGCCTCTCCGAACGTCCGCCGCTGCGGCGCGCCCTGCCGCCGGACCTCGCCGTCACCGAAACCTTCGAAGACCCGCTGCAAAGAATCGACGAAGCCGCCTTCGTCGCGAAGACCCTCGGCGAACGCTTCTTCGCCGGGCTCGCCAACCACGGCCTCGCCTGCACGCGCCTGGCCATCGTCGCCGTCACCGAAGCCGGCGAAGAACGCGTGCGCGTCTGGCGCTGCGCCGAGCCGCTCACCGCCCGGTCGGCCGCCGACCGCGTGCGGTGGCAGTGCGAAGGCTGGCTCACCACGCGGGACCGGCCCACCGCCGGCATCGTCCGGCTGCGCCTCGACCCCGAGGAGGTCGTCGGCGGCCAGGCGCTGCAGCTGCAGCTCGGCTCGGTGGGCCGGGACGCCGACGCCGCCGAACGCGCCGGCCGCGCCCTGGTCCGCATCCAGGGCCTGCTGGGCCCCGACGCGGTCGTCACCCCGCTGCTGGACGGCGGCCGCGGCCCGGCCGAGCGCGTCCGGCTCATCCCGTGGGGCGAGCCGCGCCGCCCGCTCGCCGCGGACCGGCCGTGGCCGGGACGGCTGCCCGCGCCGTCACCGACGGTCGTGCCGCCGCGGCCGGTGCCGGCCGAGGTGCTCGACGCGGTCGGCGACGTCGTCCGCTGCACCGCGCGCGGCGAACTCGGCTACCCGCCGTCGACGGTCGCCGTCGACGGGGGACCGCCCCGCCGGGTCATCGGCTCGGCCGGCCCGTGGGTGGTGCACCCGGCCCTGCCCGGCCGCCGCGGCGAGCGGCCCCTGGCCCGGATCCAGGTCGTGCTGGAAGGCGACACCGTGGCGGACGGCGACATCGCGCTGCTGCTCAGAGCCACCGTCGGCGATGATCCACAGTGGACGGTCGAGGGCTGTTACGACTAGCGCCCCGATCCCAGCGTCTTGAATGACTCATTCAGGACCTCGGAGGTCCTGAATGAGTCATTCAAGACCTCCGCAACCCGTCCAGCGTCGCCTGCACGTCGTCGGCGCGCTCGGGCAGGCCGACGGCCCGCCACAGCTCGATCGCCAAGCCCAGGTGGTGCCGGGCCGCGGCCGGGTCGCCGAGTGCGCTTTCGAGCTCGCCGAGCTGCTGCCAGCACGCCGCCTCGTTGCTGCGGTCGCCGTTGGCGCGGAACACGTGCGCCGCGCGCTGGAGGGCCGACTCCGCCCGGGACCGGTCGCTCAGCTCCGCGTAGATCACGCCGAGCCGCTGGTCGGTATAGGCGCCGCAGCGCGCGTCGCTGATTTCGGTGAAGATCGTCAGGGCTTCGGTGAGGTCGCGCAGCGCGGCCGGGGTGTCGCCGATCCCCAGGTGGTAACGGCTGAGCGTGCGGAGGATCACCGCCTGCCGGTGCCGGTCGCCGAGGCGCCGGGCGATGCGCAGGCCCTCCTCGATCCACGGGCCGGCGTCGCCGGCGCCCTGCTCGAAGCCGATGATGCCGATGGCCGTCCGGATCTGCGCTTCCGCCTGCCGGTGCCCGGCGGCCACCAGGTGGGCCAGCGCCTCCTTGTCGACGGACAGGGCCGCGTCGAGTTCGCCGCGGACGCGGTGCACGGTGCCCAGGCTCGCCAGCGCGAGTCCTTCGCCGCGCCGATCGCCGATGGCCTGGTACAGCTTCACGCACCGGCGCAGGTCGTGGCGGGCCTCGGCCATTTCGTCGAGGTAGATGTGCACCTGGCCGAGCCCTTGCAGCAACGCCGCCTCACCGTGGGTGTTGCCGGCCGCGACGGCGGCTTCCAGCGCGATCTGGTGGCTGCGGTTCCAGTCCTGGTAGAGGCTGCAGTGGTCGTAGTACGGCACCGCGGCGATCGCCAGCTCCCAGGCCAGCTCGTCCAGGCCCCATTCCGCCGCGAGTTCCATCGCCCGCAGCAGCGTCCCGCGTTCGGCGTCGAACCAGGCGATGGGATCGACGACCGTGTGGTCCGGGACCCAGCGCGGCGAGCGGCCCGGCGTCGGCCGGAAAAGGCTGGGGTAGAACAGGTCACGGGCCTGCTCGGCGAGGGCGAGCCAGGCGGAGAGGACCCGCTCCACCGCCGCCCGGCGCTCCTCGGCCGGGTAGCACTCCTGCGCGCCTTCCGACGCGTACGCGCGCAACAGGTCGTGCAGCCGGTACCGCGGCTGGCCGGCGCGGTCGGTCGTCACCAGGCGCACGAGGTAGGCGTCGACCAGGGTGTCCAGCACGTCGTCCGGGACCGGCCGGCCGAGGAGCGGGCCGATCACCCACGCGGGGAGCGTTTCCGCGCCCAGCAGCCCCAGCAGCCGGAACGCCCGGACGGCTTCCTCGGGAAGCAGCCGCAGGCTCAGGTCGAAGTTGGCCCGCACGTCCAGGTCGCCGACCCGCAGCTCGCGCAGCCGCCGGGATTCGTCCTCCAGGCGGTCGCGCAGCACCTGCAGGGTCCACGCCCGCCGGCCCGCGAGCTTCGCCCCGGTGATCCGGATGGCCAGCGGGAGCCGGCCGCACAGCCGGACGATCGCGTCGGCCGCCTCCGGTTCCCGCTCGACGCGCTCCGCCCCGGCGATGCGGGCAAGGAGGTCACGGGCGTCCTCGGCGGACAGCACGTCCAGCTCGACGTGCTCGGCGCCGGCCAGGTCCGCCAGCCGGTGCCGGCTCGTGATCACCACCGCGCAGCCGCCGGACGGCGGCAGCAGCGGCCGCACCTGCTGGGCGCCGGCGGCGTCGTCGAGCAGCACCAGCATGCGGCGATCGGCCAGCCGCGACCGGTAGAGGGCGGCTCGTTCGTGCAGGCCGGGCGGCATGACCGCGTCCGTGACGCCGAGCGCGCGCAGCAGTTCGGCCAGCATCATCGCCGGGTCGCGCGGCACGGCGGAGGTGCCGGCGAGGTCGAGGTAGAGCTGGCCGTCGGGGAACGCGTCGCGGGCGTCGTGGAGCGCGCGCACGGCGAGCGCCGACTTCCCGGTCCCGGGCGCGCCGGCGACGACCACCACCCGGCGTTCGGCCAGCAGGTCCAGCAGCTCGCCCAGCGGCCCGGCCCGGCCGGTGAAGTCCGGGATGTCCGCGGGCAGCTGGACGATCGGCCGCTGCTCCCGGGGCGCGGTGACCAGGTCGAGCGCGGGATCGGCGCGCAGGATCTGGGCGTGCACGCGCTGCAGGCCGGGCCCGGGGTTGGCGCCGAGTTCTTCGGCCAGCATGCGCTGGATGCCGTGGAACACGGCGAGCGCGTCGCCCTGGCGGCCGCTGCGGTAGAGCGCGATCATCAGCAGCTCCCGCGCGCGTTCGCGGTACGGGTGTTCGTCGGTGAGCCGGGACAGCTCGGGGATGGCCGGCGCGTGCTCCCCGCGCAGCAGATCGAGTTCGGCGAGGTCCTCCAGCGCGCCGAGGCGGTACTCGTCGAGCCGGGCGCGTTCGGTGGCGGCCGCGGGGGTGTCGATGCCGCTGAAGGCGGGCCCGCGCCACAGCGTCATCGCCTCGGCGAGATGCTGCCGGGCGGCGGTCAAGTCGCCGTCGCCGCGGGTTTCGCGCGCCCGGGCGAGCCGGGACGCGAACTGGGCGCTGTCGAGCCGGGCGGGGTCGACCCGCAGCAGGTAGCCGGTGCCTACCGTCTGCAACGAGCTGTCGTCGAGCTCCAGCGAGCGGCGCACGTCGCCGACGTACTTCTGGACGAGGTTGACCGCGCTCCTCGGCGGCTTCCCGCCCCAGGCGCCCTCGATGATCCGTTCGCGGTCCACCTGCTGGTTCGCGTGCAGCAGCAGCACCCCGAGCACCCGGAGACACTTGCCGGACCCCACTTCGACCGGGGCCGCACCGTCCCAGGCCGCGATCGGACCGAGCACACCGAACCGAACATCACGCATGCAAACGCCCCTCCCCTGACCGAGAGTACCTCCGACCGGCCACGTTCCGTAAGACTGCAGTGTGGGTGCAGTGAACGCTGCCAGGCTCCCGTCGCCGACCGGGCACGTGTCGGCGAGAGGGGAGAACCACGATGGGGAGCAGCACGAAGGTGGGCCGCCGGGTGAGGTCGGGCGCCCGGGCCTCCGACGATCGCCGGCGGACCCGCGGCCGGCCCTGACATCGGCGGGCGACGAGGGATGGGGGAGGCCCGCCGCAGAGCCGCGGCCGTGCTCGCCGCCGCGCTGCTGCTGAGCGGCGCGGCGGTGACGACCGCGCCGCCCGCCGGCGCGGTGGCGAACCGGCCCGCGTCGACCGGGGTGCCCGGTTTGGTCGTCGTCGTCAGGTGGACGACCATCGAGGTGATCGGCTCCGACCTCCACCGGCGGCGGCAGCTGGTGCGGCTGACCCAGGTGATCAAGGTCGAGCGCGGCGCGGTGGCCGACGTAGGGACGAGATAGCCGAGACTGGCTCAGTGAGCAGGTACGCGCGATCACCCGGCCGGGCGAAGTCGAGCTTGTCCGAGCCGTTGTGGGCGCGCACGGTGAAGTGCGGGTCATCGGGCGGTGGCAAAGCAGCAGGGCGCCCGTGGCCGGGTGTCCTGGCCATGGCGCGAAGAGGTGGGCCAAGGCTCCACATCGGCACGCGGCGCCGGGCCGCGTGCCGAGCCGGGATTCAGTCGCCGGCGGGGAGTTCGGTGGTGCGGCGCCGGGCTTCGTGGAGCTGGTCTTCGAGAGTGATGATGCGGCAGGCGGCATCGATGGCGGTGCCCTGATCGACCAGTTCCCGCACCCGGGCGGCCAGACGCAGCTGGTGGCGGGAGTAGCGGCGGTGCCCGCCGGCGGAGCGCTGCGGGGTGATCAGGCCGGCCTCGTCGAGGCTGCGCAGAAAACCTTGGGTGGTGCCGAGCATGTCGGCGGCCCGGCCCATCGTGTAGGCGGGGTACTGCTCGTCGTCGAACTTGTCGGCCGCGCTCGGCGTGGCCGGGCCTTGTTGGTCAGGGATCAATTCCACCTCCACGTCACAGAGGACCCCGGGTGCCACTGCGGCACCCGGGGTCCTCAAGGGTAGGGATCTTCACCATTGTCAACCGGCGCGACCGCCGGCTTCCTGCACCCGCATCCAGCGTGAAGCCGGATCGTGCGGGGATCGCTTACTCGTGACCGAGCACCACCTCCGAACTCGATGGGACTGCGGCACCCGCGCGGCACTACCTGGCCGCTGCGGGCGATCCAATGATGTTCCCGTTCCCTTCTTTCCTGTGTTTTCCACTTACTCGGTACTGCCACTTCACTTGCCGGTACTGCTACTTCGCTTCCTGCTGCAGCCGTCACTGCCGGAACCCTTCCACTGATCGGTCCCAGCACGCTGACGCCGCTGGTCACTGCCCGGAGCCCCGTTCACTGATCGGCCCCGGCCACCTGACATGTCCTGCAACTGCACTTGCACAAACAACTACCGGTACTGCTGATCTCCGCGGGTGCACCTGCTCCGCCCGCGCCCTGCACTTCCGCTCCGGACCGGTACTGCTCGGTCGGACCTTCTTCACGACCCGGTCCTGGAGTACTGCTCCCGGTCACCAGCCGAAACCTTGTTCCCTTGATCGGCTCCGTGCTGCCTGACCGCCTTGTCTCACCTCGCGGGTAGTTACGTCCTCTCCCGCGCTTGCTTGACGTTGTCTCTCTTGGTACGAGAAGAACACTACACACGCCGGTTGCCGAATGTCTACTCCGGGCGGCATAGATTTTTTGGAGGCAGTCGAACGGGTGACGAGGAGCTGCGGCAGGGCCACCCTCGGATCCTGTTGTGACCGGCGCGACTCCGGTCCGTCCACAGTTGACACCGGCCGCGCGCCCGGCGCAGGATCGGACCACAGAATTCGCCCGTGTGTTCGAACAGTGGTCGCTGGCTTCCCCACAGCGAAATCGGTGGGAGCCGGCTTTGGCGTTCAACAATCCGCGCGTGCCGTGGTCCGAAGTGGAGCGGATCGCCTCCGGGCGCGCTCCCGTGCCCGGGGACGGCAACGACGCCCCGGCGTGGTCGCGCAAGCGCGAAGGCTATGGCGGGGCGCCCGAAGACCTGCGGAACCGGCGTGGCCGGGACGACGGCGGGGACCGGATCCGGGCGCCCTACGCCGAGCTGCACGTCCACTCCAACTTCAGCTTCCTCGACGGTGCCTCGCATCCCGAGACGCTCGTCGAGGAGGCCGCGCGGCTCGAGCTCGACGCGCTCGTCCTGACCGACCACGACGGCATGTACGGCGCCGTGCGGTTCAACGACGCCGCCCGGGAGCTCGGGGTGCGGGTCGGGTTCGGGGCCGAACTTTCGCTCGGGCTGCCCGCGCCGCAGGCCGGTGTGCCCGATCCGGCCGGGTCGCACCTGCTGGTGATCGCCCGGCAGCAGACCGGCTACCACCGGCTGTGCCGCGTCATTTCCCGCGCCCAGCTCGCCGGCGGGGAGAAGGGGCGGCCGGTCTACGACTTCGACGAGCTGGCCGGCGAACTGGCCGGGCACGTCGTCGTCCTCACCGGCTGCCGCAAGGGTGCCGTCCGCCAGGCGCTCGCGCACCGGGGCCCGGCCGCCGCGCGCGCCGAGCTGGCGCGGCTGGTGGACCGGTTCGGGCGGTCGCACGTCGCCGTGGAGCTGATCGATCACCGGCAGCCGCGGGACGACGCCGCCAACGACCTCCTCGCCGCACTGGCCAAGGAACTCCGGCTGCCCACGGTCGTGTCCGGCAACGTGCACTACGCCCGCCCCGAAGACGCCGTCGTGGCCGAAGCGGTCGCCGCCGTCCGGGCCCGGCGGTCGGCCGAGGACCTCGAAGGGTGGCGGCCGCCGTCGGGACAGGCGTTCCTGCGGTCCGGGATGGAACAGCGGCGCCGCTTCGAGCGCCGCTACCCCGGTGCCGTCGGCCGGGCCGCCGTCCTGGGCGTCGAAGTGGCGTTCGACCTCACCCTCGTCGCGCCGGACCTGCCGCCGTTCCCCGTCCCGGCCGGGCACGACGAGATGTCATTCCTGATCGAGCTGACCCGGCAGGGCGCGGCGAAGCGCTACGGGCCGCGGGAGGAGCACCCGAAGGCCTACGCCCAGCTCGACCACGAACTCGCCGTCATCGAAAAGCTCGGCTTCGCCGGCTACTTCCTCGTCGTCTGGGACATCGTCCGGTTCTGCCGGGACGCGGACATCCTCTGCCAGGGCCGCGGTTCGGCCGCGAACTCCGCGGTCTGCTACGCGCTGGAGATCTGCCACGCCGACCCGGTGAAGTGGAACCTGCTGTTCGAGCGGTTCCTCGCGCCGGAGCGGGACGGGCCGCCCGACATCGACGTCGACATCGAGTCCGGCCGCCGCGAGGAGGCCATCCAGTACGTCTACGAGAAACACGGCCGGTTCCACGCCGCGCAGGTCGCCAACGTCATCACCTACCGGGCGCCGTCGGCGATCCGCGACGCCGCGAAGGCGCTCGGCCACAGCCCCGGGCAGCAGGACGCCTACGGCAAGCTCGTCGATCGCTGGGGCGGGGTCGCGGCCACCAGGCGGCAGGCCGCCGGGGCGATCCCGGACGACGTCCTCGACCTGGCCGCGCGGATCGAGGACTTCCCGCGCCACCTCGGCATCCACTCCGGCGGCATGGTGATCTCCAAGCAGCCGGTGTCCGAAGTGGTCCCGGTCGAGTGGGCGACCATGAAGGACCGCAGCATCCTGCAGTGGGACAAGGACGACTGCGCCGCCGTCGGGCTGGTCAAGTTCGACCTGCTCGGCCTCGGCATGCTTTCCGCGCTGCACCACATGATCGACCTCGTCGCCGAGCACCACGGAGCAGGAGTGGACATCGGAAAACTCGACCTGGCCGACCCGGCGGTCTACGACATGCTCTGCGAAGCCGACGCCGTCGGCGTGTTCCAAGTCGAATCACGCGCCCAGCTGGCGACGCTGCCGCGGTTGCGGCCGCGGAAGTTCTACGACCTCGTCGTCGAAGTCGCGCTGATCCGCCCCGGCCCGATCCAGGGCGGCTCGGTGCACCCCTACATCCGCCGTCGCCGCGGTGACGAGGAATGGGAACACGCGCACCCGCTGCTGGCCGCGTCCCTGGACCGCACCCTGGGCGTGCCGCTGTTCCAGGAGCAGGTGATGCAGATGGCGGTCGACGTCGCTTCGTTCACCGGCGCCGAGGCCGATCAGCTGCGGCGGGCGATGGGGGCCAAGCGATCCACCGCGAAGATGAAGGCGTTGATGGCGCGGTTCTTCCGGGGGTGCGAAGCCAACGGCCTCGACCGCGAGCTCACCACCCGGATCTTCGAGCAGATCCACGCCTTCTCCGGCTACGGCTTCCCCGAAGCGCACTCGATGTCCTTCGCGCTGCTCGTGTACGCGTCCGCGTGGTTCAAGCGCTACTACCCGGCGGCGTTCTGCGCCGGGCTGCTGCGCGCCCAGCCGATGGGCTTCTACAGCCCGCAATCCCTGGTCGCCGACGCCCGCCGCCACGGTGTGCACGTCCGCGAACCCGACATCAACGCCAGCCTGGCCGGCGCCACCCTCGAACCGGACGCCGGGAGCACCGGCGGCGTCGTGCTCCGGCTCGGTCTCGCCGCGGTCCGCCACCTCGGCGCCGACATCGCCGAGGAGATCGTCGCCGAGCGCGAGGCCCACGGCCCGTACGCGAGCATCGGCGACCTGACCCGCCGGGTGCGGCTGAAGAAGAACGCGGCCGAAGCCCTGGCCACGGCCGGCGCGTTCAGCGGGTTCGGCGACGACCGGCGGCAGGACCTGTGGGCCGCCGGCGCGGCCGCGGCGACCCGGCCCGGGCACCTGCCCGGCCTCGCCCCGGGCCTCGACGCGCCCGCGCTGCCCGGCATGACGCGGCTGGAGGTGACGGTGGCGGATCTGTGGGCCACGGGCGTCTCCCCGGACAGCCACCCGGTGGAGTACCTGCGCGAACACCTCGACCGGCGCGGCGCGATCACCGTCGCCGCCCTCGCGCGGGCCGAGGACGGGACGCGGGTGTGGGTCGGCGGCGCGGTCACCCACCGGCAGCGGCCCGCGACCGCCGGCGGGATCACCTTCCTCAACCTCGAAGACGAGACCGGCATGGCCAACGTCGTCGTCTCGCCCGGCCTCTGGCACCGCCAGCGGTCGGCGCTGCGGAGTCCGGCTGTCGTCGTCCGCGGCATCGTCCAGGTCGGTCAGGGCACCGCGACGGTGGTGGCCGACCGGATCGTTCCGCTCGACGTCCGCGGTCTCGCGCTGCCGTCCCGCGATTTCCGCTGACCCCAAACGTGCACCACGGCGCTCTCTACCCGGCCGAGGCGATCCCGCCCGAGCTGCGGCCCGCGCTCACCGGCACCCGCCCGTGGGAACGCCTCAGCCGGCGGTAAGCACGTTGCCGGCAGGCCCGCGAGCAGTACGCGCGGACGACCGGTGGCCGGCCGGTGGTCGAGGTCACACGTCATCTCCCGCATGTGTACAGTACCGTTTCGTTCACATCAACGGGAGGGATCCATGGATACCGAGCGGCCTGCACCGTCATCTCGAGGAGCCGGGCGGGAGGATGCCATTCTGGCGGCGGCGGCGGAGCTGGTCACCGAGATCGGCTACGAGCGCGTGACCGTGGATGCGATCGCGGCCCGCGCCAAGTCGTCGAAGGCCACGATGTACCGGCGCTGGGCGGGCAAGGCCGAGCTGGTCGCCGAGGCGTTGCGGCGGTCGGCCGAAGGCGCCGGCGCGGCGCCGCCGGACACCGGAACGGTGCGTGGCGATCTCCTCGACGCCGTGGCCGGCATCACCCGGGCCGTGACCGGTGCGGACGGGCCGGCGCTACTGGGGCTGGTCGAGGGCATCCGCTCCGACCCGGCCCTGCGCGAGCTCATCGCCGACCAGATCGGCCGACGCGGCCGCGTCGATGCCGAGCGGATCTCCGCCCGCGCGCGTGCCCGCGGCGAGGCTGCCGCGACCGAGCGGGTCGTCCTGGCGTTGGACGTGGCCATCGCCAGGGTCCTCCTGCTCACCCTGCTGCGCGGCGTGCCGCTCGACGAGGCCGCGCAGGAGGACCTCGTCGACGAGGTCCTCCTCCCGCTCCTCGGCCCCACGCACTGATCCCTACGCCGGCATCTGAAAGAGAATCGTCATGCACAGCACCCTCACCGCCGACATCGAGCACTTCCCGATCCACGTCCCGCAGGTCGACCTCGACGACCTGCGCACCCGGCTCGCCCTCACCCGGTGGCCGGGCATCGAGACCGTCACCGACACCAGTCAGGGCCCCACCACCGGGGCGATCCGGGCCCTGACCAGTTACTGGGCCGAGACCTACGACTGGCGCCGCGCCGAGGCCCTGCTCAACGGCATGGGCTCCTACCGCACCACCATCGACGGCCTGGACATCCACTTCCTGCACGTGCGTTCACCCGAGGCCGACGCGCTGCCCCTGCTGATGACCCACGGCTGGCCCAGCTCCGTGCTCGACTTCGCCAAGACGGTCGGACCGCTCACCGACCCCGCCGCTCACCGTGGCGACCCCCGGCAGGCGTTCCACCTGGTGATCCCGTCCTTGCCGGGCTTCGGGTTCTCCGCCCAACCCGACACCACCGGCTGGGGCTTCCCCCGGATCGCCGACGCCTGGATCGCCCTGATGGACCGGCTCGGCTACGACCGCTGGGGCGCGCACGGCGGTGACCTGGGCACCGCGGTGACCAACACCATCGCCGCAAAGGGCATCCCGCAGCTGGCCGGTATTCACCTCAGCATGGGCATGTTCGGCCCCGATCCCGACGAGATCGCCGACGCAACCCCCGAGGAGCAGGCCATGCTCGCGAGTGCCGGCCAGTTCTGGGACAAGCTCTCGGGCTACGCGAAGGAACAGGGCACCCGCCCGCAGACCATCGGCTATTCCCTCGCCGACTCACCCGTCGGTCTCGCCGCCTGGATCTACGCGATGTTCCAGGACACCTGCGCCACCCCCGGTGACGCACCGGCGTCGTTCACCTACGACGAACTGCTCGACGCGATCATGATGTATTGGCTGCCCAACGCCGGCGCGTCGTCCGCGCGGATCTACTGGGACATGCTCAACGGCGGCGCACCCGCGCCGGTCACGGCCGCCTCGCCGATCGCCGTGCCGACCGGGTTCATCCAGCTCGCCGGCGAACATGTCCGCAAGACCCGGCGCTGGATCGAGCGCCGCTACACCGACCTCGTCCATTTCGCCGAGGGCCCCGGCGGCCACTTCGCCGCGCTCGAGAACCCCGAGGCACTCATCGACAGCATCCGCGCGACCTTCGCCACCCTGCGCTGAGTCCCACCGCCCTCATCTCCAGGAGACCTCTCGTGCCCGGCACCCCCACCGTCCTGCTGCCCGACGACCTGATCGCCCTGCTCCGCCGGCCCAGCCCGTGCTTCATCTCCACCGTGATGCCCGACGGATCACCCCAGCTGACCCAGACCTGGGTCGATACCGACGGCCACCACATCCTGATCAACACCGTGGTGGGCTACCGCAAGGCCAAGAACATCGCCCGCGACCCCCGGGTGGCCCTCAGCGTGACCGACCCCGACGACGTTTCCCGCTACTACGCGCTCCGCGGGCACGTCATCGACTCCACCACCGACGGCGCGGCCGAGAACATCGAGGAGCTCTCCCACAAGTACCTCGGCACACCCCACCCCCACTTCAGCGGCAAACCCGAAACCCGGTTGCTGCTCACCATCGCGGTGGACTCCATCGCCCACGCGCCCCGCACGTAGCGGACGCACCCTTCATTCGTCTGATTCACGCGTTCAGTCGCCGTCGGGTACGCCGGTGTTCTGGCAGGCGGTCAATCGCCACTGCCCAGGGGGCAGGGGAAGGTGTTGACCGCCACGGCTAACGTCGCTAGCTTTATGGCAATCGCCATTAGCCAACGTCACGGAGACCATCATGACCGAGAACCTGGACATCGCCGGCAACTCCCTCGCCTACGAGGTGACGGGAGAGGGGCCCCTCGTGGTTCTCGCGCACGGCCTCGGCGACAGCCGTCACTCCTACCGCTTCCTCGCTCCGGCCCTGGCCGCGCAGGGGTACCGGGTCGCCAACGTCGACATCCGCGGTTGTGGTGACTCCAGCCTCGGCTGGGACGGGTATAGCCGCACCGACATCGCCGGTGACCTGGTCGCCCTCGTGCGGCACCTCGGCGGCCCGGCCGTGCTCATCGGCCAGTCGATCAGCGGCGGCGCCGCCACCATCGCGGCCGCCACCGCGCCCGACCTGATCGCCGGCATCATCGAACTGGCGCCGTTCACCCGCGCGCAGCCCTTCGACCTCGGCGGACTGGTGCGGGCCAAGCGCTTCCGGGCCGGCTACACCCAGATGGCCCAGGTCATCATGCGCGGAAGAGTCGAGAACTGGCTGAAGTACCTCGATGTGGCGCTGCCGGTCAAGCCCGCCGACTGGGACGGCGAGCTGGCCCGCATCGAGGCGAAACTGCGCGAGCCGGGCCGGATGAAGGTCCTGCAGGCCATGTGCAAGACCAGCCCGGCCGACGCGGGTGCGCAGCTGCCCCACGTCACGTGCCCGGTCCTGATCATCGAGGGCAGCGCCGACCCCGACTGGGCCGACCCCCGCGCCGAGGGCGAGAAGATCATCGCCGACCTGCCGCAAGGCCTCGGCGAACTGGAAGTCATCGACGGTGCCGGGCACTACCCGCACGTCCAGACGCCCGATCAGGTCGTCGCGCTGGCCCGGCCGTTCCTCGACCGGACGTTGACTCGTGCCTAGAGCCGGGCTCACCCCGGCCACGGTCACCGCGGCCGGTGCCGAGCTGGCCGACGAGATCGGGTTCGCCCAGCTCAGCATGGGCCAGCTGGCCGAGCGGCTCGGTGTCAAGACGCCTTCGCTCTACAAGCACGTCGCCGGCCAGGCCGATCTCGTCCACCGCATCGCGGTCCAGGCCGCGAACGAACTCGCCGACACCATCCGCGACGCGATCCAGGGGCGGGCCGGTACTGACGCATTCACCGCCGGCGCGCAGGCGATGCGCGCCTACGTGAAGCACCACCCCGGCCGGTACGCGGCGGGCAACGCGGCCCGCCCGACCGGGCCCGACGACCCGCTCGTCGCGGCGCTCGACCGGGTGCTCGCCTCCTGGGCCGCCATGGTGCGCGGGTACGGGATCGAGCCCGGTCAGGAGATCCACGTCCTGCGGATGGTGCGGACCATGCTGCACGGGTTCGCGACGCTGGAGGTGGCGAGCGGATTCCAGATCGACGTCGGTGTCGAGACCAGCTTCACCTGGATGATCGACTTCATCGACCACGGTCTGCGGTCCCTGGACGGCTCATCCCGATCCGTGATCCTTCAAGAGGAGTTGCCAGGTCCGTGAACCTCCCGAACATCGCCGAGGAACCCGAAGCCGCACGAACCGAGCGGCACGCGAGCTGGGCGGAGCTGTTCTTCGACCTGGTGGCCGTGGCCGGCGTGGCAGCCCTGGCGCACGTACTCGGCTCCGGACCGGACGCCGCGGCGCTCGGGCTCTACACGTTGCTGTTCCTGGCGTTCTGGCTGTCGTGGACGACCTTCATGCTGTATGGCAACGTCGCGGCCGGGAAGACCCGCGTGATACGGCTGCTGGCCGGCATGTTCGGCCTCGGGGTGATGGCCGCGTCCGTACCGGGCGTGGCACATGCCGTGCTCGGCCACGACGGCGACAGCCACCCATCGGTCGTCTTCGCGATCGCCTACGTCGCGACCCGCCTCTACGGGTCCTGGTCCTGGCGCCGGGGCGAAGTGCTGCTGGACTTCCCGGTGGTGCAGTACTCGGCGGGGCTGCTGCCCTGGATCGTGTCGATCTGGGTGCACGGGCCCTGGACGCTCGTGCTCTGGGCGGCGGGAATCGGCCTGGACCTGCTGCTGATTCTGGCCGTTTCCGGCGACAAGCTCCTCCAGCAGGCCCAAACGAGATTCACCGCGCGAGCCGGTACCCGGCACCGGCCGGGGCGTAGTGGGCGCCCCGCGGGGGCTCTCCCCGTGCTTCACGGGGTGTCGGTCGATCCGGTGCACTTCTCCGAGCGGCTCGGGCTCTTCGTGATCATCGTGCTCGGCGAATCGGTGGTGCAGATCATCGGCGCCGCCGCCGAAGCGCACTACGACGTCGGCGTGCTGGGCACCGGGCTCGCGTCGTTCGTGTTGCTGGCCGGCATGTTCGGCTTGTCGGTCGTGTTCGGGTACGCGGGCTTGCCGCACCTGCGGGCCGGTCGTATTCCCGCTCGCGCGGCCCTGGGCCTGCATTGCCTGGTCACCGGTGTCGTCGCCACGGTGGCGGTGTCGCTTTCGGCGGTGATGAAGCACGGGTCCGATCCGCTGCCCGGGCCGGGACGCTGGTTGCTGTGCGGCGCCGTCGCGGCCTACTTCACCCTCGGCGTGGTCACCGGGGTGGCCAGCCACAGCTCCGATCTGCAGAGGACGGTCTCGCGGATCATCACCGGCATCGTCGTCCCGCTCCTGCTCGGCCTGCTCGCCACCGGTGTCGCCGGCCGGACGCTGGTGGTCTGCCTCGCCTTGGTGGTGCTCGCCCATCTCTGGTTCGAACGGCGCCTGGCACCGATCCAGCGCGCCGCCTGACCGGAAGAGCATTCGACCATGGCTGGGCGACCGGCCACCGGCCGGAGTGCCAAGAGGTCTGCCGCGGCCGTCGTGAGTGGTAATTCGGGTTAGAGCCGACGGTCCTACGGCGCGGCGGGCGTCTGCGCCGACCGGGCCCCCGGCGGCCAACTCGCCAACCGGAACGGCCAACTCACCCGCGGGAACGGCCAACTCACCCACATCGCCGGCGAGTTGGCCGTTCCGGTGCGTGAATTGGCCGTTCCGGGCGGTGAGTTGGCCCTACGACCGGAAGGCGACCGTGCTGGCCGAGGGCACCACCAACACCGCGACCTCTCCGCTGAACGTGCTCTGCCTGGCGGCGTTGACGTTCGTGGTGCGGGACGCGGTATTCGCCGCGGGCATGTTGTACGTGGTGTGCCAGGTGCTACTGGTGCTCGCCCTTCGCCGGCTCGGTGCGGCCACCGGCTTGCCGGGCTGGTTCCCGGCTCTCACGATCACCGCGCTGACGGTGAACCCGCTGCTGGTGTCCTCGATCGGGATGGAGGTCGAGCTGGGCGCGTCGGGACTCGCCTGGTTGCTCACTTTCTCGGTGGAGCGGCGTCCGTTCGCGTTCGGTCTGGTCGCGGGGATGCTGGCGCTGATCCGGGTCGATCTCCTGATCTTCGCGGTGGTGATTTTCGTGGCCCGGCGGCGGTCCTGGGTCGATGTCCGGCGCATCGTGCGTGCCGCTGTGCTGGTCGCGGCGCCGTGGTTCGTGTTCAGCTGGGTGGTGTTGGGTGCGGCGGTGCCGGACACGGTGGTCATCAAGACCTTGCAGGGCGCGCGGCGGGCCTGGGGTCGGTGGGAGTTCGGCAACGGCCCCGGGCTGTACTGGCTGATCCTGGTGATGCGGCGAAACCCGGCCGGTCGCCGGCTGGTCCCGTTCGCCGTGCTCGCCGCGGCGGGAGCGGTGTACAGCCTGGCGTACGTTCAGTCGGGGGTGCCGCCGTACCACTGGTACTACGGACCTGGCATCGTCGCTGCGACGGTGTTCGTCTGCGCCGCCACCGCCGGGTTCGCAGGCCGGGCCGAACGGGGACTGAGCCTGCTCGTCGTGGTGGCTTTGGTCATGGCCGGCGTCGCCGGATACGCCCACTCGGGGCTGCCCCGTGACTTCGCTCCGTTGACCTCGAACTACACCTCCAGCGAACAGTACGCCCGGATCGGGCGCGATGTCGCCCGGCTCGCCGGCGGCAAGACCGTGGCCAGTGCCGACGAGATCGGCGTGCTGGCCTACACCTGCGGCTGCGCGATCATCGACGTGTTCTCCGACCGCGGACTGATGCCCCAAGCGATCGCCGAACTCGAAGCGCGTACCGGACGCTTGACCCGCGGCCTGCTCAGAGTCAACTTCGCATTCTTCGACGACACCATCCGGCCACGCACACTCGACCTCGCCTTGCGGCGGATCAACGGCACCCCGCCATCGAACTACCTGGCGACCTGGACCATCTCCGCACCCCTGGCCGGCACAGCGCAGCTCTATCTGGTTCCCGCGTCCTGAATCGGAACCCGGCCAAGCACTGTGGCGGTGTTGCCGGTCGTCGGCGACGCTCATGAAATCCTTCGTCCGGGGTGTGTGCCATTCCCGGCGTTGCGTATCCCTGGCTGGGACAGGTAACGCGCTCAGCGCCCGGGCATACTCGGATCCATGAGCTGGTCGGCACCATCCGATCCGGTTCACCACGGTCATCCCCGGAAAGGCGCGGCACTGCCGCACGCCCGGAAAAAGTGAGGAAAACATGTCCGCAAAACCTGTCAAGCACGGAATCATCGCCGCGGTTCTGGCCACGAGTTCCCTGTTCGCGCTCGGCGCCGCTCCCGCGTCGGCAGCAACTTTTCCCCTGTGCTCGGCTCGCCTCGTCCAGCACTTCGACCTGGCCAAGGGACAAACGCCCGAAAGCATCGTGCTGGCTCCGAACGGCACTGCCTATGTGGCTTTCGCCAAAGCACGGCAGATCGCCGAAATCTCGCCCAGCGGTGCGATCCGGATCCTGGCCACCCTGCCCGCCCCCGCGGACGGCGGAGTCGACACCCCCGCGCTGGGGTTCCCGCTGACGGTCGGCATCGACCGCGCCACCGACGGCACCCTGTACTTCCTCTACGCCACCGGGACCGCCGACCTCACCGGCGTCTGGCGCCTGCGTCCCGGCGGCACACCCCAGCGCATCGCGCCGCTGCCCGCGACCAGCCTGCCGAACGGCCTCGCACTCGACCAGCGCACCCGCAGTCTCTACGTCGCCGATTCCACCGGGGTCGTCTGGCGAGTGCCTGCCAAGGGCGGGACCGCGACGGTCTGGTCGTCCGCCGAGGAGCTCGCACCGGCCGGGTTCCTCGGCGCGAACGGGATCAAGCTCCGCGACGGAGCCGCGTGGGTGACCAACCTCGACCGGGGCACCATCGTGCGCATTCCCCTGCACGCAAACGGAAACGCCGGTTCCGCACAGGTCACCGCCACCGGCCTGACCGGAATCGACGACTTCGCCTTCACCGGTGGCGGCAACGAGATCATCGCTGCCTTGGACACCACCAACCAGGTGGCGCTCGTCAAGCCCGACGGTACGCACACCGTGGTGCTGACGGCTGCCGACGGACTCCAAGGGCCGACGGCGATCGCAGTGCGCGGTCGCACCGTCTACGTGCCGAGCGCCGCCTACCTCACGGCCGAGGACCCCAACCTGCTGCAGGCCCACCTGGGTCGCTGACCGCGGCGCCGCTGTCACCAACGCCCGGCCGCGATCCCCGGCACGCCCTGCGCGTCGGAGATCGCGGTCCGGCCAGCTGCTGCTCAAGAATCAGGATTCGTTGTCCACCAAGCATTACGCGGTAGTGTTGGACGATAGGCTGCTCGCTATGAACTTTCGGAACACCCAGATTCTCGACGAATTCCGGGCCTTGGCCCTCGGCAGGGAGATCCCGGCCGCGGACGTGGAGAAGTGGCTGGAACTCGTCCGCCCGTTCGCGTCCCTGACGGCGGACGGCGACGGTCCGGTCGTCGGCCGATTCGGTGGACCGATCATGCTTCCCGCCGACGCGTCCGAACCCGGGTACCCGCTGATCGCCACCATCGACTGCGCGGCCGTGCCGAAGGAAGCGACGGACCTCCCCGTGCCACCCGACGGCAAGCTGCTGCTCTTCGGGTATCCGGATCACGAGGGCGGCGGCAGCGCTGCGTACGTTCCGGCAGGCATCGCGGTCGAAGAGCGCCGTCCGGCGAGTTGGATCGGCGACGAGGCGCACGAGGAAACTCTTGAGATCCTCCGGGAATATCCCCGGGGTGACATCCACCTGTCCCTGGCGGTTTGCCTCCCCAGCGACGGACTGGTCCCGGTCCCGCCTCCCGTGCACCTCGCGCCGATGCCCGGACATCCCCACAGCGAGGCACTGGCCGAGATGTGGCAAGACCTGTGGGAATACCCGACCTTGATGCTGGGGGGATACGGAAGGAGCCACGACTTCGACCCGGTCCGCGAGGCCGCGGGCCAAGCCTCGTTCCTGGCATCGGAAGAACTCGGGCTTCCGCACGACCCCGACGCGGTGCCGTCCGGAATGGCGGACTGGGTCCTGCTGGCCCAGTGCTGCATCTACCGGGCGCCGGGCGCCGACATCTTCTGGATGATCCGACGCGGGGACCTGGCCGAGCGCCGCTTCGACCAGGTCCAAGTCCTCGTGGACTACAACCCCTGAACACCGGCGAGGCGGACTTTCGAAACTCGTGTTGCGTAAAGGCGCGACGACCGGCTAACCTACTTACGAAACTCCAGTATCGTAAGTAGGGGAAACGATGGACACCTCCCGCGGCCGACCCCGCGACAGCGACGCGGACCGTCGCATCCTCCAGGCAGCCCGGCACGCGCTGCTCACCGCCGGCTACGCCGGACTGGCCATCGACGAGGTGGCCCAGCGCGCCGGGGTGGCCAAAACCACGCTCTACCGGCGCTGGCCGACCAAGGATCACCTCGCCATCGCCGTGTACGCCGACATGCTCGACCGCGACGTGCCGGTCACCGACACCGGTGACGTGCGCGCCGACCTGAGCACCTACCTCAAGCAGATCGCCGCCGCACTGGACGGCGTGCGCCGGGCCGGGCGTCCGGCGCACGACACCGATCCGTCCGCCGGCATCGTCGCGGAATTCGTGGCGGCCGCGGCCCGGCACGCTGACGTCGGGCAGGCCATGCGAGGCGTGTACCAGCGTCGGATCAGGCTCGCCGTCGAACTCGTCGAACGGGCCACCGAGCGCGGCGAACTGCGGGCCGGCACCGACCCGGTGCTGCTGCTCGACCAGCTGGCCGGCGCCCTCTACTACCGCGTGCTCATCACCGGCACGCCGGTCGACGACAGCTACCTCGAACGTCTCGTCGGTGCCGCACTCGACGGCGCCATGTCCACAAAGGAGCAACCATGACCCTCACCGAGCACCCGGCCCGACCGCAGGGCCGCGAGAAGAAGCCGAGGCGCAGACGCCTGCTCGTGGCGGCGACCCTGGTGCTGGCCACCCTCGCCGGATATGCCGTCTGGAGCAACACCGTTCCGTACACCCTCAGCGCGTCGATCGAGATCGACGCGACGCCGGACGAGGTGTGGTCGGTGCTGGCCGACGTGGCAGCGTACGACGAATGGAACCCCTTCATCGTCTCCTCGAGCGGCATCGTCGAGGCCGGCGCCACCCTGACCAACACCATGCGCGACGCCACCGGGGAAACCACGTTCACGCCCACCGTGCTGACCGTGACGCCCGGCCGTGAGCTGCGCTGGCTGGGCGAGCTCGGTCCGGGCGCCGTGTTCGACGGCGAGCACTCCTTCCTGATCGAACCCGTGCAGCCCGGCCGGGTCAGGCTCGTTCAGGCCGAACGCTTCTCGGGTGTCCTGGTGCCGTTCTTCCGGGGACAGTTGCACGACGACACGCTGCCCCAGTTCCGCGCCATGAACGAGGCATTGGCCCAGCGAGTCGACGCTCGCCGGCCCCGCGCCTGAAATCCGTTGTTCCGTGAGTCCTGGCCGGTCAGCAGCAGTGCTCGCCGCGCCAGGCCTCGCGGCCTTCCTTGACCGCGACCGCGGCGATGACCAGAGCGACGATCGGGTCCGCCCAGTACCAGCCGAACAAGCTCTTGAGCAGCAAGCCGGCCAGCAGGACGCCGGACAGGTACGTGCACAGCAGGGTCTGCTTGGAGTCGGCGACCGCGCTCGCCGAGCCGAGTTCCCGTCCGGCGCGCCGCTGTGCGTGGGACAGGAACGGCATCACCAGCAGCGACACCGCCGCCAGGACGATGCCGGCCGTGGAGTGCCCGGCGGACTCCGTGCCCAGCAGTGAGCGCACCGACTCGACCGTGACGTAGAGCGCGAGCGCGAAGAACGACACCGCAATGACCTTCAGTGCCGTCCGCTCGCGGGCTTCCGGGTCCTTGCCGGAGAACTGCCAGGCCACCGCCGCGGCCGAGGCGACCTCGATGACCGAGTCGAGCCCGAACCCGATCAACGCGGTCGACGAGGCGACCGAGCCGGCGGAGATCGCGATGATCGCCTCGATGACGTTGTAGGCGATCGTCGCGGTCACCAGCAGCCGCACCCGCCGCGACAACACCGCCCGCCGGTGCGCGTCGACGGTCGGGCTCGCGGCGGCCGGGGTGCAGCATCCGTCGGCGCAGCCGTCCCGATCCGTCGTCGACCGGGTGGTCTCTTCGGTCATCGGCGCACCACCTCCGCCGCCCTTGGCCGCGCCGGGCGCGATCCGGTGGCCGGCGTCGCGCCGTCGTCGACACACGGCTGGCCGGTGTCCACCGCGAGCACGACCTGCACCAGTTCGCTCAGCGCGCGGGCCAGATGCGCATCCGCCAGCGCGTAGCGGACCTGGCGACCCTCGTAGGTGGCCACCACCAGACCGCAGCCGCGCAGGCAGGAGAGGTGGTTGGACACGTTCGAGCGGGTCAGCCCGAGCTGGGTGGCCAGTCGGCCGGGGTAGCTCACGCCGTCCAGCAGGGCGACCAGGATGCGGCAGCGGGTCGGGTCGGCCAGCGCGCGGCCCAGGCGGGCGAGCGCCGACTCCCGCGTCTCACAGGTCAGCATGGCTCGAATAGTACAGTCGTGGCTGACGCAACAGCGAAGGCTGAACAGTTCGGAGGTTCGGTCAGCCGGCCGGATCGTTCCGTTCGACGGCAGCCGGGTAGTCGAGGCCGGCGGACAACAGGTCGAACGCCCGCCCGGTCAGTTCGGATTCCGGCGCGTCGTGGCCGGCTGTCCGCCATGCGTCGACCGCTGTCTGTACAGCGCAAAGGGCCACCGAGGCGAGCAGGTGCGGCCGGGGATCCGCGGCCGGGTCGACCCCCATCCGGGTGCCGATCAGCCGGGCCCCCTCGTCGAACCGGGCGATGCCGCGCTCGATGCGTGCGGCCATCAGTGCCGGGCTGAGCGAGATCACGTTTTGCAGTTCGTGAAAACGCGTGTCGGTCTCGGCTGCGCGCATGACTTCGACCGCGGCCGTCCGCAGCGCGGTCAGCACCGGCATGTCATCCGGTTGCGCGGTGAACACCGCGAGGATCGACGTGATCTGCTCGTCCGCGAGTGACAGTGCGACGTCCTCCTTCGAGGTGAAGTACCGGAAGAACGTTCGCGACGAGACGTCGACCGCTTCGGCGATCTGATCGACGGTCGTGGCTTCGAAGCCGTGGACGTTGAACAACGCCTGGGCCGCATCGATCAGCGCTTCCCGGGTCTGCCGCTTCTTCCGTTCACGCAGGCCGGGCGTTTCCATGGGGGCAGTGTACGCACATCACGTCACTCTCAGGCTTTTGTCAGTTTGCGACATCTGTCAGTGTGTGACACGATGGTGAACATGCCTGACCCCGCGCCTTGCCTCGCCGAACACGGAGGATTCCGATCATGAAACTGCTCGTCCTGGGAGCAACCGGCCCCACCGGCCGCCACGTCGTCGACGTGGCTCTGCGATCCGGCGACTCGGTCACGGCCTTCGTGCGTGATCCGGCGGCCCTGGATGACCTGGCGGACCGGGTCACCCGGATCACCGGAGATGCCACTTCGCAGCGCGATGTCTCAGTCGCCGCAGCCGGGCAGGACGCCATCATCTCCGCCCTCGGCCGGGGAAACTCGCTGCGCCCCGACGGTTTCGCCACCCGCTCCGCGGCGGCCGTGATCGGTGCGGCCGAGGAAGCGCACGTCGCCCGCCTGGTCTGGCTGTCGTCGTTCGGCGTCGGCCACACCTTGGCCTGGTCGAGCATTCCGCAGAAGCTGATCTACCGCACGGCATTGCGGTCGCTCTACGCGGACAAGAAGATCGCGGACGAGCGCATCCGCTCCAGCGGGCTGGACTGGACCGTGGTCTACCCGACCGGGCTGAACAACGACCCCGCCAAGGGCACGTTCCGCGCGGGCGACCGCCTGCCGATGAAGGGCGTCCCGTACATCAGCCGAGCGGACGTCGCCGCCTTCCTGCACCAAGCGGCGCACGGCAGCGAGTGGGTCCACCGCAGCCCCGTGATCAGCGACTGACACCCCTCGGGAGCCCCTCATGAGCCAAGCTGACACCACCGGCCGCAAGCGGCCCCCGGTCGCGCTGGTCCGAGCGGCCAATCGGGTCGTCCGGCCCCTGCTCGCCTCGCGTCTGCACGGGGTCCTCAGCAGATTCCTGATGCTGCTGACCTACACCGGCCGCAAGTCCGGCCGCCGCATCACCATCCCCGTCGGCTACTTCGACTGGGAGCCCGGCATGGTCCTGGCGGCCACGTTCGCGCAGAGCACCTGGATCCCCAGCCTGCGCACCGCCCCCACCGTCCACCTGCGCATCCGCGGGCGGGAGTGCGAGGCGGTGCCGACCGTGATCGAGGACCGCGCCGCAATCACCGAACTGCTCGCCGAGTTCGCCGAGCGCAAGTCACCGCGCGAGGCGAAGATGCTCGGCCTGCCCGGCGATCGCGAACCCACGCCCGAAGAACTGTCCGAGGCTGCTGGGCGGAGCCGGTTCGTCCTCTTTCGGCTCGAAGCCTGACACGTCTTCGCCGGCGCGTCGAAAACCTCGATCTTCCGGTGTGGACCGGGCCCTCGCGCGACTTCCGTTGACTTCGGACCGCCGCGGTGGTTCTCTCGCTGAGAGCGCTCCCAGTCATCCGTTCGTGCCCGACGAGTGAGGATGGACTTCCATGACAGCTCGACGTCTGCGCTGGGCAGCGTGGCCGGTGATCGCCGTGCTCGCCGCGGCGGTGCCGGCAGCCGGTACCGCCGGGGCGGCGACCACGCCCACGGCGACGGTCACCGTCAACGCCCGAGCCGGGCTGGCGACCATGCCGGACACCGGGATCGGTATCAACCACGCGGTCTGGGACAGCCAGCTGGGGACCGACCAGGTGGCCGACCTGTTCGGCGCCGCCGGCGTCCGCACGATGCGCTACCCCGGTGGTTCCTACGGCGACATCTACCACTGGAAGGACAACACCGCGCCGGGCGGGTACGTGGCGCCGAACACCGATTTCGACACCTTCATGGGCGGGGTCCGCCGAGCGGGCGCCCAGCCGATCATCATCGCCAACTACGGCACCGGTACGCCGGAGGAAGCCGCGGACTGGGTGCGCTACGCCAACGTGACCAAGGGTTACGGCGTCAAGTACTGGGAAATCGGCAACGAGCTGTACGGGAACGGGCACTACGGGGCCAACTGGGAAGCCGACAACCACGAGGACAAGAGCCCGACCGGCTACGCCAACGGCGTGGTGGCCTACGCCGACGCGATGAAGGCCGCCGATCCGTCGGTCAAGATCGGTGCCGTGCTGACCACCCCGGCGAACTGGCCGGACGGCATCGTCGGCGCCGGTGACACGGCGACCTGGAACCAGACCGTGCTGTCGATCGCGGGCCCGCACATCGACTTCGTCATCCTGCACTGGTACCCCAGCGGCTCGACGGCGGCGGAAGCCCTCGCCAAGCCGGAGCAGATCACCGACATGATCTACCTGGCGCGCGAGCAGATCACCCGGTACGCGGGCGCGAACTCCGGCCGCATCGGCATCTCGATGACCGAAACCAACACGCCGGTCGGCATGGACACCCAGCCCGGCGCCCTGTTCGCCGCCGACACCTACAGCTCGCTGCTGGCGAACGGCGTGTTCACCGTCGACTGGTGGGACACGCACAACGGCGGGACGAAACTGTCCACTGTGGCCGGTTATCCGGACTACGGCGACTCCGGCCTGCTCTCCAGCGCCACCTGCCTGGAGGGCGGCGTCTGCGAACCCCCGCTCAACACGCCCTTCGCGCCCTACTACGGCCTGAAGCTGCTGAGCACCTTCGCGCATCCCGGTGACCAGTTCGTCCGGGCCGGCGCGGACGACCCGCTCGTCGGCGCGCACGCCGTCCGGCGGCCGAACGGCGACCTCGCCGTGCTGCTGCTCAACAAGGACCCCGACCAGGCCAGGGCGGTGACGCTGGACTACGCGGGCTACGCGCCGGCCGCGGCCGCGCCCCAGGTGTCCACCTTCACCAACGGCGCCACGGCCATTTCGGCTGCGGCGGCCGGAACGAGCACTTCCCAGACCCTGCCGCCGTATTCGCTCACCACGGTGGTGCTGCACCCCGCGACCGCCGCATCGGCCGGACCCGGGGCGCCCGGGCAGCCGGCCGGGACGGCGACCGACCGGACGGCGACGATCAGCTGGCCCGCGGCCGCGCCCGGCGCCCACCCGATCGCGAAGTACGAGGTCTACCGGCAGCTGGGCACCACGAGCGAGCAGTGGGGCGAAACGACCGGCACGTCGCTCGACGTCGGGAACCTGGTGCCCGGCAGCCGGTACACGGTCAACGTGCTGGCGCGCGACACGGCCGGGAACGTGTCCGCGGCCTCCCCGCCGCTGACGTTGACCACCGGCGCGCCGGCGGCGAGCAGCTGCACGGTCCGGATGACCGACGTCACCGACTGGGCGAGCGGTTTCGTCGGCGGCATCCACGTCACCGGCACCGGCGTGGTGGGGAACTGGACCCTGACGTTCAGCTGGCCGACCGCGCGGCAGCGGCTCACCGGCGGCTGGAACGGCACCTGGGCCCAGAACGGCTCGACGGTGACGGTTTCGTCGGCGGCCCCGCCCGCGGCGGGAGTGGATGTCGGGTTCACGGCTGACTACAGCGGCCCGAACATCCTGCCGACGGCGTTCACCCTCAACGGCGTTCTCTGCGCGGCGGGCTGACGTGTCTTGAATGACTCATTCAAGACGTGGCACGTCTTGAATGAGTCATTCAAGACGTTCGACGCGCTCGCGCACGGCTCGCCCCGGTGCCGGAGGAGTCATGGCGCCCAGCCAGCTGGTGCCGGCCCAGCAGATCCGCTACGACAAGACCCGGTTGATCGCCCTGCTCGACGCGCTCGAAGCGGAGGGTCTGGTGGTTCGCGAGCCGGATCCGGCCGACCGCCGTGCGCGGGTGGCGCGGCTGACGCCGGCGGGCATCCGGCGGCACGCGGCGGTCCGGGACGCGATCCGCGAGAGGGAGGACCGCAAGCTGTCAGCCGGGTGCGGCAGCGGCTTCGAACGTCGCGAATGACTCATTCGGGACCTCGGACGTCCCGAATGAGTCATTCGCGACACCCCGCCGGGTTCAGGCGCGCCGGATCAGCTCCTCCGCCACCCACTGCGCCACGCCGTCGGGATACGGGTTCGCCAACCCGAGCACGAAGTGCCCGAACCCCGCGTCCGCCGCTTCCGCGATCTTGCCCCGCGTCACCCCTGGCCGCTCGTAGTCGACCGGCAGGAAGATCGACCGGGTGATCTCGGCCGGGTCGCGGCCGATCTCCGTGCAGTACTTGTCGAGCAACCGGCTCCGGCCGGCCAGGTCATCGATGTCGCCGCCGCCCGGGATGTTCCACACGTTCGCGTGCTCGGCCACCACGCGCAGCGTCGCGCTCGCCCGGCCGCCGATCATGATCGGCGGATGCGGGCGCTGCACCGGCCGCGGATTCCCGAACGCTCCGGTCAGCCGGACGTGCGTACCCTCGAAGTCGAACGGCGCCTCGGCTGTCCACAAGCGACGGATGACCGTGCAGGCCTCCGCCAGTGCGGCGACCGCGTCGGCCTGGCCGTGGTACGGCAGGCCGTGCGCGTCGTACTCGCGCCGCGCGAGCGGGTGGCTGGGCCGGGAGCCCGCGCCGATGCCGAAGTCGAGCCGGCCGCCCGAAACGATGTCGACCGTCGTGGCGATCTTCGCCAGCACGGCCGGTGGCCGGAAGCGGTTGCTGGTGACCAGAAGGCCGACGCGCATCCTCGACGTCTGCGCCGCCAGCGCCGAAAGCAGCGTCCAGCCCTCGAAGATCGGGCCGTCCGGGTCGCCCGCGATCGGCATCAGGTGGTCGAACAGCCACGCGTGCTCGATCTCCGGCACGGTGTCGGCTTCCCGCCAGACACGCAGGATTTCGTCGTACCCCACCTGCATCGGTGCGGTCATGATGCCGAAGCTCATCGGCGCCGCCGCAGCGACGGGTCGAGCAGCGCCGGCGGGGTGTCGAACTTCTCGCCCGGGGCCAGGTCGGTGCCGGGCGCGACGATGGTGTCGATCTCGTCGAGGACGTCGGCGGGCAGCACGGTGCCGGCGGCCTCGAGCTGCGAGCGCAGGTGGTCGAGGGTCCGCGGGCCGATGAGCGCGCTCGTCACGCCGGGGTGCCCGGTGACGAAGCCGAGCGCGAGCTGGATCAGGGTCAGCCCGGCCTGCTCGGCGAGCTTCGCCAGTTGCTCGACGGCGTCGAGGCGGGCCTGGTTGGCGGGGACGTCGAGGTCGAAACGCTCCGGGACGACCTTCGCGCGGCTGGTGGCGATGTCCCGGCCCGCGCGGACCGCACCCGACAGCCAGCCCGACGCCAGCGGACTCCAGGCCAGCACGCCCATGCCGTACTCCTCGGTCACCGGCAGCACGTGGGCTTCGATGCCGCGCTGCAGGATCGAGTAGCTCGGCTGCTCGGTGACGTACCGGCCCAGGTGGTGCTCGCGGGCCGCCCACTGCGCCTGGACGATGCGGTACGCGGGGAACGTCGAGGAGCCGAAGTAGCGGATCTTGCCCGCACGCTGCAGGTCGGTCAGCGCGGAAAGCGCTTCCTCGTCGCTCGTGGCGGGGTCCCAGCGGTGGATCTGGTAGAGGTCGACGTGGTCGACGCCGAGGCGGCGCAGGCTGTCGTCGAGCGCGGTGACCAGCCAGCGGCGCGAGTTGCCGCGGTGGTTGCGCTCTTCGCCCATCGGCATGGTCGCCTTCGTGGCCAGCACGAGGTCGTCGCGGCGGCCGGCGATCGCCTTGCCGACCATGACCTCCGACTCGCCCTGGCCGTACATGTCGGCGGTGTCGATCAGGTCGATCCCGGCTTCGAGGGCGGCGTCGACGATGGCGGTGGCCTCGTCCTGGGTGGTGTTCCCGATGGCGCCGAAGTTCATCGCGCCGAGCGCGAGGGTGCTGACCTGGACGCCGGTGCGGCCCAAGGTGCGGTACTGCATGGGGAGTGCCTCCGTGGCAGGATGGGCAAACGGAACGTTGCTCCGCTAACGATACGGAGCAGTGTTCCGTTTAGCAACCCCGGGAGGATCGGTGGCCGAACACAAGCCCAAGCGGGCGGACGCCCGGCGCAACGAGAAGACGTTGCTCGACGCGGCGGCCGCGGTCTTCGTCGCCTCCGGCGTGGACGCGCCGGTGCGGGACATCGCGGCGAAGGCCGGCGTCGGGATGGGTACCATCTACCGGCACTTCCCGACCCGGGCGGACCTGATCATCGCCGTCTTCCGGCACCAGGTGGACGCCTGCACGGAAGCGGGGCCGGCGCTGCTGGCTTCGGCCGGATCGCCGTACGCCGCGCTGGCGCAGTGGATCGACCTGTTCGTCGACTTCCTGGTGACCAAGCACGGGCTCGCCGGGGTGCTCCAGTCCGACAACGCCGGCTTCGAGTCGTTGCACGCGTACTTCCTCGACCGCCTGGTGCCGGTGTGCGCCGAACTGCTCGACGCGGCGGTCGCGGCCGGTGAGATCCAGGCCGAGGTGCGTCCGCTGGAACTCATGCGCGGGGTCGGCAACCTCTGCATCGGTGCGGACGCCGATCCCGGGTACGACGCGCGCCGGCTGGCCGGGATCCTCGTCGCGGGCCTCCGGTGCGGGACCATGGGTGGATGACGGCGTGGCGGGAGTTCGAAGCGGCGGAACCGGAGTTCGCGGAGCGCGTGCGGGCGTTGTTCGACGCGCACAAGCACAAGACGATCGCGACCCTGCGGGCGGACGGCTCGCCGCGGATCTCGGGGATCGAAACGGTCTTCGAGAACGGTGAGCTGACCTTCGGGTCGATGCCGAACGCGCGCAAGGGTGCGGACCTGCGGCGGGACCCACGGTTCGCGCTGCACAGCGCGACGGTCGACCCGGTGGACGGCGCCGAGGCGCAGTGGCCGGGCGAGGCGAAGATCTCCGGGCGGGTGCGCACCGAGGACGGCGAGCGGTTCGAGGCCGACGTCGCCGAGGTCGTGCACACCCACCTGAACGAGGCGGCGACGCTCCTGGTCGTCGAGTGGTGGACGCCTTCAGGCGGTTTGCGGCAGGTCGAGCGCGAGTAGTCCCTGTCGCCGTCATGTCTTGAATGACTCATTCAGGACCTCCGACGTCCTGAATGAGTCATTCAGGACTTTCTGCGCCGGACGATTAAGTCAACTGCTTGACTTAATCGAGGATCGTCGCCATGCTCGGAACAGGGGACATTCACCAACGAGAGGCCCGTGATGACGCCAAGCCACACCGACCCGCTGCCGCGTTTTCCGTTCGAGGCCGCCACCGCGCTGGAGCCGCCTGCCGAGTGGGCCGAGTTCCGGGAGAAGTGCCCGGTCGCGCGCGTCGCGCTGGCCAGCGGGGACGAAGCCGCCCTGATCACCCGCTACGAAGACGTCAAGAGCGTGCTGTCCGACCCGCGGTTCACCCGGCCGACCGCGGCGGACAACGCGGCCCGCGTCGCGGACACCGAGTCGGGTGGGGTGTTCAACAGCGAGATGGCGTCCGTGCTCCCGCAGCACGGCGAGGACCACCTGACGTGGCGCCGCATGATCGGCAAGTGGTTCACCGCCAAGCGGATGAACGCCCTGCGGCCGGGCATGGCCGCGATGGCCGAGCAGCTCATCGACGAAATGGTCGCAAAAGGCGCGCCCGGCGACCTCAAGGCGGGCGTCGCCTTCCCGCTGCCGGTCTGGGTCATCTGCGACATGCTCGGCGTGCCGGACACCGACCGCGACCGGTTCGCCCACTGGTCCGACGTCATGCTCAGCATGACCCGCTACACCCAGGAGGAGTTCGACGCGGCGCAGGCGGAGTTCGGCCGGTACATGGGCGGGCACATCGCCGCCAAACGGGCCGAACCGGGTGACGACATCCTCAGCGCGCTGATCGCCGACGGCGCCGGCTGGTCCGACGCGAAGCTGGCCGCCACCGGCATCGGCCTGCTCATCGCCGGCCACGAGACCACCGCGAACATGATCGCCAAGATGACGGCGATGCTGCTGGCCGACCGGAGCCGGTGGGAGCAGCTGCTGGCCGACCCCGCGCTGGTGCGCACGGCGGTCGAGGAAGCGCTGCGGGCGGACGCCAACGCGGGTGTCGGCATGACCCGGTACCTCTCCGAGGAGTTCGAAGTCGGTGGCACGGTGCTGCCGGCCGGGACCACGGCGATGTGCAGCATGGCCGCGGCCAACCGCGACGAGGGCGCCTTCGAGAACGCCGCCGAACTGGACCTGACCCGCAGCCCGAACCCGCACCTGGCCTTCGGTGCCGGCGCGCACGCGTGCCTCGGGCAACCGCTGGCCCGCACCGAGCTGCAGGTCGTGCTGGAGGTGCTGCTGCGCAAGCTGCCGACGCTGGAGCTCGCGGTCCCGGCCGACGAGCTGCGCCGGATCGAGGGCCTCGCCGTCGGCGGGCTGCGGGAACTGCCCGTCCGCTGGTGACGGACCGGGCGCAGGCCACGCGGGAGACGATCCTGGCGACGGCGGAACGGCTGTACGCCGAGCACGGCGTGCTCGCCGTTTCGAACCGGCAGATCAGCGAGGCGGCCGGGCAGGGCAACAACACCGCGGTGGGGTACCACTTCGGCACCCGGAGCGAGCTGGTGCGGGCCATCGTCCGCAAGCACACCGGGCCGATCGACCGGCGGCGCCATTGCCGGCTGGCCGGGCTCAGTGACCACGCGGACCTGCGGGACTGGATCCGGTGCCTGGTGTACCCGACGACCGAGCACCTCGCCGAGCTCGGAACGCCCTGCTGGTTCGCCCGGTTCACCGCCCACGTGATGACCGAGCCGTCGCTGCGCGCGGTGATCATCGAGGAGACGCTGACGTCCCCGTCGCTGGCGCGGACCGTCGAAGGGCTCATCCGGTGCCGGCCCGGTCTGCCCGCCGAAGTCCGGGCCGAACGCAACGACTTCACCCGCCTCGTGCTGATGCACGGGATGGCCGAGCGGGAACGCGCCCTCGCCGAAGGCGCGGGCACCCCGAGGGCCGGCTGGCGCGAGACCGCCACCGCCCTCACCGACGCACTGGCCGGGCTGTGGCTCGCGCCGGTCACGAAGTAGCTCCGAGGAAAGGAACAGCCATGAAGGTCATCGTGGACGAAGCCAAGTGCTGCGGCGCCGGCACCTGCGTCATGCTCGCCCCGGACGTGTTCGACCAGCGTGACGACGACGGCATCGTCATCCTGCTCGACGAGCACCCCGCCGAAGCGCTGCACACGATCGTCCGCGAAGCGGCGAGCGTGTGCCCGGGTGTCGCGATCTCGGTCAGCGAGCAGGGATGACCGGCGACGTCCTGGTCGTCGGCGCTTCGGCCGCCGGGCTCGCGACCGTGGAAGCCCTGCGCCGCAAGGGCTACACCGGCCGGGTGACCGTGCTGGGCGCCGAGGCGCACCTGCCCTACGACCGGCCGCCGCTGTCCAAGCAGGTCCTCGGCGGGAGCTGGATGCCCGAGCAGACGCGGCTGCGGACACCGGACGCACTGTCCGCATTGGACGCCGAGTTCGTGCTCGGCGACCCCGCGGTGCGGCTGGACGCCGGCGCGCGGACCGTCCACACGGCGGCCGGGCAGACCTTGACCGCGGACGCCGTCGTGCTCGCCACCGGGCTGCGGCCGCGCACCCTGCCCGGCCAGGACGGCCTCGACGGCGTCCACGTGCTGCGCACCCTCGACGACGCGCTGGGCCTGCGCGCCGACCTCGCGCCGGGCAAGCGGGTGGTCGTCGTCGGGGACGGCGTGCTCGGCGCGGAGATCGCCGCGACCGTGTGCGCGGCGGGCGTACCGGTCACCCTGGCCGGCCCGCAGCCCGCGCCGCTGGCCTACCAGTTCGGGCCCCTGCCCGCCGGGCTGCTCGCCGAACTGCACGCCGCTCGCGGTGTCGGGCTGCGGCTCGGCTCGGCGGTCACCGGGCTGGCGGCGGAAGACGGCCGCGTCGCCGGGGTGCGGCTGGCGTCCGGCGAGGTGCTGCCCGCCGACGTCGTCGTGGTCGCCTTCGGGGCCGCGCCGGCGACGGAGTGGCTGGCCGGCAGCGGGGTGCTCTGCGACAACGGCGTCGTGTGCGACTCCCGCTGCCGGGCGGCGGAGGGCATCTACGCGGCCGGCGACGTCGCGCGCTGGCACCACGAGGGCTTCGATGCGTTGCTGCGGCTGGAAAACCGGACCAACGCCACCGAGCAGGCGGTCGCCGTCGCGGGGAACATCCTCGGCGAAGACCGCCCGTACACGCCGGTGCCCTACTTCTGGACCAACCAGTTCGACGCCCGGATCCACGTGCACGGAACCTTGTCCGCGGACGCCGAAGTGTCCGTTGTGGAGGGTGACCCGCGCGAGGGCCGGTTCGTGGCGCAGTACCGCCGCGGAGGTGCCGTCACCGGCGTGCTCGGCTGGAACATGCCCAAGCAGGCCCGGCTGCGGCGCCAGGACATCGCCGGTGCCGTCCTCGCCGGGCGGCCCTAGCGTCGCGCGCAGCAGAGCGCTCGCCCAGGCTTGGAAGCCCGAACCAAAGGTCTTGAATGAGTCATTCAGGTCTTCGGAGGTCCTGAATGACTCATTCAAGACCTTTGCACTCGTCGCCGCGCTGTCGACGAACCTCGGACGCGCGACGCTGGCCGAATGCGAAACCCGCCATCTGTCGGTTGACGGCGGTCCGGAGGCGGCCGATCCTGTTCACGTTAACACGTGGGAAGGGTGGGTCATGGCCACGAAGAGAGCGCTTTCTCGGATCCTCGGCGTGCTGGTGGCGGCGGCGCTGCCGCTATTGCCCGCCGCGCCCGCCGAGGCGGCCGTGTCCGTGGTCAAGATCGCCGACACCCGGCTCGACGCGACGGCGTTGTACTTCGTCTCCTACGACGGGCTGGTGAACAACGACTCCTTCCAGCAGAGCGGCATCTTCGGCTACGCGGGCTACCAGTACGCGGCCTGGTACACCGCGGACCGCAGCGCCGTGGTCGCCCGGCGGGCCGCGGGCGCCGGCGCGTGGCAGACCGTCGCGCTGCCGCACAAGCTGACCGTGGACGACTCGCACAACGTCATCTCGATGGGCGTCTCGCCCGACGACGGCCGGCTGCACGTGGCCATGGACACCCACGGCAACCAGGTCTACTACGTCGAGTCGGTGGCCGGGCTGCTGTCCGCGCCCGCGGCGAACGCCTGGACGCCGTCGGCGTTCGGCGCGGTGCAGCGGACGCTGAACGGCGTCGACCTCGGCTCGATCACGTATCCGCAGTTCGTCGTCACGCCGGAGCGGAAGCTGCAGCTCAGCTACCGGACCGGCACCTCCGGCAACGGCACCAACGAGCTCGCGGAGTACCGCGGCGGCAGCTGGCGCAAGCTGGGGAAGTGGTCGTCGGCGACCGGCTCGTGGACGTCGGGCAACGGCGTCACCAGCACCACGCGCAACATGTACCTGCACGGCATCGGCTACGGGCCCGGCGGGCGGCTGCACGCCACCTTCACCTGGCGCGAAGGCAACTCCGGGGTGCTGTGCAACTCCGGCGGGCTCGCCAACCACGAAACCGGCTACGTCTACAGCGACGACCGTGGCCGGACCTGGCGGAACAACGCCGGCGCGGTCGTCGCGACCACGGGTGGCACGCCGGTGGCCGTGTCCTCGCCGGGCACCGTCGTCGACCCGATCGGCGTCGACCACGCGCTGATGAACCAGGAGAGCCAGTCCGTCGACTCCGCCGGGCAGCCGCACGCGGTGATCAGCTACGTGCCCGGCCGGTTCACCCAGTGCGTCACGAACTACTCCGCGCAGCGCAAGCAGAACGGCCGGACCTTCTTCCTCAGCCGGGCGGCCGACGGCAGCTGGACCAAGCGCGAGGTGCCGGTCGCCCCCGAGTCCACCCAGCGCACGAAGCTGGTGTTCGACCGCGGCGACAACGCCTACCTCGTGATGCCGTACGGGCGGATCGTCGCGGCGACCAGGGCGAGCGGCTGGACCGACTGGAAGACGGTGTACAGCCCGGACCTGAACGCGTTCGGCGAGGTCGACGTCGACGACTCGCGGCTGGCCACCGACGGCGTGATCTCCGTGATGTACCAGCAGGCTTCGAGCGGGACGACGCCCTCGCCGATTCGGGTGGCCGACTTCCGCCTTGGCTGAAGTGCTACTCGACTGTGACAGATTTGGCCAGGTTCCGCGGCTTGTCGATGTCGTAGCCCAGGGTCAGCGCCGCGTGGTAGGCGAGCAACTGCAGCGGGATGGTCAGCAGGATCGGGTCGAGCTCCGGCTCGGTCTTGGGCACCACGATCCGCGGGACGTCGAGTTCGCCGAAGTCGACGCCGGCGTGGGTCACCGCCAGCACCGCGCCGCCGCGGGCCTTGATCTGCTGGACCGCGGCCAGGTTGCGCCCGGTCAGCTCGTCCGACGGCACGACGGCGACGGTCGGGAGCGCTTCGTCGATCAGGGCGAGCGGGCCGTGCTTGAGCTCGGAGGTCTGGTACGCCTCGGCGTGGCGGTAGGAGATCTCCTTGAACTTCTGCGCGCCCTCCCGGGCCACCGGATAGCCGCGGACCCGGCCGATGAAGAACAGGCTCTTCGCGGCGGCGACGGTCTTCGCGTGCTCGGCGATCTCCGACTCGAAGTCCAAAATGGACTTGATCTGACCCGGCAGCGCGCGGATCGCGTCGATGATCCGCTGACCGTCCGCATTGGACAGATCGCGCACCCGGCCGAGCGTCAGCGCGATCAGCGCGAACCCGACGGCCATGTTGGTCAGCGCTTTGGTCGAGGCGACCGCGATCTCCGGGCCGGCGTGCAGGTAGACGCCGCCGTCGCAGGCGCGCGCGATCGTCGAGCCGACGACGTTGACCAGGCCGACGACCCGGCCGCCCTTGCGCTTGATCTCCTCGACGGCGAACGCGGTGTCGATCGTCTCGCCGGACTGGCTGACCGCGATGTAGAGGGTGTCGGCCTCGATGATCGGGTTGCGGTAGCGGAACTCGGACGCGGCCTCGGCGTCGGCCGGGATCCTGGCCAGCTCCTCGATCATCGTGGCGCCGACCTGGCCGGCGTAGTAGGCGGAGCCGCAGCCGAGGATCTTCACGCGGGCGAACCCGCGCAGCTCACGCGGCGTCAGGTTGAGCCCGTCCAGGCGGGCGACGCCGAACCGGTCGTCCAGGCGGCCGCGGATGATCCGCTCGACGCATTCGGGCTGCTCCTGGATTTCCTTGGCCATGTAGTGCGGGTAGCCGCCGAGGTCGAGGTCTTCGGCGTCGATGTCGATCTCGGTGGCGGGCTTGGTGGTGTCGCTCTCGTCGACGGTGAAGGTGCGGTAGCCGGTGGCGAAGACCGTCGCGAACTCGCCGTCGTCGAGGTGGGCGACCTGCGAGGTGTGCCGGACGAGCGCGGCGAGGTCGCTGGCGACGAACATCTCCCGCTCGCCGACGCCGATGATCAGCGGCGAACCGTTGCGCGCGATGACCAGGCGGTCCGGGTGCGCGCTGTCGGTGACGGCGATCGCGTACGTGCCGGTGATCCGCGAGACCGCGTCCACGACGGCGTCTTCGAGGGTTTCGGCGGCCGAGCGGGCGATCAGGTGGGCGAGGACCTCGGTGTCGGTCTCGGAAGTGAGGGTGACGCCGGCGTCGGCGAGCTGGGCGCGCAGGGCGTCGGCGTTGTCGATGATGCCGTTGTGGACGACGCTGATCCGGCCGTCTTCGGACGTGTGCGGGTGGGCGTTGGCCTCCGACGCGGGCCCGTGCGTGGCCCAGCGCGTGTGCCCGATGCCGGCCTTCCCGGCGAGCCGCTTGGGCAGCGCCGCGGCCAGGTTCCGCACCCGCCCGACGACCCGGTGGACCTGGGTGCCGCCCTTGGCGCCGAGGACGGCGATCCCGGCGGAGTCGTACCCGCGGTACTCGAGCCGGGTCAGGCCTTCGAGCAGGATGGGGGCGGCGTTCTGGCCGCCGATGTAGCCGACGATCCCGCACATGGGGAGACCTCTTCCTAGCCGTAGACGATGCGGCGCAGCTGCCGCTCGGAGAGGACGGGCGCGGCCACCAGCCGCCCGCGGAGCTCGACGGCGATCACGGGGAAGATTTCGGGGTTCTTCCGGCCCTGGGCCTGCAGCTCGGCGTGCCGGCGGCGCACGTAGTCCTCGGTGGGAGTCCGGTAGAAGGCCAGGACGTCGTCGACCACCCGGGCGGCGACCCGGGCCGGCAGCCCGGTGGACGCGGCCACGCGCTCGACGATGTCGGTGTCCTCCACACGGGCCATCATGCCTCTTCGCGCGCCGAACCCCAAATTCTTGCCCGAAATCGGGCAAGACCTACTTGGTTGGGCAGTTCACTGCGTTGCTGACTCGAGCAGCGGAAGGCGCACACTGGCGTGCGGGATGATCCCCAGCTCGGCCAGCGCGGCTTTGACGTTCGCCGCGCCGGTGCCGGAGCGCATGATGCGGTCGGTCAGCGGGAGCAGGCCGTCGTGGATCGCCCGCGCCTTGACCAGGTCGCCGTCGCGGACCGTGCGGATCAGGTCGGCCGTGCGCTCGGCGGCCACGTTCGCCACGACGCTCACCAGGCCCGCCGCGCCGCACGCGAGGTAGGGCAGGTTGAGCTCGTCGATGCCGCAGTAGTACGCCAGCGACGTCCGGGACAGCACCGTCATCGCCTCGAACAGGTCGCCCTTCGCGTCCTTGACCGCCCGGATCCGCGGGTGGCCGGCCAGCTCGATCAACGTCGACGGCGCCATCGCGACGCCGGTGCGCGCGGGGACGTCGTACAGCATCACCGGCAGCTCGGTGGCGTCCGCGACCGCGACGCAGTGGGCGATCACGCCGGCCTGCGTCGGTCGCGAGTAGAAGGGGCAGACCAGCAGCAGCGCGTCCGCGCCGGCCGCCTCGGCTTCGCGGGCGCGGCGGACGCTCGTGGCCGTGTCGTAGGTGCCGACGCCGGCGATCACCCGCGCGCGGCTCCCCGCCTGCGCCGCCACGGCCCGGACGAGACCGGCGGATTCGGCGTCGGACAGGGTGGGTGACTCGCCGGTGGTCCCGCCGACGACGAGGCCGTCGCAGCCGGTGGCCAGGAGGTGTTCGACGAGTTGGGTGCGGCCGGGCTCGCTGAGCGCGCCGCCGGGCTGCATGGGGGTCACCATCGCGACGAGGTTGGCGCCGAATTCGGTCATGTCCTGACCGTGCCCGGTGCCACTGCCACGGTCCAGCGATGGTTTTTTGCCGGTATTGCGTAGCCTGGCTTCATGATCGAGGTGAGTGCGCTGCGGGCGTTGCGCGCGGTGGCGGCGCTCGGGACGCTGGCGCGGGCGGCCGAGGAGCTCGGGTTCACCGCGTCGGCGGTGTCGCAGCAGATCAAGCGGCTGGAACGCCAGGTCGGCGTCCCGGTGCTGGCGCCGGCGGGCCGCGGGGTGGTGCTGACCCCGGCCGGGCAGGCGATCGCCGGTTCGGCACCGGAGGTGTTCCAGGCGCTGGAGCGCTGCGCCGAAGCGGCCCGGTCGGTGTCGGGGGGCGCCCCGCGCGGCACGCTCCGGGTGGTGGCTTTCTCGACGGCCATCCGCGGCCTGCTCGCGCCGGTGCTGCCGCGGCTGGCGGACCGGTGTCCGGAACTGCGCGTCGAGTTCACGGAGCAGGATCCCGGCGAGGCGGTGCACAGCGTCGACGCGGGGACGGCCGACCTCGCGCTCGTCCACGACGCCGACGGGCTGCTGCCCGCGCCGCTGCCGCCGTCGCTGGTGCGGCGGTGGGTGCACACGGACGTCGGCGACGTGGTGATGAGCCGCACGCACCCGCTGGCCGGGCTGGACGCGCCGCTCGACGAGGCCGCGCCGGCCGGGCACGCGTGGGTGACCAGCCCGCCGGGAACGGTGTGCCACCAGTGGTTCCGGCGGCTGTTCGCGGCGGCGGGGGCCGAGCCGGACGTGCGCCACCTGGTCGACGACTTCGCGACGCAGCTGTCGTTGGTGGCGTCGGGACAGGTGGTGGCGTTGATCCCGCGCCTCGCGCGGCCGCCGCTGGGGGAGGGGCTGATCGCGCGGCCGTTGCGCCGGCCGCCGAAACGGGAGGTGCACGCGGTGTGGCGGCGGAGCGCGGAGGCGAGCCCGGCGATCCGGGCCGCGCTGACCGAGCTGATCCCGGCGCCGGTGCCGGCTCGAGGCGGGGCCGTCAGCCGCTGAGGGCGGCTTCGGCGCTCGGGTAGGTCGGGAAGAAGTCCGCGAGGCCGATCAGCCCGAACGTCCGGCTCACCCGGGTGGGAACCGCGGCCAGCGCGATGCCCGACCCGGCCGCCTCGGCGACGTTGCGGGCCGCGATCAGTGCGGAAATCCCGCTGGAGTCGCAGAACGTCACGCCGGCCAGGTCGACCACCAGCAGCCGGCCCGGTCCCAGGGCCTGCGCGGCCACTCCGGCGCGGAGGCGGGGTGCGGTGGCCACGTCGAGCTCGCCCTCGACGGTCACCACCGCGCCGGCCCCGGTGGTGCGCGTCGTGACGGAGAACGGGGTGCCGGTCACGATCGATCGCCTCCGGGAAGCGGGATGCTCAGCGCCAGCAGAGCCGTGTCGTCCTCGACGCCGTCGCCGAAGCTCGCCAGCAGGCCGGTCACCGCCGTGATCACCGCGGGTGCCGTCGTCGGCGCGAGGCCGGCCAGGTACTCCTGCAACTGCTCTTCGCTGTAGCGGACGCGGTCCTGCGCGCGGGCTTCGGTCAGCCCGTCGGTGTACAGCAGCAGTGTGTCGCCCGGGGTCAGCCGGACGTCCACGGCGGCGAAGCGTGCGCGGGGCAGCGCGCCCACCAGCTGGCCGCCCGGGACGGGCAGGAACGCGGACGTGCCGTCGGCGCGGATCAGCAGCGCCGGCGGGTGGCCGCCGGTGGCCAGGGTGATCGCCGCGCCGTCGTGTCCGGGCCGGATGCGGCCCTGGATGACGGTGCAGTAGCGCGGGTCGGCGCCGCGGTATTCGTGGTGCAGCACGGTGTTGAGCCGGTCCAGCACGGTGGCCGGGTCGGGGTCGTGCACCGCGGCGGCGCGCAGGGTGTAGCGCGCCAGCGACGTCACCACGGCCGCGGCGGCGCCCTTCCCGGAGACGTCGCCGAGGAAGAACCCCCACGTGTCGCCGGTCAGCGGGAACAGGTCGTAGAAGTCGCCGCCGACCTCGTCGGCCGACGCCGGGTGGTAGTAGGCCGCGACCTGCACCCCGGGCACCTCGGCCAGTGCGGGCGGCAGCAGGGTCTGCTGCAGCGTCCGCGCGAGCCGCTGCACCCGGTCGCGTTCGCGCTCGGCTTCTTCGCGCGCTCGCAGCAGTTCCCGCTCGTAGGCCCGCCGGTCGCGCGCGTCGAAGACCGTGGTGCGGATCAGCTGCGGCTGCCCGTCGGTGCCGGTCTTGACCGTCGAGGTCACCAGCACCGGCAGCCGGCTCCCGTCGGCGGCCTTCAGCTCGAAGGCGACACCCCCGAGCTCGCCCTGCATGCTCAGGAGCGGCGCGAAGTGCGTCTCGTGGTAGATCCGGCCGCCGACGGTGAGCAGATCGGCGAACCGGCGCCGGCCCACGACGTCCTCGCGTTCGTAGCCGAGCCAGCCGAGCAGGGTGGTGTTGATCTTCGCGATCGTGCCGTCGAGCAGCGTCGAGAGGTATCCGCAGGGCGCGTGCTCGTAGAGGTCTTCCGCGCTGTCCTCCAGCAAGGCCGAGAATTCGGGAACGGTGCTTTCCTGACCACCCGGGCCGGGGTGGTCTTCGCACATCACGGCCCGCTCACGAACGCCGTGATCGCGGCGGCCGTGTCCTCCGGCGCGCTGAGCTGCGGGCAGTGCCCGGTCGCGTCGAGTGTCACCAGGGTGCTGCCGTCGATCTGCTCGTGGGTGAACCGCCCCACCTCGGGCGGCGCGATGGCGTCGTTCGAGCACTCGAGCACCAGCGTCGGCACGGAGACCTTCGCCAGATCGGCCCGGTTGTCGGAGAGGAACGTCACCCGGGCGAAGACGCGCGCGATCGCGGGATCGGTGCGGCAGAAGCTGTTCGTCAGCTCCTCGCCCAGTTCCGGGCGGTCCGGGTTACCCATGATCACCGGCGCCATCGTCGCCGACCAGCCCAGGTAGTTGGACTCGAGCGAGTCGAGCAGTTCGTCGATGTCCTCCCGGCTGAACCCGCCGCGGTAGCCGTCGTCGTCGAGGTAGCAGGGCGACGGCGTGAGCAGCACCAGCTTCGCGAACCGGTCCGGTTCCCGGTTGGCGGCCAGCACGGCGATCATCGCGCTGACCGAGTGACCCACCAGCACGACGTCCCGCAGGTCCAGCTCGCGGCAGATGTCCAGGACGTCGTCGGCGTAGCCGTCGAGGCTGCCGTAGCGCTCGGGAGACCAGGCGGACAGGTCCGAGCGCCCGGCGCCGGTGTGGTCGAACAACACGACCCGGTACCGCCGCGCGAGTTCCGGGACGACGAGGCGCCACAGGTTCTGGTCACAGCCGAAACCGTGTGCGAGCAGCAGGGTGGGGCCGTCTTCCCGGCCGGTGCCGGTCACGTTGTTCCGGGTGCGCATGCTCACCGCGCACATCCTGCCATCGACCCGGCGGGAACGGGGGCTGAGCGACGCGGTCACCTTCGCGGCACTTTCACGTGAAAGTGCCGCTTTGCGCCGCAAAGCGTCGCTTTCACGTGAAAGCGGCGGTTGGGGGGCGGGGGCGGCGGTGGGCGAAGCCGTCGAGCAGGCAGTCCAGGCCGAGCTCGAAGCGGGCGTCCGCGGTCAGGTCCGGCATGTCCGCGAGCCACGCCGCGAGCGAGTCGTCGGCCATCTCGGCCGCGTACGCCTGCAGGTCCTCGGTCGAACCGATGCCGAACCGCTCGAGCATCACCAGTTCGCGGCTGACGCTCATCGCCGTTCCCGTGACGTAGTTGTCCAGCAGTGACGCGTATGCGACGGCGGGCGCGAGGCCGGCGCCGTCGAGCACCGTCAGCAGGAACGCGGCTCGTCGCAGGGTGCGGGGGCCGAACGGTGGCCGGCCGTCCACGAGCTCGGCGTACCAGCGGTGCCTGCCGATCATCGTCCACAGGCTGACCGCGAGCCCGCGCAGGTCGGCGCGCCAGTCGCCGCTCGGTTCGGCCGGCACCGGGACCTCGGCCGACACCTCGTCGAGCATCAGGTCGACCAGGCCGTCCTTGTTCAAGACGTAGCGGTACAGGGACATCGGCGTCGACACGCCCAGCGCGTCGGCCACCGCGCGCATGGTCAGCGCGGCGACTCCGCCGGCGTCGGCGACCTCGACGGCCGCGTGCACGATCGATGCGCGGGTGAGCGCGTTCTTCCGGCCCGGGGGTTCCGGGTGGTGCCAGATCAGCTGTGGCATGCCCGGAATATACAGCGTACATTCAAATGTACGACGTACATTCCAAGGGGGCGCGGATGCAGCTCAGGGGAATCAACTACGACACCGGCTTCGGCGGCGCGGTCGGGGACCGGTCGCGCCGGGAGTTCGAGCCCGCGGTCGTGCGGCGGGAACTCGAGATCATCGCCGCGGACCTGCACTGCGACACCGTCCGGATCAGCGGCGACGACCCGGACCGCCTGGTGCTGGCCGCGCACGCCGCGATCGACGCCGGCCTGCGCGTGTGGTTTTCGCCGTTCCCGATGGACCTCACGCCGCCGCAGCTGACGCCGTACTTCGCCGGCTGTGCCCGGCGGGCGGAGGAGATCCGGGCGCGGGACCCGGAGACCGTGCTCGTGCTCGGCTGCGAAATGTCGTTGTTCTGCACCGGCTTCGTGCCCGGCGCCGTCCTGATGGAACGCCTGCGCAACGCGGCGGATCCCGCCGCCTGGGCCGGGTTCGCCCACGAGTGGGACTTCGGCACGTTGCTGCGGGACCTCACCGGCATCGCGCGGCAGCACTTCGGCGGCAGGATCACCTACGCCGCCGGGGACTGGGAAGAGATCGACTGGGCGGAGTTCGACTTCGCCGCCGTCAACCTGTACCGCTCGGCGGCCAACGCCGATGCCTTCGCCCAGCGTGTCCGTGACCACCGAAACCACGGAAAGCCGCTGGTCATCACCGAATTCGGCTGCTGCACCCACCGGGGCGCGGCCGACGCGGGCGGAATGGGGTGGACGATCGTCGACTTCAAGGCCGACCCGCGGGCGCTGAACGGCGACTACGTCCGCGACGAGGCCGGCCAGGCGGCGTACTTCACCGAACTGATGGACGTCTTCGAGGCCGAGGGCGTGCACGGCGCGTTCTGGTTCACCTTCGCCGGTTACGAATGCCCGGCCGATCCGGAACCGCGGCGCGATCTCGACCTGGCGAGCTACGGCGTGGTCAAAGTCCTCGACGGGCCGGACGGCACGGCGTACCCGGGTCTCGCCTGGGAACCGAAGGAGGTCTTCCGGGCCGTCGCGGCCCGGTTCAGCCGGTGAGCGCGGCGGCCCGGGTGGTGGTGACGGCCAGTGCCTCGTGCAGGCCGGTCAGTTCGAGGGTGCGGTTGACGACGCCGCCGGCGGGGGCGACGATCCGGACCCGGGTGGCGGTGCCGGCCTCGCGGCGCGCCTCGAGCAGCGCCGTGATGCCGATGGAGGCCAGGAAGGACACTTCGGACAGGTCGATCACCAGCAGTTCCGGCGCGTCGGCGAGAGCGGTGGTGACGGCGTCGCCGAGGACAGGGGCGCTGAACAGGTCGACCTCGCCCGCCACCGCGAGCACGACCGCGCCGTCGGCGTCGTGGGCCGTCACGCGCAGGAGGTCCTGAGGCCGGACGCGGTTGCCGTCAGCGGACACGCTCACCCCTGGTCTGCATGCTGGAATCCTTCCCCGTCGCCGGGCGGCCGGTCCGCTCCGGATGGGTGGTACCCCGGTCGTCCGACGACGAAACATCCGGGAACGACCCGAACGGAGTCACCGGGCGGCGGTGGTGCCGCCGAGCGGCATCGCGGGCAGGCCGAGCTTGCGGTGGTCCCACGACCGCGTCCGTTCGACGTCGAGGCGGACGGCGACCCGCTTGGCGAGCATGAACTCGACCATCGGCCGGACCTCTTCGCGGTACGGCCCGTTGTACCGCTCCCAGACGCTGACGCCGACCGCCCACAGCGCGTCCGGGTCGTCGACGATCGTGGCGCGGCCTTCGAGGGCCACCCCGCGCAGCGCGTCGTAGGTGTCGCCGGTTTCGACCATCACGGTGACGCGGCCGTCGCGACGCAGGTTCGCGGCCTTCTGCGACTTGGCCTTGGTTTCGAACCACAGCACCCCGTCGATGACGGCGTACCACATCGCCACGAGGTGCGGCTGGCCCGACGGGCCGAGGGTGGCGAGGGTCGCGACGCGTTGCTCGTCGAGGAACCGGCCGACCTCGTCCGCGGACATGACGATCTGCGCGCGCTGGTTCACCCGTGCTCCTTTGTGAGACATAGTCCAGAATGAGACTATGTCTCGGAGTGAACCGGAAAGCCTGGCGGTCCGCAAGAGGCGCGCGACGAACGCGCGGATCGCCGCGTCGGCGGCCCGGCTGGCGGGGCGCCACGGGGTCGCCGGCACGACGGTCGACCACATCGCGGCGGACGCCGAAGTCGCCCGCGCGACCTTCTTCCGCTACTACGACACCAAGGAAAGCGCGGTGGCGGAGGGGATCACCGGCCCGTGGCTGACGCTGGTCACCGCGGCGATCGCACGTCAGCCGCCCGAGCTGACGCCGAAGGAAGCCCTGGTGACGGCCTTCGGCGAGCTCGCGGCGGAGTTCCCGGCGCACGAGGACTCGATCCGGGAGCTGGCCCGGCTGACGCGGACTTCGGCGACGTTGGCCGCGTGGACGGCGCAGGCATATCAGCGTTACGAGCGGGCGATCGCGGAGTTGCTGGTCCCGCGGTTCCACGACGCGGCGGAGCGCGACCCGCGGCCGCGCATGCTGGCGGCTCTCGCGATGACGGCGGTCCGCATCTCGCTGGACGACTGGATCGGCGGCGGGGGTGCGCTGCCGGACCTCATCGGCCGAGCGTTGAACGCGATCACGGTGATCGGGTAGGCAGCACGCGTGATCCGAGCCGCAACTCACGTGATGGGAGGGGCATCTCGCGTGATTGGAGGCGGATCTCGCGTGTTTGGAGGGGCATCACGCGTGATTGGAGGGGCATCACGGTGGAGTTGGGGCGGATGGTTGGGGTGTCAGGGGAGGGGCTCGGCGCGGTAGCGGCCGATCCGCTCGGCCAGGCCCTGCGTCGCCGCGTCGCGCCGGTGCCGGGTGAGCAGGCGCTCCAGCGGGGCCAGGCGGTCCTTCGGCCGGACCGAGCCCACCTGCCCGGCCAGGTCGACCGCCTCCGCGCCGATCCGGGTTGCCTCGTCGAAGTCACCCCTGACCGCGTGGTTCTGCGCCAGCATGATCAACGTCAGCGACCGGCTGCGGGCCATGTCGGCGCGGTACTGGCCGGCTGCGGCGGTCAGCTGGGTGATCGCCTCGCCGCTGTAGCGGGCCGCCACCGCCGTGGCCAGCTCCGTCAGGACTGTGCCGCGCATCGCCGCCATGTCCGGCTCGCGGAAGAACGCCTCCCACGGCCTCGGCTCCGGCCAGGAGTCCGCCGTGGCGAACGCCGCCTCGGCCTCCGCCAGCCGGGCCAGGGCCGCGCGCTCGTCGCCACCCATCGCGAACGCCCACGCCTCGTTCGCCGCGAGGATCGCCAGGGCACGGCGGGACCCCGAGCGCCGCGCGGCCGCCCGGCCCCGGGCGAACTCGGCCAGTGCGCCGGTGACGTCGTGGCGGTGCAGGTGCACGCGGCCGAGCCGGTAGCGGATGTTCGCCACCAGGCTGCCGTTGCCCGCCTCGGCCGCGATCTCCAGCGCACGCTCGAACCGGCGCCGCGCCGGCTCGTCGTGTCCGATGTCGAACTCCGTCCAGCCCAGCAGGTTGTGCACGTCGGCCAGCACTGTGGACAGCCTGGCCCGCAACGGATCCGGGACCGTGCCCCAGTGCAGCAGGAGGCTCGCCGTCTTGACCACCCGGACGGCGTCCCGGCAGAACCCGCCGCCCTGCCGGTAATCGAGGGCTCGCAGGACTCCGACGGCCGCTTCCAGCTGGGCGACGTCGGTGTCTTCGATGCTGATCGGAAGGGGCTCGCCATCGCCTGTCGTCGTCACCATGACCTCACCTCGCGCAGTGCGCACGCTTGCATGGTCGGTTGCCGGCAACCTGGGAAATACCCACGACGGGCCCGGTGGAAACGACCGTCACCCGTCAGGGGCGGAGAAACCGTGCGAGTGGCAAGCGGGCCTGGGCCATCGCCCGCGTGACGAGCGCGGCGAACTGCTCGGCGCCGTAGCGGCTGAGGTGGGTCGCGTCGTCGACGCCGTCGTGCGCGAGGGTCAGGTACAGCGGCCAGGACGCGGCTTCGCCCAGGCTTTCCAGCAGGGCCTGGCTGCGCGCGGTCAGGTCGAGCAATGGGAGCCGCTGCTGCCGGGCGACGTCCCGCAGCACCGCGGGCAGGTCGACGCCGAGGTTGTTGACGACGAGGCCGAGCGGGGTGAGCTTGCCGTCCGCGCCGAACCGGTGCCGCACCGGGGGCGTGACCACGACCGGCGCCCCGCCCTGCGCGCGGACGCCGTCGATCAGGGTGGCGAGGTTGGCGCGATAGACGTCCTCGGTCGTCTGCTTGTCGTTGTGGGCCAGCTGGATCAGGACCGTGTCGCCGGGCCGGATCATCGGCCGCACGCGGGCGAAGTAGCGCGGGTCGTCGAGGTAGCTGACCGTGCTCGCGCCGGATTGGGCGTAGTTCCGCACGCTCGGCCCGGCCCGGAAGAACTCCGGCAGGGCCTGGGCCCAGCCGTTCTTCGGCAGGAACGCCCAGTCGGACGCGGTGGAGTCGCTGATGACGAAGACCCGCGGCGCCTTCGGTTTCGGCGTCACGGCGATCCGGACCGGTTGCGGCGCCGGACCGGTGAGGTGCACCTGGAGCCCGGGGGTGCCCGGGCCGTCCTGACCGCTCGGCATCCCTTCGGGAGTGCGGACTTCGACCGTCACCGACCGCTCGACGTACTGCCCGGCTCTGGTGGCCACCGGCGCCAGGGCGATCCGCCGGGCCTCGACGTCGAGCCCGGTCGACCCGGCGTTCCGGCCGCCGAGCAGCACGTCGACCCGGTAGTCGCCGGCGGGCACGTCGAACGAGCACGAGCCGGTGCACACGGTCCACCGTGGAGCCGCGTCCGCCGGGGCCGCACCGAGTGTGAGCACGGCGGCCAGGGTGAGTTCGAGGACCTTCACGGCGCTTCCTCCGGGGCGATGGCGAGCAGGGCGATGGTGGCCAGGTTCCGCTGGGCGAAGTCGTTGGTTGCGAACGTGGCGAAGTCCCCGGCGGGGTTCGTCGTGGTCCGGGTGGGGATCTCGGTCACCGGACCGGCCACGGCCGAGCCGGTGACGCGTTCCGCGGGCGGCCACGGCTTGCCCGCCGGGTCGCCGGTGAACTGGTCCCAACCGCGCTTGCGCAGGCTCGCGTCACCGAGTTGCTCGCCCGCCCAGGCCGTGACGCGGGAGTAGATCGTCTTGAACAGCCCGGGGTTGAAATCGCGGCCGTACCGGGCGATCTTCTCCGCCGACGGCGCCTGGGCGTACCGGGCGAAGTCCAGGTAGGTCCGGCGGAACTCCGGGACGTCGACCAGATCGAGGGCCTCCCAGAGGATCTGCTCGCCGAGGAAGGCCATCGAAAGGTTGTAACCGCCGTCGAAGTCGCCCTTCTCCAGGTTCACCAGGTGGCCGGTCGTCGGGTCGAAGCCGACCGCGCCGCCCGCCTCGCCGGTGAACAGCCCGGCCGGGAACGTCGCGATGTCCTGCATGCCGGTGACGATCCGGTCGCGCCAGCGGACGTCGCCGGTGCGTTCCCACTCGGTCAGCCAATTGCTGACCAGCGCGTACCAGTCGGGTCCGATCCGGATGCGGGCGGGCGCCTTCGTCTGGGGCGGCAGAACCGCGCGCAGCGGGTCGACCGTGCGCAGCGTCTCGTCGACCTGCAGCGACGAGCGGATCAGGTCGCCCAGCAGCTCGTCGGCGGTGAGGTAGTAGGAGAACCGCTTCGTGAACGACTCGCCGACCCGCGCCTCCTTGGCCCCGTCGCCCCAGTGCACGACGGCGTGCCGGGAGCCGAGACCGGCGAACCGGCCACTGTGGTGGGTGTCCACTTCGGACACGTGCTGGGTCATCGCGTGCGCCAGCCGGAACGTCCGGGGATCGCCCGAACGCAGGAAGGCGTACCAGAGCAGGGCGTCCGTGCCGAGCTCGGCGTTGTCCCAGGCGTACCCGCCGACGTCGTAACGCCATTCGTGGCGGTCCGCGTCGTAGGTGTGCATGACGTCGCCGTAGTGCCAGAACCCGTACCACTCGCGCTCGTCGACCTGGTCGGCGTAGAAGCCGATCTCGCGCGCGATGCCGTCTTCGAGGGCCGCGCGGGCGGGTGTGCTGCGGTCGGGCAGGCTCCAGCGGCCGAACACCCCGGCCGCGTGGTAGGTGCCCGGGTCCGCGACGAGCTGCGGCGACGCGGTCAGCGTGGCCGAGAACGCGGCGATGGTGTCCCGCGGCGGGGTGGCCGCCAACGCCCACAGTCGCAGTTCGGTCGAGCGCAGCACGCCCTGCGGCGTCGCGAAACCTTCTTGGACGTCTTCGTAGGACAGATCCAGCCCGTGGGCAGTGGTGTCGTAGGTGCGCAGGTCCATCGCGGGCGCCAGCGGGGAGTACGACCACAGCGTCACCGACGCCGTGTCCGTGGCCGCACCGCGGATGTCCAGCGAGCGCGGGGCGCGCTGCCAGAAGTCGCGCAGCCCGAAGCCCAGTCCGCCGGCGGGACCGCCGACGTAGCCGAAGCCGGACGCGCGGTCACCGTGGCCCGCGTGCTTGAGCCAGCTGCCCGCGGTGCTGGTCCGTTTCCACACGGCGAAGTGCCGGGCGGACTCCTGGAAGAGCGTGAAATCGTTCCACAGAGCCAGTTTCTGGTAGCCGTCACGCACCTGCTGACCCCACTGCGCGACCGGCGGGGTGGCGGTGCCGTCGGTCTGGGCCTTCCGGACCGCCGTGCCGGGGTCGCGGCGCAGGCCGGTCAGCACCCGGACGGGTTCGCCCCAGACGCCGCGCGCGGCCGTGCCGAAGCGGACGTGCCGGTTGTGCGGCTCATCGGTCAGCGGAACCGAGAACCGCAGGCCGAGCCCGCGGACGAAGTCGTGGTTTTCGTCGGCGTCCCAGCGGAAACTGTGCACGACCCGCAGGGAGTCGTCGGCGGCGCCGAGGTAGACCCGCAGGGTCCAGGGCAGGATCGCGCGGGTGCCGCGGCCGCGGTCGCGCCGGTACCGGCCGGTCAGCTTCACCACCGCGCGCACCGGGCCCGCCTGCTCGACCTCGGCGCGTTCGACGATGCCCGTCCAGTCCTCCCGGCGGGGCGCCCGGGTGTCGTCGGCGTCGTCCGGCCGGTCCTGCAGCCGCAGCACGAGCTCGCCGTCGCGGGCCACGACCCGGCCGGCCCGGGCGAGCGACGGCACGGCGACGGCGCCGGTCGTGGCGAGCTTCAGCTCGACCGTTCCGTTGGCCACCACGATTTCGCGGGGCGACCGGCGCACGGTGACCGGAACCGGTGGCGGCGCGGGTGTCCCGGGTGCCAGCGCGAAGGCGGCCGCGCCGGCGGACGACGTCACGGCGTGCCCGGACCACTTGACCGAGCCGTCCGGCCAGTACGCGAGCGGCCACGACTGCACCGGAACCGGTGAGCCGTCATCGGCGTGCAGGGCCAGCGGCACGTTCCTGGCCAGCGTTCCCCGCTGCCAGGGGACGCCGAAGGCGCAGCCCACCGGGGCGGCGGGCCGGCCGTCCAGCCAGTGCAGGCGCACTTCGCCGCCGGACGTCGTGGCGGGGGCCGCCATCGCGGCCTTCGGCGGAGCGACGGCGGTGGCGGCCAGTGCCGACACACCGCCGAGGAAGACACGTCGGGAAAGAGGGAACTGCGGGGACATCGCCGGCCTCCGGATCAGCTCGATGAACCGATTCAAACCAGACGTTTCCGGGTCTGTCAACCCGGCCGACCCGAACAGTCCAGTCCATGAGTAAGCGCTTTCTCGATGATCGGATGAACGGCTGCACCCGTTCGACCGATTCGAAAGTTTCGGCGCTTTCGTTGGCATCATTGCTGGTTGACGCGGCCCGCGCGCGGTCTTACCGTGCTTGAACCGATTCAAGACCGAAATTCCGGTGAGCTCGCCCGGTGGTGGTCTCCAGAAGGGAAATTCGATGAACGGACGGTTCGGGGTGCGCGCCGGGCTGGTGGCGGCCGTGGCGGTCACGCTGGCGGGGCTGGTCACGGGGTGCGGCGGTGGCGACGCCTCGGGGCCCACGACGATCCGCTTCGTCTGGTGGGGCAACGAAGACCGGGCCAAGGCCACCAAGGCCGCGGTGGAGGAGTTCATGAAGGACAACCCGGGCATCACCGTCCAGACGGAGTACGCCGCGTACGACGCCTACTTCCAGAAGCTCTCCACCCAGGTCGCCGGGGGTGCGTCGCCCGACCTGATCCAGCTGGACCGCGCGACGCTCGGCGAGTACCAGCACCGGCACGTGCTGGAGGACCTGAGCTCGTCCGTGGGCACGACGATCGACGTCACCGGGATCGCGCCCGCGCTGCTGGCCGGCGGCAAGATCGAGGGCAGGCAGTACGCCGTGCCCGGCGGCCAGACCACCCAGATGCTCGCCTACGACGCGGGCGTCTTCACCAAGGCGGGTGTCGAACCACCGTCCGGGCCGGGCAAGAGCTGGACCTGGGCGCAGTTCGGCGAGGGCCTGCGCAAGGTGGCCGCGACCGGGGTGGCCGGGACGACCGACTTCGGCTGGGCGATCGACTGGTTCGAGGTCTGGCTGCACCAGCACGGCAAGCCGCTCTACACCGACGACGGCAAGCTCGGGTTCACCGCCGCCGACCTGACGGAGTTCTGGACGCTGACCGGCGACCTGCGGGCGGCCAAGGCCGTCACCGCACCCGAGGTCACGACGAAGATGGACGGCTCGATGCCGAACTCGGGCCTGGTCACCAAGCGCGCCGGGTCGGAGATCAACTACGACTCCAGCCTCAGCGCGTACCTGTCGAGCTACGGCCCGGGGATCAAGGCGGCGCCGCTGCCGGCCGACGGCCAGGCGTCCGGCATGGCCGCCATGCCGCCGGTCACCTTCGCCGTGGCCCAGCGCTCGGCGCACAAGGAGGCCGCCGCCAAGCTGCTGAGCTTCCTGGTCAACAACCCGGAAGCGGGCAAGCTGCTGGGCGTGGCGCGCGGGCTGCCGCCGAACACCGCGATCCGCGAGCAGGTCTGCGGCGCGGCCCAGGCCGCCACGAAGGCGGTGTGCGACTACGAAAAGTCGGTCGCCGACCGGATCGGCCCGGCGACCGGCCTGTGGCCCACCGGCTCCGCGGCGGTCAAGCGCGACTTCCAGCGCGCCTACGACGACGTGATCTTCGGCCGCACGAGTGTCGCCGACGGGGCCGCGCGCGTGGTGCAGACCGCGCAGCAGTCACTCGGATCCTGACGGAGGAGCGGATGACGCAAGCTGTGCTGGACCGGCCGGTGGCCCCGGCAGCGGCGACGCAACGCCGCCGCACCGGCCAGGGCTCGGGGTACTTGTTCCTGTCGCCGTGGCTGATCGGCGTGCTCGTGCTGACCATCGGCCCGATGAGCGCGTCGCTGTACCTGTCGTTCACCGACTACGACCTGTTCGACGCGCCGCACTGGGTCGGCCTGGACAACTACGTCACGATGTTCACCCGGGACGACCGGTTCTGGCACGCCGCCGGCGTCACCGCACAGTACGTCGGGCTGTCGGTGCCGCTCAAGCTCGGGCTGGCGCTGGCCGTCGCGATGCTGCTGAACCGCGCCCGCCGCGGCGCCGGGCTGTACCGCTCGGCGTTCTACGCGCCCTCGTTGCTCGGCGCGAGCGTGAGCCTCGCCCTGGTGTGGCGGGCGATGTTCTCGACCGGCGGCACCGCGGACCGCGTGCTGGCCGCGTTCGGCCTGGACACCGGCGGCTGGGTGGATCAGCCGCAGTTCGCGCTGCTGGCCGTGATCGCGCTGGCCGTGTGGCAGTTCGGCGCGCCGATGGTCATTTTCCTGGCCGGGCTCAAGCAGATCCCGAAGGAGCTCTACGAGGCGGCGGAACTCGACGGGGCCGGCCCGCTCCGCCGGTTCCGGTCGGTGACGCTGCCGATGCTGTCCCCGGTACTGCTGTTCAACCTGGTGCTGGAGACCATCCACGCGTTCCAGTCGTTCACCGGCGCGTTCGTCGTCAGCAGCGGCCGCGGCGGGCCGAGCGACTCGACCCTGCTCTACACGCTGTACCTCTACCAGCGGGGGTTCACCGACTTCCGGATGGGCTTCGCCTCGGCGATGGCCTGGGTGCTGCTGGTGGTGATCGGCGTGCTCACCGCGCTGCTGTTCCGCGGCTCGCGCCGGTGGGTGTTCTACGCGGGGGAGGGCCGATGACCCGCCGGTCCTGGGGGTGGCACCTGCTGCTGGTGCTCATCCTGCTGGTGCTGCTGTACCCGGTCGGCTGGCTGATCTCGGCGTCGTTCAAGCCCGCGGCGGAGGTGCTGGCCGGGCTTTCGCTGCTGCCCGCGAACGCCACCGGGGACAACTACACGCAGGTGTTCGCCGGGGTGGCCGGGTACAGCGTCTGGCACTACTTCGCCAACTCGGTGGTGATCTCCGTCGGCGCGGTCGCCGGCAACGTCGTTTCGTGCTCCCTGGCCGCGTACGCCTTCGCCCGGCTGCACTTCCGGGGGCGCGGGCCGATGTTCGGCTTCATGCTCTCCACCATCATGCTGCCGCAGCACGTCGTGCTCATCCCGCAGTACGTCATCTTCCAGAAGCTCGGCATGGTCAACACGTTCTGGCCGCTCGTCCTGCCGAAGTTCCTGGCCACCGACGCCTTCTTCGTGTTCCTCATGGTGCAGTTCATCCGCGCCCTGCCCGGGGAGCTCGACGAGGCGGCGACGATCGACGGCTGCGGGCCGGTGCGGACGTTCCGGTACGTGATCGCGCCGCTGCTGCGCCCGGCGCTGATCACCACCGCCATCTTCACCTTCATCTGGACCTGGAACGACTTCTTCTCGCAGCTGATCTACCTCAACGACCCCGGCAAGTTCACCCTGCCGCTGGCGCTGCAGATCTTCGTGGACCAGACGAGCCAGTCGGCGTTCGGCCCGATGTTCGCCATGTCGGTGCTCGCCCTGCTGCCGATCGGGCTGTTCTTCTTCGCCTTCCAGCGCTACCTGGTGGAAGGCGTGGCGACGTCGGGGCTGAAGGGATGAGCGCCCCAAGGCGGCCTTCGGTGCGTGAGACGCACCCAAGGCGGCCTTCGGTGCGTCAGACGCACCCAAGGCCGCCTTGGGGCGCTCGGTCGCTGACGCTGCTGGCCGAAGTGCTGTTCGTCGGGTTCCTGGTCTGTGTGGCGTCGGTGTTCGTCGTGACGGCTCTGGCCGCGGCGGCCGCCGGTTCGGTGCTGCTCACCGAGGTGGCCGCGGACGGCCGGACGCCGTCCGTGCGCCGGTTCGCCCGCCTGTTCCGCGCGGCGCTCGCGCACCCGGTGGCCGTCCTGGCCCCGGTGGGCCTGCTGGCCGTCGGCGGCGTCGACGTCGTCGCGGTGCTGGGCGGGCTGCCCGGCGGCCGGGTGTTCGGGGCCGTCCTGGGGCTGGTGCTCGCCGCGCTGCTGGCGACCGGACTGCGGGGCGCGGCGGCCTGGCGGCCGGGCCGCCGGTGGCCGGAGGTGCTGGCGGCGGCCGGGCGGGAGACGGTCCTGGACTGGCGTGGCAGCCTCGGGCTGGCCGTCGCGATCGTCGTCGTGACCGTCGTCGTCGTGCAGGCGCCGGCCTTCGTGGTCGTCGCACCGGGACTGCTCGTGCTGGCCGCGGTCGCGGTGGGCGTCCGGTGAAGCCGCCGATCGGCATCCGGGACGTCGCCGTCCGGGCCGCGGTGTCGGTCGGCACGGTGTCCAACGTGCTGAACCGCCCCGACGTGGTCGCCGCCGCCACCCGGGCGCGGGTACTCGCCGCCATCGACGCGCTGGGGTACGTCCGCAACGAGCCGGCGCGCCAGCTGCGCTCCGGCACCGCCCGCACGATCGGCCTGGTGGTGCTCGACGTGGGCAACCCCTTCTTCACCGACGTCGCCCGCGGCGTCGAAGAGGCGGCGAGCCAGGCCGGGCACGCGGTGCTCCTCTGCAACAGCGGCGAATCCGTGGCCAAGGAAGCCGGGCACGTCGAGCTGCTGGCCGCGCAGCGCGTGCACGGGGTGCTGATCACGCCGGTGGCGTCCGGGGCAGCGCAGGTGCGGTGGCTGCGGGACCGGGGGATCTCGGTGGTCCTGCTCGACCACCCGACCGCGGAGGAGGACCTGTGCTCGGTCGCGGTGGACGACCGCCACGGTGGCGAGCTCGCGGTCACCCACCTGCTGGCCGAGGGGTGCGAGCGGATCGTGATGGTCACCGGCCCGCCCGGCATCCACCAGGCGGCCGAACGCCACCGCGGCGCCCGCGACGCGATCCGGCTGGCGGGCCGGCCACCGGACGTGCTGGAGGTGCTGCCGGCCCCGGCCCTCAACGTGGCGTGCGGCCTGCGGGCCGGTGAGCACCTGCTGGCCAGGGCGGTGCTGCCCGATGCCGTCTTCTGCGCGAACGACCTGCTGGCGCTGGGCCTGCTGCAGGCCACGGTCCGGGCGGGGGTCCGGGTCCCGGAGGACCTGGCGATCGTCGGCTACGACGACATCGACTTCGCGGCTGCGGCCGCGGTGCCGCTGACGTCGGTCCGCCAGCCCCGGCACGAGCTCGGCCGCACGGCAGCGGCCCTGGTCATCGCCGAATCGCAGGCGCCGTCCGAGCACGAGCACCGGCACGTGGTGTTCACGCCGGAGCTGGTGGTCCGCGAATCGAGCCGCCGGCCGCGGCGCACGAGACGGGCGGCGTGGCCATGACCTTCTGTCTATTCAGGACCGTAGCGCCGTGGCCTGTCAACGGTGCAGGAACGGCCAACTCACCGCTCGCAGCGGCCAACTCACACACCGGAACGGCCAACTCACCGGGCACGTGGTGAGTTGGCCGCTCCGGGTGGTGAGTTGGCCGCTCCGGGTGGTGAGTTGGCCGCCTGGGGGAGGTTGTGGCCGGTGTTGCTGCTGAGCGCGGCAGATCGCCCTCCGCGGCGTGCGTCGAGAAAACGCTTTCTTCTGGCGCGGATCGGCAGCTTAACGTTAAGCAGGTTGGCCGGTTTCTGTCTCGCGGCCGGTGTTCCGCTTGCGTCCGTCGTGTTACGGTGGGAGCGCTCCCAGCCTGAAACTTTCCTGTCGAGTGGTTCTCCAGGAGGTCGGTAATGAACTGGCGATTCCTTCGCGTGCTCGTGGCCGGCTTGCTGCTGGCCGCCGGTGTCGTCGTGGCCCCCGCCGCGGCGCAGGCGGCCGCGCCCACGCGGGTCATGGCGCTGGGCGACTCCATCACCGGCTCGCCCGGCTGCTGGCGCGCGCTGCTGTGGAAACACCTCCAGGACACCGGCCACACCGACGTCGACTTCGTCGGCACCCTGCCCGCGACGGGTTGCGGCTTCACCCACGACGGCGACAACGAGGGCCACGGCGGGTTCCTGGCGACCGGGATCGTCCGGGACAACCAGCTGCCCGGCTGGCTGTCGGCGACGCACCCGGACATCGTCCTGATGCATCTGGGCACGAACGACGTCTGGAGCAACATCCCGGCGAGCACGATCCTCGACGCCTACACCACCCTGCTGGGCCAGATGCGGGCCGCCAACCCGGCGACCAAGCTGATCGTCGCGAAGATCATCCCGATGAACCCGGCCAACTGCACCGCTTGCGGCCAGCGGGTCGTCGACCTGAACAACGCCATCCCCGGCTGGGCGCAGGCGCACTCCACGGCCGCGTCGCCGATCACCGTCGTCGACCAGTGGACCGGGTTCGACACCGCGGCGGACACCGGTGACGGCGTCCACCCGAACAGCACCACCGGCATCCAGAAGATGGAGAGCCGCTGGTACCCCGCGCTGGTGGCGGCGCTCGGCACGGGCACGCCCGCCGCGACCGGCCTGCACATCGACGGCACCCGGATCCTCGAAGCCAACGGCAGTCCGTTCGTGCTGCGCGGGGTGAACCACGCGTACGTCTGGTACCCGGGCCAAAACCGCGCCTTCGCCGACATCAAGTCCTTCGGCGCCAACACCGTCCGGGTCGTCCTCGGCAGTGGGCAGCGGTGGGGGCCGACCCCGGCCGCCGAGGTCACCAGCGTCATCGGGCAGTGCAAGCAGAACCGGCTGATCTGCGTCCTGGAGGTGCACGACACCACCGGGTACGGCGAACAGAGCGGCGCCGCCACCCTCGACCAGGCCGCCAGTTACTGGATCAGCGTGGCCGCCGCGCTGAAGGGCCAGGAGAACTACGTCGTCATCAACCTGGGCAACGAGCCGTTCGGCAACGACCAGCAGGTCAGCGCGACCTGGACCACCGCGACGGGCAATGCGATCAAGCGGTTGCGGGCCGCCGGGCTGCAGCACCTGCTGATGGCCGACGCGCCGATGTGGGGCCAGGACTGGCAGAACATCATGCGCGACAACGCGGGCACGGTGTTCGCCGCCGACCCGCAGCGCAACACGGTCTTCTCCATCCACATGTACGGCGTCTACGACACCGCCGCCGAGATCAACGCCTACTTCGACGCGTTCCGCACCGCCGGGCTGCCCCTGGTCGTCGGCGAGTTCGGGAACATGCACAGCGACGGCAACCCGGACGAGGACACCATCATGGCCCAGGCGCAGGCCCGCGGCCTCGGCTACCTCGGCTGGTCGTGGAGCGGCAACAGCAGCGACGTCGGCTACCTGGACATGACGAACGGCTTCGACCCGGCCAGCCTCACCCCGTGGGGCGAGCGGTTCCTCAACGGCGCCAACGGAGTCCGGCAGACCTCGAAGGAGGCCACCGTCTTCGGCGGCGGCCAGGCGGACACCCAGGCCCCGTCCGTCCCGGGCACCCCGGCCGTCTCGGGGGTGACGGCCGGCGGGGTCACGCTCGGCTGGCCCGCGTCGACCGACAACGTCGGCGTCACCGGCTACGACGTCCTGCGGGCGCCGGGAGCGAGCGGGGGCACGTTCGCCGTGGTCGGTTCGACCGCGACGACGTCGTACACCGACAGCGGCCTGACCGCTTCGAGCACCTACCGGTACCAGGTGCGGGCCAGGGACGCCGCCGGCAACACCTCGGCCGGCTCCGGGATCGCGACGGCGACGACGAGCGCGGGCGGCGGGACGGGCGCGTGCAAGATCGCCTATGCCGCCTCCAACTGGGGCGGCGGCAACGGGTTCACCGCCAACGTCACCATCACCAACACCGGCACGAGCGCGGTCAACGGCTGGACACTGGCCTTCACCTTCGCCGGCGGCCAGCAGGTGACCCTGCCCGGCTGGGGTGCCACCTTCGCCCAGTCCGGCGGCGCCGTCACCGCCAAGAACCTGAGCTGGAACGGCACGCTGGCGCCGAACGCCTCGACCGGCATCGGCTTCAACGGCACCTACAGCGGGTCCAACCCCGCGCCCACGGCGTTCACGCTCAACGGAAGCACCTGCTCGACCGCCTAGCGCCCCTGGTCGTGAGTGGTAATTCGGGTTCTAACCCGAATTACCACTCACGACCAGCTGCGGCAGACCGGCGTCCAGGATTGTCCTGGCAGGCTGTCTTCGGCCGCATCGAACAAGGATCTCGCCCGGCAGTACTAGCCCCTGGTCCACTTCTGGGCGTTGCCGCCCGTGCAAGCCTGCAGCGTCACCGGGGTGCTGTTCCCCGTGCCGTTGCCGTTCGGCGTCAGGCACAGTCCCGATTGGACACCGGTGATCGTGCCGTCGGCGGCCGCCGTCCACTGCTGGTTGGCGCCGGTCGAGCAGTCCCAGATGATCGCCCGGGTGCCCGCGGTCGTGGCCGCGCCTTCGGCGTCCAGGCACTTGTTGCCGTACACCAGGAGCTGTTTGCCGGACGTCAGGGTCCACTGCTGGTTGCTGCCGCCGTTGCAGTCCCACAGCGTCACCTGCGTGCCGTTGGTCTGCGACACGCCCGGGACGTCGAGGCAGCGCCCGGCGGCGGTGTTGCGCAGCACGGAGGTCGAACCACCGCCCGAACCGGCGACCGAGAGGTTGTCGAACTGGGCGGTCTCCCCCACGCTCGTGCCGATACCGACCTGGCCGGCCGGGAAGGTGCTGTCGGTGACCGTGCCGACGACAGTGCCGTCGACCGAGGCGGTGATGGTGCTGCCGGAGAACCCCAGGGACAGCTTGTGCCAGCTGCCGGTGCCGAGCGCGGTCGTCGTGCCGGTGCGCAGGGTCGTGTTCTGCTGGCTGGTGTTGTTGCGCCGGATCGACCACGCGCCGGTGTCACTCACCCGGAAGTAGTACGCGTTCAGCGCACCCTGGTTGCCGGTGTCCTGCGAGCCGGCCCGGCCGAGCAGCTCGACGTACCCGGACTTCTCCAGCAGCACGTCGGTGTTCAGCGTGTAGGTGCTCCAGGCGATGTTGCCCAGCAGCGCGTAGGGATCGACGAACTTCTTCCACGGGATCGTCTTCTGCGTGGCGGCCTGGCGGACGCAGGTGCCCGCGCGGCCGGCGCCACAGGCGGCGGTCTCGAACGCGCCCTCCATGTCCATCAGGTACTTGGCTTCCTTGCCCTTCGCGTAGCCGTCGAAGTCGTCGCTGTAGGGCAGGTTCAGCGAACCCTGCGGCGGGCTCGTCGCCGTTCCCTTGCCCTGTCCGGTGGTGGTCGTGATGGTGTAGAGGTAGCCGGGCTGGGCGGTCAGGGAGAAGGCGCCGCCGGACGGCGTGATGTCGGTGCTGTGGACGAAGTGGTCGCCCGTGTTGTTCGAGTTGAGGTTCGTCGCCCACACGTGCACCTGGCCGGTGGACAAGCCGCCGGTGACGTTGAGGTTCAGCTGCTGGGCCGAGGTCGCGTCCATCGTCTCGATGATCGTGCTGTAGTCGGTGTTGTTCGGGGACTTCAGCGAGACGTAGCTGCCGTTGTTGCGGTTCCCGCCGAGGTAGCCGCTGGAGGAGTCGAGGTACTTCCAGCCGGGCGCGGTGAACTGCGTCGTGTGGGCCAGCGCCCACGAGTCCTTGCCGACCGAGTAGTAGCCCGACCAGGGCTGGTTGGCCAGGATCAGCCCCACCGTCGGCCACGGGATGTTCGGCGTGACGGCGGCGATCAGGTCCCAGTTGAGGTAGGCGGTCATCTTGCCGTCGAGGTAGACGCGGTTGATCCCGCGGGCCAGCGGCTTGGCGCCGTCGTTGTAGTCCTGGGAGCCGTTTTCGCTGGACCACAACGTCTTCCCGGTGTTCGTGACGTTGGCCGGCACGCTGCAGGACGTCTGCGCGCTGAGGTAGCCGCAGGTGTAGTGGGCGCTGAGCACGTCGGTCGCGTTGCGGTAGGCCGTGTTCGTCGAGATCGCGCCCGCCGGGCCCCAGTCCCCCGGCCACGAGTCACCGGAGATGACCTTGACCGCGCTGTACCCGTTGGCGTTGAGGGCGTTGCGCAGGGTCACGGTCCAGTCGGCACTCCACTGCTTCTCGTTCTGGACGCTCGTGAGGTAGTCGATGGTCAGCCCGTGCTGCTTGGCGCACCCCAGCCAGGACAGGTAGTAGTCCGTCAGGTCGTTGGAGAAGAACGTCCCGTTGCCGATCCAGCCCGGCGCTCCCCAGGGCAGGCCCACGAGCTTGATGCCGGGGTTGCGCGCCTTCGCCTGCTCCATGATCCACCACTCGTACCCGCGGTTGCAGTCGAGATCGCCGCGGAAGTGGGCGTGGCTGGGCTCGGCGCCGCTGGTGGAGTTGGTGTCCCCGCCCATTTCCACCTTGAGGATCTGCAGGGCGGACCCGTAACCGGGTTTGAACAGGTAGTCGAGGATCTGGCCGCGCTGCGGTTCGGGGTAGTCGATCAGCAGGCGGCTGTTGCCCCCGCCGCCGCTGACCGCGCCGACGCCGTCGAACGTGCGGCCGCCCGAACCGCCGTTGATCGTGATCGAGGTGGCGGCCTGGGCGGCCGGTGCCGCGGCGACGACGCCGCCGGCCACGGCCAGGAGCACCGCCGCTGCCACGGCTCCCGCTCTCCGGAACATGGTTGTCCTCACTTCCGACGAAGGGGCGGCGAAACTCTCGAACCGGCCGGCGAAACAAATCGGCCGACGGCGAACACGCTGGACGTTAACGCTAACAGCCGCGTTGCCACTGAACAACTGCTGAACGCCGGCACCCGGCGCACTTTACGAAACAATGCGGCGCCCGCTTCGCCGGGGGACCATCATCGCAGGTCAGCAGCGTTTCACCACCGTGCAACGAAGCATCGGGCAAATGTAATTTTCTCGCCCTCGAGCGAGCACAACACCGGCGACCCCTTTCCCGGACCGCCTTCCCCGGCTACAGTCACCGATTACTGGGAGCGCTCCCAGTAGCCGTTTCCGGCGCCAGCCCGTCGTTCGAAGGAGAACGTGCATGCGAAGCAGGACAGTGGCCGCCGGAGGACTCGCCGCCGTGGCCGTGACCGGCGTCGTCGCGATGACCACGTGGGCCGGCGCGGAAGCCGCCGCCTCGGCCTACTACACCGACCCGGGCACCAACGCGGCCAAGTGGGTCGCGGCGAACCCCGGCGACTCGCGCGCCGCGGTCATCCGCGACCGCATCGCCGCGGTACCGCAGGCGCGGTGGTTCACCACCACGAACACGTCCACGGTCCGCAGCGAGGTGGACGCCTACACCAGCGCGGCGGCCGCGGCGGGGAAGATCCCGATCCTGGTCGTCTACGACATCCCCAACCGCGACTGCGGCGGCGCGAGCGGCGGCGGCGCGCCGTCCCACGACGCCTACCGGGCCTGGGTCGACCAGGTGGCGGCCGGGCTGTCGGGCCGGCCCGCGGCCATCGTGCTCGAACCCGACGTGCTCCCGCAGATGACGAGCTGCCAGAACAGCGACCAGCAACGCCAGACCTCGGCATCGATGGCGTACGCGGGCAAGAAGCTCAAGGCCGGCTCGTCCCAGGCAAAGGTGTACTTCGACATCGGGCACTCCGCTTGGCTCTCCCCCGGTGAGGCCGCGGCACGGCTGCGGGCCGCGGACATCTCGAACAGTGCCGACGGCATCTCCACCAACGTGTCCAACTACCGCTCGACCTCCGACGAAGTGGCCTACGACAAGGCGATCCTCGGCCAGCTGGGCGACTCGCGGCTGAAGGCCGTGGTCGACACGAGCCGCAACGGCAACGGGCCGCAGGGCAGCGAGTGGTGCGACCCCGGCGGGCGCGCGATCGGCACCCCGAGCACCAACCAGACCGGCGACGGCCAGATCGACGCGTTCCTGTGGGTCAAGCCGCCGGGCGAGGCGGACGGCTGCATCGCCACGGCCGGCCAGTTCGTGCCCCAGCGCGCCTACGACCTCGCCATCGCGGCCGGGCCGATCCAGACCACCACCCCGACGACACCCACCACGCCGACCACGCCCACCACCACGACCCCGCAGCCGACCGGTGGCTGCAAGGTCACCCACCGGGTGGTCAGCAGCTGGCCGACCGGGTACACCGGCGAGATCGTCATCGAGAACCGGGGCGCGGCCCTCAGCAGCTGGACGCTGAAGTTCTCCGCGCCCGGCGTGACCGTCACCAACGGCTGGAACGGAACCTGGACCGACGGCGGTGACGTCGTCACGGTCGGCAACGCATCGTGGAACGGCAGCCTGGGCACGAACGCGACGACCACGCTCGGCTACAACGCGAACTACAGCGGTGGCACGCCGCCGTTCCAGCAGCCGACGCTCAACGGGACGTCGTGCTCCTGAGGCCGCTACCCAGCCGCAGCGCGGAAACGAGGAAGAAGATGCCGCCCAGCGTGGCGTAGCCGGCCAGTGCCGTCAGCGAAGCACCGTCCATTGTGGCCTGCAGGATGAAGGAAGTGCCGGCCACGACGGAGATCGCGCCGCTGAGGATCATCGGCCACTGGCCGCCGAGGCCGCGCCGGGCGGCGCCGACGACGAGCTGGACGAGGCCGGCCACGATCGCCCAGCTGCCCCACACGCGCAGCACGCCCGGAATCCCGGACGAGGCGGCGACGGCCAGCCCGGCGGCGGCGAGCAGGCTGATCGCGACGTTCACGTAGAGCGCCGTGACCGGCCTGCCCGCCTTCGCCGAACGCGCGTCGAGCACGGCGGCGACCACGTCGAACAGCGGGTACAGCACCAGCAACGCGATGCTGACCGGCCCGAGGCTCGACGCCGTCGCGAAGAGCAGGGCGGCCCAGACGAGGGCGAAGGCGAACCGGACGAAGTAGAGCCGCCGCAGGGCCTGCGCGAGGCCCGTGGCCGGAACGGTGTCGGTGGTCATGAACTCTCCCGGTAGATAGAACGATCTGTCTCGTTGCCGACTATGACAGCGGTCACCCGTCGCCGTCAAGACCGACCGTTCTATCTGCTAGGCTCGGCTCAGCGAACCGGGAGGTGGATGTCGAGGTGTCCGAAGCACGAGCGCGGCTGCTGGCCTCGGCGAGCCGGCTGTTCTACACCGAGGGCCTGCATTCGGTCGGCATCGACCGGGTCATCGCCGACGCCGGTGTCACCCGCGCCACGCTCTACCGGCACTTCCCCAGCAAGGACGACCTGCTGGTCGCCTACCTGACCGAAGCGGACAAGGCCATCAGGGCGCAGGTGGCGGCGGCGCGGACGGCTTCGGACGGCGGCTCACCCGGGGACGTCGTCCTGGCGGTGGCCACCACGATTGCCGACGGCATCCGATCGCCCGGGTTCCGGGGCTGCGCGTTCCTCAACGCCGCCGCCGAATACCCGGACCCCGCCCACCCGGTCCACCGAGCCGTCCTCGCGCACCGGCAGTGGTTCCTGGACACGGTCACGGAATTGCTCGCCGCCGCGGGGGAAACCGCCTCCGAGCGGGCGGCCCGGCACTTCGTCATGCTCCGTGACGGCGCCATGGCCGCGGGTTGCCTCACCGACCCGGACCCGGTCTGCGCCACGTTCCTCCGCGGTGTGGAAAGCATCCTGCGGTACCGGGACGCCGTCGCGGCAGGCGGCCGGCGACGAAGGTGAGCGGAGGTCCCGGCACCTGCACGAGCCGGGCGACCGGTCACCAGGGCGGCCGGTAGCGCACGCCCGGGAAGTAGGTGTCCCACTCCTGGCGGGTGCTGGTCGGGTGCGCGGGTCCGCCCGCACGACGAGTGCCTCTGAGCCGATCCGGTACCTCTTCCCTCCCGTCGCCGGGAGGGAAGAGGGCCATCGCCGCCATCGTCCCCCGGCTGCGGTGTCAGGCCGCCCGGTCCACGATCCACGCCGCCACGGGTGCGGCGGGCGCGGCGGGCGCGCCGAGCTTGGTGCCCTTGCGGTAACCGCCGAAGATCATGCCCAGCACCAGGATCACGAGGACGGCCAGCAGGATCCACAGCCACACGGACTTGCGCACGCGGTCTCCCCTCGTCGGAGTCGGTCACACCGTACCGGCCGATTGGCCCGGTGGCCGGTTGGGTATTCCTGCCGGTATGGGCGCTTGGGGCAAACGACTCGTCGCGTTGGCTGTGGCTGTGGTGGTTCTGGTCGCCGCCGTACTCGTCGCATCGGCGGTGCACCTGTTACCCCAATTGCGCAATCCGTTCGCCGAGCGGACCGAAGAGCACTCCGGTCCGGTGCTGCTGCAGTCGATCGTCGAGCTCTCGCGCTACGAGGCGGCCAGCGGTTCGTTCCAGGTGGTCGTCGACATCACCACCAGTTCGATCCTGCCCGGTTTCCTCGTGGGCAGCGACACCCTGTTCATCGGAGTGGGCACGGACAACGCGTACGTGGACTTCTCCCGGCTGAAGGGCAACGCGGTCCAGGTCTCCGACGACCGCCAGACCGCGACGATCACCCTGGGGCACGCGCAACTGGAGCCGGCCACGCTCGACGTGCACGAGTCCCATGTGTACGCGCAGCAGCAGGGCCTCTTCACCCGGATCAACGAGTTCCTCAGCGGGAACCCGAACTCGCAGCAGGCGTTGTACGAGCTCGCGCAGAAGCAGATCCAGGCCGCGGCGGCGAAGAGCACGCTGGTGGCCGACGCCGAGCGCAACACCCGGACGATGCTGACCGGGCTGCTGCAGTCACTCGGCTTCAAGAACATCACCGTCGAGTACGCCGACACCAACCCCGGCTGACGGAGCCGGCCACCGCGAACGTTGAGCACGTGTGCGCTGAAGGGCACCTTCCTCCGTCAGATGCGACGAAGGTGCCCTTCAGCGCATGAGGCTCGATCAGCCGTTGCGCACAAGCCGCCACCGATTCGCCGCGCTGCCGTTGTCCGGCCCCTGCACCGCATAAGCCCCAGCCGAAGCCGACCCGTTCTCGATCGTCAGCAGCTTGCCGCTGTTGACGTTCCGGATCTTCGACGTCCCGTCACCCTGGTCGACGAGCGTCCACCGGTGGTCGGCGGTGCCGTTGTCCGACCACTGGAGCACGCGGGCGCCGTCCGCCGTCGACATGTCCAGGACGCCCAGTACCTTGCCGCTGTTGGCGTTGCGGAACCGGACGGCGCTGCCGTCGGTGAGCATTTCCCAGTTGTGGTCGGCGGTGCCGCTGTCCGACCACTGCAGCGCGCGGCCACCGTCCGCAGTGGACATGTTCTCGACGCCGAGCACCAGTCCGCTGCCCACGTTGACCAGCCGGTAGGTCGTCGCGCCGGCGCCGCCACCGGTGTTCCAGTAGACCGTGTAGTTGAAGCCCTGCGCGTCGGAGAAGGGCACCAGGTTGACCGCCGAGCCGTTCGCGGTGGCGCTGAAGGTTAGCGCACTGCTGCTGGTCCGGGTGACCGAACTCGCGGTGAGGGCCGGCAGTGCGCTGAGCGTGCTGCTGCCGTAGTTGCCGGCCAGGACCACCGGGCCGTAGGTGACCGCCGAGACGTTCGCGTTGTCGTTGGCCGCCTTCAGGGTGACCTTCATGGGCAGCCGGACGGTGACCGTGTCGCCGGACGCCCAGGACCGGGACAGGGTGGCGTAGCTGCCGGGGGTGGTGGTCACGTTCTGCGCGACGCCGTTGACGCTGATGGTCGCCCCGGACGTCCAGCCCGGGATGCGGATGCGCATCGCCCAGGTCCCGCTCACGCTCCCGGTCACCGTCAGCGTGCTGGTGTCACTTGCCGGGAAGGACGTCGTCTGGGTGACCGTGATGCCGCGCTGGGACCAGGTGAGCACCGACGGCACGAACAGGTTCACGATCAGCGTCGTGTCGCTCGAGAAGTAGATCGAGTCCGCCAGCTTCGTCTGCGTTTCCAGGCCGCTGCCCTGGCAGCACCAGAACGAGTTGTAGTCGGTGCTCCAGGTGCCGCCGCCCCACGCCGGGCCGAGGCCGCGGCGCCCGCCCGGGTTGAGGGAGCTGAAGTACGTGACGTGGCCGTGGCTGTCGGCCGGGTTCTGCTGGCCGATCATCTGGTTGAGCAGTGCCCGCTCGTAGTAGTCGGCCAGGTCGGCGCGGTCCGGGTACAGCGCGAACAGTTCCCGGGTCAGCTTGAGCATGTTGTAGGTGTTGCAGCTCTCGCAGGTGTCCTGGTTGAGGTAGCCGGCGATGGCGTTGGGCGCGCGGAAGTGCTCGGCCTGGCTGTTGCCGCCGATGGCGTAGGTGTGCGCGCCGACGGTGATGTTCCACGCGTTCGTGGCGATGTCGCGGTAGCGGGTGCTGCCGCCGGCCTTGTACTCCCGGGCGGCGCCGATCCACTTGGGGATCTGGGTGTTGGCGTGCAGCCCGTTGAGCTGGTCCCGGCCGGCGGCGAGGGGGTCGAACACGGCGGCGTGGTCGAACCGCTGCGCCGCGGTCAGCCAGCGCGCGTCGCCGGTGTACTGGTAGAGGTCGGTGAGCACCGCGTTCATGCCGCCGAATTCGGTGTTCAGCACCGACTGCATCTGCGCGACGCTGAGCCGGGCGGTCCGCCGGTCGACCCACCCGGCCAGGTTCAGCAGCACGTCGCGGGCCTGGGTGCTGCCGACGTACCGCCACACGTCGAGCAGCCCGGCCATGGTCTTGTGGATGCAGTAGTACGGCACGTTGCCGTTCGTGAGGCGGCCGGCTTCGAGGTTGTCGAAATCGGCCTCGGGGAAGCCGGAGAGGTACCCGGCGGCGAACCCGGCGGCTCCGTTGTTCGCTTGGCACTTGGCGAGCTCGGCCACCATCGTCGTGGCCTTGTCCCGGCTGGAGGTGTCGCCGTCGACGGCCCACAGTTGGGCCCACGCGGTCAGGAAATGCCCTTGGACGTGGCTGCGGAACGGGAAGTTCGGCGCGTCCCAGCCGCCGTTGGTGGCCGCTCCGGCGGTGGAGAGCCGGTGGTTGGCCCGGAAGTTGTACAGCAGCCGGTTGACGTCGACGAACCGCAGGTAATTCTGCGTCCGGTTCTGGTTGTCGAGCCACCGGCTCGCGGTCAGCCGCACCTGGCCGAGCTCGAACGGGGACGCGGACACCCCGGCGTCCGGGCGGACCGGACCGACGGCCGCGGTGACCGCCGATGCGGCGGGCGCCCAGCCGATGGCGGGTCCGGCCGCGGAGGCGATGGCGGTGGCTCCGGCGGCTTGCAGCAACCGCCGCCGGCTGAAGGATGAGGTCACCAGGTGCTCCGATCGTCGGTGAACGGAAGGACGGCGGGGTGCATGTTAGCGCTAACACCAATACTTGTCACCACCCGGTGCGATAAACACTTCCACAGAATTTTCACGGAAACGTTTCCCGCGTCGACGACAAAACTGAAACTTTCATTTCCTGCTGGACGAGCATTCGAAATCCGTGCTACAACGCAAACACCCTTGAGCAGCCGTCTCGAGGATTTCCCCGTCGGCCGAAGAGGTTTGCATGTCCAGGCACCGATCGTTGTTCCGGACCGTCGCGACCGCCGCACTGCTCGTGCTGACCGTCGGTGGCGCTCCCCCGGGCGCCGCCGCGTCCCCGGCGGCCCAGGCAACCCAGGCAACCCAGGCGGCCACGCCGAGTGCCGGCTGCGGCAAGAATCCGACGCTCACCAGCGGGAAACGCACGATCCAGAGCAACGGCAAGAGCCGCAGCTTCATCCTGAAGATCCCCGACACCTACGACAACAGCACTCCGCACCGGCTCGCTTTCGGCCTCCACTGGCTGGGCGGCACCGCCGAACAGGTCGCCTCGGGTGGCACTGACGGCGCCGCCTGGGCCTACTACGGCATGCAGTCGCAGTCGGGCAACTCCACGATCTTCGTCGCGCCGCAAGGCCTCAACAACGGCTGGGGCAATTCCGGCGGCGAGGACGTGACCTTCGTCGACGACATGGTCCGGCTGATCGAGAACGACCTCTGCGTCGACACGACCCAGCTGTTCTCCGTCGGCTTCAGCTACGGCGGCGCGATGAGCTACGCCCTCGCGTGCGCCCGGGCGAACGTCTTCCGCGCGGTCGCGGCGATCGCCGCCCCCGGCGCGATCAGCGGGTGCAGCGGCGGCACCCAGCCCATCGCGTACCTGGGCATCCACGGGGTGTCGGACAACATCGGTGCCGGCCGCGGGCTGCGGGACACGTTCGTCCGGAACAACGGCTGCACCCCGCAGAACGCCCCCGAGCCCGCCGCGGGCAGCAAGACCCACTACCTCACCACGTACTCGGGCTGCCGGACCGGCTACCCGGTGGTCTGGGCCCCGTTCGACGGCGGCCACCAGCAGGGCCCGGTGGACGGCTGCACCGGCTGCGAGAGCGGCGCGCGGAGCTGGACGAAGACCGAGATCTGGAAGTTCTTCAGCCAGTTCGGCGGCGGCACCGACCCGAACCCGCCCACCTCGCCGGTGCAGGTCGGCGTGAACTACTCGCTGGTGGCCGCGCACAGCGGCAAGGCCGCGGACATCAGCGGGGCGTCCACCGCGGCGGGGGCCGCGCTCATCCAGTGGGCGCCGCACACCGCGGCGAACCAGCAGTTCGACTTCCTGGCCTCCGCCGACGGGTACTACCGGATCCGCGCCCGGCACAGCGGGCTGGTCCTGCAGGTCGCGAGTTCGGCCTCCGGCGCGGACATCACCCAGCAGCCCGACACCGACGCGGCGACGCAGCAGTGGAAGGTCACCGACCAGGGCGGCGGCGCGGTCAGCCTGGTCAACCGGGCCAGCGGGCTCGCCATGGACGTCTGGGGCGCCTCGACCGCCGACGGGGCCCGGATTTCGCAGTACGCCGCCTCCGGTGGCACCAACCAGCGGTTCCAGCTCCAGCGCGCCTGAGTGGTCAGCAGCAAGGATCGGAGGACGACGATGCCCGACGTGACCCGAAGGCAGGCGATGCGGCTGGGTGCCGCGCTCGTGCCGATCGTGTGGACGGCCACCGCCCGGACCGGCTCGGCCGCGCCCGCGGACGTCCAGGCGGTCAACGACCTGGCGCTGTGGTACGACAAGCCGGCCGGCACCGAATGGCTGCGCGCGTTGCCGATCGGCAACGGCAGGCTGGGTGCCATGGTGTTCGGCAACACCGACACCGAACGCCTGCAGCTCAACGAGGACACGGTCTGGGCGGGTGGCCCGCACGACTACAGCAACACCCAGGGCGCGGCCGCACTGTCGCAGATCCGGCAGCTGGTGTTCTCGAACCAGTGGACGCAGGCGCAGTCCCTGATCGACCAGAAGATGCTCGGCACCCCCGCCGCGCAGCAGCCGTACCAGCCGGTCGGCACCCTCAGCCTCGCGCTGTCCGGCGGGAGCGGGGCGTCTTCGTACCAGCGGTGGCTCGACCTGACGACGGCCACGACGGTCGTCGGCTACGTCGCGAACAACGTGCGGTACCGGCGTGAAGCGTTCGCCAGCGCCGTGGACCAGGTGATCGTCCTGCGGCTGACGGCCGAAACGCCCGGGTCGATCTCCTTCTCCGCGTCGCTGGGCACCCCGCAGCGGGGGACGACGTCCAGCCCGAACGGCACGACGATCGCGCTGGACGGGGTTTCCGCGGACAGCCGGGGCATCGCCGGCTCGGTCCGGTTCCTCGCCCTCGTCAACGCGGTCGCCGAGGGCGGGAGCACCAGCAGCTCCGGCGGCACGCTGCGGGTGTCCGGCGCCAACGCCGTGACGCTGCTGATCTCGGTGGGCACCAGTTACGTCGACTACCGCACGGTGAACGGGGACTACCAGGGCATCGCGCGGTCGAGACTGGCCGCCGCCCAGGCGCTTTCCTACGACGCCCTGCGCAGCCGGCACGTCGCCGACTACCAGAAGCTGTTCGGGCGGACCACCCTCGACCTCGGCCGCACCGCGGCGGCCGACCAGCCGACCGACGTCCGGATCGCGCAGCACAACAGCGTCGCCGACCCGCAGTTCGCCGCGCTGCTCTTCCAGTTCGGCCGTTACCTGCTGATCTCCTCCTCCCGGCCCGGCACCCAGCCGGCCAACCTGCAGGGCATCTGGAACGACCAGCTGAACCCGTCGTGGGAGTCGAAGTACACGCTCAACGCGAACCTGCCGATGAACTACTGGCCGGCCGACGTCACCAATCTCCCCGAGTGCCACGAGCCGGTGTTCGCGATGATCTCCGACCTCGCGGTGACCGGGGCCCGCACCGCACAGGTCGAGTACGGGGCCCGGGGCTGGGTCACCCACCACAACACCGACGGGTGGCGCGGATCGTCCATTGTGGACTTCGCGCAGGCCGGGATGTGGCAGAGCGGCGGCGCCTGGCTCGCCACCATGATCTGGGACCACTACCGGTTCACCGGCGACGTCGACTTCCTGCGCAACCGCTACCCGCTGCTGAAGGGCGCCGCCCAGTTCTTCCTCGACACCCTGGTGACCGAACCCTCGCTGGGCTACCTGGTCACCAACCCGTCGAACTCCCCGGAACTGAACCACCACACGAACGCGTCCGTCTGCGCGGGACCGACGATGGACATGCAGATCCTGCGCGACCTGTTCGACGGCTGCGCGGGTGCGTGCCAGGTGCTCGGGGTGGACGCCGCCTTCGCCGACCAGGTCAAGGCGGCCCGGCAGCGGCTGGCGCCGATGAAGGTCGGCTCGCGCGGGAACATCCAGGAATGGCTCTACGACTGGGTGGAGACCGAGCGGACCCACCGGCACATTTCGCACCTGTACGGCCTCTACCCCAGCAACCAGATCAGCAAGCGCGGCACGCCCCAGCTGTTCACCGCGGCCCGCAAGACCCTCGAACTGCGCGGTGACGACGGCACCGGCTGGTCACTGGCCTGGAAGATCAACTACTGGGCGCGGATGGAAGAGGGCGCCAAGGCGCACGACCTGATCCGGCTCCTCGTGCGGACGGACCGGCTGGCGCCCAACATGTTCGACCTGCACCCGCCGTTCCAGATCGACGGCAACTTCGGCGCGACGTCGGGCATCGCCGAGCTGCTGCTGCACAGCCACAACGGCGAGCTGCACCTGCTGCCCGCGCTGCCGCCCGCCTGGCCGGCGGGCAGCGTCACGGGCCTGCGCGGGCGCGGCGGCTACACGGTCGGCGCGGCGTGGAGCAGTGGCTCGGCGACACAGCTGACCATCACGCCGGACCGCGACGGCGACGTCAAGGTCCGCAGCCGGCTGTTCACCGCGGCCTACGAGGTGCTCGACACCACGAGCGGCGCCAAGGTCCAGCCGGTGTCCGTGGAGGCGGACCTGGTCCGCTTCGCGGGTGTGGCCGGCCACACCTACCGCGCCACGTCCCTCGGCGGCCCGCCGCCGGTGGTGGAACCCGGGGTGAACTACCGGCTCGTCGCCCAGCACAGCGGCAAGCCGGCCGACATCAGCGGCGGCTCCACCAGTGCCGGCGCCGCACTGGTCCAGTGGCAGGCCACCGGCGGGCTCAACCAGCAGTTCGACTTCCTGGCGTCGGACGGCGGCTACCACCGCATCCGGGCCCGGCACAGCGGACTGGTCCTCCAGGTCGCGAGTTCGGCCTCGGGCGCGGACATCACCCAGCAGCCGGACACCGGCGCCACCACCCAGCAGTGGAAGGTCACCGACCAGGGCGGCGGCGTGGTGAGCCTGGTCAACCGGGCCAGCGGTCTCGCGATGGACGTCTGGGGCGCCTCGACCGCCGACGGCGCGCGGATCTCCCAGTACGCCGTCGGCGGCGGCGCCAACCAGCGCTTCCTGCTCCAGCGCGCCTGACCTGCGTCAGGCCCGGCGCAGGCCGTTGATCAGGAGCTGCACCAGGTGCCGCGTGTCGTAGGGCGCCGCCGTCCCCGCGCCGGCGCAGAGGCTGCCGACGCCGCGCATCAGCTCGTGGGCGTCCTGGCCGGGGACGATTTCGCCGGCCGCCGCGGCCGCGTCGAGCAGCTGCGTGCACACGGGGACGAGGCGTTCGAGGAAGTAGGTGTGCAGCGGGTCGTAGCAGGGTTCGTCGGACTGCAGCACCGACGCCAGCCCCTGCTTGGTGACGACGAAGTCGACGAACCGGTCGATCCACCGCACGAGCGCCCGGTGCGGCCCCGGCTCGTCGGCGAGCAGCGCGGGACCGGCCTCGGCGAGGGCTTCGACCTGCAGCCGGTACACGGCGAGGATCAGGTCGGCCCGGGTCGGGTAGTGGCGGTAGATGGTCGCCGTCCCCACCCCGGCCCGGGCGGCGATCTCCCGGATCGGCGCGTCGACGCCGGAGGTCACGAACACCGCGGCCGCGGCCTCGAGGACGTTCCCGGCGTTGCGCCGCGCGTCGGCACGCTGCGGCGGTTTCCCCGCCGCCGTCCGGGAATCGGTCACGACCGCATGCTACCGGCCCCCACCGGCACCCCGACGTCGAGCAGCAGCTCGGCCAGCTCCCCCGGCGCGGTGATCATGCAGTCGTGCCCGGCGGCCAGCTCGCGCACGTCCGCGGGCTCCCCGTTCGGCTGCAGCGCGGGCACCGGACGCCGGTCGAACCCCGCCGGCTTCACGGTGCAGTGGATGTGCGTCCGCGGGATCGCGGCGGCGGCCGGGTTGTCCAGGGCGACCGGCTCTTCGAGGCACCGGAGCGACTGGTCGGAGAGCAGGGTCCGCAACCAGGCGACGTCGCCGGGCTCGGTCACGCCGAACAGGCCGAAGGGGGCGGGCAGCTCGGGCAGTGGCGGGACCCGCCAGCCGGTCCCGAGCATGGTGCGGGTGACCGGCATGACGTCGATCCCGTTTTCCCCGTGAACGGGCACCATCGCGTCGAGGTACACGAGCCGCGCGATCCGCTCGGGGACCGCGTTGGCGACCGCGGAGACGACCAGCCCCGCGTAGCTGTGCCCGACGAGCACGACGTCGTGCAGATCGGCGTCGGCCAGCAGCCGCACGACGTCGGCGGTGTGGGTGCGGAGGCCGACGTCCGGGGCCAGCAGGTGCCGGGTTTCGCCGTAGCCGGTGAGCGTGGGGGTGAAGACGGGCCGCCCGCTCGCGGCCAGCCGCGGCACGACCCGCGCCCAGCACTGCCCGGTGTGCCAGGCGCCGTGGACGAGGACGTAGGTGACTGCCATGGAGAACTCCTTAAGTGGGACACTGTCCCGATTACCATACGGGACATTGTCCCACTTAGGCCCGGCGGGCCGGTTCCCGGAGCCCGTTGATCGCGATCGTGGTGAACCGCCGGACGGCCGCGACCCGCGCCGCCGGCGTGGCCGCCTGGATGCCGCCGGCCGCCATCAGCACCAGGACGACATCGTCGAGCCTTGTGTCAGAGCGGACCCGGCCCGCGTCCTTCGCCCGGCGCACCAGCTCCGCGAGCGACTTCAGCGCCCGCTCCCGCTCGGCGGTGAAGTCCATCGGGAACGCCGACAGGAGCGCCGCGGTGGTTCCCCGGTCGCGGGCGTACAGCTCGCCCAGCCGCTCGATCACCGTGCGCAGGCCCCGCCAGGCATCCGGGTCGGCGAGGCCGTCGTCGACGACGGCGTAGCAGGCCCGCAGCCGCTCCGCGAACGCCTCGGCGAACAGCTGCTCCTTGGTCGGGAAGTGGCGATACAGCGTCGCCGGGCCGACGCCGGCGTGCCGGGCGATCTCCCGCATCGGGGCCGCCAGTCCTTCGGCGGCGAACACGGCCCGGGCGGCCTCGAGGAGGCGCTCGCGGTTGTCACGGGCGTCCGAGCGCCGGATCCGAGGCAAACGGCCGGTCACCGTCTCACTTTAGCCGAACCGGACGGGTGCGTCCGTTAGCGTCGCGGCCGCCTCGAACCCTGGGAGATGACAGTGAAAGCAGTTGCGGTACAGCGTTTCGGCGATCCCGGCGGCCTGGCCGTCGTGGACCTCCCCGACCCGCGTCCGGCGGCCGGGGAGGTGGTGATCACCACCGAGGCGATCGGCGTCGGCGGCGTCGACGCCCTGATCCGCCGCGGCGCCCTCGCCGCCTACGGCTTCGAAGCCGGCCACGTCCTCGGTGGCGAGGTCGCCGGGGTGGTCACCGCCCTCGGCACGGACGTCGACGAGTCGTGGGAAGGCGCGCGGGTCTGGGCCCCCGCCGGCCTGGGCGGCGGATACGCCGAGCAGGCGGTCGCCCCGGCCACGGTGCTGGTGCGGTTGCCGCCGGATGTGTCGCCGGTCGACGCGGTGACCGTCGCGGGTTCCGGCGTGGTGGCCCACTTCGGCCTCCGGCACGCCCGCTTCGCCACCGGCGAGTCGGTGCTGGTCCGTGGCGCGGCGGGCGGCATCGGGGTGATGGCGGTCCAGCTCGCCGCCCGCGACGGCACGGTCGCGGTCACGACGTCCTCGCCCGGGCGCGGCGCCCGCCTGCGCGAACTGGGGGCCACCGAGGTGCTGGATCGCACCGGCGAGGGATCCCCCGGCCACGACGTCGTCATCGACGTCGTCGCCGGAGAAGACCTGCCCTCGTTCTTGGCCAAGCTCAACCCGAACGGGCGCCTGGTGGCGGTGGGCGCGGTCGCGGGGCCACCACCGGCGCGGCTGGCCGCGGAGATGTTCGCGGCGTTCCGGAAGTCGCTGTCGTTCGCGACGTTCAGCGCCGACACTGTGTCCACAGAGGACCGGCGCACCGTGGCCGCCGAGCTGCTGGCCGCCGTGGGCCGCGGCGAGCTGGACGCCGTTGTCCACGAGGTGCTGCCCTTGGCGCACGCCACGCTCGCCCACCGGGAACTCGACGCCGGTGCGGTGTTCGGCCGGATCGCGCTCGTCCCGGTGTGACCGGCCGGGCGGCGCCGGTCCGGTAGCGCCCTGGGTGCCGTTATCGCGGGATCCGCTCGGACGCCGCAGCGGCCAGGGTCAGCAGTTCGCGCAGCACCCCCGCGGCGATGCCGGCCAGTGAACGCTGCTCGTCCTCGCGGATCCACTGACCGAACGCGATCGCGAACACGGTGGCGCCCGACTCCGCCGCCAGGGTGGCGGCCACCTCGCCGACGCCTCGCCCGCGCAGGGCGTCGGCGAGTGTGGTGGCGATGCCGGCGAGCTTGTGCCGCTCGCGTTCCCGCAGCGCCGGGTTCCGGTCGATGACCGATTGCCGGGTCCGGGAGTGGGCCCGGCGCTCGTCCGGGAAGAAGGACGTCGCCGACTGCAGCGCGGAGGCGACGATCTCGAGGGGGGACGCGTCCGGCGGTGCCGCGCCGACCCCGGCGGCAAACGCCTCCACCAGCAGGTGCTGCCCGGAGAAGAGGACTTCCCGCTTGTCACTGAAGTGGCGGAAGAAGGTGCGCTCGGTCAGGCCGACCGACTCGGCGATCTCCACGGCGGTCGTCTGCTCGAACCCACGCGTGGCGAACAGCTCGAGAGCGGCTTTCTGAAGCCGCTCGGCAGCCCCCGGTTCCCATCGCACCATGCGGCCGAGTGTAGTGATGGCAGCGACTGACTTCAGCGTGCACGTTGATGTCGGTGACTGACGTCAGTCACCGACATCACCCGCTCCGCCTGCGGGCGGAGCCATCGAGGGAGACCACCTCATGCACGTTTTCGTCACCGGAGCCTCCGGCTGGATCGGCTCGGCCGTGGTCGTCGACCTGCTCGCCGCGGGCCACGAAGTCACCGGACTGGCCAGATCCGAAGCATCCGCCGCCGCGCTGGCGGCGAAGGGCGCTCACGTTCGCCGGGGTGACCTGGACGACCTGGGCAGCATCCGCGCGGGTGCCGCCGAGGCCGACGCCGTCATCCATCTCGCGAACAAGCACGACTTCGCGAACCCGGCCGTCTCGAACGCGGCCGAACGAGCCGCCGTCCAGACCATCGGCGACACGCTCGCGGGCACCGGCCGCCCCTTCCTGCTGGCCTCCGGCGTCGCCGCCCTCGCCCAGGGCCGGCCCGCCACCGAGGACGACGCGTCCCCGTTCCACGGCCCCGGCGCGCCACGGGGCGGAAGTGAAAACCTGGCGCTCGAATTCACCGGCCAGGGGGTACACGCCGTGAGCCTGCGCTTCGCACCGAGCGTGCACGGCACCGGCGATCACGGGTTCATCGCCGTCCTCGCCGCGATCGCCCGCGAGAAGGGCGTGTCCGGCTACCCCGGCGACGGCACCAACCGGTGGGCCGCCGTCCACCGCACCGACGCCGCCCGGATGGTCACCCTCGGCCTCGCGAAAGCCCCCGCGGGCGCCCGGTTGCACGCCGTCGCCGAAGAAGGCGTGCCGACCCGCGAGATCGCCGAGGCGATCGGCCGCGCGTTCGACCTGCCGGTCGCGCCGGTCCCGGCCGATGACGTCCAGGCCCACTTCGGGTGGATCGGCACGTTCTTCGCCATGGAGCTCACCGCGACGAGCGCCGCGACCCGGCACCTGCTCGGCTGGACCCCCGGCGGCCCGACCCTCATCGAAGACCTCGCCGCCGGCGCGTACTCGGCGTAGCCGACCGGCAACGACACTGCCCGCTTCGTCCCGCGTCAGGGACTGCCGCCTCCGGCCCTCCGGGCGAGGTGGGCCAGTTCGGCGGTGCACATCATCAGGGAGCGCACCGGAAGGTGCCGGAGGTAGTGGTCCAGATCGGCACCGAGCACGAACACGTGCAGCGGCAGCCCGGCCTCGTGGCACGACTCGACGGCCTGGCGAAGCGCGGCCAGCACGGCCGGGTGCCGGGTCCGGTACGAGGAGGCGACCAGGTGGTTGCCGCGATCGGCGGCGAGGTAGAACTGGATCAGATCCTTGGTGCCGACGAACAGTTCACTGGCTCCCGCGGTGCGGAACCCGGCCGTCGAGTGCACGGCGGCCGGTGTTTCGAGGAAAACGCCGAGTGGCGTGTCGCCGGTCAGGCCGAGGTGCTGCCGCAGCAGCCGGAACTCCTCCTCGTCGTTGATGAACGGCACCGCGAAGCCGACCCGCTCCGCGTCCCAGCCGAGGCGGTCCTGCAGGTAAGCACGCAGTGCCTGGAAAGCGCGCGGGTAGCGCGGATCCGCCAGGAGCCACCGGGTGCCGTGAAGGCCGAGCTCGGGGTTGGGTTCGTCCGCCACCGCCCCGGTCGTGATCCGGGCGGCGTCGTCCGAACGGAGGTCGAGCAGTCTCATGACCAGGCGCTGCCCGGGGAGGAGTTCCTTCACCATCGAGCGCAGCTCCGAGGCGATGGCTTTGCCGTAATGCCGGGCTTCGCGATCTCCGGCACGGAGCGCGTCGACCGGGCTCAGACCGGCGGCGAAGCAGACGAACTCCTCGCGGACGAAGAAACAGCGGGCTTGTTCGACGCGGGGCACGAGGTCGTTCGTGGACCGGATGTCGGCGGCGTCGGCGATGACCACGCAGATCGACTCGAGGCCGTCGAGGCCGGCACCCGGGGGCCGCGCCGGCCCCGGCTCGCCGTCGACGCCGCCGAGGACGACCGACTCGCGATCGACCAGGATGGTGACTTCACCCACGAACGCGTCCGGCTCGAACGAATCGACGCGCAGGACGGGGATTCCCCGCGAGCGGCACAGCGACTGCATGTGCCCGGTCCGGCCGCCCCTCCCGCAGATCACAGCCGCCGAAGCGACGATGGCGTCGTAGAAGTCGGGGCCGAGTGTCTCGACCACCAGCACGGCACCCTCGACCGGTTCCCTGGTTCGATGGCAGATACCGCGAACGCTCGCGCGCGGCGAGCCGACGAGCAAGGACCCCGGTATTTCGCGCGGGCCCGTCTTCCCACCGGTTTCCGGGTGATCCGCATCCGGCCGAGGCATGCCACCAGGCTGGCCGACCGGCCGCCGGCGGCGCGTCTTCCCCGTTGCGGCGTATCGATCCACTGTGGACGCCGGGCGGACTCAGCCGGGCGCTTCCAGCGGCTCGTCGAGGCCGAGCAGGCGACGAAGTTCGCGCGGCGTGACGGACAGGTCGTTGAGCTTCGTCGTCGCGGCCGTGTTCACGGCGGACCGCAGGGCGCGATCGGCCCGGGGGAACTCGCTGCCCGAGGTGGCGTCCCGGATTCCGGCGAGGCTCACCTCGAGCCGGGCCACCAGGGCGGCCCGGTCACGACCACGCCGAGCGGTCATCCGGCGTACCTCGAGCATGACCGAACGGGCGAACGCCGCCCGCGCCCCGGGATCCTCGGTCAGGTCGCCTGCGTGCTCGTCGTAACAGGATTCGAGCCGGCGCAGCACGGTCGCGGCAACGCCGACCGAATGGTTCTTGATCGCGGCGAGGTTGAACGTGAATGCGCCGATCCGGCCGTTCCGGACGATCTCGTCGCCCTCCCGCGGACCGCCGATCACCGAGATCGGACCGGACGCGACCCCGGACGGCCCGAGCAGGGCACCGGACTCGTCGACCTCCACGCCGCGCCCGGTGCGCCGGTGCCGCACGGCGATCTCCTTCCGCAGGAGCGCCGCCCAGAGCACCGACCCGGCCCGTCCGTAGTCCGGCTCCCGCCCGAAGTTCGAGATCACCAGGTCCGCTTCGACGGTCTGCGGCGCCGGCGCTGCGGCCACCGACACCATCAGCGTGCCTGCCTCGGTGCCGGCGATCCGGTCCACTTTCCCGGTGACGAGGGTGATCGGCCCGCCGTCGTCGATCGCCGCGTCGACGATCTCGGTCGTGTACGCGACCGCGCCGACCCGCAGCGTGGCCAGCAGGGTCCCGTACTGGTCGAGCAGTACCCGCAGGTCGGCGGCGGGGATCCGGGCCAGCACCCCGGGCAGGTGCGGTTCCCACGATTTCGAGACCCGTTCGGCCACGACCACCGGCGCCACGTCCGGGTGTTCGCGAGCGACGATCGCGCAGGCTCGTTCCCATTCGGCCGTGACACGCCGGAGCAGGTCCGGGCGGCCTTCGTAGCTTTCGCTGTGCAGCCGGGGTGCCGGCAGGTCGAGAACGTGGTGCCGGTGGTCCGGCGGATACGTCCGGAGCATCCGGCCGGAGCGGGAGATCATGGCGATCCTCCCCCGGTGGCCGCACCGCAACAGCAGCGAGGCCGAGTCGTATGCGGAGAGCAACGTACCGATGATGACGACGGTGGCGTCCGGCCGGGTGCCGAGGATCCGCTCGATTCCCGCTTCGGAGTACGGGTGCCGCACGAAGGCCGGGTGGTTCATCACCTCCGCCGCGAACGGAAGCTCCCGTTCTTCCAGGCCCGTCGCGATGACGACGTGGTCGGCGCGGAGAATCGCGCGCCCGGGCTCGGCATCGTCGTGGGGCAAGGAGAACCGGTCGACGACGACGTGGGCGCCGCCGTCGCCGACCGCCAGGTCGACCACCTCGCCGTCGGCCTCGAGCAGGCGCACGCCGTCCGCCGCTTCGCGCGCGGCCTGGGCGAGGCGGTCGGCGAGGTAGTCGGCGTAGATCCGGCGCGGCGCGGGCCCGGACTCGGTGAACGTGAAGCCTCGCCACTCCGCGGACCAGCCGGTCCGGTCGGCCTCGCTGTTCGCCCAGCTCACGAAGTCGTCGACGTCCTCACGGAACATCGACATCCGGCCCGCCTGGATGTTGAAGACGTGCTGCCAGTGGTTGCCCGCCCGGTGGTAGGCCACGCCGGCGCTGCGGTACCCGGGATGCCGCTCGATCAGCACCACCTGAACGGGTTCTCGCGCGAACTGGAGCAGCCGGACCGCCGTGGCGGTGCCGCCCAGACCCGCCCCGACGATGACCACCCTGCGAGAACGGTCCGAAAGCCGCATCGCACCACTCCTGTTCTGTCGGCTTCGCGAATCGTCAGGAGCAGCGTAGCGACCGTGCGACTTTCGACGCAGCCCGTTCGTTCCAACGAGTTGCCGCGAATACCGTAACCAGGTCTCATAAGAAAGCATAATTCGCGCACGCTATCAAAACGTTACCGCATTCCCAGCTTTCTCCTAGACTGCCGATCAACCCTGTGTCCCGATCACCCGGACATAGGAGGCGTTGGTGACAAACCACCAGGACCACGACATCTTCGACCGCGGGCTGGCCGCGGATCTCGAGACGTTCCACGACCGCCGGCGTGCGCTCAAGCTCCTGGGCGCCATGGGCCTCGCCGCCGGCGGCGCCGTCGCCGCCATCGCCGCGGGCAAGGCCGAAGCCGCGAGCACGGCCGTGGCAGCGTGTGTCAGCAAGGTTCCTTCGGAAACGGCAGGCCCCTACCCGGCCGACGGCAGCAACGGTCCCGACATCCTGACGCAGAGCGGCATCGTCCGCAGCGACATCCGGTCGAGCTTCGGCACCTTCAGCGGTGTCGCCACCGGCGTCCCGCTGCGGTACGAGATCACCCTCCTCGACGCGACCACCTGCGCACCCCTGAACGGCGCGGCGCTCTACATCTGGCAGTGCGACAAGGACGGCGCCTACACCCTGTACTCGGCGGGGAAACTGAACCAGAACTACCTCCGCGGCGTCCAGGTCGCCGACAGCACCGGCACCCTCGCCTTCCAGGCGATCTTCCCCGGCTGCTATTCCGGCCGCTGGCCCCACGCCCACTTCGAGGTCTACAACACCCTCGCCCAGGCCACCGCCAGCGCCACGCCACGGCGCACTTCACAGCTCGCCATGCCGCCGGCGACCTGCGAAACCGTGTTCGGCACCTCGGCATACGCGACGAGCTTGGCGAACTACCGGCGGATCAGCCTCGGCAGCGACATGGTGTTCAGCGACGGCTACAGCCGGCAGATGCCCACCGTCACCGGTGACCTCACCGCCGGGTACACCGCCAAGATCACGGTCAGCGTCTGAGCACTCGGTGGGCGGCCCGCGTCGGGGCCGTGGTGCGGTGAATGACTCATTCCTGGCGTGCGACGGTGCTGTTGGCTTATTCGGGCGGGTGTGCTGAGGCCGGCTCGGTGGCGAGGGGATCGCCCGGACCGGCCAACTCGCCCGGGTTCTCCGGCGTGTTGGCCGTTGCAGCCGCTGAGTTGGCCGCTCCGGTCGGCGAGTTGGCCGCTCCGGTGGGCACGAACCCGAATTCGCCAACAGCATCGTGCGACGCCAGGAATGAGTCATTCAGTGCACCGGCGAGCTTCCCAGGGGTTCGGGCGTCACGGCTCGGCAAAAGCATCCACGTGCCGGGAAAGCCGGCCGGGAATCGCCGCCAGCAGTTCCTTCGTGTACTCCGACTCGGGTTTCTCCAGGACCCGCGCCGCCGGGCCCAGCTCCACCAGCGCACCCGCGCGCATGACGCCGACGTGGTCCGCGAGCTGCCGGACCACCGCCAGGTCGTGCGAGATGAACAGGTACGACAACCCCAGCGAGGACTGCAGGTCCGCCAGCAGCCGCAGGATCTGGGCCTGCACCGAGACGTCCAGCGCCGACACCGGTTCGTCGCACACCACCAGGTCCGGCTTCAGCGCCAGGGCCCGGGCGATCGCCACCCGCTGCCGCTGGCCGCCGGACAGCTCCGCCGGTTTCCGCCGCGCCATCGACGCCGGAAGCGCCACCTGCTCCAGCAGCTCGGCGACGCGGGCCCGGCGGTCCGGCACCCCGAACGCCCGCAACGGCTCCGCGATCACGTCCTCGATGGCGAACTTCGGGTTCAGGGACGCGTACGGGTTCTGGTAGACGATCTGCATCCGGCGCCGCAGCCGGCGCAGTTCGTCACCACCGAGGGAAGTCACGTCCTGCCCGTCGAACGACACCGAGCCCGCCGACGGCGGTTCCAGCCGCAGCACCATCCGCGCCGTCGTCGACTTGCCCGAGCCGGACTCCCCCACCAACGCCAGGGTCTGCCCGCGCGGGACGTCGAACGAAACCCCGTCGACCGCGCGGATCCCGCCGTCGAACGTCTTCGCGAGGTCACGGACCGAAACCAGCGGCTCGGCGGGCGGCGCCGCCGGACGCAGGGTGCTCGACATGCTCGGCGCCGCCGCGAGCAGCTGCCGCGTGTAGGGGTGCGTCGGCGCGCTCACGACCGAAGAACCCTCTTCGACGACCGAACCCTGCGAGAGCACCACGATCCGCGACGCCCGGTCGGCCGCGACGCCGAGATCGTGCGTGATCAGCAGGATCGCCGTGCCCGACTCGAGAGCCAGCGACGTCAGGTGGTCGAGGATCCGCCGCTGCACCGTGACGTCGAGCGCGCTGGTCGGCTCGTCCGCGATGATCAGCTTCGGCCGCCCGGCCAGCGCCGAGGCGATCAGCACGCGCTGCCGCAAGCCGCCCGACAGCTGGTGCGGGTACTGCCGGGCCCGCAGTTCCGGCTGGGGCACACCCGCGCGCTCGAGCAGCTCGATCGCCTGCACCGACGCCGACCGCCGGTCCGCGAGGCCGTGGATCTTCAGCACCTCCGCGACCTGGTCGCCGATCCGGTGCACGGGGTTCAGCGACACCACCGGGTCCTGCGGCACCAGCGCGATCTCGCGGCCGCGCACCGAGCGCCATTGCCGGGACGACAGCGAAAGCAGGTCCCGGCCGTCGAACGTGATCGAGCCGCCGTCGACGTGGCCGCCGCGCGGCAGCAGCCCGATGGCCGCGTGCGCGGTCGTCGACTTGCCCGAGCCCGATTCCCCGACGACCGCGACCACCTCGCCCGCGCCGACGTCGAACCCGACGTCACGCACGGCCGGGACTCCTCGGTAGGACACGGCCAGGTCCGAGATGCGCAGCAGGGTCATCGGTCGCCTCCGTCCAGTGCCCGGGACAGCCGGTTGGCGGCGAGGACCACCGCCGCGACCGTCAGCCCCGGGAACGTCGTCATCCACCAGGCCGTGGCCAGGAAACTGCGCCCGCCCGCGACGAGCGCGCCCCACTCCGGGGTGGGCGGGGTCGCGCCGAAACCGAGGAAGCTCAGCGCGGACACCTCGAGCACGGCCGTGCCGAGGGTGAGCGTCGCCAGTGCGAGCACCGGGCCCGCCGCATGGGGCAGGACGTGCCGGAGCAGCACGCCCGTCCAGCGCACTCCGCCGGCGCGGGCCGCTTCGACGAACACGCCGTTTCGCACGCGAAGCACCTCCGCACGCATGACCCGCGCGAAGGACGCCAGGTTCGCGATGCCGACGGCGATCGCGACGTTCGTCGTGCCGAAGCCCAGCGCCGTGACCAGGGCCAGCGACAGCAGGATCGGCGGGATAGCCAGGAAGACGTCGACGACCCGCATGATCACCGTGTCGGCCCAGCCACCCCGGAACCCGGCGAGCAGGCCGAGCGCCGACCCGGCCACCAGCGCGACGAGAACGGCGATCGCGGTGGCCCGCAGCGAGAGCGACGCACCGTGGATCACCCGCGCGTAGACGTCGCGGCCGGTTTCGTCGGTACCGAACAGGTGCCGCAGCGACGGGCCCTGCAGCCGTTCCTTCGGGACGCCGGCGATCGGGTCGTACCCGGTCAGCAACGCCGGCACGAACGCGCCGAGCAGCACGAACGCCAGCACCGCGCCGGCCACGACCAGCCCAGGCGTCGCTTTCACGTGAAAGCGACGCCTGGGGAGGGTGAGGTCAGCCATGGGGCACCGTGCGGGCGATGCGCGGGTCGAGCAGCGGGTAGAGCAGGTCGACGGCCAGGTTGAGCACCACGAACACGAGTGCGGCCAGCACGATCACCGCCTGCACCACCGGGACGTCCTGCGCGGTGACGGCGGCCGCGGTGATCCGGCCGACGCCGTCGCGCGAGAACACCGTCTCGGTGATCACCGAACCGGCGACGAGGTTGCCCGCCACCACCCCGGCGATGGTCAGGGTAGGCACGGCGGCGTTGCGCAGCAGGTGTCCGAAGTGGACGCGCCAGCGGCTCGCGCCCTTGGCCGCCGCGATCTCCGCGTACGGCTGCTCCTGCTGGGTCGCCAGGCTCTTCGCCAGCACCTGCCCGATGATCGCGCCGGTCGGCAGCGCCAGCGTGAGCGCGGGCAGGATGATCGTTTCGAAGCCCTGGGTGCCGAGTGCGGGCAGCAGCCGGAGCCGGAAGGAGAAGAACTGGATCAGCAGCAGCCCGACCCAGAACGGCGGCAGCGAGATGGCCAGCGACGGCAGGGACAGCAGGGCCTGCCGCAGCCAGCGGAACCGGGTGAAGGTGCCGAGGAACGCCGAACCGCCGCCGAACAGCACCGCGAACACCAGCGCCAGGCCCGTCACCGCGAGCGTCGGCGGCAGTGCCGTGACGACCATGTGCGTCGCGCCGTCGCCGGTGGCCACACTGCGGCCGAAGTCGCCGTGCAGGGCCGAGACCAGGCGGTTCAGGTACTGCACCGGCAACGGTGAGTCCAGGCCGTACTCCGCCCGGGCGGCGGCGAGCTGCTCGGGCGTCGCCGACGAGCCCGCCTCGCCGGTGGCGAGTTTCGCCGAAACGGCGTCCCCCGGCAGCAGGTAGAGGATCAGGAACGACAGCGTGAACGCCGCCCAGAGCACGAACACCGCCTGCCCGAAGCGACGGAGGAGGTAGCGTCTCACGACAGCCACGCGTCGAACAGCTGCAGCCGCGACGACGCCTCGAAGTCGACGGCGTGCGCCTTCGAGCTCAGCGCCACGACCTGGGTCAGCTCGAACACCGGGATGGCGTACGCGTGGTCGACGATGAGCTTCTGCGCTTCGTCGGCCGACGGCTTGCGCTTGGCGACGTCCACAGTGGACGACTGGGCGTCCAGGGCCGCGTCCAGGGGGTTGCCCGCGGTGAGCTTGCTGCGGTTGCCGGCCTTGGTGGAGAACTGGCCGCGCAGGATGTCCGGGTCGGCGCGGGTCACGTTGTACCAGAGGAAGTCGTAGTTGCCGGCCAGCTGGAGCTGCGTGGTCTCGGCCGTGGTGTGCTGCTCGATCCGCAGGTCGAAGCCGATCTTGCGGAGCTGCTGCTGGACGAGTTCCAGCACGCTGCGGTTCTGGTTGAACACCGGCGAGAACACCACCGCCGCGCTCAGCTTCTGCCCGTTCTTGACGCGGATCCCGTCGGGGCCGGGCACCCAGCCGTCGCCGTCCAGCAGCGCGGCCGCGCCCTTCTGGTCGTACGCGAGCTGCTGCGAGAGGTCGCTGACCAGCGGTGTTGCCGAGCCGAGGATGCTGGTGGCGGCCTTGTAGCTGGGCGTCAGCACGGTGTTCACGACCTCGGCGCGGTCGACGCCCTTGAGCACGGCCTGGCGCACCTTCTCGTCGGTGAGCACGCCGCGGGTCGTGTTGGCGTGCAGGTTGAACACGACGCCGGGGTTGGGCCGGATGTTCTCGCTGAAGCCGTTGCCCTTGAACTGCGGCTCGTCGACCGGCTGGATGTCGGTGGCCGCGTCGAGCTGGCCGGAGGCGAGGCTGCCGGTGCGGACGCCGGGCTCGGGCACGATCTTGTAGTCGATCTTGTCCAGGTAGGCCTCGCCCTGGTGCTTGAACAGCGACGAGCCCCAGGCGTAACCCGTGCGCTTGGCCAGCACGATTTCCTGGTTCTGCTTCAGGCTTTCGAAGACGAACGGCCCGGAGCCGATCAAGCCGGTGCCCTGGCAGCGCTGCTCCGGCGTCTTCCGGTACGCCGCCGGAGCGAGGACGCCGAGCGAGACCGTCGAGCTGGCCTGCAGGAACTGGGCGCTGGGCGCGGAGAAGTCGAGGCGGACGGTCTGCGGGTCGACGACCGCCGACGCCTGGTAGGCGGCCAGGTAGCCGTAGCCGAGCTGGGCCTTCGTGCCGAGGGCCTTGATGCCGTCGAAGCTGGCCTTCACCGCGGCCGCGTCGACCGGGCTGCCGTCGGAGAACGTCGCGCCGGAGCGCAGGTGGAAGGTGAACGCCGTCGACTCGGGGTTGATCTCCCACTTCTCGGCCAGCCACGGCTTGATCTCGCCGGTCTTCGGGTCCTGGTCGGTGAGTGAGTCGACCAGCTGGCGGGCGACGTTGATCGACGCGTTCGTGGCGACCTGCTGCGGGTCGATGCAGTCGGGCGCGGAGGAAATGCCGAGCCGCAGCGTGCCGCCCGGCTTCGGCGGGCCGGCGTCGGCCGCGGGGTCACCGCCCGCCGTGGAGCAGGCGGTCAGCAGCACGGGCAGGGCGAGCAGGGCCGCGGCGTAGCGGGCACGGGGGAAAGGGGACACCGGACGGCCTCCAGCGGGGAGCGGTTGCTTCTTCGGAACGCGACGCTAGCCATGCGCCGAACCCCGTCCCACTGTGCGAACCGGCGTCCCATTCCTTGGCACCACGGTGAGACACCCTTGACAGGCAAGGATTTTGTGCTGCGTCCACATCCTGAACGTGCGTGCGCGGCGACGGCGCACCGGATAGCTGTGGAGCCATGACTTCTCGCAGCCTGCACGTCGCCGTGGAGCTGGACGGTGACCTGTCCCCCGGCGCGTTGGCGGGCACCGTGACGACCGCCGAACGGGCCGGGTTCACCTTCGCGACGTTCGACGACTCGCCGGTCGGTGGCCCGCGGCTCGACGCGGTCACCCGCGCCGCCTACGTCGCGACGCTGACCGACCGGCTCGGGCTCGCCGCGGCCGCGAACGTCACCACGGCCGAGCCGTTCCACCTGGCCGCGCAGCTGGCCAGTCTCGACCACGCGTCGCACGGCCGCGCGGCCTGGGTGGTCGGCGCCGACGGCTCGGCCGAGGCGCTGGCGACCGTCGGCGGCTCCCGGCTCGACCCGGACGCGCTGCACCACGAAGCCGCCGAGGTCGTCGAGGTGGTGCGCCGGCTGTGGGATTCCTGGGACGACGACGCCGTGGTCAAGGACGTCGCCACCGGGCGGTACCTCGACCCGGACAAGGTCCACCACGTCGACTTCACCGGGACGCGGTTCTCGATCAAGGGTCCGCTGATCACGCCGCGACCGCCGCAGGGCCGGCCGGTGGTGCTCGCGGCCGACGCACTGGCCGAGGCCGTACGTCCGGACATCGTGCTCGTGGGCGGCGCCGGCCTCGACGACGTCCGCACCCGCGCCCGGGACGCTCGCGGCACCGGTGCCCCGCTGATCTTCGCCGAAGTCGAAGTGGTCCTCGACGCCGAGCTCGTCCCGGCCGGGCGGAGGCCGCAGCGGGACCGGCTGCGCTACACCGGATCCGCGCTCGGCCTCACCGAGCTGCTGGGCTGGCTGGCGACCAGCGTCGACGGCGTCCGCCTGCACCCGGCGGTGCCGGCGACCGACCTGCCGGTGCTGGCCGGCGAGGTGCTGCCGGCGCTGCGCACCGAAGGCCTGCTCGTCTCGCCGGAGCCGGGTGCCACCCTGCGCGAGTCGCTCGGTCTCGCCCGCCCGGCGAGCCTGTTCGCGACCGGCGGTGCGGCATGACCGCGCGGCTGCACCTGGGCGTGTTCTACACCGGCGTCGGCCCGCAGTTCCTGTGGGACGACCCGGCGAACGCCGACCACACCGCGATCGAGACGTACGTGTCGGTCGCGCGGACCCTCGAACGCGGCCTGTTCGACGCGTTCTTCCTCGGCGAAGGCCTGCGGGTGCGGGAGAACCGCGGCCGCGTGCACGCCCTCGACGTCGCCGGCCGGCCGGACGCGATCACCCAGCTGAGCGCGCTGGCCGCCGCGACCACCCGGATCGGGCTGGTCGCCACCCAGAACACCACCTACAACTTCCCGGCCGACCTCGCCCGCCGGTTGTCCTCTTTGGACTTCCTGTCCGGCGGCCGGGCGGGCTGGAACATCGTCACCACCGACAACGCCTGGACCGGCGCCAACTTCCGCCGAGGCGGCTGGCTGGCCCACGAACGCCGCTACGAGCGGGCCGCGCAGTTCGTCGAAGCCGCACTCGCGCTGTGGACCGGCGAGGGCTTGGTGGACCGGCACACCGACCTGGTGAACCTGCGGGCGGCCCCGACCGTGCCACCGAGCCCGCAGGGCCGCCCGGTGCTGTTCCAGGCCGGCGACTCCCCCGGCGGCCGCGAGCTGGCGGCGAAGTACGCCGACGTCGTCTTCTCCGCGAACACGGCCTACGACAAGGCCGTCGCCTACGCCGAAGACCTGCGCGCCCGGCTGGCCCGCCACGGCCGGCCCGCGGACGCCGTCCGCATCCTGCCCGGCGCGACCGTGGTGCTGGGCGACACCCCGGCCGACGCGGCCGAGCGCGCCGAGGACATCCGGCGGCGCCAGATCACCCCGCAGCGGGCCCTGGCGTTCCTCGAGCAGTACTGGGGCCGAGACCTGTCGGCCTACGACCCGCACGGCCCGCTGCCGGACGTCGAGCCCGCCGAGGGGGAACTCGACCCGTCCCGCGGGACGATCCCGGTCGCCGAGCGGACCGGCAAGCTGGAACGGATCCAGCGGTGGCGGGAGCTGGCCGAGGCGAAGAAGCTGTCCATCCACCAGCTCGTCCTCGAAGTCCAGCCGCGTCAGCACGGGTTCGTGGGCACCCCGGGCCAGATCGCGGACGAGTGGGCGCGGTACGTCCGCACCCGCGCGGTGGACGGCTTCAACATCAGCCCGCACCTGGTCCCGGCGGCGCTCGACGACGTCGTGGACCGGCTCGTGCCCGAGTTGCAGGACCGCGGCGTCTACCGGACGGAGTACGAAGGCACGACGCTGCGGGAACACCTGGAGCTCCCTTAGCCCGGAGCCACCGAAGCGCCCCAATGTGGCCTTGGTTGCGTCTGACGCACCCAAGGCGGCCTTCGGTGCGTCAGACGCACCGAAGGCCACATTGGGGCGCACCACCCTACTCGGAGCGAGCACTCCCCTCCGGGGCACTTTCACGTGAAAGTGCCCCGGAGGGGAGGGGAGGGGAAGCCGGGCGTAGCTGCCGCCAGGCTTCGCGGCGCCGGCGCTGTTCCTCCGGGTCGGCGACCGGCGCCGCCGACAGCAGGCGCTGCGTGTACGGGTGCGCAGGGGTGGTCAGGACCTCCTTGGCCGGGCCCTGTTCGACCACGTGCCCGCGGTACATCACCGCGACCCGGTCCGCGAGCTGTTCGATCACCGCCAGGTCGTGGCTGATGAACAGGCAAGCGAACCCGAACTCCTGCCGCAGGTCGCGCAGCAGGTCCAGGATCCGGGCCTGGATGGTGACGTCGAGCGCGCTCGTCGGCTCGTCGGCCACCAGCAGGTCCGGGCCCAGCGCCAGGGCCCGCGCGATGCACGCCCGCTGCCGCTGGCCGCCCGACAGCTCGTGCGGGTACCGCGAACTCAGCGACGGCGACAGCTGCACCGCCGAAAGCAGCTCCGCGACCCGGGTGTCCACTTCGGACCCGCGAGCCGCCCGGTGCAGCCGCAGCGGGGTCGCGACGCTCTCGCCCACCGTCGTCCGCGGGTTCAACGACGACAGCGGGTCCTGGAACACCACGCCGATCCGGCGGCGCAACGCCTTCGCCGCGCGGCCGCGGACCCGGGTGATGTCCGCGTCCCCGATGTGCACCGACCCGGCGGAAGGCGCAAGGAGACCCGTGACCGCCCGGGCCACCGTGCTCTTGCCCGAGCCGGACTCCCCGACCAGGCCGAGCACCTCGCCCGGTTCGACGTGCAGGTTCACCCCTTCGGCCGCCCGGACCGTGATCGCGCGGAAGCGGCCGCGGTAGGTGACCGACAGGTTCTCCACGCGCAGCAGCGGCGCCACGGCGGGGACGTCCGGGGCCGGCGCCGCCGCGGGCCGCGTCGTCACCGCGCTGCCGAGCGAGACGACCGAGCCGAGCAGCTGCCGCGTGTAGTCCTCGGCCGGTGCCGTGAAGATCGCCTCGACGGGCCCCTGCTCGACGACGAGCCCGTCGTGCATCACGACCACCCGGTCGGCGAGGTCGGCGACCACGCCCATGTCGTGCGTGATCAGCAGGATCGCCGTGCCCAGCCGGGCCCGGAGGTCCCGCAGCAGTTCGAGGATCTCCGCCTGCACGGTGACGTCCAGCGCGGTGGTCGGCTCGTCGGCGATCAGCAGCTTCGGCTCGTTCGCCACCGCCATCGCGATGACGACGCGCTGCAGCTGCCCGCCGGACAGCTCGTGCGGGTAGGACCGGAGCCGCTCGCGCGGGTCCGGCAGCCCGACCAGCGCAAGCAGCTCGATCGCCCGTTCCCGGGCGGCCCCGGCCGCGAGCGGCTGGTGCGTCCGGATCGCCTCGACGAGCTGGTCGCCGATGGTGAACACCGGGTTCAGCGCGCTCATCGGCTCCTGGAACACCATGCCGACCTCGCCGCCGCGGACCGCCCGCAGCTCGGCCGGGGTCATCGCGTAGAGGTCCCGCCCGGCCAGCTCCGCGCGGCCCGAAACACGGGCCGTGGGTGGGAGCAGGCCGAGCAGCGACATCGCGGTGACCGTCTTGCCGGAGCCGGACTCCCCGACCACCGCGACGACTTCGCCCGCGCGGACCTCGTAGCCGACCCCACGGACGGCTTCGACGTCCCCGAACGAGACCGCGACGTCGTGCAGCCGCAGGAGCCCGGCTCCGCTCACTGGACGATCCCGAACTTGCGGTAGTCGACGTAGGCCGGGAACCGCCCGATCTGCACGTCACCGACCTGCGACCCGTGCAGGAACGAGTTGCGGGTGTAGATCAGTGGCACGACCGGCGAGTCGGCGAGGATCTTCTTGTCCAGCGCCGCCCACTTCTTGCCCGCTTCGGCCGGGTCCACAGTGGCCTGTGCCTCGGCGATCAGCCGGTCGACCTCAGGGTTGTCGTACCGCGACTCGTTGACCCCGCCGTTGCCGATCTCGGTCGACTGGAACAGCGGCTGGATGTTCGCGTTGGCCGACGGGATGTCCGGCTGCCACGAGGTCAGCGTCAGGTCGTAGTCCGACAGGCCCTTGGTGTCCACTTCGGACGTGTAGGTGTCCTCGTCGAGCGGCTTGATGGAGACCTTGATGCCCGCCCGGGCCAAGGAGGCCTGGATCGCCGCGGCCTTCTCCGGGAAGCCGCGTTCGTTGTGGGTGGCCAGCACCAGCCCGTCGAGGCCGTTCGGGAAACCGGCCTCGGCCAGCAGCTGCTTGGCCTTCGCGACGTCACCGGACGGCGGCGCCGGATACAGGTCGTACTGCTCGCGGCCCTGCAGCCCCGGCGTGATGAGCGTGGTGGCGACGTCCCCGGCCAGCTGGGCGTTGCCGGCGCTGGCCACCTGGTAGGCGGCCTTGTCGACGGCGTACTGGAACGCCTGGCGCACCTTCGGGTTCTTCAGGTTGCCGCGCTGGGTGTTCAGCGAAAGGTAGGCCAGGGCTCCGGACTCCGACGTCACCAGGCGCGACTTCGCCGAGGCGTTGCCCTGGATCTGGGCCAGCTGCGCGGGCGAGGCGAACGACATGCCGAAGGCGGCGCGGTCCTTGCCCGTGTCGTCGACCAGCCGCTTGGAGATGACCCCGGTGTCCTGGCCGAGCTCGAAGTCGATGGTGTCCGGGTTGGCCAGGCGCGTCTTGTCCTCGTCGCGGCTCCAGTTCGGGTTGCGCGTCAGCTTCGCCGCCTTGCCGCGCTCGTAGCTCGCCAGCTGGTACGGGCCCGACGCGACCGGGTGGTCACCGTAGTTCGCCTCGGCGCCCTTGCCCTTCGGCACCGGCGAGAACGCCGGGGTGCTGGCGACCCAGTTGAAGTCGCCGTAGGCGCGGGCGAGGTGGAAGACGACGGTCTTCGCGTCCGGCGTCTGGATCGTGTCGAGGTCCTTGCCCTCGAACGGGCCCTTGTACGCCAGGCCCGGCGAGAGCAGGTCCTTGTGGTAGGCCAGGCCGCCGGAGAACGCGGGCGCGAACGAGCGCTCGAGGCCCCACTTCACGTCCTCGCTCTTGATCGGCGTGCCGTCGGCGTACTTCAGGCCGTCCTTGAGGGTGAACGTCCACGTCTTGCCGCCGTCGCTGGGCCGTCCGGTGTCGGTGGCCAGGTCGGGCACGATGGTGGTGTCCTTGCCCGGCGCGACGTCCCACGACGTCAGCCGCCGGTGGATCAGCCCGAGCGTGGTGACCACCAGGTTCGAGCTCTTCGCCGGGTCCCACGTGATCGAGGGTGCGTCGTTGAGCAGGACGAGGTTCCCGCCCGGCTTGACGGTGCCGCCCTGCGCGGCCGGTGTGTCGTTGGCGCCGCACGCCGTCAGCAGCGTGACGGCGGCGAGCACCCCCGCGGCGAACCCCAGCTGTTTCATCGTTTCCCCTTCAGACGAGGCGGGCTCGCGGATCGAGCGCGCCGTAGCAGAGATCGACCAGGAAGTTCAGGACCGTGACGAGCAGGGCCGAGAACAGCGTCACGCCGAGCAGTACCGGCAGGTTGAGCGACGCGATCGCGTCGACCAGCAGCCGCCCGACCCCGGCCATGCCGAAGATCCGCTCGGTGATCACGGTCCCGGCCAGCAGGGCGCCGAGGTCGACACCGAACACGGTGATCACCGGCAGCAGGACGTTGCGCAGCGCGTGCCGGCCCACGACCTTGCGTTCGGTGAGGCCCTTGGCCCGCGCGGTGCGGATGTAGTCCTCGCCGAGGGTTTCCAGCATCTGGCCGCGGGTGAGCCGGGCGTAGATGGCGGCGTGCAGGAAGGCCAGGACGAACCACGGCAGCACGAGGTGCCACGCCCACTGCGCGGGGTTCTCGGTCAGCGGCACGTACCCGTTCTTCGGGACGACGTCGAGGGCGAAGGCGAAGATCGTGATGCCGATCATCCCGGCCAGGTAGGCGGGCATCGACACGCCGGCCATCGCGGCGGCCATGGTGATCCGGTCGACGGCGGTGCCGCGGCGCAGCGCCGAAAGCACGCCGAGGCCGACCCCGAGGACGATCCAGATCGCCGCGGCGCCCAGCGCGACCGAGAAGCTGACCTCGATCCGGCCGCCGATTTCGGCGAGCACGTCGACGTTGTTCTGGAAGTCCCAGCCGAAGCACGGCGCCGTGCAGTGGATCGCCGCGGCCCCGGTGCCGAACGTGCGGCCACCGACGATCCCGCCGAGGAACTCGAAGAACTGCCCGTACCAGGGCACGTTGTAGCCCATGAACTCCCGCGCGAGCTGCAGTCCTTCCGGCGAGCACGGGCGGCCGCAGGCCATCCGGGCCGGGTCGGCGGGCAGGACGTAGAACACCACGAACGTCACGAACGTGACGACCAGCAGGACCAGGAGCATCCCGGCGAACCGGGTCGCGACGAAGCGGGCGGTGCGCATCAGGCCGCACCGCCCGAACGCGGGTCGAGCGCGTCGCGGATCGCGTCGCCGACGACGTTGAAGGCCAGCGTGATCAGGAACAGCAGCAGGCCGGGGAAGACGAGGTACATCGGGTCGGTCTCGAAGAAGTCGATGGCGGTGCTGATGGTGCGGCCCCAGCTGGGCGTCGGGGGCAGGACGCCGACGCCGAGGAACGACAGCGCGGCTTCGCTGCCGATCATCGACGGGATGGACAGGCTGGCGACGACGATGATCGGCGCCCACAGGTTGGGCAGCAGCTCCTTGGTGAAGACGTGCCACGGGCCGCCGCCGACGACCTTGGCCGCGGCGACGAAATCCCGCTTGGCCAGTGTCAGGGCCTGCGCCCGGACGATCCGGGCCACCCGCGGCCAGCCGAAGAGCCCGAGGACGACGATCAGCGTGACCTGCCGCGGGAAGTCGACCGGCAGGACGGCGCCGAGCGCGATCATGAAGATCAGGTAGGGGAAGCCGAGGATGACGTCGGCGGTCCAGGTCACCGAGCGGTCCCACCAGCCGCCGAGGTAGCCGGCGCTGACGCCGACCAGCACCCCGAGCGCGGTGGCGAGCACGGTGGCGCCGAGCCCGACGAGCAGCGACGTGCGCGCCCCGTGGACGACGAGCGCGAAGAGGTCGACGCCGGTCAGCGGTTCGACACCGAACCAGTGCGCGCCGCTCACCCCGCCGAGCGTCCCCGCCGGGAGGCCGGTCGGGCCCAGCGTCGAGATGTCCGGGACGAGGCTCCGCCCTTCGGCGAGGACGAAGAGATCGGCCCCGGCTGCGAGCAGCACGATGACGACGATCAGGACGGCGCAGACGGACGTCCACCGCCCGGACCGGACGGCACGCCAGACCGCGGCGGGCAAGGAGCGCGCCGCAAGCGGCGGCAGGGCAGGGGCGGACACAGCACCTTCAAGGTTCAGCCGATCGAGTGACGATCAGGGACCTTAGGCAGTTCGCGCGGTGATCGATCCACCGTCTCACGATGTGGAACGATACTTCCCGCCGGTGTCCGTTCAGTGGAATATCCCGGCCTGCTACCGCGCGGCGTTCAGTGCTCCCGCCAGCTGCCAGGTGCGCAGCCGTTCGCGGGCCGACCGCATGCCGGACTGGATCAGGACGATCTCCGTCGCCCCCGCGTCGAAGTACCGGCGCAGGCCCGCCTCGACCGTGCGCTCGTCGCCGATCAGGGCGAGGTCGGCCGCATGCGTGGCACCTTCGGCGTCGAGGATGCGGCGGTAGGACGGGATGTCGCCGTAGTAGCCCAGGTGGACCGCGGCGATCTGCCGGACCGGGTCGGCGTCGTCGGTCACCACCGCCGGGACGGCCGCGATCACCCGCGGTTCGGGCCGCCCGGCGTCGGCGGCGGCCTTGGTGAGCGCAGGCACGACGTGCTCGGCGAGCGCACGCGGGCCGGCCAGGAACGGGAGGGTGCCGTCGGCGAGCTCGCCGGCCACCCGCAGCGCCTGCCGGCCCATCGCGGCGACGACGATCGGGACCCCGCCACCCCCGGGGACGGCCGTGGGCAGGGGCGGGCAGGCGGTGAGGGTCTCGCCGTCGAACACCGGACGGCGGCCGTCGAAGACGTCGCGCAGGACGGTGAGGGATTCGCGCAGGGACGTGATCGGCGGCGGGTATTCGAAGCCGAACGCGGGTTCCAGCAGGCTTTGCACGCCGAGGCCCAGCCCGAGGGTGAACCGCCCGCCGGTCGCGGCCTGCGCGGTCTGCGCCTGGGCGGCGAGGTGCAGCGGGTGCCGCGGGTAGAGCGGGACGACGGCGGTACCGACGGCGATTCCGGGCACCTCACGCCCGGCGAGGGCGGCGAGGGTGAGGGCGTCGTGGTCGAAGAGCTGGGAAAACCAGACGGAGCGCAGGCCGGCCTCCGCGGCTTCGCGGGTCTGGGCGAGCAGTTCTTCGACACTGTTGGCGGCGCCGGACAGGTCGCCGGCGGGCAGGGCGGCACCGATGGTCATGGCGTTCCTCCGGGTGGGTGAGGGGTCAGGCTTCCTCGGGGTATTCCGACTCGCGACGCCACGAGATCGGACGCGGGCGGGGTAGGCGGCGGTGTCCCGCGCGGCCCGTCGACCGGGGTGTGCCATCCGGCTGGGCCCGGTCCGCCGCCAGCTCGTACTGGTTGCGCCCCAACGCGATCCGCGGGGACGCCGTGTGATTGCCCGGCCCCGGGTCCCCGGACGGCAACCCCGGCAGCACCGGCGAGGCCACCACCGCGGAGCGCGCGCGGTCGACCCCGGCCAGGACCTGCCGGACCAGCTCGTCCCAGCTCACGCCGCCCGCCTCTTCGCCGGCGGTGAGCGCCCGCGTGATGCGACCCGCGGCGTCGGCGAACCGGCTTTCGCGGACCGCCAGCTCGCCGAGGGAACGTTCGAGTGCGGCCTCGGCCCGCCGGTCGCCCGCCGAAACCACCTCGCGCAACGCCGTTTCGCCGCTCTCCCGCCAGTCCGCGTACCGGCCACGGGCCCCCGCCAGGTCGGCCACCGCCAGCGCCAGCTCCGCGCAGTACCCCGGCTCCCCCGCGTCGGCTGCTTGCCGCACCGCGGCCAGCAGCCCGGCGGACTCCCGGTCGTACCAGGTGCCCGGGTCGCCGAGGTCGGCGGCCACGGGTGTCCGCGGCACGTCGCCGGGCGCGACGCCACGGACCTCGTCCGTCAGGTACAGCCACGCACCGAAGAGCCGCCGGGCGGCCGCCGAACGCGCCGGAAGTGGTTGTGCCGCCAGGAGTTCCACCGCGAGCAGCCGGGTCAGCGACGGCAGCCGGCAGCGCGCCCCGGCGATGTCGACCAGCCGCGCGTCGACCAGCGACTCCAGCGCGTCGGCCGCTTCGGCCGGACCGGCGTCCGCCACTGCCGTGGCGACCCAGCCCGCCCAGCTGCCGGCGGGCAGCAAAGCCAGCCGCGCGAACAGGTCCCGCGCCGCCGGAGGCAGCTCCGCCAGGCCACGCCCGACGGCCGCACGGACGCCCGCGCCGAGCCGGCCGAGCCGGTCGCCCTCGGCCCGCAGCCGGGCCACCTCCTGGGCCAGCGTGCGCCCCGGCCGGGCCGCGACGTGGGTGGCCGCCGCCGTCACCGCGAGCGGGAGGCCGCCGCACAGCTCGACCAGCTCCACCGCGTCGGACAGCTCGGCCGTCACGCGGTCCTCGCCGACCAGTGCGGACAGCAGCTCGACCCCTTCCGCGCCGTCCAGGACGTCGAGCTCGGCCACCGCCACGCCCGGCAGGGACGGCACCCGGGCGTGGGTGGTGACGAGCAGCCGGCAGCCCCGGGCGTCCGCGACGAACGGCGTGACGCGTGCCAGGCTCGCGGCGTCCTCCAGCACGGTCAGGACGCGGCGCCCGGCGAGCACGCTGCGGTACAGCGCGGCGCGGCCGTCCAGCTCCTCGGGGATTTCCGCCGCGGGCACGCCGAGTGCGTGCAGGAACCGGGCCAGCACTTCGGCGGCGTCTTCCTCGGCGAGCCGTGCGTAGAGCACCCCGTCGGGGAACGCCGGCGCGGCGCGGTGCGCGGCTTCGGCCGCCACGGCGGACTTGCCCGCCCCGCCGCGTCCGGTGAGGACGGTGACCACCGCGGCGCCGGGGCCGTCGTCGGTGAGGCCGCGCCGCAGCCCGGCCAGCAGCCGTTCGTGCCCGGTGAAGTACGGCAGGCGCGCGGGCAGCATCCGCGGGACGGCGCGGACGCTCACCGGCGCCTCGCTCGAACCGGCGAGGATGTCCTGGTGCAGTTCGCGCAGCGCGGCGCCGGGCTCCAGGCCCAGTTCTTCGACGAAGCGGCGGCGCACGGCCCGGTACGCGGCGAGCGCCTCGACCCGGCGGCCGCACCGGTGCAGCGCGGTCATCAGTTGCAGCACGAACCGCTCGCGCAGCGGGTATTCCTCGGTCAGCACCGAGATCTCGCCGACGACTTCGCGGTGCAGGCCCAGCTCGAGCTCGGCGTCGAGGCAGTCCTCGAGCACTTCGACCCGCCGCTCGGCGATGCGGACCTGGTGGGCGCGCACGACGCCGCTGTCGATCCCGGTGAGCGGGTCGCCGCGCCACAGGGCGAGGGCTTCGCGGAACGCCGCGCGGGCCTCCTCCGGCCGCCGGGCGGCCCGGCCGCGGGCCACCAGCGTCTCGAACTCGTGCAGGTCCAGCTCGCCGGGCGCGAGGTCGAGGCAGTAGCCGCTGCCGCGCGCGGAGATCCGTTCGCCCAGCCCGGCTTTCGCCAGCGCCCGACGCAGGGCCGACACACAGGTCTGGACCTGCGCCCGGGCCGTCGTGGGCGGCGTGGCGCCCCACAGCGCGTCGAGCAGTGCCGCCAGCGGCACCACGCGGTTGCCGTTGAGCAGCAGCAGCGCGAGCACCACCTGCTGGCGGCGGGCGGTGACGACGACCGGCGCGTGGCCGCGGACCTGCAGCAGGCCGAGCACACGGAAACGGGGATCGGCTTCGTTTCGGGGGTTCCGGGTGGCGGAGCCCCCGGCTGTCACATCGGCGGCATGGAGCGCGGCGGCTCCGGGTGTCGGCACGGTGGTCTGCACGGTGTTCCCTCCGGGGTCAGACGAGGACTTCGGGCGGCGCCGGGTGCCCGAGGAAGGCGGTGGGGCTGGCGGTCAGGCCGTAGGCGCCGGCCTGGAAGATCGCGACCAGGTCGCCGATCGCCGCACCGGGTAGCGAAACCTTGTCGCCGAGGAGGTCGAGCGGGGTGCACAGGCAGCCGACCACCGTCACCGTCTCTTCGGGACCGCCGGGCGCGGATGCCAGGGCGAGCGGGTAGTTGCGGCGGATGGCCTGACCGAAGTTGCCGGAGGCGGCCAGCTGGTGGTGCAGGCCGCCGTCGACGACGAGGAACGTCGTGCCGCGGGAGACTTTCCGGTCGACGACGCGGGTGAGGTACACCCCGGCTTCCCCGACGAGGTAGCGGCCGAGCTCGATCACCACGCGTGCCTCGGGCAGTGCGGGCCGCAGCGAGACGTCCAGGAGCTTCGCCAGGTTCTCGCCGACCTCGTCGAGGTCCAGGGCCGTGTCGCGGGCGGTGTAGGGAATGCCGAAGCCGCCGCCGAGGTTCACCGACCGGACCGGGCCGGGGGCGGCCTCGGCGAGCTGCAGCACCAGGTCGACCGTGGCGCGCTGGGCTTCACAAAGGCTGTCGGCGCGCAGGTTCTGGGAGCCGGCGAAGATGTGGAAGCCCTGGAAATCGAGTCCCGCGGCGCCGACCTCGGCGAGCACGGCGGGTACCCGCTCGGCGTCGATGCCGAACTGCTGCGGGCCGCCGCCCAGGCGCATGCCGGACCCGCGCACAGCGAAGTCCGGGTTCACCCGCAGTGCCACGCGCGGGGTGAGGCCGAGGCGCTCGCCCGCCTCGCGTACGCGGGCCAGCTCGGTGGTGGACTCCAGTTCGACCGTGACGCCGGCGGCGACCGCGCGGGCCAGTTCGGCCGCGGTCTTGCCGGGTCCGGCGAAGCTGATCCGCTCCGGCGGCACGGTCGTGTCGAGCGCCTGCCGCAGTTCCCCGGCGGAGGCGACGTCGAGGCCGTCGACGAGGCCGCTGAGGTGGTGCAGCAGCGCGGGCATGGGGTTGGCCTTGACCGCGTAGCTCAGCTCGACCTCGTCGGGCAGTGCCGCCCGCACCCGCTCGACGCGGGTTGTGACGAGCGAACGGTCGTAGGCGAAGAAGGGAGTGGTGCCGACCCGCGCCGCGAGCCGGTCCACGGGCACGCCGCCCACGGTGAGCACACCGTCGGCGCGGCCGAACGGCGCCGCCGCGGCTTCCGTCGTGTTCGCCATCGCTTTCCTTTTCTTCGAGCACCGGAAATGAATATCGGAAAGGACGCCTCGGACACTTCCTCGGCGGCACGGGACCACTGAAGCAACTACCCACCCACCCGGACATGGGTAGTCCTCACCCAGATTCGGCGGCCGGGTGGGGATGGGGGCACCCAGGTGTACCTGCCGTGTCCGGCCGGTCACTCCGGTGACATCAACCGGTTCGGATCGGACAGTCGTTTCCGCAGGTCAGAGCAATTGACCACACCGTTCGGCGCAGTCACCCACCCCCGCTGCTCCAGCCGGGTGGCACGCTCCGGTGGCAGCTTCCTGCCGTCGTCTGCCTGCCACCGCCGACGCCGGAAACACCCCTTGACGAACGGGGTGCGCAGCCCGCACGATCGGAATCCACCGGCGCCACCCGGAAATTCCCGGGAACCGGTGCAATTCGGACAGCACCACGCATTCCCCGATTTCCGGATCCCTTCCGACGATGGGTGAACTATGTCTTCCCTGCCTGCTCCCGGTGAGCCGATCGCGGTGGTCGGCATGTCCTGCCGGCTGCCCGGCGCCGCCGGTCCGGCGCTGCTGCGCCGGCTGCTGGCCGAGGGCCGCGAGGCCGTCGGCGAGGTTCCGCCGGGCCGGTGGACGGACGGCGACGGCGCCGGGCGCGGCGGCTTCGTGTCCGATGTGGACGGTTTCGACGCGCCCTTCTTCGGTGTCTCCCCGCGCGAGGCCGCGGCGATGGACCCGCAGCAGCGGCTGGTGCTGGAGCTGGCCTGGGAGGCCTGCGAGGACGCCCGGATCGCGCCCGGCACGCTGCGCGGCAGCGGCACCGCCGTCGTGGTCGGCGCGATCGCCGTCGACTACGCGCTGCTGCACGACCGCCTCGGCGCCGGGCCGCACACGCTCACCGGCACCCACCGCAGCCTCATCGCGAACCGCGTCTCCTACCTGCTCGGCCTGCGCGGCCCGAGCCTGACCGTCGATTCGGGCCAGTCGTCGTCGCTGGTGGCGGTGCACCTGGCGGCCGAGCAGCTGCGCCGCGGCACCGCGGCCGTCGCGCTCGCCGGCGGGGTGAACCTCAACCTCCTGCACGCGGGCACCGAGACCGTCGACCGCTTCGGCGCCTTGTCCCCGCAGGGCCGCTGCCACACCTTCGACAGCCGTGCCGACGGGTACGTCCGCGGCGAGGGCGGCGGCCTGGTCGTGCTCAAGCCGCTGAGCGCCGCGCTGGCGGACGGCGACCGCGTCCACGCGGTCCTGCTGGGCGGCGCGGTGAACAACGACGGCGGCGGTGACGGCCTCACCGTGCCGCGGGCCGGGGCGCAGACCGAGGTGATCCGGCTGGCCTGCGCCGACGCCGGAGTCGCGCCGGCCGACGTCCAGTACGTCGAGCTGCACGGCACCGGCACGCCGGTCGGCGACCCGATCGAGGCCGCCGCGCTCGGCGCCGCGTTCGCCGGGGGGCGCCCGGAGCCGCTGCCGGTCGGCTCGGTGAAGACCGTCGTCGGCCACCTGGAAGGCGCCGCCGGCATCGCCGGGCTGCTGAAAGTCCTGGTGTGCCTGCGGGAACGCCGGCTCACCCCCAGCCTGAACTTCGCCACGCCGAACCCGGCCATCCCGTTCGAGACGCTGAACCTCGAGGTGGTGCGCGAGGCCCGCGAGTGGCCGCGGCCGCACGACCGGCTCGTCGCCGGCGTCAGCTCGTTCGGCGTCGGCGGCACCAACTGCCACCTCGTCGTGGCCGAAGCCCCGGCGGTCCCCCGGCCCGAGCACGTCGCTGCCGAGGACGTCCCGCTGGTCCTCTCGGCCCGGTCGGCCGCCGCCCTGCCGGCCCAGGCCCGCGCGCTGGCCGGCCACCTCGCCGAGCACCCGGACCTCGCCCACGGCGACGTCGCCCGCTCGCTCCTGCGCACCCGGGACCTCTTCGAGCACCGCGCGGTCGTCTTCGACGACCTCGCGTCGCTGGCCGTCGGCACGCCCTCGGAGCACGTCGTGACCGGGCGGACCGTCGACGGCGCCGACGTGCTCGTGTTCCCCGGGCAGGGTTCGCAGTGGCCGGAGATGGCCCGCGCGCTGCTGCGCGACTCACCCGTGTTCGCCCGCCGGCTGGCGGAGTGCTCGGCCGCGCTCGCGGAGTTCGTGGACTACGACCTGCTCGACGAGCTGCGTGCCGGGACCGCCGACCTCGGCCGCGTCGACGTCGTCCAGCCCGCGCTCTGGGCCGTCATGGTGTCGCTGGCGGAGGTCTGGCGCGACGCCGGGCTCACGCCGTCGGTCGTGGTCGGGCATTCCCAGGGCGAGATCGCCGCCGCCACCGCGATCGGCGCGCTGTCGCTGTCCGACGGCGCCCGCGTGGTCGCCTTGCGCAGCCGGGCGATCGCCGGGATGCCGCGCGGTGGCGGGATGATGTCGGCCGGCGCGTCGGAGGACACGGTCCGTCCGCTGCTGCCCGCCGGGGTGTCGGTGGCCGCGGTGAACGGCACCCGGTCCGTGGTGCTGTCCGGGCCGGCCGACGCGCTGGCAGCGCTGCACACCACGCTCACCGGGGCCGGGTACCGCGCGAAGATCCTGCCGGTCGACTACGCGTCGCACTCGGCGGCCGTGGACCCGTTGCGGGACGAGATCCTGCGGCTGCTGGAGCCGGTGCGTCCGGTGTCCGCTTCGGTCACGTTCGTCTCGGCGCTCACCGGCGAGCCGTTCGACACCGCGGGGCTCGACGCCGGCTACTGGTTCGAAAGCCTGCGGCGCCCGGTCCGGTTCGCCGACGCGACCGCAGGCGCGTTGGCCGCCGGTGGCGCGCGGTTCGTCGAGTGCAGCCCGCACCCGGTGCTGCTCGGCAGCATCGAGGAGACCGCCGAAGCCGAGGACCGCCCCGTGGCCGTGATCGGCACGCTCCGGCGGGACGACGGCGGCGGCGACCGGCTGCGGCGCAGCCTCGCCGCGGCGTTCGCCGCCGGGGCCGGGGTGCGGTGGGACGTGCCCGGGGAGCGGCTGGTGGACCTGCCGACGTATGCGTTCCAGCGGACCCGCTACTGGCTCGGTGAAGAGGTCGCCGCCACGCCCGTCGCCGTCGATCCCACGCGGGTGGCGGACCTGGTGCTCGTCACGGCCGCGGCCGTCCTTGGGCACGCCGACGCGAACGGCATCGACCCCGCGAGCACGTTCAAGGACCTCGGCTTCGACTCGGTGAGCGTGGTCGAGCTGCGCACGCGGCTGCAGGCCGCCACCGGGCGCAAGCTGCCGACCACGCTCCTGTTCGACTTCCCCACCCCCGCCCACCTCGTCGCCCACCTGCGTGCCCTGCCGCGGCTCGTCGTGAGTGGTAATTCGGGTTCTAACCCGAATTACCACTCACGACCAGCTACGGCAGACCTGGGTCAGGACGATCCGATCGCGATCGTCGCGATGGGCTGCCGCTTCCCCGGCGGCATCACCTCCCCCGCCGAGCTGTGGGACCTGGTCGCCGCCGGCGGCGAGGCCGTCACCGAGCTGCCCGCGAACCGCGGCTGGGACCTCGACACCCTCCTCGGCGACGCGGCCGGGCCCGGCTCGTGCGCCACCCGCTTCGGCGGCTTCCTGCACGACGCCGACCGGTTCGACCCGGCGTTCTTCGGCCTGAGCCCCCGCGAGGCACTGGCCATGGACCCGCAGCAGCGGGTGCTGCTGGAAATCAGCCACGAGGCGATCGAGCGCGCCGGGCTCGAGCCGGGCGCGCTCGAAGGGACCGACACCGGCGTGTTCGTCGGCGCGATGGCCATGGACTACGGCCCGCGGCTGCACGAGCCGACCGGGCTCGTCGACGGCCACCGCCTCACCGGCACCTCGCCGAGCGTCGCATCGGGCCGGATCGCCTACACCTACGGCCTGCGCGGGCCCGCGCTCACCGTCGACACCGCGTGCTCGTCGTCGCTGGTCGCGATCCAGCTGGCCGCCGACGCGCTGCACCGCGGCGACTGCTCGCTCGCCCTCGCCGGCGGCGTCACCGTGATGTCCGCGCCCGGCAACCTCGTGGACTTCACGCGCCAGAACGGCCTTTCCGCCGACGGCCGCGCGAAGGCGTTCTCCGCGGACGCCGACGGCACGGCCTTCGCCGAGGGTGCCGGGATGCTCGTGCTGGAGCGCCTGTCGGACGCCCGCCGCCACAGCCACCCGGTGCTGGCGCTGCTGCGCGGCGGCGCAACCGGCTCCGACGGGGCCAGCAACGGCCTCACTGCACCCAACGGCCAGGCCCAGCAGCAGGTCATCCGCCGCGCGCTCGGCGCCGCCGGACTGTCCACACAGGACGTCGACGTGGTCGAGGCGCACGGCACCGGCACCGCGCTGGGTGACCCGATCGAGGCGCACGCACTGCTGGCCACCTACGGGCAGGACCGCGAAACGCCGCTGTGGCTCGGGTCCTTGAAGTCCAACATCGGCCACACCCAGGCCGCGGCCGGGGTCGCGGGCGTGATCAAGATGGTCGAGGCGTTGCGGCACGAGACGATCCCGCGCACGCTGCACGCCGACGAGCCGAGCCGGCACGTGGACTGGGCGAGCGGCCGGGTCGAGGTGCTGTCGGCCGCCCAGTCGTGGCCCGACCACGGCCGTCCGCGCCGCGCCGCGGTGTCGAGCTTCGGGATCAGCGGGACCAACGCGCACATCGTGCTGGAAGCCGTGCCCGCCGGAACACTGCCCGCGGCAGACGGCAACGGCGCCACCACCGCCCCGCTCGTCTGGACCGTGCACGCCCACACCGACGCCGCCCTCCGGGCCCAGGCCACCCGGCTGCGCGCCTACGCCGAAACCGCGTCCGACGAGGACGTCACCGCCACGGCGGCGCTGCTCGCCCGCCGCCGTCCCGGGACCTGCCGCGCGGTCGTCGTCGCCGAAGACCGGGCCGAACTCGTGGCGGCCCTGAGTGCCCTCGCCGACGGCGCTCCGCACCCCGCGCTCGTGACCGGCACCGCGGCGGGCGACCTGAAACCCGTCTTCGTCTTCCCCGGCCAGGGCGCGCAGTGGCCGGGGATGGCCGCCGAACTGCTCGCCGCGGACGCGGAGTTCGCGCGGCTGCTCACCGACGCCGCCGAGGCACTCCGCCCGCACACGGGCTGGTCGGTGCTCGACGTGCTCACCGGCGCCGGCGGCGCGCCGGACCTGGAGGGGACCGAGGTCGTGCAGCCGGTGCTGTTCGCCGTCATGGTCGCCCTCGCCGGACTGTGGCAGGCCGCCGGGGTCGCTCCGGCCGCGGTGGTCGGCCACTCCCAAGGCGAACTGGCCGCGGCCGTCGTCGCCGGGGCGCTGCCGCTCGCCGACGCCGCCCGGATCATCGCCGTCCGCAGCAGGCTCCTCACCGCCGAACTGGACGGCACCGGCGGCATCCTCGCCGTCGGCCTGCCGGTGGCGCAGGTGCGGGAGCGCCTGGAACCGTGGGAAGGACGCCTGTGGCCGGCCGTGGACAACGGCCCGGCCGGCACCGTGGTCGGCGGCGAACTGGCCGCCATCGAGGAGTTCGCGGCCGCCTGTGCCGACGTCCAGATCCGGCGCACACCGGTGGCCTACGCCGCGCACACCCCGCACGTCGAGGCGGTCCGCGACGCCCTGCTCGCCGAGATCGGCGAGCTGGCCCCCGCCGACACCGCGACCACGATCTGCTCCTCCTGCACCGGCGGCTTCCTGCCGGGCTCCGAGCTGACCGCGGGCTACTGGTACCGCAACCTGGCCGAGCCGGTCCGCTTCGACGCCGCCGTGCGCGCCTTCGCCGACTACCGGCGGCCGCTGTTCGTCGAGGTCAGCCCGCACCCCATCCTCGCCGGGGCGGTGCAGGAGATCCTCGCCGACGCGGGCATCGACGGCACCGCCGTGGGCACGCTGCGCCGCGGGGAAGGCGGGCACCGCCGGTTCCTGCTCGCCCTAGCCGCCGCGTACGTGCGGGGCGCGACGGTTGACTGGCCGCGGCTGCTCGGCCCGGTCACCCGCCACCCGGACGTGCCGACCTCGGCGTTCGACCGGCAGCGGTACTGGCTCACCGACCGCTCCGGCGGCCTGCTCGGGGCCGCCACGCCGGTCGCCGACGGCGACGGCCTGGTCGCCACCGGGCGGCTCTCGCTGACCTCGCTGCCGTGGCTGGCCGGGCACGCCGTCCGCGGCACGGTCCTGTTCCCGGGCACCGGGTTCGCCGAGCTGGCCCTGGAAGCGGCGGCCGCCGCCGGGTGCGGGAGCGTCGAAGACCTCACCCTCGAAGCGCCGCTGACGCTGCCCGCGTCGGGCGCCGTCGAGGTCCAGGTCGGCCTCGGTGGCGCGGACGACCACGGCCGGCGCCCGCTGACCGTCCACACGCGACTCGACGACGGGCCGTGGACCCGGCACGCGACCGGCACGGTGAGCCCCTCGCAACCGTCCGCCACGCCCCTGATCCTCTGGCCGCCCGCCGGGGCGGAGCCGGTCGACCTCGACGGCGCCTACGCACGGCTCGCCGGACGCGGGTACGAGTACGGCCCGTCGTTCCAGGGCCTCACCGCGCTGTGGCGCGACGGCGACGACCGGTACGTCGAGGTGGCGCTGCCCGCCGAAGGCGAGTTCACCGCCCACCCCGCGGTGCTCGACGCCGTGCTGCACGCGCTCGTGCTCGACAGCACCGAACTGCTGCTCCCGTTCTCCTTCGGCGGACTGCGGGTCACCTCGCCCCTGCCGGGTTCGGTGCGGGCCCGGCTGTCCGGCTCGGCGACGACCGGCGTCGAAGTCACCCTCTACGACACCGCCGGCACCCCGCTCGGCAGCGTCGAGTCACTGCTGCTGCGGCCCGCTTTGCAGGCCGTCGCCGCCGCGGAGCTCTACCGCGTCGAATGGACGCCGGCCACGGTGGGTGGCGGTACCGACCGGGCGTGGACGGTGATCGGCACGGAGCTGCCGGCGGTCGTCCCGCCCGTCGTGCTCACCACCGCGCACGAGCTGCCCGCCGTGCTGGACCTCCTGCAGCGCTGGCTGCTCGACGAGCGCTGCGACGGCTCGAAGCTGGTGTTCCTGCAGGACCCGGGCTCGCCCGACGGTGCGCCGGTGTGGGGCCTGGTGCGCTCGGCGATCGCCGAGCACCCCGGCCGCTTCGTCCTCGCGGGTGCCCGGCCCGGCGCGCCCCTGGCCGCGGCGCTCGACGCCGGGGAGCCGCAGTTCGCCGTGCGCGACGGCGCGGTGCTGGTGCCCCGGCTGGCGCGGTACGCCGCCGAACCCTCCACAGTGGACTTCGGCACCGGCACGGTGCTGGTGACCGGCGGCACGGGCGGGCTCGGTGCCCTGGTCGCCGAGCGGCTGGTGACCGCGCACGGCGTCCGTGACCTGCTGCTGGTCTCGCGCCGCGGCGGTGACGTCCCGGCGCGGCTGGCCGGGCTGGCTGCCCGCGTCCGCGTGGTCGCGGCCGACGTCGCCGATCGCGCCGCGCTGACGGCGCTCCTGGCCGGCGAGACGCTCACCGGAGTGGTGCACGCTGCCGGGGTCCTCGACGACTCGACCCTCACCGGGCTCACCCGGGCGCAGCTGGACACCGTGCTGCGGCCCAAGCGCGACGCCGCCTGGCTGCTGCACGAGCTCACCGAAGACGAGCCCCTCGCCGCGTTCGTGCTGTTCTCGTCGGTCGCCGGGGTACTGGGCAACCGGGGGCAGGCGAACTACGCCGCCGCGAACGCGTCCCTCGACGCGCTGGCGGAGTACCGGGCGGCGCGCGGGCTGCCGGGTGTGTCGATCGCGTGGGGCCTGTGGGACACGGCCACCGGCATGACCGCCGCGATGACCGACACGGATCGCGCGCGGCTGACCGGCGTCCGGCCACTCACCGAAGCGCAGGGGCTCGCCGCGTTCGACGCCGCACTCGGGCTGTCCGGCACGGTGGTGGCGTCCGGCTGGGACACCGCGGCCCTGCGGGCGGCCGACGAAATCCCCGCTGTCCTGCGGAATCTCGTGCCTGCGCGGCGCGCCCGCATTGCCGAGTCCGCCCCGGTTTCCGCCGGCTTGGCCGGGCAGCTCGCCGGGCTGGACTCCGAGACCGCGGCCGCGACGGTGACCGGATTCGTCCGCACCGAGGTCGCCACGGCGCTCGGGCACCGGTCGCCGGCGTCGGTCGAGGTGGCGAAGCCGTTCAGCGAACTGGGCATCGACTCGCTGACGTCGGTGGAGCTGCGCAACCGCATCGGGGCCGGGACCGGCCTGCGGCTGCCCGCGTCCCTGCTGTTCAACCACCCGACCGTCGAACTGCTGGCCGCGCACCTGCTCGGCGAGCTGCTCCCCCCGCCGCCGGACCCCGTGCAGCGGCTGCGCGAGGCCCTCGGCGAAGTCCTGCCGGACGCGGGCGCCGAGGACCGCGGCCGCCTGGCGGACGTGCTGCGGGAAGCGCTGGACGGGCTCGGCGTGTCGTCGGTTCTCGACCTCGCTTCGGACGACGAGCTCTTCGCCTTCATCGACAAGCAGTGACCTTTGCGAACGGATAGGGGTTCGGTTATGACCGGCGAAGAAAAGCTTCGCGACTACCTGAAGCGGGCGACGGTCGAGCTCGCGGGCGCGCGCCGGCGGCTGGCCGAGTACGAGGCCCGCGAGAGCGAGCCCATCGCCGTGATCGGCATGTCCTGCCGGTTTCCCGGCGCTCCCGACGTCGACTCGTACTGGAACCTGCTGCGCGAGGGCCGTGCCGCCGAAGTCGGCGACGTGCCGGCCGGCCGGTTCGACCACGTGCCCGGCGTCCGGCGGCGCGGCGCGTTCCTGTCCGAAGTGGACGGCTGGGACGCCGGCTTCTTCGGCTACGCCCCGCAGGAAGCGCTGCGGATGGACCCCCAGCAGCGGCTGCTGATGGAGCTGGCGTGGGAGGCGATGGACGACGCGGGCACCCCGGCGCCGAAGCTGGCGGGCAGCCGCACCGGCGTGCTGCTCGGGTTCTCCGACGCGTTCCAGTACGGCCAGGTCGAGGCGGAGCGCGAAGGCACCGGCGTGTACGCGGATCCGTACATGGGCCAGGGCAGCCTCGCCAGCGTCGTCGCGGGGCGGCTGGCCTACCACTTCGACCTGCACGGGCCGGCGTTCTCGCTGGACACGGCGTGTTCGTCGACGCTGGTCGCGGTGCACCTCGCGGCCCGCGCACTGCGGGCGGGCGAGTGCGACTACGCGCTGGCCGGCGGCGGGTTCCTGGCGCTGCACCCGTTCCTGTACGTCTACAGCAGCCGCAACGCGCTGCTGTCGCCGAGCGACCGCTGCCACACGTTCGACACGAGCGCGGACGGCTACATGATGGGCGAGGGCGGCGGGATGGTGGTGCTGGCCCGGCTGTCCGACGCCGTGCGCGACGGCCACCGCATCCGCGCGGTGATCCGGGGCTCGGCGGTGAACCAGGACGGCCGCAGCAACGGCCTGACGGCACCCAACCGCGGCGCCCAGGTCGAGGTGATCCGCCGGGCGCTGGCCGACGCGGGCGCGGCCCCGGGCGACGTCGACTTCCTGGAGGCGCACGGTTCGGGCACCCCGCTCGGCGACGAGATCGAGCTGGGTGCGCTGGGCGACGTGTTCGGCGCGCGCCCGGCGGACCGGCCGCTGACAGTGGGGGCGGTCAAGACCAACATCGGCCACACCCACACGGCGGCGGGGATCGCCGGGCTGATCAAGACGGTCCTGGTGCTGGAGAACGGGGAAGTGCCGGCGAACCTGCACATGGACAACCCGGCCGAGCAGGTGCTGGCGAGCTCGGCCGTGCGGCCCTCGACCGGGCTGGCCCCGCTGCCGGATCACGGCCGCCCGGCGGTCGCCGGGGTCAGCTCGTTCGGCTGGTCGGGCACGAACGCCCACCTGGTCCTGGAGGCCGCACCCCCCACCCAACCCCGCCCGGACACGGCGAAGCCGCCTGCCGAGCTGATCCCGGTGACAGCCGCATCGGCCGCCGCGCTGACCGCCCACCTCACCCGCCTCGCCCAGGTCGCCGCTCCCATCACGCGTGTCGACCCCCCAATCACGCGTGTCGACTCCCCCATCACGCGTGTCGACCTTCCGAGCACGGGTGATGCCCCGGCTGCGAACCTGACCCTGGCCGACCTCGCGCACACCCTGCGCGAAGGCCGCGCCCACCTCGACCACCGCCGGGCCATCGTCGCCACCAGCCTCGACGATGCCGCCCGGCAGCTCACCTCTGCCGCGCAAGCCCCCGGCGTGCACCGGAAGCCCGGCACGCCGAAGGTCGCCTTCCTCCTCCCCGGTGTCGGGGACCAGTACCGCGGCCTGGCCACACAGCTCTACCGGGACGAGCCCGTCTTCGCCGCCGCCGTCGACGAGTGCTGTGCCATCGCCGCCGAGCGGTGCGGGGTCGACCTGCGGGCCGCGTTCTTCGCCGAGCCGATCGCCGCCGGCGCGCCGTCGTTCTTCGGCGACGGGCCCGCCGACGAACTCCTCGACCGCGCCGAGGTCGCGCACCCCCTCCTCTTCACCGTCGAGTACGCGCTCGCCCGGCTGCTCGCCGACCGCGGGGTCAAGCCCGGCCTGCTTGTCGGTTACAGCCTCGGCGAGTACGTCGCCGCCTGTCTGGCCGGCGTCTTCACCCTCGCCGACGCCCTGCACGTCGTCACCGGACGCGCGCGGCTGATCGGGCGGGCTCCGGCCGGGCGGATGCTCGCCGTCGCCGCGTCCGCGAGCCGGATCGCCGAAGTGCTCAGCCCGATGCGGGTCGACGTGGCCGCGCTCAACGGCCCGCAGATGACCGTCCTCAGTGGATCGCCGGACGACGTCGAGGCCGCGGCCGGACAGCTGAAGGCCGCCGGGCTGGCCGCGCGGGCCCTGCGCTCGGCCCACCCGTTCCACTCGACCCTCCTGGAACCCGCCCGCGACGAGCTGGCCGAGCTGGTCGCCTCGGTGCCCCGGCAGGCACCGCGGATCCCGATCGTCTCGAACGCCACCGGCACCGTCCTCACCGACGCCGAGGCCGTCGACCCGCAGTACTGGGCCGGTCACCTCTGCCGCCCGGTGCGGTTCGCCGACGGCGTCCACCACTGCACCGGCCAGGACGTCGACGCCTACGTGGAACTCGGCCCGGGCCAGACGCTGGGCGGCCTGGTCCGCCAGAACCAGGCCGCCGCCCGCCCCGCCGTGCTCGGCACCCTCCCCGCGCCCTGGCCCGTCGAGAACCGACCCGCCGAAGGCACCGCGCTCCTCGACACCCTCGCGCGGCTGTGGGAACTGGGCGTCGCCGTCGACTTCGAGACGCTGCGCAGCGGCGGCCGCACCGTCAGCCTCCCGGGCTATCCCTTCCAGCGCACGAAGTTCTGGCCCCAGGCGACCCGCACCCCAACCGAACCGGTGGCGGAGACGGGCCGGCTCTACGCACCGGTCTGGCGCCTCGACCCCACCCGGCCCACGGCCACCCCGCACGGCTCGCTGATCACGACGAACGGCGAACTGGCCACGCTGGCCGCGAAAGCGGGGATGACCGTCGGCACCGACCCGGCACAGCTCCCCCAGCCCCTGCACGTCGTCCACGACGGTGGGTTCGACGACCTCCTGCGGACCGTCCAGGCCCTGGAAGGCCACGACGTCCGCCTGCTGACCGTCACCACCGGCGCGGCCGAGATCACCGGCGGCGACCTGACCGACCCGGACGCCGCCCTGGTGCACGGGCTCGGCCGCGGCGTCCGCGCCGAGTACCCCGGCCTGCGCTGGCGCGGTGCCGACGTCGAACCCGGCACCCCGGCCGAGCACCTCCTCGACGAGCTGGCCCGGCCGTGGCCCGAAGACACCGCGAAAGAACCGCTGCTCGCCGGCTGGCGCGGCGGCCGGCGACGCCTCCAGGAGTACACCGAGATCACGCTCGACGACGCCGCGCCGGACTGGGGCGGCACGCACGTGATCACCGGCGGCACCCGCGGGCTCGGCATGATCGTGGCGAAGCACCTCGTCCGCCACGGCGCCCGCAAGCTCGCCCTGATCAGCCGCACCGGCGACGCGGACCAAGGCGACCTCGACGACCTGAAGAACGCCGAGGTGCTCGTGCTGAACGCCGACACGGGCGTCCCGGACCAGCTGGCCGAAGCCCTGGCCGAAGCCAAGAAGCGGTTCGGCGAGCTCGACTCGATCGTGCACGCCGCGGGCCTGCCGGGTGGCGGGCTCGCGCAGCGCCGCACCGCCGAGGACATGCACCGGACGCTCGCCCCGAAGGTCCGGGCGGTCGGTCCGCTTCTGGCCGCCCGGCCCCGGCGGCTGGTCCTGTTCTCCTCGATCGTCACAGTCGTCGGCGGCATCGGCGAAGCCGACTACTGCGCGGCCAACAGCGTCCTCGACGCCCACGGCGCCGCACTGTCCACAGCGGACACCCAGGTGGTGACCGTCGCCTGGGGACACTGGCAGCACGACGCCTGGGCCGACGCGGCCACCGGCGAAGCCCGCCTCGCCTACCGCCGCCGCTACGGCTTCACCGCCGAAGCCGGGTGCGCCCTGCTCGACAAGCTCGCCGGCCACGGCGTCCGCGGCACGGTCGTCGCGCTGCGCCAGGACCTCCCGACGGCCCGTCGGGAGCTGGCCGCCCTCAACGACCTCGGCGGGCTCATCGAAGCGGCACCCGCGCCGGCCAAGCGGTACCCGCGGCCGCCGTTGCGCACCGAGTACGCCGCCCCGCGCGGCGAGCTCGAGACCGACATCGCCGGCGTCTGGGGCGAGTTCCTGGGCATCGACGCGGTGGGCGTGCACGACCCGTTCTTCGACCTCGGCGGCAACTCGCTGGTCGGCATGGCCATGGTGGCGGCGCTGGAAAAGCGCCTCGACCGCCGGATCGCGCCGGCTGTGCTTTTTGGCCACCCCACCGTGGCCGCGTTCGCCGCCGCACTGACCGACACCGACTCCCCCGCCCCGCGGGCGACGACCACCGGCTCGGCGCGCGGCCAGCGGCGCCGCCTGGCCGGCACCCGGAAATGAGGGACACCGTGACCGACACCAGCAGCGAATTCTCCCCCACGGACATCGCCGTGGTCGGCATGGCCGGCCGCTTCCCGGGCGCCGACGACGTCGGCGCGCTCTGGGAAACCGTGCGTGCCGGCCGCTCCGGCATCACCCGCTTCACCGACGAGGAGCTCCTGTCCGCGGGCGTCCCCGCCGACCGGCTCGGCGATCCGGCCTACGTCAAGGCGGGCGCCGTCGTGCGCGGGGTCGAGGACTTCGACGCGGGCTTCTTCGGGATCAACCCGAAAGAGGCCCAGATCCTCGACCCGCAGCACCGGCTCTTCCTGGAGCACAGCCAGCACGCGCTGGAGGACGCGGCCTGCGACCCGGCGCGGTTCGACGGCGCGATCGGCGTGTTCGCCGGCTGCGCGTGGAGCACCTACCTGACCCACAACCTCACTCCGGCGGACGCGGCTCGCGAGATGGGCGAGATCGCGATCGCCCTCGGCAACGACAAGGACACCCTGGCCACCCGCGTCTCGCACACGCTGGGCCTGTCCGGACCGGCGTTCAGCGTGCAGAGCGCGTGCTCGACGTCGCTGGTCGCGGTGTGCGTCGCGGCGAGCAGCCTGGCGAACTTCGAATGCGACGTCGCGCTGGCGGGCGGCGTTTCGATCGGCGTACCGCACCGCGTCGGCTACCTCTACCAGCAGGGCGGCATCGCGCCGCCCGACGGCGAGTGCCGCGCGTTCGACGCCGCGGGCCTGGGTGCCCCGCTCGGCGGCGGCGTCGGCGTGGTCGCGCTGCGCCGGCTGGAGGACGCGCTCGCCGACGGCGACCGGGTGTACGCGGTGCTGCGCGGCTGGGCGGTCAACAACGACGCCGGCCGCAAGGTCGGCTTCACCGCGCCCGGCGTCGAAGGCCAGGCCACGGTGATCGCCGAGGCGCTCGCCGCCGCCGGGCTGGAGCCCGCGGACATCGGGTACGTCGAGGCGCACGGCACCGGCACCGCGCTCGGTGACGCCGCCGAGATCGCCGCGCTGCAGCAGGTCTTCGCGGGCCGGTCGCTGCGGATCGGCTCGGTGAAGACGAACGTCGGGCACCTCGACCGCGCCGCCGGCGTGACGAACCTGATCAAGGCCGCGCTTTCGCTGCACCACGAGGAGATCCCGCCGACGCGCAACCTCGGCACCCCGAACCCGCAGCTCACCGCGGGCGGCGCCGAGCTGACCGTGGTCACCGAGCGCACGCCGTGGCCGCGCACGGACACCCCGCGCCGCGCCGGCGTCAGCGCGTTCGGCATCGGCGGCACGAACGCCCACGTCGTGCTGGAAGAGGCGCCGCTGCTCTCTCCCACGACGGCGACCGGCTCCGAGCTGCTCGTGTGGTCGGCCCGCTCGGCCGCCGCCGCCGACGCGGCCACCGCCAACCTGGCCGCCCACCTGGCCGGCTCCGGCGACGCACTCGCCGACGTCGCCCACACGCTCCAAAGTGGACGCACGACGTTCGGGCACCGGCGGATGCTGGTCGCCGGTTCCCCCGAAGAGGCGGCCCGGCTGCTGGCCGAGGGCACGGTGTCGGCTTCGAGCGACGCCGGCACCGGCCGCCGCGTCGGGTTCCTCATCGCGGGCACCGGCGAGCAGTACCCGGGCCTGGCCGCGGAGCTGTACGAGACGGCGCCGGTGTTCCGGGCCGAGCTGGACCGCTGCCGCGCGCTGCTGGACACGTCCGTGCTGGACGAGATGCTGGGCGAGCGCGAAGGCTCGGGTGGGCTGGCCGCGCTGCTGGGCCGCACGGGCGGCGGCGGGCGAGCGGGCGACCGCACCGACGTGCTGCACCCGGCGCTGTTCGCCGTCGAGTACGCGCTGGCGCAGCTCGTGCGCTCGTGGGGCGTCGAACCGTCCGTGCTGGCCGGCTACAGCCTCGGCGAGTACGTGGCGGCGTGCCTGGCCGGGGTGCTCTCGCTCGAGGACGCCCTCGCACTGGTGACCCACCGCGCGAAGCTCATCGCCGCGCTGCCCGGCGGGGCGATGGCGGCCGTGCCGCTGCCCGCCGACGACGTGCAGGCCCGGATCGCCGGTCTGGACCTCGACATCGCGGCTTTGAACGGGCCGCAGCTGACCGTCGTGTCCGGCACTCCGGCGGCGATCGAGGCGCTGAGCGCGTCGCTGGCTGCCGAAGAGATCCCGTGCCGCCCGCTGGCGACCACGCATGCCTTCCACTCCCGGCAGCTCGCTTCGCTGCGCGAGGAGCTGACCGCGTGGGTCGCCGCGAACGTCACGCTGTCCGCGCCCGCGATCCCCTATGTCTCCAACGTGACCGGCGAGCTGGTCACCGAGGCACCCGACCCCGGGTACTGGGCCGAGCACATGTGCGCCCCGGTCCGGTTCGACGACGTGCTGGCGACGGTGCTGGCCGACGAGGACACGGTGCTGCTGGAGCTCGGCCCGGGCCGGTCGCTGGGCGCGATGGTGCGCGGGCACCGGGCGTGCGCGCCGAAGCGCTGGGCTTCGGTGATCCCGACGCTGCCCGGTGCCGACGACCCGGTCCCGGCCGCGACGGCGCTGGCCGAGTCGGCCGGACGGCTGTGGCTGGCCGGCGTCGACCTCGACTGGGCCGGCGTCCGCGACGGGCGTGGGGCCCGGCGGGTCGGCCTGCCGGGGTATCCGTTCCAGCGCTCGCGCTACTGGATCGACGCGCCCGGCACCGTCGCCCCGGAGGTCCCGCGGCTCGCCGCCGAACCGGACGGGCACGTGCAGCTGCTGACGCCGTCGTGGCGGCCGCAGCCCGCACCGGACGGCGGGACCACGGGCCGCGTCGCGATCCTGCCGGACGCGGGTGGGGTCGCCGCGGCGCTGACTTCGCTGCTCGGTGCCGTGGTCGACGTGGCCGAGGCGGACACCGTGGTGGACCTGTCGGTGCTGGACCTCGACGACGATGTGGCCGCGGTGCACACGGTCTCCCGCACCCTCGCCGCCGCGGCGGGCGACGGGTCACGCGCGGTCCGGGTGCTGGTCGCCACCCGCGCGGGACAGGCGGCCGGTGTCGCGCGTCCGGAGTCCGTTGACAGCGGCCCGGCAATGCGCCCCAATGTGGCCTTCGGTGCGTCTGACGCACCGAAGGCCGCCTTGGGTGCGTCAGACGCAACCAAGGCCACATTGGGGCGCTTGGGGCGCACGGCTCCGGCCGGCTCGCCCGCCCCCGGCCGGGTGCGCCCGGCCCAAGCGGCCGTGGCCGTGCTGCCGGTCGTCGCGAACCAGGAGTACCTGAACCTCGACGCGGGCACCGTCGACCTCGACGCCACCCACACGCCCGCCGAAGCCGCCGCCGTGCTGGCCGCGGAACTGCGCTCCCCCGGCACCCCGCTGGTCGCCTACCGCGGCGACGAACGGCTCGTCCCCGGATACCGCCCGGCCGAACCCGCCACCCCGCCCGCGATCCGCAAGGGCGGCAGCTACCTCATCACCGGCGGCCTGAGCGGCGTCGGGCTCACCGTCGCCGAGCACCTCGCCACCCGCGGGGCGCGCAAGCTCGTGCTGGCCAGCCGCAGCGGGGGCACCGACGCGGCCGTGGCCCGGCTGCGCGCCCTGGGCGCCGAGGTCCACACCCCTCGCGCCGACATCAGCGACCCCGCCGCGGTGCGGGCCCTGCTCACCGAAAGGTTCGACGGCATCGTCCACGCCGCCGCCGACTCCGACCCCGCCGGGTTCCGGCCGCTGTCCGAAGTGGACGAAGCCGGGATCGCCCGGCACTTCGCCGCCAAGGTCGGCGGGGCCCGGGTGCTGGCCGCCGCACTGGCCGAACTGCCCGCCGCCGACCGTCCGGAGTGGACGCTGCTGTTCTCCTCCACCTCGGCGCTGCTCGGCGGGGTCACCTTCGGCAGCTACGCCGCCGCGAACGCCGCGCTGCTCGCCGAGGCCCACGGCCGTCCCGGCTGGGTCGCCGCCGCGTGGGACACCTGGCCAGGCACCCTGGAACGGCTCGACGCCCGGCTCGGCGCCTCCATGGCCGCCCACGCCATGACCCGCACCCAGGCCCTGACGGCGTTCGACCGGCTCACCTCCCACGCCGGCCCGGCGGTGATCGTCGCCGCCGGCGGGCTCGACGAGCGTCTTCCCGGCGCGGCCAAGCCCGCGAAAACGACGACCGCGGACCGCTTCCCGCGGCCCGACCTGCCCCAGCCCTACACCCCGCCGATGACCGCCACCGAACGCGGCCTCGCCGAGGTCTGGTCGGCCGTGCTGGGCGTCGAGCCGGTCGGCACCCGGGACAACTTCTTCGACCTCAACGGCAACTCGCTGCTCGCGCTGCAGATGCTCGCGCTGGTCAAGGAGCGCTTCGGGGTCGCCATCCCGACCGTCACGCTGTTCGAGCTGCCGACCGTGCAGGCGCTCGCCGCCACCCTGGCGGACCAGACTCCGGCGCAGGTCGTGGCCCCGGCCGCGCCGGTCGTCGTCGCGAATCCGGACGACGACGAGCTGGACCGGCACATCGCCATCGTCGGCATGGCCGGCCGGTTCCCCGGCGCGGGCACGGTCGACGAGTTCTGGCGCAACCTGTGCGACGGCGTCGAGTCGATCACCTTCTTCAGCCCCGACGAGCTCATCGCCGCCGGGGTCGACCCGGCGCAGGTCCGCGACCCCGCCTACGTGCCGGCCCGGCCGGTGCTCGACGACGTCACCGGCTTCGACGCCGCGTTCTTCGGCCTCAGCCCACGCATGGCGGCCCTGACCGACCCGCAGCAGCGGCTGTTCCTCGAGGTCTGCTGGGAAGCGCTGGAGCAGTCCGGGTACGCGCGGCCCGGCGAACGCGGCCGGGTCGGCGTGTTCGGCGGCTGCAACCTCTCGACGTACCTGCTCGGCATCGCCGGGCAGTTCACCTCCGACGCCGACGCCAGCATCTACGAACTGGTGATGGGCAACGACAAGGACGCGCTCACCACCACCGTGTCCTACCTGTTCGACCTGCGCGGCCCGAGCATGGCAGTGCAGACGTTCTGCTCCACCTCGCTGGTCGCCGTGCACACCGCGATGCGCAGCATCCGGGCCGGTGACTGCGAGATGGCCCTCGCGGGCGGCGTCTCGGTCCGGGTGCCCGACCGGATCGGGCACCTGCACTCCCCCGGCGGCCAGGAGTCGCCGGACGGGCACGTGCGCACCTTCGACGCCCAGGCCCACGGCAGCATGTTCGGCGACGGCGCCACCGTCGTCGTGCTCAAGAAGCTCGGTGCGGCCCTGCGCGACGGCGACCACATCTGGTCGGTGATCCGCGGTTCGGCGATGAACAACGACGGCGCCCTCAAGGTCGGCTACACCGCGCCGAGCGTGGGCGGGCAGTCGCGGGTGATCGCCGACGCCATGGCCGACGCGCGGGTCGCGGCCGAAGACGTCGGGTACGTCGAGGCCCACGGCACCGCGACCGAGCTGGGCGACCCGATCGAGGTCGCCGCGCTGACCCGCGCGTTCGGGGACACCGCCGAGAAGCAGTACTGCGCCCTGGGCTCGGTGAAGCCGAACGTCGGGCACCTCGACCGCGCCGCAGGCACGGCCGGGCTGATCAAGGCGTCGCTGGTCGTCCGCGAGGGCCTGATCCCGCCGACGCTGCACTACACCGCGCCGAACCCGGAGATCGACTTCGCGCACAGCCCGTTCCGGGTGGCCGCCGAGCTCGCGCCGTGGAACACCGACGGCGGCCGTCCGCGGATCGCCGGGCTCAACTCGCTGGGCATGGGAGGCACCAACGTGCACGTCGTCGTCGAACAGCCGCCCGACCGCCCCGCGCCGCCGCCAGGCGACCCGGACACCGAACGCCGCTACCAGGTGCTGCCGGTCTCGGCCCGCACCGCGGACGCCGCCGATGCCGCGGCCCGGCGGCTCGGCGAGCACCTCGCCGGCACCCTGGACGCACGCCTCGCCGACGTCGCGTTCACGCTCCAGGAGGGGCGCAAGACGTTCGAACACCGGCGCGCCGTCGTGGCGTCCGATGTGGACGGTGCGGCCGCGGCCCTGACCGGCGCCCCACCGGCCCGCGTGGAACCGGTGCAGGACCGGCCGGTGGCGTTCCTCTTCGCCGGCGTCGGCGAGCAGTACCCCGGCCTGGTCGGCGAGCTGTACCGGCGCGAGCCGGTGTTCCGCGCCCACCTCGACGACTGTCTCGGGCACCTCGACGGCGACCTCGTCACCGGCGAGCGCGGCGGCGGGCCGAGCCTGGCCGCGCTGCTCGGCCGCACCGGCGACGAGGACCCGCGCGCCGCGAAGCTGCAGCGCACCGAACTGGCGCAGCCACTGATGTTCGCCGTCGACTACGCCCTGGCCCGGACACTCATGGACTGGGGACTGCGGCCCGCCGCCATGCTCGGCTACAGCCTCGGCGAGTACGTCGCCGCCTGCCTGGCCGGCGTGCTCTCCCTGGATGATGCCCTCGCGCTGGTCGCCAAGCGCGCGGAACTGATCGCCGCCCTGCCGGGCGGGTCGATGGCCGCCGTGCCGCTGTCGGTCACCGAGCTGGAGACGCGCTTCGACCTCGCGGGTCTCGACATCGCCGCGGTCAACGGCCCCGAGCTGGTCGTGGTGGCCGGGGAGAACCAGGCGGTCGAGCGACTGGCCGAGGAACTGCGGGCCGCCGACATCCCGTGCCGTCCGCTGCGCACCAGCCACGCGTTCCACTCGCGGATGCTGGCGCCGGCCGCGGCCGAGCTGACCGCGTGGATCGCCGCCAACGTCACGCTGACCGCGCCCGAGCTGCCCTACCTGTCCAACGTGACCGGTTCGCAGGCGACCGCGGACCTGGTCACGGACCCGGCGTACTGGGCGCGGCACATGTGCGAAACCGTCCGGTTCGCCGACGCGGCCACCGAACTGCTGGCCGACGAGCACCTGGCCGTCGTCGAGATCGGCCCCGGTCCGTCGCTCGGCGCGTTGCTGCGCGGGCTGAGCCCGGCGAGCCGCTGGCCGATGATCACCGCCACGCTGCCCGCCGCCGACGACCCGCGCCCGGCCGACGAAGTCCTCACCGACGCCCTCTCCCGGCTGTGGCTGCTGGGCGCGGACCTCGACTGGTCCGCCTACCACGGCCGCGGCACCGCGACCCCGGTCTACCGCGGCACCGCCCCGGGACGGGTGCCGCTGCCGACGTACCCCTTCCAGCGGCAGCGCTACTGGATCGAGGCGGCCCCCACCACCGGCACCACCCGGGTGACCACGCCGGGCTCCGACGGTCCGCTGGAGGAGTTCGACCGGATTCCGCTGCTGCCGGAAGAGCAGTGGATCAGCCTGCCCACGTGGCGCCAGACGTCGGCCGCGCCCGCCGCGCCGCAGCCCGCGTCCTGGCTGGTGTTCGCGCGCCCCGGCCGTGCCGAGGACGTCCTCGACGAGATCCGCCGCACCGGCGACCCGGTGACCGTCGTCCGGCCGGGCGCGGGGTACCGGCCGGGCCCGGACGCCACCGTCCGTCCCGGCGACGTCGACGACCTGCTCAAGCTGCTGCGCGACCTCAAGCGCGGCGGCACCCGCCTGGATCGGGTCGTCCACCTCTGGAACCTTGACGACGACTCCCTGCTGCTCGGCCTGCACACGCTCGTCGCGCTGGCCCGCGCCACCGGCGAACTGGGCCTGGGCGGCTGGACGCTCGACCTCGCCGCCACCGGCACCCAGCGCGTCCTGCACGACGGCGAACTGCGGCCCGACGCGGCCACGCTCACCGGTCCGAACCTGGTGATCCCGATGGAGTACCCGGGTGTCCAGACGCGGCTGATCGACGTCGACGCGGCCGCCGGCGCCGCCGCGGTGGTCGCCGAGCTGCACCGCCCGGCCCCCGGTCGCACGGTCGCGCTGCGCGGCTCGCGGCGCTGGCTGCCCGGCTACGAAGTCCTGGCGCCGCAGCCGATCGAGCAGGCCCAGTCCGTGCTGCGCGAGGACGGCGTCTACCTGATCACCGGCGGCCTCGGCGGGATCGGGCTGGCGATGGCCGAGCGGCTGGCCCGCGACAGCCACGCGAAACTCGTCTTGTTCGGCCGCCGCGGCCTGCCGCCGCGCGAGCGCTGGGCCGGGATCGCCGACGGCACCGACGAGGTGCCCGGCACGATCCGCGACCGCGTCGGCCGCGTGCTGGCGATCGAGGCGCTCGGCGGCGAGGTGGCTGTCGTCGAAGGCGACGTCGCCGAAGAGGCCGACGTCCGGCACGCGGTCGCCGTAGCACTCGAGCGATTCGGGGCGCTGCACGGCATCCTGCACACCGCGGGCGTGCCGGGCACCGGGCTGATGCAGTTCAAGCAGCCCGGCGACGCCGACCAGGTCCTCGCGCCCAAGCTGCCCGGGTCGCGGGCGCTCAGCGCGGCCACCGCCGGGCTGGACCTCGACTTCGTCGCGCTGTTCTCCTCGATCACGTCGGTCACCGGCGGTGGCCCCGGCCAGGTCGACTACTGCGCCGGCAACGCGTGGCTCGACGCCTACGCCGCCTGCCACGGCGGCCGCACGGTGGCGATCTCGTGGGGCGAATGGACCTGGAACGCCTGGGACGACGGGCTTTCCGGCTACGAGGAGGACATCCAGACCTACTTCCGCGAGCACCGCGCCAAGTTCGGCATCGACTTCGACCAGGGCTGGCGGACGCTGCTGCGCGCGCTGGCTTCGGGCGAACCGCACGTCGTGGTGTCCACCCAGGACCTTCCCGCGGTGACCGCCGTGGCGGCTCGGTTCAGCGTCGACGCGGTCACCTCGGCCGCGAACGGCGGCGCGTCGGCCGACCGCCACCCGCGACCGGAGCTGGTCACGCCGTTCCAGGAGCCCGAGGGCGACGCCGAACGCGCGGTGGCCGAGGCGTGGTGCGATGCGCTGCGCCTGGACCGGGTCGGCGCGTCCGACAACTTCTTCGAACTCGGCGGGACGTCCCTGCTCGGCATCTCGCTGCTGGCGACGCTGCGCACCGCGTTCCCGGACGCGGAACTGCCGCCGCACATCATCCACGAGGCCCCGACCGTCGCCGCGCTCGCGAAGATCGCCGCCGGCGGCCCGGAAATTCCCGAACCCGCACCGGACAGCCACGCGCAGGGACAGCTGCGCCGCTCCGGCATCAAGGCCGCGGCCGCCCGACGGCGCCGGGCCTGAAACCCAGAAGTCCGCACGAAGAAAGGGAACAGTCATGGCAGTCACGGGAGTGGTGGGCGCCGGCGTCATGGGCATCGGCGTCGCCCAGGACTTCGCCGCCGCCGGCCACGAGGTCGTGCTGGTCGACACCGACGAGCGGATCCTCGACGAGGCGCGGGCCGCGATCACGCGCAACTGCCGGCTCAGCCGGCTGATGGGCGGGCCCGCGCTCGACGCGGACGAGATCCTCGCCCGGATCACCACCGCGGTCGGCCTGGCCGCGCTGGACAAGACCGAGATCCTGGTCGAGAACGTCACCGAGGACTGGGACATCAAGGCCGCGGTGCACGCCGAGCTGGACGAGGTCTGCGGCCCGGACACGGTGATCATCGCCAACACTTCGGCCGTGCCGATCACGCGCATCGCGTCGGTCGGGAAGAACCCGGGCCGCGTCATCGGCGTGCACTTCATGAACCCGGTGCCGCAGAAGCCCGTCGTCGAGCTGATCCCCGGCTTCCACACCACGCCGGAGACGATCCTGCGCACCCGCGAGCTGCTGACCAGCATCGGCAAGCGCTGGGTCGACGTGAAGGACGCGTCGGGCTTCGTGTCCAACCGCGTGCTCATGCTGACCGTCAACGAGGCCGCCTACCTGGTGCACGAGGGTGTCGCCACCGCCGAGTCGGTCGACGAGGTGTTCCGCGGCTGCTTCGGCCACCCGATGGGCCCGCTGCAGACGGCCGACCTGATCGGCGTCGACACGATCCTCTACAGCGTCGAGGTCCTCTACGAGCACTACGCCGACTCGAAGTACCGCCCCTGCCCGCTGCTCAAGCAGATGACCGACGCCGGCCTGCACGGCCGCAAGTCCGGCCGCGGCTTCTACACCTACAGCTGACCCTTTCGACCCAGAAGGAGAACCTGCCATGTCCGAGACCACCGGCGACATCCTCGCCTTCATCACCGGCCGCTTCCCGCAGGCCGCGATCACCGCCTCCGAGGACATCTTCTCGCTCGGCTACATCAACTCCCTGTTCGCCATGGAGCTGGTGATGCACCTGGAGAAGACGTTCGCCGTCACCATCCCCAACGAGGAGCTGCGGATCGACAACTTCCGCACCGCGGCGGCGATGACCGAGCTGGTCGGCCGCCTGCGCCCGGCCGCGACGGTGGGCTGAGCCGTGACGGAGGTACTGGCAGCGGTCCGCGCGCCCGGCCGCGAGGCCGCGCGGGCCTTCGTGGACGAGCACATCGTGCCCCACGCCGACGCCTGGGACCGGGCCGGGCGGATCCCCGAAGACCTGCTGGACAAGATCGCCGAGGCCGCGCTGTGGGCGCCATTCCTGCCGCCCGAGCTCGGCGGCTCCGGCCTCGACATGGTCACCCTCGGGGAGATCCACGAGGAGGTCGGCCGCGGCTGCTCGTCGGTCCGCAGCCTGCTGACCGTGCACACCATGCTCTCCTGGGCGTTGCTGCGCTTCGGCACCGAGGCACAGCGGCACCGGTGGGGCCCGGAGCTGGCGAGCGGGCGCGTGCTCGGCGCGTTCTGCCTGTCGGAGCCCGGCGCGGGCAGCGACACGGCGGCGATCACCACCACGGCCACGCCGGACGGCGACGGCTGGCGGCTCGACGGCCTCAAGAAGTGGACCACCAACGGGCAGCGCGCGGACCTGTTCCTGGTCTTCGCGAAGGGCCCGGCCAGCACGATCGCGCTGCTCGTGCCGCGCGACGCGCCCGGCGTCACGGTCACCCCGATCGACGACATCCTCGGCACCCGGTCGTCGATGCTGGCGTCGATCGGCTTCGACGGCGTCCGGCTCGGCGCCGACGCCCTGCTCGGGCCGAGCGGCTTCGCCTCCGGCATGGTCCTCACCGGCACGCTCGACCTCGGCCGCTACAGCGTCGCGGCCGGGTCGGTGGGCATCATCCAGGCCTGCGCCGACGCGTGCGCCGACTACACGACCCGGCGCACGGTGGGCGGGCAGCCGCTCAAGGACCTGCCGCTGATCCAGGCGAAGCTGTCGGACATGGTCACCGACGTCCGCGCGGCCCGGCTGCTGCTGGCCGAGGCCGGCCGGCTCAAGGACCGCGGCGACGCGGCCACCATCATGGCCACCTGGGTGGCGAAGTACTTCGCTTCGGTCGCGGCCGCGAAGCACGCGTCGGAGGCCGTGCAGGTGCACGGCGCCAACGGCTGCAGCACGGACTACCCCGTCGCCCGGTTCTACCGGGACTCGAAGGTCATGGAGATCATCGAGGGCAGCACCGAAATCCAGCGGATGACCATCGCCGCCGAGGCCTACCGGAAGCAGGTACCGTGACCAGTCTCATTTCCCCGGCACCCGTGGCGGCTGCCCGGAAGCCGGTGCAGGGCAAGATCAAGTGCGTGGTGTGGGACCTCGACAACACCGTCTGGGACGGGGTTCTCCTGGAGGACGGCGACGTCCGGCTGCGCCCGTGGGTGGTCGAGCACGTCAAGCGGCTCGACGCGATGGGCGTGCTGCACTCGGTGGCCAGCAAGAACGACCACGAGACCGCCATGGCAAAGCTGCGCGAGTTCGGCCTGGACGAGTACTTCCTGTTCCCGCGGATTTCGTGGAACGCGAAGTCGGTGTCGATCGGCCAGATCGCCCAGAAGCTCAACCTCGGGCTCGACGCGTTCGCGTTCGTCGACGACCAGGAGTTCGAGCGCGCCGAGGTGACCTTCGCGCTGCCGCAGGTGACCACAGTGGACATTCTGGACGCCGACGAGGTGTTGCGGCGGCCGGAGTTCGCGCCGCGGTTCGTCACCGACGAGTCGGCGCAGCGGCGCGGGATGTACTTCAGCCAGCTCGCCCGCGACGACATCGAAGCGGACTTCTCCGGTACCGGAGAGGACTTCCTGGCGAGCCTGGACCTGCGGTTCAGCATCGCGCCGGCGCGGCGGGAGGACCTGCAGCGGGCGGAGGAGCTGACGGTCCGCACCAACCAGCTCAACTCGACCGGGCGGACGTACTCCTACGACGAGCTGGACGCGTTGCGCTCGTCTCCGGACCACGTGCTGCTCGTCGCGTCGCTGACCGACAAGTTCGGCTCCTACGGCAAGATCGGCCTGGCGCTGCTGGAGAAGGGGTCGCCGGACTGGCGGCTGAACATGATGCTGATGTCGTGCCGGGTGATGTCGCGCGGGGTCGGCACGGTGCTGCTGGGGCACGTGATGGGCCTGGCGCGAGCGGCGGGTGCCGGGCTGCGCGCGGACTTCGTCGAGACCGGCCGCAACCGGATGATGCAGATCACGTACGCGTTCAGCGGGTTCCGCGAGATTTCGCGCGAGGGCTCGCACGTGGTGCTGGCGGCGGACCTCTCGGCGGTCCAGGAGCCGCCGGCGTACGTGACGCTCGAGGTGGAGTCGTGACGACGGCCGTGGCGAGCCGCTGGCTGCCGTTCCCCGCGACCGCGGGGAACGTGCGGCTGTACTGCCTGCCGCACGCGGGCGGCTCGGCGTCGGCGTTCCGCTCGTGGATCGGCCGGCTGCCCGGGGTGACGGTGTGCCCGGTCCAGCCACCCGGCCGCGAGACACGGCAGAAGGACACCCCGCACACGTCGATGTCCTCGTACGTCGCCGACCTGGCGGACTTTGTGCTGTCGGCCGACTCCCCTTACGCGGTCTACGGCCACAGTTTGGGTGCGCTGGTCGGGTTCGAGCTGGTGCGGGAGATCGCTCGCCGGGGCGGTGTCCTGCCGGTGCACCTGGTGGTGTCGGGCTGCCCGGCCCCGCAGTGGCTGACCCCGGACGACCCGATCGTGGCGGGCATGGGCGACGCGGAGATCGTGGCGCTGCTGCGCACTTTGGGCGGGACACCGGAGGTGTTCCTGAACGACCCCCGCGTCCTGCGGCTCATCCTGCCGCCGATCCGGGCGGACCTGACGGTGAAGAACACGTACGGCTACGTCGCCGGGCCCCCGCTGGCGCTCCCGGTGACGGCCCTGGCGAGCACCTCGGACGTGCGAGCCGGTGTCGAGTCGGTGCTGGCGTGGCGGGAGCAGACGGTCCGCCCGTTCCGCGGGCACGTCCTGGAGGGCGGGCACTTCGCGGTGCTGGAGCAGGAAGACGTCACCCTGGCCCACCTGGCCGCTGCGCTGCGCCCCTGGTCCTGAGCGCCCCAATGTGGCCTTGGGTGCGTCTGACGCACCCAAGGTGGCCTTCGGTGCGTCTGACGCACCGAAGGCCACATTGGGGCGCTTGAGACCGGCCCCCTGAACGTGGTGGGTCCGCCGCCAATACCCCTGGCGGCGGGCCCATCACCCATGCCGAAACCGCACCTTCGCGCGGCTGGAACGTGACCTTGCGCTGGCAAGGTGCCCGCTCATGAGGAAACTCGGGGGAATCCTGACGCTCTCGCTGGCCGCGCTCGTGGCCTGCGACCCGGCAGGTCTGCCGCCCGGCGATCCGGTCGGTGCGCTGGGTTTCGTCGTGCACCCCGGCGCGATCCAGGATCCGGGCCCGGAGGGCTCGGGTACCGGAGGGCTGATGACGCTGGTGCCGGCCGGCGACTGCGTGCTCGGCTTCGTCACCTCTTTCGAGCGCACCGACGGCCGCGTGCGGGCGACCTGGCTGGGGACGGACGGCTGCACACGGCTCCGGCTCGACCAGGTACCGGACGGCGTGCCGGAGCAGGCCGCCTTCACCGCCACCGCCGCCGTACCGGGACCGGACGGGTCCGTGATCGGGCTCGGCCAATGGTTCTCCCGGCGGGACCGCTCCGGTGCGGTCACCCCGCTCTTCCGGCTGGAGCCCGACCGGCGGGCGGCGGCGCTGGTGCGCGCGGGGCGGAATCTGGTCGGCGTCGGTGTCCGGGAGAATCCCGGCAGGACCGAACCGGTCGCGTGGGTGTCCGGGGACGAGGGTCGCACCGCGCACGAGGTCGAGTTGCCACGGGACCGGCCGGGCTACTGGCAGCCGAGGGCGATCGCGGCCGAAGGTGATCGGGTCCTCGTGGCCGGCTCCGTCGGCTCGGGCGTACGGGTGTGGGCTTCCGGGGACGCGGGTGAAACGTGGACGGTGTCGGACGTCCCGGTGCGGGCGAGTGACCTCTCCGTCACCACAGTGCTGCGTGCCGGCGGCAAGTGGCTGCTGGCCGGGGTGTCCACGGCCGGCCCGATGGTCCTGACCGGCGAACCCGGCGACTGGAAGCTCGAAGGTCCCGCAGCGCTGGGTGACGGCAGGATCAACGGTGGGACCCTCGACCAAGCGGGCAAGCCGGTGCTCGTCGGGGAACGCTCCGAGCAGGACCGGACCGGCTCGGGCCGGTCCTGCTCGGTCGTCTGGACGTTCGAGGCCGGTGGCTGGCAGCGGGGCGAACTCGGGTGCCCGGGCAGCCGGATCGGCGCCGCGGTGCGCCTCCCGGACGGCCGGGTACTGCTGGCGAGCAACCACGACCTCTGGATCCGCCCCTCCTGAAACCGGGTCAGGAACGCAGCTCGGCGATCCGGCCGGCGAGCAGCCGGACCGTGGGGAGCTCCACCACCGCGGTGGCCGGGAGGTTCCAGTACGCCGCGATGCGGACCGCGCCGGCGGAACGGCCGCCCAGCTCGAAGAAGTTGTCGTCCGCGCCGATCTCGTCGTAGCCCAGTGCATCGGCCCAGCGGTCGGCCACTTCCCGCTCGAGGCCGGGCTCCGGCTCGACGAACGGCGTGCCCAGCGCGGGCCGCGGCCGGTTCGAAGCCGCCCGCTGAACCGTTTCGCCGTCCTGGACCGGCCGGACGAGCGGCACCCCGGAGAGCACGACCTCGGTCAGGTGGTCGGCCGCGGCCACCGCGGCGAGGACCTCCGGCTCGGGGTCCGCCGTGGACACGACGGTGGTCCACCGGCCCCGGCCGGCGAGCCGGGCGACCCGCGCCCGGGCGGCGAGGACGCGGCCGGCGGGGTCGGGCCGGACGAGGAGGACGCCCCGCCGCCCGCCCAGGTCCGGGAGGTCGGGACCGCCGTGCACCACCGCCTCGGCCTGGCCGGTCGGCGAGTACGGCTCGTGGGCCGGCCGCCACGACTGGTCGCCCCGCACCGCGAGCGGGGTCTCCCGATGCAGCACCGCGGCGAGCACCTGGTCGGCAGCAGCGCCTTCGCCCACGTCGACGTGCCGTGCGGTCAGCGCGGTCAGCCCCGCCTGCGACGGGGTGGTCAGGTCGGGCCCGAGCACCCCCACCGCGCCGGAGGTCAAGGTCACCATGCCGGGCCACAGCTCGGCTGCCGCCTCGATCTCCCCCGGCGAGCCACCCAGGGCGAAGGCGTGGACGACCGTCCGCGGGACCACCACCAGCGAGCGCAGCAGCTCCGGCAGGTCGCCCGGGCCGACGACGAAGTCGCCGGTGTCGAGGAACCCGAACCCGCTGCCCGGCCGCACCGTGGTCACTTCACCACCTGCCAGGGTGATGCGTGCGGCCAGCGCCTCCCCGACCTCGCCGGCGGCGAACACCAGCCACGGCCCCGCCGCCCGCAGCCGGCCCTCCAGTCCGGCCAGGGGCTGCGGGTCCAGGCGCCACGAAGGCACGTGCGCGGCCGGCCGCGGCTCCTGGCTCTCGTCGACCCAGAACCGCTTGCGCCGGAACGGATACGCCGGCAGCTCCACCCGGCGGCCCTCGCCGCGGTGCAGGGCAGGCCAGTCGACCGCACAGCCCGCGATCCACAGCCGTCCCAAGGTGGCCAGCACCCACTCTTCGCCCGAACCGCCGTCGACGGGAAGCGTGTCGGGCGCGCTCTCGTCCAGCCGCACACCCAGCCGGATCAGACCGGCGGTCAACGCCGAGATCGCCCCGGCACGGGTGGCAGCCGGCGAGGGCACCTCGGCGCCGGCCAGCAGGCGGTGGGCGGCCGAAGCCGTCGCAGCCCAGTCCGCGCCGCTGCCCGCGACCAACCGGAACCGCGGGTCACGACGGCGAGTCTCGCCGTCGATCCAGCGCCCGGGGTCGGCCAACGCGGCCAAGGCATCGGGAAGATCCCGGACCACAACGGCCCGCCGCAGCGCGAAGTGGCCGCGCGAGACCTGCAGCGTGAAAGCGACGTCACCGAGGTCCAGGTCCGGGTGCGAGGCCAGGTGGGCACGCAGCCGCGAGGTCACCTCGTCGAGGGCACCGGCGTCACCGGCGGAGAAGGTCAGCAGGAACGGGCCACCGGAACGCCGGGGCTCCCGCACCGGCGGCTGTTCCAGCACCACGTGCGCGTTCGTCCCGCCGACCCCGAACGAGCTGACGCCCGCCCGGCGCGGCGAGCCGTCCGCGGGCCAGGGAACGTCCGCGGGCAGCACGGTGAACCGGTCGTCCATTGCCGGATTGGGCGTGCGGAACCCCGCGGTCCCGGGCAGGACGCCGTCCCGCAGGTTCAGCGCCGCCCGGATCAGGGACGTGACGCCGGATGCGCGGTCGAGGTGCCCGATGCTCGGCTTGACCGAGCTGAGCACGCACGGCGCCGCCCGCCCCGGCCCGAAGACCCGGTTCAGCGCGGCCAGCTCGATCGAGTCGCCCAGCGGCGTGCCGACGGCGTGACACTCGACGTATCCCACCGTCTCGGGCTTCACCCCGGCCACGGCCAGCGCGGTGTCGACCACCGCGGCCTGGCCGGCGACGCCGGGGGCGGGGTAGCCGGCCCGGTCGCGGCCGTCGTTGTTGACCGCCGAGCCGAGGATCACCGCGTGCACGACGTCGCCATCGGCGAGGGCGTCCTCCAGGCGCTTCAGGGCGACGACGGCGGCGCCGGAGCCCATCACCGTGCCGTTCGCGGCGGCGTCGAGGGCGCGCACCCGGCCGTCGGGCGAGAGGATGCTGCCCTCTTCCGCAACGTGCCCGGCGGTCTGCGGCAGCGGCAGGGCGGCGCCGCCGGCCAGGGCCAGGTCGCACTCGTAGGTCAGCAGGCTCTGGCACGCCAGGTGCACCGCGACCAGCGAGGTCGAGCAGTACGTCTGCACGGTGATCGCCGGGCCGCGCAGGCCCAGCTTGTACGACACGAGCGACGTCAGCGAGTCGCGCTCCACGCCCGCCGACAACAACGGCTTGCCGCCCGGTTCGGCGGCGAGGCCGGCGAGGTTGCGGGTCAGGTAGTCGGGGAACGCGCAGCCGGCGAACAGCCCGACGGGCAGGCCGGGGTCGGTCGGCCGGTACCCGGCCCGTTCCAGGGCCTCCCACGAGCATTCGAGCAGCAGCCGGTGGTGCGGCTCCAGGGTTTCCGCCTCGCGCGCGGAAAGCCCGAAGGCGGCGGCGTCGAACGTCTCGACGCCGCCGGCCACCGGCCCGCCGACGCGGACGTGGCCCGGGGTGTCCGGGTCCACGCCCGCGGCGGCGAGCTCGGCGTCGGTCAGGTCCCGCAGGCCGGGGATCCCGGCCGCGAGGTTGCGGCGCAGCTGCTCGACGTCGGTGGCGCCGGGGAACCGCCCCGCCATCCCGACGAGCGCCACGGCCGATTCGGGTGCCGGTTCGGTCACGGCAGGTCCTTTCTCCGGGAGAGGTTCAGAGCAGGTGGCTGCGGCCCCAGCCGTGGGCGAGCCGGTAGGTGGCGAACGCCCCGGTGGCGAGCCCGATGCCGAGCACGATCAACGCCGGGCGCAGCATGGCCTCGGCGTTGCCCGCCATGGCCGAGCGGATCAGCGACAATCCCCAGTACCCCGGGGAGAACGGCGCGATCGCCTGCGCCCACGACGGCATCAGCGACACCGGCAGCAGCGAGCCGCCGAGCGAGCTGATGGTGATCGCGCCGAGGTCGACGGCGACGATCAGGTCACCGCGGCTTCGGACCACAGTGGACAGTGCGGCACCCATGGCCAGCAGCATGAAACCCCACAAGCACATCGCCCCGAACACCAGGCCGGGCGACACCGGGAACGGCATCCCGACGACGAGCCAGCCGTAGATGATGAGCACGCCCTGCTGGATCAGCAGCACGACGAACACCGGGACCGCCTTGCCGATCAGCAGTTCCGCGCGGGCGGCCCGGCTGGCGCGCAGCCGGTCCCAGGTGCGCCATTCGCGTTCGACGAAGATCGCGTTGCCCACGATCGCCATGGCGAACACCGAGAACATCACCAGCTGCCCGGTCACGGCCTCGACCGCGCCGGTGCCCAGCGCCTTCACGTACAGCGGCTGGAACAGCACCATGAAGATCATCGGCGTGATCAGGTAGCTGATCAGCTGCGAGGGGTCGCGCAGGCGCAGGGTCGCGTTGTAGCGGACCAGGGCGCCGGCCCGGTAGAGGGAGTCAGTGCGCGTCGACATCGGTCACCGCCAGGGAGTGGTAGAGGTCGTCCAGGCTGGGGTTGCGCAGCTCGACGGACTCGACCGGCCGCGTCACCGTGGGCAGCAGCTCCAGCAGCGTGCCGGTCGGGTCGGTGGTCGAGACGGTCAGCTGCTCGTCGGCGGTGCGCACCCGGACCTCGCCGGGCAGGCCCGACAGCAGCTCGTCCGCGCCGCCGCGGGCGATCACCCGGCCGTCGGCGGCCACCGCGATCGTGGCCTGCAGGTCGGTCAGTTCGGTCAGGTAGTGCGTGGTGTAGACCACTGCGGCTCCCTCGCCTGCTCGTTGCTTGACCACGTCGAGCAGCGCCTGACGGGTCTCGGGGTCGGCACCGGCGGTCGGCTCGTCGAGCAGCAGCAGCGCCGGCCGGTGCACCAGCGCCGTCGCGGCCTGCGCCCGCCGCTGCTGGCCGCCCGAGAGCAGGCCGCAGGTGCGGTTCAGGAAGCTCTCCAGCCGCAGCGCGGCCGTGAGGTCGTCGATCGCCGAGCGCAGCGCGGCCCGGCGCAGGCCGGCGAGCCGGCCGTACAGCTCCAGGTGCTCGCGCACGGTCAGCGGGCGGTAGAGCGCGATGTGCTGCGGGGAGATGCCGATGCGGTCACGGGCGCGCGTCGGCGACTCGCCGTCGATGAGCACCGTGCCACTGTCCGGGCGCAGCAGCCCGGACACCATCTCGACGAAAGTCGTCTTGCCGGCGCCGTTGTGGCCGACCAGCCCGACGATCTCGCCGGCGGCGACCTCGAGGCTGAAGCCGTCGAGGGCCTGCACTTCGTCGTAGCGTTTCCGGAGGTCGATTGCTTGCAACATGGGTTGCTCCTTGCGGTTTACGGCTTCTGGACTGTCGCACGAGGACATCGGGAGCGGCGGGCTCCCGCGGTGGCAGGAAACTGCCGTCATTCGGTGCCGGCGGGCACCGCGGTCATCGACTCGCGCAGGGCAACGCGGTCGAACTTGCCGTTGACCGACCGCGGCAGCTTCGGCAGCACCTCGATCCGCCGCGGCAGCATGTACGCGGGCAGTTCCTTCGCCAGCGCCCGGGAAATCGCCTCCGCGTCACCCTCGGGCGCGACCGCCAGCACGATCCGGTGGCCGAGCACCGGGTCCGGCACGCCGAACGCGGCCGCCTCCCCCACCAGGCCGGTGGCGTAGGCGGCCTCTTCGACCTCGGCGGGGCTGACGCGGTACCCCGACGTCTTGATCATCTCGTCGGTCCGGCCGACGAAGTAGAGGAACCCGTCCTCGTCGCGGTACACCGTGTCGCCCGACCACACGGCGATCTCCGGCCGCACCAGGCCGTCCGGGCCCGGCACCGGGCGGAAGCGTTCCGCGGTGCGCGCGGGGTCGTTCCAGTAGCCGAGCGCCACGAGCGCGCCGCGGTGCACCAGCTCGCCGTGCTCGCCGGGCAGGCAGGGCGAGCCGTCGGGGCGCAGCACCAGGACTTCGGCGTTGGGGATCGCCTTCCCGATCGAGCCGGGACGGCGGTCCGCCTCCGCCGGGTCGAGGTAGGTGGAGCGGAACGCCTCGGTGAGGCCGTACATCAGGAACGGTTGCGCTGCCGGGAAGAGCTCGCGCAGGCTCGCCAGTGTCGCGCGCGGCATGCGGCCGCCGGTGTTGGCGAAGTAGCGCAGCCGTGCGGTCGCCTCGGCGGGCCAGTGCTGCGTCACCAGCTGCAGCCACAGCGGCGGCACGCAGGTGAGCGCGGTGACGCCGTGCCGGGCGCAGAGCCGGACGATCTCCTTGGGCAGCAGGTAGTTCACGAGCACGACGTGCGCGCCGGCGGCGAACGCGGTGGTGAGCTGGCTGAAACCGGCGTCGAAGCTCAGCGGCAGCGCGGCGAGCACGACGTCCTCGCGCGTGTGGCCGAGGTAGCCCGCGACGCTCTCGGCTCCGGCGAGCAGGTTGCGGTGGGACAGCACGACGCCCTTGGGGCCGCCGGTGCTGCCGGAGGTGTACATGATGGCGGCCGGGTCGTGGTCGATCACCGCGCAGGGCACCGCTTCCGGTTCGGACGCGGTCAGGGCGTCCCACTCGGGCGCGCCGAACACCACCACCGGGGTCGTCTCGGGCACCGCCTCGCGGACCGTGGCCACGCGCTCGGCGGTCGTGAGCACCACCTCCGGAGCGCAGTCGGCGGCGACGTGGGCGATGTGGCGGGCCTTGAACAGCGGGTTCAGCGGCACCAGGACCGCGCCGGCAGCCGCGGCGGCGAACAACGCGACGACGGTTTCCAAGCGCTTCTCGGCGTACACCGCCACCCGGTCGCCGCGGCGGACGCCGAGCCGGTGCAGGCCGTGGGCCACGCGCGTCACCTGGTCGGCGAGCTCGGCGTAGGTCAGGGTGCGGTCCTTGTAGGTCAGGGCCGGATCTCCGGGCGCGCCACGGGTGAGAAGCCGGTCGAGCCGCACCGGGGCGGCGGACTCAGACATCGGCGGGCTCCGGGGTGACGAACTCCGCGACGGCGGCCCACAGGCTGCCCGCGGTGGCGAAGGTGTCCTCGGTGAGCAGCTCGTCGGGCAGCTCGAAGCCGAAGGTCTCCTCCAGGTCGGTGACGAGCTGCACGACGCCCATCGAGTCGAGCCCGAGCGCGGCGAGGTCGTCGTCCTCGGCGATCCGGTCCCCGAGCGCGTAGGGCAGGTGCGCGATCAGGATCTCGAGGAACCCTGGCGGGATGGGGAGGTTGTCAGGCATTGCGTCACCCTGTTTCGCGTTCGGCGGTCAACCGTGTCCTCCCGAGCACACCACCGGCCGGAATCACCGGGCCATCACTGCGCTCTCATCCCGCCACTGCCGGGCGAGAGCGGCGTGAGAGCGCCCCGAGAAGACCGGCTGCGACGGTGGAAAAGCAGAAACCGAGTCCTTGGAGGCACGATGTCGACGGCCACACTCCCGCCGCTCGGGGCGTTCTCCGTGCCCGAGCCCGAGCCCGACCCGGAAGCCGAGCTGTACCGCTACGCGGCGCGCTGTGGCCGGATCTCGTCCGTGGCCACCGCCGCGGCGCACCTCGGCCTGCCCGCCGACACGGTGCAGACGGCCGCGGCCCGGCTCGTCGAGCTGCAGCTGCTGCGGGCGGTCGCGGACGGCTTCCTCCCGAGGGAGCCCTCGGCGGCCGCGGAGCTGGTCGTCACGCCGCTGGAGCGTGCCATGTACGAACGACGCGAGATGGCCGACCGCCTGCGCGAGCGCATCGACGGCATCACCCGCGCCCCGGCCGGCGCCGCGGGCACCCTCGACCGCCTGGAAGGCGTCGCCGAGATCCGCGGCCTGATCAAGCTGGCGGCCGAGGTCTGCCGCGACGAGCTGGTGGTCCTGCACCCGGGCGAGGCGGCCGACGACCTGGTCGACGAGCTGCTGGACGCGTGCTACTCGGTGCTGGGCGACGGCGTCGGCGTCCGGGTGGTGTGCCCGCACCGCAGCCGCGCGGGCTACGCGGACCGGGCCCGCCTGACGCAGCTCGCCGGCCGCGGGGCGCGGATCCGCACGCTCAGCCGGGTGCCGGAGGCGGCGGTGGTCTTCGACCGTTCGCTGGCGGTGACGCTGGACGTCGCCGACCTTTCGGCCCGCCGGGTGCGCGACCAGGGCATGGTGCGGTTCCTGCTGGGCCTGTTCGACCAGCTGTGGGACGGCGCGACGCCGTTCGCGGCCGAGGACCAGGGCTACAGCGGCGAAATCGCGCACGACATGCAGCAGACGATCGCCCAGCTGATGGCCCAGGGCTTCACCGACGAGGTGGTGGCGCGCCGCCTCGGCATGTCCGTACGCACGTGCCGCCGTCACATCGCCGCGATGCTGCAGAACCTCGACGCGGTCTCCCGCTTCCAGGCCGGCGTCCAAGCGGCCGCCCGCTTCACCCTCGCCTGACTTCGTGAAGGCCACCTTGAGGAACTTTAAGTTCCTCAAGGTGGCCTTCACGAAGTCCCGGCCATTGCCGATCGCAACCCGAGAAGGGGCCTTCCGCACCTCGCGGAAGGCCCCTTCTCTCTGCCCGCCTCACCAGCCGGCGGCCTCGGCGACGACGCCGTAGGTGCGCGGCAGGTCGGTCATCCGGTAGATGCCGGCCTCCGGGATGCGGATGCCGTACCGGTGCTCGATCCGGGCGAGCAGCTCGATCACCACCACCGACGTGACCCCCAGATCGCCCGCGAACGACGCCGCGGTGGCCACCTCGGTGGTGGGAACCGAGAACAGGTCGGCGGCCAACGCCGCCAGTTCGTCGAAGCGCGCCGGAACAACGGACGCAGCAGGCGTGGCCGCGCGGCGGAACGGGCGCGGCGGGCGGGCACACGCCGCCGCCGCGACCGCGACCACCAGATCGGCCTGGTGGCTCAACGTCACCACGATCTCCTCCAGGCCCGCTTCCTCCGCGATCTCCGCCGCGCCGCCGCCGAGGGTCACCAACGGCGCTCCCCAGTCGTCGTTGGTGACCTCGATGTCACGCCAGCGGAGGCCCTGGCCGAAGCCACGGCCCAGCATCTTGCACGTGGCCTCCTTGACGGAAAACCGCCCGGCCAGCCGTTCCAGGGACCGTTCGGCACCCATCCGGGCGGCCTGCTCGAGCTCCACCGGGGTGAAGACCAGCGTCCGGTACCGGGGGTGCGCCGCGACCTCCGCGAACCGCGGGATCGACATCAGGTCCACGCCGATTCTCATCCACTCCGCCCCCCGAGCAAACTCGCCGTCACGGGTGCCGCCGAAGCGGGGACCAGCCGCAGCGCGGCGACGTCCACCGCGAGCAGCGAAAGCCAGCCCTCGCGCAGCGGCCCGCGCGTGTGCAGCAGGACGCGCTCGCCGTCGGCGACCACGCCTTCGGCCAGCGCCGCGCAGAAGGCCAGCCACGCGTCGCACGGGCCGCGGCCGGTGAACCGGTGGGCGCCCGTCAGCGCGGGTTTTCCCTCCCCGCAGCCGGAAACCGTGAGCGCAGCAGCACCACGCCGCAGCCGGACGCCGACCGCGGCGAACCGCGGGTGGCCGCCCGCCGCGTCGGCGAACAGCGGCTCGTCGCAGATGACCGCCGTCGCTTCGGTCTCGACCGCCCACTCCAGCAGCCCGAAGACGGCCGTGCCGCCGAGCTCGTCGAGGTGCGTGAGGCCGACGTCTTCGCCCGCCCAGCCGCTGCGGTGCACCAGCCCGGCCAGCGCGGCCACGTTCGGGTCGCGCAACGGGCCCGACCGGACGAAGAACAGCGGCTGCGGCAGCGCGGGTGGCCCCAGTGCGGCGAGCACCTGCGCCGTGACGTCGACGTCGTCGTCCTCCGGGATCCGGACCATCAGACGGGACAACGGAATCCCAGCGGCGGCCAGCCGCTCCGGCGGGACCAGGTCGGCGGCGCCGGGCAACGCCGACAGCGGCACGTACTCCTCGCGCCGGGCGGCGGCGAACGCGATCGTGTCGATCCCGAGGTCAGGCATCGGCGTCTCCCGCCTGGTACCCGCGCGCCACGTGGAGGCGGTGGATGTTGCTCGTGCCCTCCATGAACTCGAACGCGTGCACGTCCCGCGTCCACTTCTCCAGCAGCGGGTGCTCGATGAGGCCGGCCGGGCCGAGCGCGGCCGACGCCCAGTGCGCCGTGCCCACCGCCAGGCCGATCGCGCCGAGCTTCGCGGCGCTGGAGAGGTAGCCGCGCTCGGGGTCGCGATCGATCCGCGCCGCCGCCTCGTACACCAGCTCACGGCCCGCTTCGGCGCGGGCGAGGGCGAGCTGACCGCCGGGGGCGTTCTTGCGGTGCTCCAGCACGTACTCGACCATCGCCAGCGCGGTGCCCACGGCGGACGCGGCGATCCGGACCCGCATGTGGTTGAACGTCGTGATGGCGGCGAAGATCCCCCGCCGCGTCACCGGCAGGTGGTCACCCAGCATCCGCCCGGCCGGGATGGCGACGTCCGAAAAGGACAGCCGGCTGATGTAGGCGCCGCGGAGGCCGATCATGTCGAGCTTCTCGCCGTGCCAGCCCGGCGCCGGGACCTCGACCAGCGCCGCGCGGATCGACAGCGCGCCGCGGCCGGTGCGGCCGAACACCACGCCGACGCTGCCGCGGGCGGCGTTGCCGACGTAGCACTTGCCGCCGTCGAGCCGCCAGCCCTCGCCGTCGCGCTCGAAGCGGGTCTCCATCGCCGTCGCGTCGTTGCCTCGGCCCTCTTCGGTCATCGCGAAGAACGACCAGCGGCGGCCGCCGTGCATCCCGGTGAAGAACCACTCCTGCTGCTCAGGGGTGCCGAGCAGCTCCACGAACACCCCGGCCAGGCCGGGTGACGGGCAGGCCAGGATCGCGCCGACGTCGCCGCGCGCCAGCTCGATCAGCCCGGCCACGTTCTCCAGGCACGAGCCGCGCTCCATCGCGCGCAGCAACGGCGTCGACGGCAGCGACTCGCGGTACTGCGGCGGCGTGTCGGCCTGCCGGACCATCTCGAACACCGGCGAGTTGTAGTGCTCGTCCATCGCGTCCGGGTCGAGGTCGATGGCCAGGGCCCGCGACCGCAGGTCGGCGGCCGCCTCCCGGCTCAGGTCGCGGACCGCGCGGACGCGTTCGCTCAGCTCGATCATGCCGGTTCTCCTTCCGGTTCCCGGTCCACCCAGGTGCCGGCCACCAGTGCCGAGACGTAGAGCGACCGCGCGGGTGAGGTGGCCAGGAAGCCGGCGGCGCCGAGGTGCTGGGCCACCCGCCAGCCCAGCTCGTCCAGTTCGCGGTGGACGTCGGCCACCGCGACCGGGTGCCGCTGCGAGCGCACCTGGGCGCGCAGCCGTTCCACCGCGGCCATCACGTCGCCGATCGCGCCGGCGATCAGCTGCTTGCGGATCAGCGGTTCGTCGCCGGAGGTGCGGTTCGACAGGTGCTCGACGACGTGGTCGAGCACCGAGCGCAGCACCCCGAGGCGCACGGCCGCCAGGTGCCGGCCGAAGTCCGCGAGCTCGTAGGCGTCACGCTCTTCGCGCGGCCGGCCCGGGCAGGCGAGGAAGACGATGTCCTCGCGGTCGGCCAGGCTGTGCGTGCGCACTTCGGCGCCTTCGGGCACGGCGGCGGCGGGCACGGCCGCGTACCGGCCGGGCGCCAGCCGGTCGGCCGGGATGGCGGGCAGGGCCCGCGCGAGACCGGCGGCGAGGCCGGCACTCCGTGCGGTCCGCTCGCATTCGAGCAGGCTGGTACTCACTTCTCCTCCACGACCTCGACGATCACCGACTGGAAGTAGGCGCCCTGGCCCACCGAGACCAGGGCGCAGCGCTCGCCGGGGCGCAGCCGTCCGGCCGCGTCGGCGTGCTGCAGGGCGAGCAGGGAGTCGACCCCGAAGTTGTGCCCGCGCTCGGCGACCAGGTCCAGGGGGATCCGGTCGAACGGGAAGCCGGAGAGCCCGCTGAAGGTGCGCCAGAACATGCGGTTGGACAGGTCCGGCAGCACCCAGTCCACATCGGACAGGGTGAGGCCGGCGTCCCGCGCCGCGGCGCCGACGACCGACACCGCCTGCTCGCAGCAGACCTTGCCGAAGAGCGTGAACTCCTCCTTGGTCATGCGCAGGCTGCGGTGGAACCGGGTGTCGCGGGCGCTCGCGCCGCCGAGGTAGCGGTAGCGCGCCGGGCCGCGGGACACCACGAGCGCCGCCGCGGTGTCGCCCGCGATGGTCGTGCCCGGGATGTAGCGGCCGCGGTCGCTGGCGCTGCCCTGGTCGCCGCCGAGCACGAGCACGCGGTCGTCCGGCGCCGCGCCGGGCCGGGCGAGGTAGCGCCGGGCCAGTTCGACCGAGCGCAGCACCGACGTGCAGTTCACGTGCGACACCCCGAAGAACGGGACGCCGGGCAGGCCGAGCGCGTCGCGCAGCCGGTCCGGGAACTCCCCGCACAGGTCGAGCTCGGCGATGAGCAGCGTGTGGCCGTAGAGCACCAGGCTCGCCGGCGCGCCGCCGAGCGCGGTCCGCCCGGCCTCGGCCAGGTGGTCCGCCATCCGCTCGCCCGGCGCGAGCACCGGGCTGTCGCGCAGGCCGTAGATGCGGCCGAACATGCGCCGCTCCAAGGGTTTGGCGCCCGACCGCACGAGCACGTCGTCGACGGCCTCGACGCGGCCGGGCAGCCGCACGGCGACCCGGGACAGCCCCGTGTCCATCAGCACTCCCTCCCCAGCCCACGCGTGTCGACCTCCTGATCACGCGTGTCGGCTGCCTGATCACGCGTGTCGACCCTTCGCTCACGGGCGGAAGCCGGCGCGCCCATCAGTGCTCCCTCCCCGGCACCAGCAGGCAGCTGCAGAACGTGCCGCCCACTGGCTCGAAATCGGCCAGCAGCACCGGCTCCTCCAGCGGCCAGAGGCGAGCGAGCCCCGCCCACACGCCCGTGCACCACAGGTCCGGCACCGCCTCGACACGCCCGGCGTACGGCGTGCCCGCAAGCCGCTTGGCGAGGCCCGCGCCCGCCAGGACCCGAACTCCCGGATGCCGGTACAGCACGTCCGCGAAGGCGAGGGTGGCGCTGCGCGGCCCGGTCCCGCCGAGCCGCACCTCCTCCAGCTCCGTCACCGCGACGTCGCCGGTCGCGCCGGCCTGCAGCAGCACCGCCGCGTCGGGCCGGTGGGTGGCCGGGTGGCCGCTGTCCCACAGCACGGCGTTCTGGTCGTACACCAGCAGCGCCGCCGAGGTCGCTTCGCCGAGCCGGCACATGCCGTCCAGCAGGCGCAGCGCGGTGAACGCCGCACCCGGTCCCGGTCCCGCGACCGAGCACGGTTCCGGGTTGCCGGGCAGGCGTCCGGCGAGGTAGCAGCCGGCGACTTCGGAGTGGTACAGGTCGGGCGAGTGGTAGGCGAGCACCACCGCGTCCAGGGGCGGCAGGGGGGTGCCCACGTCGGCCAGCAGTGCCTCGGTCATCTCGATGAAGCCGTTGCCGGTGCGGGCCAGGAAGTCCTCCTGGTCGGCGGCGGCGCCGAAGGTCTCGACCATGAGCCGGGCCAGTTCCGGGCGCATCCCGAACACCGGCTTGGCGCGGTCGGTGAACACCCGGTGCGTCACGCCGCTCAGGTGCACCCCGGCCGGGCGCGGGGGTGTCGCGGCCCGCCCCGGGGGCGCGAGCGTCTGCAGGGACATGATCAGACCGCCGCGGCGGACCGAGCGAAGGCCGACTCGATGTAGTCGGTCAGGCTGCCGACCGTGCGGAAGACCTCCGGGCCCAGCTCGTCCGGGTCGATCTCGAGGCCGATCGTGTCCTCGAGGCTCATCAGCAGCTCGATGACGCTGGTGGAGTCGAGCGCCAGGTCCTCGAACAGGCGCAGCTCCGGGGTGACGCCGCCGATCTCCTTGTTGAGCACGGCGGACAGGGCGATCTCCAGGTGGGCGACGATCTCGGTGCGGTTCATCTCGGCTCACTTCCCGTGCTGGTGGTGGGGGGCTGGTGCAGGTGCTGCTTGCGCAGCAGGTCCGCGGGCTCGTCGCGGTCGCGGACCAGGAAGGCCGCTCCCCCGCGCACGAGCACCTCGGCGGGGAACCCGTGGCTGAGGAACAGCCCGGGCGAGGCCGACGGCCCGTAGGCGCCGGAGTTCAGGACGCCGACCAGGTCGCCGGCGCGCAGGTCGGGCAGTTTCACCTGCTTGAGCAGGGTGTCGTTGGGCGTGCACAGCGGGCCGGTGACGGTCCACGGGCCGGGCTCGACGGTGTCGTCGGTGTCCTCGCCGGCGGCGCGCGGGGTGAGCAGCACGGCCGGGAAGTTGCGCTTGACGAACGACCCGATGCCGACGGCGGCCATGTGGTGGTGGGTGCCGCCGTCCGCGATCGCGAACCGCTCCCCCATGGACTCCTTGACGTACCGGATGCCGAGCACGTAGACCCCGGCGCGCCCGGCCAGGAACCGGCCGGACTCCATGATCAGCCGGGTGCCCGGGTGCGCCCGGTGGAACTCCTCGAGCATCGGGTTGATCACGGCGGCCACGTCGGCCGCTTCGAGGTCGTCCTCGCCCTCGAAGTAGGCCACGCCGAGGCCGCCGCCGATGTCGACGGCTTCCAGCCGGATCCCGGTCTCCGCGACCACCCGCTCGGCCAGGTCGAGGGCGTAGCGCGTGTTCTTGCCGATCACCTCGGCGTCGAGGATGCGCGTGCCCATGTAGACCTGGATGCCGGCGACGTCGGCGTGGCGGTACTCCGCCAGCCGCGGCCCGGCGGCGAGGACCTGGGCCTCGTCGATGCCGAACTGGCGGGGCTTGCCGCCCATGGTCAGCCGGGACCCGCTGATCGCGCAGGTCGGGTTGATCCGCAGCAGCACCCGCTGCTGCTTGCCGAGCTCGGCGCCGAGCCGCTCGATGTCGTCCAGTTCGGCGAATGACTCGCAAACGATGGCGTAGACGCCGGTGCCCAGGCACGCCCGCAGTTCCTGCTCGCTCTTGCCGGGGCCGAGGAAGATGATGTCGTCCGGCCGCGCCCCGGCCTTCAGAACGGTCTGCAGCTCCACAATGGACGAAACCTCGGCCCGCGCCCCGCCGCCGTGCAGGGCGGCGAAGACACTGATGTTCGGGTTCGCCTTGAGGGAGTAGAAGACCTCGATCGCCGGGTGCAGCACCGCGCGCAGGCCGGTGATGGTGGCGTGCAGGACGTCGCCGTCGTAGACGTAGAGCGGCGTGCCGAAGCGCGCGGCCAGGTCCTGGTAGTCGATGTCGGTCATGCTTCGGTTCCTGCCATTTCCGCGAGGCGGCGCTCGGCCTCGGTCCGGACGGCGAGGGCCTCCTCGGGCGAGTCCCCGACGCAGATCGCGTAGAGACGGCCGTGGAAGGAGCCCTCGCCGGTGGCCGCGGCGTTGAGCGTCGCGAAGTTGTTGACCAGGACGCCGGTGTCGCCGGCGCCGGTGAAGAACAGGTCGCCGAGTGCGCTCTCGACCTCGGCGAAGGTGTGTTCGCGCTGCAGCTTCAGCGAGAAGGTCGCCGCGATGGCGTGCCGGCCCTCGGGGATGAACTTCTCGGCGATCCGGCTCTGGTAGGTCGACATGTTGAACCGGGCGTTGATCTCCAGGCACGGGTAGAGCGTGCCGTCGGCGGCGAGCATCGCGTCGACGCCGACCATCCCGAAGAACCCCTCGTCGTGCAGCGCCCGCCCGATCTTCTCCACGGCCTCGGCCAGCTCGCGCGCCGCCACGGGCGGCAGCTCCACCGGGAACCGGTGGCCCTGGTGCACGCCGTTCTTGAGCACGGCGGCCTTGACCGTCTCGAACCGGACACCGCCGGTGCGGGAGACGACGAACTGGTAGTTGAGGTCCTGGGCGTGCTCGATCCAGGACTCGACGACGAGGTTCGCGGGCGCGTCGGCACCGCGGCGCTCGATCAGGCGCAGGAGGCGGTTCGCGCCGCGCTCGTCCTCGACGACGACCATGCCGCGCCCGGAGACGCCGAGCGACTCCTTCACCACGACCCGGCCGCCCAGGGCCAGCTGCGCGGTGAGCGCCTCGCGCAGCTCGCCGACCGTGTGCACCACCCGGCCGGGCACCTGGCGCAGGCCGAGCGCGTCGACCAGGCCGCGGCTGAACACCTTGCCGTTGACCGCTTTGCAGATCTGCGCGGTCGAACCGGCCAGCGGCAAGCCACTTTCCTTGGCCAGGGCCTCTTCCGAGGCCGAAATACCCAGGGGCATCAGGTAGGTGTTGCCGTCGGCCAGCTCCCGCAGCCTGCCCAGCAGCTCCGGCGAGCCGAGCGCATCCTCGGTCACCATCGCGTCCGGGTCGTTGTGCTCGGCGATCAGCGTCGAGCCGTCGGCCGCGCCGATCCGGGCGAGGTAGGCGGCGAACGCGGGGTCCATGGGTGCCTTCAGCACCACCAGGTCGCCCTCGCCGGCGAGCAGCGCGCCCATCTCCTCCATGCGGTTGACGGTGGCCCCCGCGAACGAGATGCCGGCGCCGGGCAGTTTCGGCTCACCGACCGCCCAGCTGCGTTCCACCTCGAAGTTGTTGACGAAGACGAACCTTGCCCCGGCGTCGCCGGTGAGGTCCTTCTTCAGCCGTGCCACGAAATTCATCCCTGGTTCCCTTCTCCGATCTCGACGACGGCCGCCGCGAAGGTCGCCCCGAGGCCGGCCGAAGCCAGCAGCACGAGGTCCCCCGGATCGACCCGCCCGTCCGCGCGCGCCGCCGCCAGGTTGATGAACGGGTCGGAGCTGTAGCAGTGGGCGTACTTCCCGACGTTGTCGAGGAACACGCGGTCCCGCGGCACGCCGAGCGTGCCGGTGATGCGTTTCCACGACAGTTTGTTGACGTTGTGCGGCAGGATGGCGGCGATGTCCGCGGGGGCGACCCGGGCGTCGTCGAGGGCGTCCTGCATGACCTGCGCGAGCGCGTCCGGGTAGACGTGCTTGTACTGCAGCTGCAGGGCCTCGTCGCAGTCGATGCCCCGGTAGAACTCGCCCAGCACGGTCAGCGCGCGTCCGAGGACGCGGTCGCCGCGCGGGTCCGGGCCGAGCAGCACCGCGGCGGCGCCGTCACCCTGGATCGTGGTGTCGCGGATCAGCCGGGCCTCGTGCATCAGCACCTTGTCGCCGGTCAGCACGAGCACGCGGTCGCCCGGCGCCGCGGTGGCCAGCAGGGACCGCGCCACGTGCAGGGCGTGGATGCCGACGACGCAGTTGAGGTGCGACAGGCTGAACGCGGTCGCGCGGTGCAGCCGCAGCCGCGTCCGCACGTCCTCGAGGAGACCGGGCGTGGCGACGGCGACGTGCTGCATGGTGTGCGCGTGGACCAGGAACCGGACCGAGTCGCGGTCGACCCCGGCCAGTACGCGCTCCCCCGCGCCCGCCAGCAGGTCGGCCAGGTCGAGGCCGTCGGCGACGGCGACGCGGTCGAGGCCGAGGAAGCGGGTGAAGAAGCGCAGCTGCGTCGCGTCGAGGCCGAGCGGGCCGGCCAGCTCGGCGACCGGCAGGCTCGTCTCCGGCACGAACGACGCCACCCGTTCCAGGCGGGGTGCTTCGAGCAGAGTCATGGTTTTCCTCCTCTTCTTCCGGCTCAGCCGCGGGCCGGCACGAGGTCGTGCGCGAGCGCGGACAGGGGGCGGGCGGTGGTGAACGGGACGAGCCCGGCGCGCCAGCCGCGCTCGTGCAGGGCTTCGACCACGCGGGGCAGGCGCAGCACGCGCCCGCCCGCGCCGGTGTAGCTGCGCGCCGGGTCGACGTCGCCGAGGCCGTTGACCTCGGCCACGACCTCGGTGAGGACGCGTTCGGCGGGCGCGGCTCCGGTCCGCTCTTCGGTGGGTGCGGCGGTGGTTCGCGGCGTCGGCGGGGTGAAGCCGATGAGCGCGGCGGCCTCGCTGACGCGCAGGTCGGTGCCGGGTTCGCGGTGGGCCTCGACGAGCCGGGCGTAGCCGCGCAGGAACTCCTCGACGGCGTCGGCGTCCATCACCGCGTCGAGGGCCTGCAGGGCGAGGGTGATGCCGTCGGCCCATTCGTAGACGCGCAGGTAGCTGTCCGAACCGGCGTGCGCCCAGTCGGCGGGGGCCGCGTTGACCGCGTACCGGTCCCGCTTGGCCCGGCACGAGCGCGGCGCGTTGTCGAGGAAGTTCAGCTCCGCGACCACCCGCACGTTCTCCTCGGCGACCAGCTCGTACACGCGGTCGTAGGGCACGTGCGCGTTCGCCATCGCCTGGCTCACGCGGGTCGCGGACGCCTTGACCACCGCCGAGAAGCGCGGATCGCCGCCGAGGTCGGCGAGCACCGGCGTCGGGTAGGACAGGCAGGTGACGGCGCCGCCGAAGCCGCTGGCGTCGCGCTGGCTGGTGTACATCCGGTGCGCGACCAGCGTTTCCCCGGTGTAGGCGGCGAGCGTGACGGCATAGGCGGCCAGGTGCACGGCCGAGGGCCACACGTGCTCGCGCGCCGCGATCGCCCGGGCGGCGGACAGCAGCCCCGGGACGGTGAGGGAGGCGCTGTGCGCGGCCTCCGATGCCTTGCGACGCTTTGAGAAGACGTCTGCGGGGAGCTTCTTGACGATGTCACGCCAGTGGCTCAGCGCGGGTTCGATGTCGGCGTCGGTGCGGCTCTCCTCGAAGCGCGCGAGGTCGACGGGCTGGTGTTCGACCGGATCCAGCACGGCGGGGCGGCCCTCGGTGCGCGCGGCGAGGAGTTCGTCGAGCTCGGCGGCCAGCCGGTCGAGGGCGACGTCGTCGAAGGCCAGGTGGTTGAAGACCAGGTGCAGCCGGACCAGGCGGCCGCCGGTGGTGACCACGCAGGCCCGCAGGGGCCACTCGCGGGCCAGGTCGAACGGGGTGCGGGTGAGGCGCGCAATGACGTCCACGGCGTCCTCGGTGGTCGCCTCGACCACCGGCTGCGGCGCCGGTGGCTGCACGACCTGGCGCGGCCAAGCGCGCCCGTCGGCCGCGGTGCCGGTCAGGTCGTAGACGGTGCGCAGGACTTCGTGCCGGCGGACCAGGTGGGTCAGCGCGGTGCGGACGGCCGCGACCGTGCAGCCCGCGGGCAGCGGGTAGCTGGTGCCGATGTGCGCCTCGTGCCGGGACGGCGCCGGCACCCGCAGGTACCGCAGCAGGTGGTGGTGCTGTCCCCAGCAGAGGTTCGCGCTTTTCACCACGGGGGCCTCCAACCGAATCGTCGTACGCCGATGGTGGGCGGTTCCGGTGGAAATGGTTAGCCCCTGGCGGTGGCACCTTCTCCGTGGCACGAAGATGACACCGGCCGGGTCGGAGTTTTCCTTGACCGGCAACGGTTCGTCGGTGAATCTGGGTTGGCCCCACCGGACCGCAGGAATTGCGGACCGGATCTGCGGGGAAATCCCAACAACGGAATGAGGAGCACCCATGTCGAAGGAAGCCTCGAAGGTCGCCAGCAAGGTCGCGTCGAAGGTCGCGTCGAAGGTCGCCAGCAAGGAGGCCTCCAAGGAGGCGTCCAAGGAGGCCTCGAAGGTCGCTTCCAAGGAGGCCTGACCTCCCGGCGGGACGGCGGCGCACCCGCGCCGCCGTCCCGCCGAACCCGGCACTTTCACGTGAAAGTGCCGGTCTTGTGGCCACCGCGGGAGCGGCACTTTCACGTGAAAGTGCCCCTCCCGCGGCTCCCTCCGCCCACCCCGGACGTCTTGAATGACTCATTCAGGACCTCCCACGTCCTGAATGAGTCATTCAGGACGCCGCGGCGCGGCCTCGCGAGCCCGGCCGCACCGAACCCCGCCAGCCAGCCACCAGCCCGGGAGGGGCCATGACCTCGATCGCGCCCGCCGCGCCGCCCGCCGCAGCACCGGCGGACCGGGTGCTGCCGCGCTGGTCGGCCCGCGCTTGTGCGGACGCCGACCGGGCGGAAGTGCTCGCCCTGTTCACCGACCCCGGTTTCTTCTTCCGCACCGATCGGCCCGACACGCGGCCGGAGTGGGACATCGACCGGCTCCTCGGCGACGACACGCGCGTGCTCCACGCCGACGGCGAGCCCATCGGCCTCTACGCGCTGGAGAACGAAGGCAGCGAACACGGCTGCCACTACGTCCTGCACCTGCGCCTGCGCTCCGGCACCCCGGCCCACTGGTGGTGCGACGCGTACCGCGAGATCGTGCGGGCGCTGCGATGGCGCCACGAGCTGGTGCGGCTGTCGGTCCGGTTCCCCGAGTTCGACCCCACCGGCCTCGCCTTCGCCCGCGAAGCCGGGCTCACCGAAGAGGGCACGCTCGCCGGCGTGACCACCCACGAAGGCCGTCGCCGCGGCACGGTCTTCTTCTCCCAGGTCTGGGCGGAGTCATGAAACTGCGCGGATACCGCGGCACCGACCGCGAGCTGCTGAGCGGGCCGTGGCTCGCCGGCGAACTGCTCGGGCTGCCCCTCGACGACTGGCCCGCGCTCGCCGGCCCGACCGAGGTGCCCCCGCCCACCGGGGACGACGAGGAGCTGTGCGTCACCGACGGCGCCTTCGTCCGCTACACGGCCATCGACTGGGTGCACCGGCGGGCCCGCGTCGAGCTCGGCGTCCACACCGGACAGTCTAATGTGGACGAATTGCTGACCGCCGCCGTCGAGCACGGGTTCACCGGCCTGAACCTGCGGCGCCTGCACGGCTGGGTCACCCCGGCCGCCCGGCCCGGCTCGGCGGCGCTGGCCGCGGCCGGGTTCCGGCGCGAGGCGGTCGTCCCGGCCGCCACCTGGTTCGACGGCGCACCCGCCGCACGGGAGATCTGGGGGACGATCCGCCATGACTGACCTGAGGCCGCTTTCACCCGCCGAGGCCGTGCGGGGGCTGCGCCGCGCAGGTGACGCCGCGCGCGGGTTCCTCGGCACCGACCCGGTGACCCAGAACGACGCCCTGCTCGTGCGTGAGCTCACCCGCCGCGAAGCCCAGGTGTACGCCGCGGGCGGCGCGCTGGTCGGCTGCGTGCCGAACCGGGCGCAGCCGCGCCAGGCCTACGTCTCGAGCACGTCCGCCGGCCCGGAGCCGGTGCGCGCGCTGCTCGGCCACCTCACCACCTACCAGCGGCGGACGTCGTTCGTCGCGCTGGTCCCCGAGAACGGGGCCGCCGCGTTCCTCGGGGCCGGGTTCGCCCACAGCGGCGTGCTGCCCGGCCACCACTACGCCGGCCACGCGTTCCACGACGTGCTGGTCCTGGTGAAGGAGGAGCCATGCCGATCGTGACCGTCCGGCACTTCACCGAAGAGGACGTCCCGCTGCGCACGGAACTGCTGCGCGAGGCGCATTTCACCGCCAACCTCACCGACTTCGCCGTCGGCGCGGGAGACGACGGCCTGACGGCCCGCCAGCACCGCACCATCACCGAAGAGCAGCGCACCAAGCGGATCTTCACCGTGTGCGGCCCGAACGACCGCGTGCTCGGGTTCGCGTGGATCACCTCGATCGACTGGCGCGCACAGCGCTGCGAGCTGTCCTTCGGCGTGCTGCCGCGCGACCGCGGACTCGGCGCGTTCGCCGTCTACGCGGTGCACAAGCACCTGCGCGACGAGCTCAACATGCGCGTGATCGTCAACCAGGTCCTCACGCACAACACCATGTTCCTCTCCGCCGAAGCCCTCGAAGCCCAGCACCAGGTCCGCTGCGAGCGCGATTCCTACACCGTCGGGCAGTGGCGGACGGCGTGCTACTGGACCCTGTCCGACGAGGACATCCGGAAGCACCAGGAGTCCGCCGGCGAACGCCGCCGGGAGCTGGCCGAGCGGATCCGCGAGCGCATCGAGGCCCGGTCGTGACCGGGCGGGCCGGGTACCTGCGCACCCCCGCGGTCTCCGGCGGCACCCTCTACTTCGCGTGCGAGGACGACCTGTGGTCCGTCCCCGCCGAGGGCGGCCGGGCACACCGCCTGACCGCGGGCCCCGGCGAGGCCCGGCGGCCGCGGATCTCCCCGGACGGCACGGAAATCGCGTTCGTCGGCACCTACGACGGCCCGGCCGAGGTGTACGTCATGCCGGCCGAAGGCGGCCGGCCCCGGCGGCTGACCCACCAGGCCGGCCGCTGCCTCACCGTCGGCTGGCACCCGCACACCGGCGAAGTGCTCTACGCGACCGATGCCGAGCAGCCGTCCGGCTTCGGGGCCCGGCTGTTCTCGGTGGCCTCGTCCGGTGGTCCGGCGCGGCCGCTGCGGCTCGGCCCGGCCGACACGATCGCCTTCGGCGACGGTGGGGTCGTGGTCGGCCGCAACACCGCGGATCCCGCGCGGTGGAAGCGTTACCGCGGCGGCGGCACCGGTGAGCTGTGGTACGCCGAGGACGAGGCCGGGCCGTTCACGCGGCTCGTCGCGCTGCCCGGGAACGTCGCCGACCCCTGCTGGGCCGGCGGCCGCGTGCACTTCATCAGCGACCACGAGGGCATCGGCAACGTCTACTCGTGCCGGCCCGACGGCACCGACCTGCGCTGCCACACCGACCACCACGACCACTACGCGCGCGGGCTCACCACCGACGGCACCCGCCTGGTCTACACCGCGGGCGCCCGGCTGTACCTGCTCGACGTCCAGGGCACCCGGCCGGTGGAGGTGGACCTGGGCGGCGCGGCACCGCAGCGCGGCCGCCGGTTCGCCCCCGCCGGCGAGTACCTCGACGGCGCGCGCCTGTCCCCCGACGGCACCCGGCTCGCGGTGACCGCCCGCGGCAAGGCGTTCACCTTCGAGCACTGGTCGGGGCCGGTCCGCGGCCACGGCAGCGCCGACGGCGTGCGCTACCGGCTGCTGCGCTGGCTGGCCGGCGGACGGCAGCTGGTCGCCGTGGCCGCCGACGAGAGCCCGGACGAGCGGATCGTGCTGATGGACGCCGAGGGCGGCGAGGACGCCCCGGTGCTCGTCGCCGGCGGCGTCGGGCACATCACCGAGCTGACCGCCTCCCCCGCGTCCGGGCTCGTCGCCTTCGCGACCAGCCGCCAGCGCGTGTGGATCGTGGACACCGCCGACGTGCTGCCCCGCCCCCGGCTGCTCGACGCGAGCCGGCACGAGCGCATCGAGGACCTCGCGTGGTCACCGGACGGCCGGTGGCTGGCCTACACGTTCCCGGAGTCGCCGCGCACGTCGTCGATCAAGCTCGCCGACACCGCGTCCGGGCGCACCCACCGGGTCACCGAGCCGGTGGTGCGGGACGCGCGCCCGGCGTTCGACCCGTCCGGGCGGTACCTGTACTTCCTCGGCCAGCGCGACCTCACCCCCGAGCTGGACCAGGTGCAGTTCGAAGTCGGGTTCCCGTTCGGCTCGCGGCCGTACCTGATCACGCTGCGGGCGGGCGACCCCTCGCCGTTCGAGACCCGGGCCGCGGTGCCCGGGCAGGCGCGGCCCACCCCGCGCGGCGACGGCCGGGTGACGGTCGACCTCGACGGGATTTCCCGGCGGGTGGCGGCGTTCCCGGTGCCCGAAGGCCGCTACAGCGACATCGCGGCGCTGCCCGGCCGGGTGCTGCTGCTGTCGGTGCCGCTCGCCGCACCCGACCCGGCGCACCCGGACTCCGGCGGCGACGGCACGGTCTCGCTGGTGGAGCTCGGCACCGGCCGCGTCACCGCCGGCTGCCTCGGCGCGGTCGACGAGCTGGACGTCCGGGGTGACGTGGTGCTGCACCGCACCGACAGCCGGTTGCGGGTGCTGCGCGCCGACGCCGCCGGCGACCCGCCCGACGGCGAGGAGCCGGGCCCGGCCACCGGCTGGGTCGACCTCGGGCGCGTCAAGGTCCCGTTCGACCCGTCGGCGGAGTGGCGGCAGATGTTCCGCGAGGCGTGGCGGCTGCAGCGCGAAGGTTATTGGGACGCGCGGATGTCCGGCCTCGACTGGGACGCGGTGTACGACCGGTACGCGCCGCTCGCGGAGCTGGTGTCGTGCCGCGCGGAGCTGTCGGACCTGATCTGGGAGCTGCACGGCGAGCTCGGCACGTCGCACGCCTTCGAGCGCGGCGGCGAGTACCGCGCCGGACCGGACGAAGCGCAGGGCTTCCTCGGCGTCGACTGGGACACCACACCCGACGGCTCGCAGTGGCGGATCGCGCGCATCCTGCGCGGCGACGCGTGGAACCCGAAGGCCGGTTCGCCGTGCGCCCGGCTCGGCGCGGACATCCGCGCCGGCGACGCCGTGGTCGCGGTCAACGGCCGCCGGGTCGGCCCGCCGGGTCCCGGCGAGCTCCTGGTCGGGCAAGCCGACCGCGAGGTCGAGCTGACCGTGCGCCGGGGCGGCGCCGAGCACCGCGTGGTCGTCCGGGCGTGCGCCGGCGAAGCGCGGGCGCGGTACCTGGACTGGACCGAGGGCAACCGCGCGTACGTGCGGACGGTGTCGGGCGAGCGGCTGGGGTACCTGCACGTGCCCGACATGACGCGCGCCGGGTACGCCGACTTCGTCCGCGGGTTCCTGACCGAGCTCGACCGCGACGGCCTGATCGTGGACGTCCGGTTCAACACGGGCGGCCACGTGTCGCCGCTGCTGCTCGACCGGCTCGCCCGCCGCCGCACCGGCACCGAGCACGGGCGGTGGAGCGGCATGGCGCCGTACCCGACGGAGTCGCCGCGCGGCCCGATGGCGACGCTGCTCAACGAGCACACCGGGTCCGACGGCGAGATCTTCGCCCACGTCTTCCGCGCGCTCGGGCTGGGCCCGCTGATCGGCAGGCGCAGCTGGGGCGGGGTGATCGCGACCTGGCCGCGGCACCGGCTGGTGGACGGCACCGTCACCACGCAGCCGGAGTTCCGCTACCGGTTCGGCGACGCGGGCGGTTCGCTGGAGAACCACGGCGTGGAGCCCGACCTGGCGGTGGTCCCGGCCCCCGACCGGCTGCTGCCGGGCGAGGACGACCAGCTCGCCGCGGCGGTCGCGCACCTGCTGACGGAGCTGGGCTCACCATCGGACGAGCTGCCCGCACCGCGGGCGGCCCTGCTGCTGCCGCAAGCGCCATGACCGGCGCGCGCGGCCCGGCGGCCGGGCTCGCCTGGGACGTGCCCTCCGGTCCGGGGCACGTCGACGTCTGGCTGGTGCCGGTCCGTCCCCGGCCGGAGTGGCTGCCCCTGCTCGACGACGCCGAGCGCGCTCGGTGGGCCCGGCTGGCCGCGACCCCGGCGGGGGACGTGTTCGTGACTTCCCGTGCGCTGCAACGCCTTTGGGGCGCTTCCGCGGTCGGTGTCCCGCCTGCGGACGTGGTGATCGATCGGTCGTGCACGCATTGCGGCGATGCCGGCCACGGCCGTCCCCGGCTGGCCGGGGCACCCGAGTTTTCGGTGTCCCACACTTCGCGCCGGCTGCTGCTGGCGGTCGCGGAGGCGGGCCTGATCGGGGCGGACATCGAGGACCTGGCCTCGGCGGCCGACCCCGCCGGGTTGGCCGGCGTGGTCTTGTCGGCCGCGGAGCATCGGGAGTTTTCGGCGGCGGACCCGGCGGAGCGGGCCGGCCGGCTGTTGACGGCGTGGACGCGCAAGGAGGCGGCGATGAAGCTGACGGGGCTGGGGCTGGCCGCGGCCCCGGCCCGGGTGGACGTGCGGGGGCGGTTGGCGTGTTCGGAGGTAGCGGGCTGGCCGCGGGAGCCGGTGCATTTGCGATCGCTGCCGGTGCTGGGCGGCCACGTGGCGGCGCTGGCGACGACGGTGCCGGTGAGGACGGTGCGCCGGCGTGCGCTGTCCGAGCTCGACACGCCGGTGACGGCGGGGCCGCCGTGACCACGAGCGGCGGGCCGGGAACTTCGCACCTCAGCCCCCGGCCGGCCGGCAAACGTCTTGAATGACTCATTCAGGACCTGGGAGGTCCTGAATGAGTCATTCAAGACGCCGGTCCGGCAGGTGCACCGGCGTGACCTGCGCGAACTCGGTGCGCCGATGACCGCAGGGAGGCGGTAGCCCTTCCGCCACCCGGAGCAGGGGACCCAATCTGGGTAGCGAGTACCCATGTACGCGCATCTCCCTGAGTGCGAATCTCTTCGGCGTGAGCCAGACAGTAGAGCGCCCCGAGCAGGCCCCCCACGAGGCACCGGCCTGGTGGACCGCCGCTCGCCTTCCCGGCGAGGGCGGCAGCGACCGGCCCGCCTGGGCGCTGCTCGCCGACGAGGTGCTCGCTTCGCTGCCCGCCGAGGGCGACTGGCCCGCTCCCGTCGATGCCGAGGGCGACCGGGTCTTCCGGCACGCCGTCCTTCCGTTCGTGACCGCCGCCCGGGACCTGCTGATCGAGCGTGCGCCCGCCGCGGACCGCGTGTGGTCCGGTGTCGAAACCTGGCTCTGCGGGCAGCTCACCGCCCTGGCGGCCCGCACCTTCGTGCTCGAGCTGCACTCCGCGAAGAAGGCCGGCCTGCTGCGCGGCGCCACCGGACGGGACCGCTTCGTCGACTTCCTCCGCCTGCTCGGCAGCCGCGGTCACCTCACCGAGGTGCTGGGCCGCCACCCCGTGCTGGCCCGGCTGCTCGCCCAGACCTGCCTGCGCACCGTCGACGCCGTCGCCGAACTGCTCGCCCGGTTCGCCGCCGACCGGGCCGCCCTGCGCGCCGGGCTGCTCGCGGGGAGCGCCGCCGAGCTGAGCGAGCTGACGCTGGGTGCGGGCGACGTGCACTCCGGCGGGCGGGCGGTGGCCGTGCTCGACTTCGCCGACGGGCGGCAGCTCGTCTACAAGCCGCGGCCGCTCGGGCTGCTCGCCCGGTGGAGTGCGCTGCTGGGGTGGTTCGCCGAGGAACGGCCCGGGCTCGCGCCGCGCCCGGTGGGCGTGCTGGCCCGCGACGGCTACGGCTGGGCCGAGTACGTGCCCGCCCGGCCGTGCGCCGACCAGGCCGGCGTCGAACTGTTCTACCGCCGCCAAGGCGCCCTGCTGGCCCTGCTCTACGCGCTCGACGCCACCGACATGCACTGCGAGAACCTGATCGCCTGCGGCGACCAGCCGATGCTCGTGGACGTCGAGACGCTGTTCCACCCCGCCTTCACCGCGCTGACCCGCAACGGGCCCGACCCGGCCGCCGCCGCGCTGCACCGCTCGGTGGCGCGCACCGCGCTGCTGCCCACGCTGATGCTCGGCGAGCACGGCGCGCTCGACGTGTCGGCCTTCGGCGGCGGCAACGGCGAGCAGACCCCCGGGGAGGTGCCGCACTGGACCGGCGCCGGGACCGACGACATGCGCCTGGCCCGCGGGCCGCTCCCCTACGCCGGCGGCGCGAACCGCCCGGTGCTCGCCGGGGCCGAGGTCGACGCCGGGATGTACCGCCAGAGCCTGCTGAGCGGCTTCCGCGCCGCCTACGAGTCCCTGGTCGACCGGCGTGCCGAACTGCTCGCGCCCGGCGGTGTGCTGGCGGCGTTCGCCGGCGAGGAGATCCGCCTGGTGATGCGGCCGACACAGGTCTACGTCACGCTGCTGACCGACTCGACGCACCCGGCGCACCTCGCCGCGGGCACCGCCCGGCCCGAGGCGTTCGCCTCGCTCGGCGAGGACCACGGCAAGGCCCACCTGCCCGCGCTCGTGCCGCACGAGATCACCGAGCTGTGCGACGGCGACGTGCCCGTGTTCACCGCCGCGGCCGGGTCGGTCGACGTCACCACCGGCACCGGCGTGGTGCTCCCCGGCCTGCTGGCCGCGAGTGGTCTCGACCAGGCCCGCGCGAAGATCGCGCAGCTGAGCGCGGAGGACCTGGGCGAGCAGGAGTGGTTCGTGGAAGCCACGCTCGCCACCCGCCGCCCGGAGGTCCGCCACGGCGCGGGCGCACCGCTGCCCGGTGCGGTCGCCGCCGTCGTGCCCGACAGCCAGCACCTGCTCGCGCTGGCCTCCGCGATCGGCGACGACCTCGTCGCCCGCGCCGCCCACGACGACGTGCGAGCCAACTGGGTCGGCCTCGAACTCCTGGACGGACGCCACTGGCTGGTGCTGCCGATGGGCGCCGGCCTCGCCGAGGGCTACTGCGGCACCGCCCTGTTCCTCGCCCAGCTGGGCGTGCTGACCGGCACCTCCCGGTACTCCGAGCTCGCCGCGAAGGCCGTGCGCACGCTGCCGGTGCTCGTCGAGGTCCTCGCCGACCACCCCGAGCTGGCGCGCGAAGTCGGGTCCGGCGGCTTCTTCGGCCTCGGCGGGATCTGCTACGCCCTGGCCCGCCTGGCCTCCCTCCTCGGCGACCGCACGCTCGCCGCGTGCCTGCCCGCCGCGATCTCCGCGACCGCCGCCGCCGACGCGGCCGCGCCCGTGGGTGTCGGCGAAGGCACCGCGGGCGCCCTCGCGGCGATGCAAGCCGTGCACGCGGAAAGCGGGCTGCCCGAAGCGGCCGCGCTGGCCGCCACGCTCTCCCGGCGGCTCGCCGGCGCCCCGCGTCCCGCCGCTTCCGGCTTCCTCTGGGGCTCGGCGGGCGTCGACTGGGCACTCGGCCGGGCCGGCCGGATCGCGGCGGAACCGGTGACCGGCGACCTGGGCTGGTGCTCGGGCCTGGCCGGCCGGGTGCTCGCCACGGCCGCCGCCGGACCCGCCGGGCCGCGGCCCGGCACCGCCGCGCGGGTGGCGGACGCGTTCTCGGCCGCGGTGGCCGCCCGGCCGCCGTCGACCGACCAATCGCTCTGCCACGGCGAGCTCGGCACCCTGGAAGCACTCGTGGTGCTGGCCGGACAGGGCCACGAACCGTCGGTCTCCGCGTTGCGGAGGGCGACCTCGCGCCTCGTGGGCGCAGTGGAAGGGCACGGGCTCCAGTGCGGTACTCCGCACGGAGTAGCAAGTCCCGGTCTGCTGACCGGAACCGGGGGTATCGGTTTCGGGTTGTTGCGGGTCGGTTTTGCCGAACAGGTTCCGTCGGTTCTCCTCTTGGAGCCTTCGAACCGCCCTCAGTAATTTCCGCGAAACACACCTCATCACAGGAGTGAAGATGCGCAACGACACCAACGCCGCCGAATTCGACACGACCCCCGCCGGCTCCGAGGCGGACAGCCCGCTCGGTGACGCCACCCCGGGTACCAGAACGAAGATCGGTGTCCGGGCGGGGATTCTCGCCGGGCTGACCCTCGGTGTGGCCAGTGTCGCGGTCGTCACGATGGACATCAGCACCGTGGTGAGCAACCACACGCACGCGTGACGTGCTCACAACGGCACAAAGCGTGACAACAACCCCAATCTTGCCGTCCGAACAGTGGAATCTCCACCGGAATACCACCGAATCCGTGAGTCCGGTCTCTAAGGTTGGCGCATGCGCACCCGTGCCCCCGCTCTCGTCGGCCGAGGAACGGAGATCGAAGAGATCGGGCGGGTGTTGCACGACGCTCGCCGCTCTTCGGGATCGGCCGTTTTCGTCACGGGGGAACCCGGTATCGGCAAGACCCGGCTCGCCGCCGAAGCGGTCGGCCACGCCCTGGACGCGGGATTGGTGGTGCTGCGGGGACGCGGCAGCACCACCGGGCCCGCCGTGCCGTTCCGGGCCCTCACCGAAGCACTGCTGTCCCTTGCCCGCACCGGCGGCCGCGAACTGGTCGAACAGCTCGGGCCGTACCGGTCGGTGCTGGGCAGGCTGATCCCGGACTGGGCCGCCGGCACCGACGCCGCCGGCGACTCCTCGCTGGTGGTGCTCGCCGAGGCGACGCTGCGGCTCACCGGGCTGGCCGGGGCGGGCCGCGGCTGTCTGTTCGTCGTCGACGACCTCCAGGACGCCGACGTGGAAACCCTCGCCGTGGTGGAGTACCTGGCCGCCAACGTCCGCACGCAGCCGGTGGTCGTGCTGGCCACCCTGCGCGCCGAACCCTCGCCCGCGCTGGAGGCGGCCCACGCCGTCGCCCGGCGCGGCGAGGGTTTCCTCATGCCGCTGGACAGCCTCGGGCCCGCCGAAGTGCGGGACGTCGTGGCGTCGTCGCTCGGCGCCGAGCCGGGCCAGGTGTCCGCCGACGTGGCCGAGCGCCTGTTCGCCGACAGCGCGGGCAACCCACTGGTCGTCGAGGAACTGCTGCACAGCATGGTGGCGGCGGGCGAGCTGGTGAACGGCGCGGCGGGCTGGCGGTTCACCGGCCACGGCCGCAGCGCCGTGCCCTCGACGCTCGTCACGATCATCACCCGCCGCGCCGACCGCCTCGGCGAACGCGGCAAGCAGCTGCTGGCCATCGCCGCGGTGCTCGGCCGCCGGTTCCCGCTGTCGGTGGTGCAGCGGGTGAGCGAGCTGGACGACCACAGCCTGTTCGGCCACCTGCAGTCCGCCGTCGCCGCCCAGCTGCTGATCGCCGACGAGCGCGGCGAAGACTGGTACGCCTTCCGGCACCCGCTCACCGCCGAAGCGCTGCTCACCCTGCTCAACCCGGCCGAACGGGTGGCGCTGTCGGCCAAGGCGGCCGACGCCGTGGTGGAGCTGCACCCCGATCTGCCGGGCGAGCTGTGCAGCCTCGCCGCGTCGCTGCGGCTGGGCGCCGGGGATCGCTGGGCCGCCGCCGACCTCTACCGCGAGGCCGCCCAGCGCGCGCTGGGCGAGGGCGCGCCGGGGTCGGCGATCGCCGTGCTGGAGCACGCGGTGAACCTGCTCGGCGACGACGCCGATCGCGGTGGCGAACAGGCCGGCCGCTACCGGGACCTGCTGGAGCTGCTGCTGTTCGCGCTGGCGGAAGCGGGGCAGTTCGACCGGGCGGTGAAGGTGGCGCGCACGCTGCGGCCCGCCGACGGCCGCGATCACCCGCGCCAGATCCGCGTGCACGTCCGCCTGGCGTGGGCGGCCCAGGTCGCCGGCCGCTGGGCGGAGGGCTTCGAGCAGGTCGCCGCCGCCCGGGCGCTGCTGCCCGGGTCGGGACTCGACGAGGAGTCCGTGGCGGTCGACGCCGTGGACGCGTACCTGTCGATGTCCGGCCCGGCCCTCGACCGGGTGCGCCGCAGCGAGGAGCTCGGCCGCCGCGCGGTCGCCGGGGCCGAACGGATCGGCTCGCCGTCGACGGCGTGCCAGGCGCTCTACGCGGTCGGGTTCGTGGTGCGCGAGCGGGACATGGCCGAATCCGACGAGTGCTTCCGGCGGATGCTCGACAGCGCCGCCGAACACCGCCTGACGAACTGGCGCAACTACGCGCTGGTCGGCCTCGGCGGCAACGCCTGGCTGGCCGAGGCGGACCCCTCGGGACTGGAGACCGCACGCGCCGAGTCCCTGCGCACCGGCGGGATCAGCCTGGCCTACAACGCGGACGCCGTGCTGGGCCTGCATTCCGTGCTGTGCGGCCGGTTCGCCGAGGCCGGGCAGCGGCTCGACGCGTGCTACGCGGAGGCGTCGCGGATCAAGCTGTACGCGGTCAGCCGGTACGTCCAGATGGCGCAGGCGGTGCTGGCGGGCCACCGCGGCGACCGCCGGGCGATGGAAACCGCGCTCGGCGACTTCCGGCGCGGCGGCGGCGACGCCGGCCCCGAGGCGCCGCTCGCGCGCGGCCTGGCGCAGGTCTTCTGCTCGCTGCTGGAGGAGGACCGCGAGACCGCACGCGCCGAGCTGGACACCCTCGCCGCCGACCAGGCGCGGCAGCAGAGCACGTTCCACCTCGCCGGCACCCACGGCCTGAAGCTGCTGCTCGACGTCATCGCCGGCGACGCGGCCTGGGACGACCACCGGCGCGTCGCCGCCGGCGCCACCGGCGGAATGCGCTGGAACCGGCAGTTCGTGCTGCTGGCCGAGGCGGTGCTGCACGGCCGCGACCACGCGCACGAGGCCGCCGCCACGGCGATGAGGCGCGCGGCGCAGGCGGCCGCCCCGTTCGGCGTCGCCCGCCCACTGGGCCTGCGCCTGACCGCCGAGCCCGCCGTCGACGACGGCTGGGGCGAGCCCGCGGAATGGCTCCGCGAAGCCGAAAGCCACTTCCACGCCGCGGACGTGATCCCGGTGGCCAGCGCGTGCCGCGCACTGCTGCGCCGGGCCGGAGCATCGGTGCAGCAGCGCCGCACGGGCACCGAGCGGGTGCCCGAAAGCCTGCGCGCGATCGGCGTCACCCTGCGCGAGTACGAGGTCTTCGAGCTGCTGGCGTTCCGGCTCAGCAACAAGGCGCTGGCGGCTCGGCTGCACATCTCGCCGCGCACGGTGGAGAAGCACGTGGCGGCCCTGCTGATGAAGACCTCGGTCCGCGACCGCGCCGAACTGGCCCGGTTCGCGGCCGAGCACTCGTCGGCCTCGGAGGTCTGACGACAGCACGATCGGGGTGTACCGTCCTGTGTGGACGATTCGGCGGTCGTCCCGGGTCGACGTTACGCCGGCCCCGCCTTCGCATTGCGGAAAACCGTAAAGTCCGGCTGCGCGCACTGACACGTGCCAGTTAGATCGAGGGCGACGCACAGAGCAGGAGGACAGGTGGCGCGGACCGACAAGCGGGGTCACGAGCGCCGACGTCGCGCGCACGGCCGGGGTTTCCCGTTCCACGGTCAGCTACGTCCTGAACGACACCCCGAACCAGTCCATTCCGGACAGCACCCGCCGCCGGGTGCTGGATGCGGCCGCGTCGCTCGGGTACGCGCCGTCGGCCGCCGCTCGGGCGCTGCGCAGCGGGCGGTCCGAAGTCGTGCTCGCCCTGCTGCCCGACTGGCCGCTCGGGCACGCCGTCGGGCGACTGATCCAGGCCATGACCACGGCCTTCGCCCGGCACAAGCTCACCTTCGTGGTGCACCCGGCCGCTCCGGCGACCCAGCCGCTGAGCGAGGTGTGGAAGGCCATCACCCCCGCCGCCGTCCTGGCGCTCGACGAGTTCTCCGACGCCGATGCCGCGGCGATGCAGGCCGCCGGGGTCCGGGTGATCGTCGCGATGCACGCCTCGGCGCGCAAGCGGTGGCGGGAGATCACCACGCCGGAGCACCCCCTCGGTGCCGCGCAGGCCCGGCACCTCGCGCGGACCCACGAGCGGCTGGGCTACGCCTACCCCGACGACGAGCGGGTGGGTGTCTTCGCCGACCCCCGGCTGGAGGGCGTCCGCGAGGTGTGCGCCGAGCTGGGTCTGCCCGCGCCGGACGTCCGGACCGTGCCGCTCGACCCGGCCGCGGCCGCCGAAGCCGTGCAGGGCTGGCTGGCCGCCGACCCGCCGGTGACCGGGATCTGCGCGTTCAACGACGAAATCGCGATGGCCGTGCTGGCCGGGGCGGCGCGGCTGGGCCGGAACTGCCCGCGGGACCTGGCGGTCGTCGGAGTCGACGACGTGCCCGGCGCGGCCGTGGCGCAGCCACCGCTCACGACGGTGGTCCGCGACTTCGACGTCGACGCCGAACACTACGCGCGCAACATCATGGCCGCCTTGAAGGGGGAACGGCTTCCAGCCGGCGCCGTCGATGACGGCGTCCGGCTGAAAATCCGCCTGAACCTCAGGCCAGCTCACGCCGAAAGAAGTCCAATGTGGACTGGTGCAGCCGGGTGCGGTGCGGCACGGTCGCCCACGCGTGATCCGCGCCCGGCACCACCTCCAGCTCCGCGTTGCCGTCGTAGTGCTCGAGGTACCGGCGGGCGTACTCGAGCGGCGCGACGTCGTCCTTGTCGCCGTGGATGATCCGGACCGGGCCGCGGTAGGCCGCCGAACGCCCGTAGACGTCGAGGCGGGCGATGTCCTCGGCCAGCGCCGGGCTTGACGGGGAGGAACTGCGCCTGCGCGTGACGGTACCGCCAGGAACCAGCGCGACGGTCGTGCTGCCGAGCGGGCGGCAGGAGACGGCCCGGCCCGGCACCCACGAGTTCACGGACGGCTGATCACGGCGGCGAGTCCGTCAGCGGACCACGGCCGACGCCGCGCACAGGGCCGCCCGGCCGGCCGCGAACGCCGCCACCTCCGGTCACTTCTTTCAGTCGCGGGCCGGGGACTTCTGCTTTCCCCCGTCCGCCGGTGCCGAACCACCGCCGACCCCGGACTCGATCGCGGCCGTCACGATGCGGTTGCGGTCGCCCGGGGACAGCACGCCGTTGGCCACGAGCTCCTGGGTCACCGCCTTCACGTGCTTCACGAACCGGTCGTGGGACGGGTACTCCGAGGTCTCGTCGATGACGTCGTTGATCGTGCAGCCGTTGCCGGTGTCGATGTTCTCGACCTGGCTGTCGATCCCGCCGATCACCACCGTCTCCCGGGTGTCCGAGGCCGGGCAGGCGTCCGGCGGCGGTGGGGCCGCGACCACCGTGAACGACCCCGCCACCTCGGCCGAGACGTTCCCGGCGACGTCCGTGGCCCTTGCCCGCACGGTGTGCGTCCCCAGCGCGGACACCACCACCGGCGCCGCGTACCGGGCCCAGGCCGCAGCGTCCACTTTGTACTCGACGAAGCCCACGCCGGACTCCGCGTCGGTGGCGGTCACCGTCACGGTCGCCGAGCCCACGTAGTTCCAGCCGCCGTCCTGCTTCCCGGTGACCTGGAGCGCGGCCGAAGGTGCCGTCGTGTCCCCGCCGGGGACCACGGTGAACGACACCGAACCCTCCGCGGACGCATTCCCGGCGACGTCGCGAGCGCGGTAGCCCACCGTGTGCGCGCCGGCCGCGGACACCGGAACCGGGGCCGAGTAGGCAGTCCACGCTCCACCATCCACTTTGTACTCCACCGTGGCGACCCCGGACCCCGCGTCCAACGCCGTCACCGTGACCGTCGCCTTGCCGACGTAGCTGCCGTCGCCGTCCTGCGTGCCGGCCACCGAAGCCGACACGGTCGGGGCCGTCGTGTCGCTCCTGACCACCGTGAAGTGGGCCATGCCCTCCGGTGACACGTTCCCCGCGACATCGGTGGCCCGGTAGTGCAGCATGTGCGCGCCCGCCGCGGTCACCACCACCGGCGCCGTGTAGGCGGTCCACGCCCCGCCGTCCAGCTGGGACTCCACCGAAGCCACGCCGGAATCCGCGTCCGCGGCCGTGATCCGCGCCGTCGCGACGTCGAGGTAGTTGCCCGACGCGTCCTGCGTGCCGGTGATCGCCGCGCTCACCGCGGGCGCGGTCGTGTCCCCCGGCCGCGCGACGACCGTGAAGTGCGCCATCCCTTCCGCGGACTCGTTGCCGGCGACGTCGCGAGCCCGGTAGTGCAGCATGTGCATGCCCGCCGCGGACACCACGACCGGCGCCGCATAAGCGGTCCAGGTGCCGCCGTCGAGCTGGTATTCGACCGCGGCCACACCGGACCCCGTATCGGTCGCGGTCAGCGAAACCGTCGCGGACCCGACATAGCTGCCCGACGGATCGCGGTCCCCCGTCACGGAAGCGGTCACGACCGGCGGGGTCGTGTCGCCGGTGCCGTCGGAGACGACAAACTCCCCCGTCATCGCCGTGTGCCCGGGAATGGTGCAGTAGTACCGGTACTTGCCGGGTGTCAGCGTCACGACGGCCTCGTGGCGGCCGTCCTGCGGGTCGAACGGGTTGGCCAGGAGTTCCAGCGAGACGTCGTGGTTGTAGCCCGGCGTCGTCGTGTCGAACGTCAGGGTGTGCGACATCCCGGTCGTGTTGCCGGTGGCTTCGCTGTTCTCGAAGACGATGGTGGTCTCGCCGGGCCGCGCCCCGGTCGGCGCGGAGGCATACTCGGTGGTGCTGTTGTTCCCGGTCCAGGTCAGCGTCTGGACCGGGGCCGCCGCCGCGGGCGTCGCCAGCCCGAGCACGGCCAGGAAAGCCGTCAGCAGCAGGCCGATCAGTCGTGGGGACATCGCGGGGAACCCTTCCTGAAGTGGGGCCTCGTGAGTGGTAATTCGGGTTAGAACCCGAATTACCACTCACGAGCGGCCGCGGCAGACCTACAGCTGCCGCACCCGGATGTTGCGGAACTCGATCAGGTCGTTGTCGCTGTGGTTCTGCAGCCCGATGAACCCGCTGACGAACTGCCGCAGGTCGGTCGGCGGGTCACCCGCGCGCGAGGACTGCAGGCCCGGCGTGTTGTCGAACTCGTTGATCACCACGCCGTTGCGGATCATCGTGTAGTGCTGCCCGACGACCTTGATCTCGTACTCGTTCCACGTGCCCTTCGGCCGCGCCCCCGCCTGGTCGAGCGGGCGCGGGTCGAAGTTGTAGACCGACCCGGTCTTCTGCGGCTCGCCGGTGTCGCCGTCGTAGATCTGGATCTCGTGGCCGCAGTAGATCGCGACCCAGGCCTGCGACGTCCGCGCCGACCCGACCGTCCCGCAGCTGCCCGGCGGCCGCTGGTCCAGGGGTGTCCGCGGGTCCGGGAACCGGACGAAGACGCCGCTGTTGGCGCGCCCGGGATCCGGGGCGATGTCCTTGAACTGGACCTTCACCGAGAAGTCGCCGAACTGCCGCTGGGCGTACCACAGCATGCCCAGCCCGCCGGACGCCCGGATGGACCCGTCGGGTTGCAGCGTGAACTGTCCCGAAGGGGCCTGCTCCCAGGCGCGCAGCGACGCGGCTGTGCCGTCGAACAACGCCTCGTAGCCCGTCGTGCCCGGCTTCCCGATCGGCGACGCCGCCGCGGCCGCGTTCAGCTCCGCCACCTCGGCGTCGTTCAGGACCCCGAGGTCCGACAGCGTTTCGGTGGCCTGTTCGACGTGGTTGACGAAGGCGGCGTGCGTGCTCCACGTGCTTTCGTCGTCGAGGAAGTCGTCGACCGTGCAGCCACCGCCGGCGTTGCGGTTGACCACCTTCGTGAGCGTGTCGCCCAAGGTCACCACCGGGCTCGGGTCGGCCACCGCGCAGCCGACGTTGATCGCGGTCCGGGTCGTCACCGCTTCGCCGTTCGCGTAGGTCACGGTCAGCTTGGCGGTGAAGATGCCGGTGCGCGGGTAGGTGTGCCGCGGATCGGCCTGGGTGGACACCGAGCCGTCGCCGAACTCCCACCGGTAGGACACGCCACCGGACTTCGACCCGGTGAACGCCGCCGTCAGCGCCTTGTTCTGCACCATCGTCGACGACGCCGCCGGAGCGGGCGTCGGCGCGCCGCCGGTGTAGCTGATCTTCAGCAGCTTCTGGTTGGCGTCCAGGGAGAAGAAGCCGTTGCCGTAGTCGAGCACGTACAGTGCGCCGTCCGGCCCGAACTTGGCGTCCATCCAGCTCTGCACCCGGGTGTCACCGGACCCGCCCGGGATGATCTGCCGGAACGTCTCGGCGAACACCGGCGGCTGGTGCGTGGGCACGCCCGCCGGGTCGACGGTCACCGCGACCCGGTTCTGCGAGTTGGCCTCGTCGCCGATGAACCACTTGTTGTCCCAGTACTCCGGCCACGCGACGCCGCTGCCGGTGTTGACCAGCGAGCGGTGGTACGTCGGCCCGGACATGATCGCCTGGCCGCCACCGCGCAGGTACGGCTGGGTGTAGGTGGCGTCCGCCGCGTTGTACGTCGGAATGGAGCTGCCCGGCCGCTTCGGGAAGACCGGCCCGCCGCCGTCCGGCGAGTACCAGATCATGTTGTCCTTGATCGGCGGCAGGTTCACCAGGCCGGTGTTGCGCGGCGAGGTGTTGACCGGGTTGTCGCAGTCGTACCAGCCCGTCAGCTCCGCGGCGTTCGTGCTGCTGCGGTCGCGGTAGGGCTGCCGGTTGCCCATGCAGTACGGCCAGCCGTGGTTGCCCGCCTCGGTGATGATCGTGGCCGTCTCGTACTTCGCCGGCCCGAGCTCGGGGCTCGGCGACGGCGCGTCCGGGCCGACCCAGCCCGCGGTCATCCAGTTGTGCACCGGGTCGATCTGCAGCCGTGAAATGTTGCGGACGCCCATCACGTAGATCTCCGGGCGCGTCTTGTCCGCCGGTCCGTTCGGGAACAGGTTGCCCGGCGGGATGGTGTACGTCCCGTTGGCCTCCGGGTGGATCCGCAGGATCTTGCCGCCGAAATCGTTCGTGTTGCCCGCGGTGCGGCGCGCGTCCTGGAACGAAAGGCCCTTGTACTCGAGGGTCCAGTTGTTGCCCGAGTAGCCGTTCGAGCCGCCCGAGGAGTTGTTGTCCCCGGATCCGACGTAGAGGTTGCCGTCCTTGTCGAACGCCATGCCGCCGCCGGCGTGGCAGCAGCTGTGGATCTGCACGTCCCAGGACAGCAGGTCCTTGCGGGTGGCCTGGTCGATCGTCTGCGCGGTCGCGTTGTAGGTGAACCGCGAGATCGTGCGCTTGCCGATCCGCTTGTCGCGGTCGATCGACTCGTGCGGCATCCAGTAGGCGTAGAACCAGCCGTTCTCGGTGAATTTGGGGTCCAGCACCAGCCCGAGCAGGCCCTCTTCGTTCTTGACGAGCTCGTCGCCGCTGCCGCGGTTGCCCATCACCCGCAGGGTGGTGAGCAGCTTGACCTTCTTGGTGGCGGGGTCCCACTGGTGGATCGTGCCGCAGCCGAGGCCGACGTTCGGGTCGTCCCAGCTGACCACCGGCCCGGTCGGGCAGGCCGCCTTGCCGATGTAGAACACCTTGCCGTCCGGGGCGATGGTCAGCCCGTGCGGCTCGCCGATCTGGTCGAGCTGCCCGGCCGCGTTCTTCCCGGTCAGCCGCTCGATCTTGTAGTTCGCGGCGATCCCGGCCTGGCAGTCACCGCGCACCATGCCGGTGGTCCAGCGCAGGGCGCCGAGCAGGTGGTCACGGAACTGCCCTTCGCCGTAGGAGCCCTCGGTGCGGCCCATGCCGGTGTAGAAGGAGCGGCCGCCGTCGTAGTCGCGGCACCACGAGATGGGGTGGAACGCGCCGTTCGCGCCGACGCCCGGCTGGTAACCCTTCTCCTCGACCTGCGCGACGGTGTGCACGGTGCCGACCGGGTTGGTCTCCCAGTTGAGCCAGCGGTCGGTGCGCGTCCAGTTCTGCGGCAGCCCGGCGGTCGCCGGGTGCTTCGCGTCGAGGACGTCGACGACGGCCTGCTGCGGCGCCGGCTCGGGCGGCGGCGGGGTCGTCGAGGTGTCCTTGAACAGCTTGAGGTCCGCGAGCTGGATGATCGGCTCACCGGCGTTCGCGGTGATGTTCAGCCGGTAGTTCGGGTAGACCGTGGTGTTGGCGAAGGTGAACGTCCGGGTCTGGAACGGATCGGTGAACGTCTCGTTCGCCCGCGTGTCCAGGTCGGTCCAGGTGCTGCCGTCCGCGGAACCCTGCAGGGTCCAGTTCTTCGGGTTCCGGCCCGGGAAGTCGTTCGCCGACACCAGCGCATAGCTGCTGACCGCGACCGGGGTCGCCATCTTGTAGGCCGCCCAGCCGGTCGTCGCGAACGTCAGCCACTTGGTGTTCTCGTTGTTGTCGGCCAGCTTCTCCTTGGTTTCGTTCGGCGGGTTCTCGCCGCTCGCGGTCACCACCGCGACCGCTTCGGGGGTGGGCCGGGCCCCGACCGGGCGAGCGCCGATCAGCCCGGTGAACCACTGGGACGAGTCCTGCGCGCGGGCGGCGTCGGAGATGCCCAGGAACCCGCCGCCGGCCTTCATGTACGCCTGCAGCGCGCCTTCCTGGTCCCGGCTGAGCGTGATGCCCTGCGCGGAAAGGAACACGACACCGCGGTAGCGCGCCAGGTTCGCGGTGCTGAACACCGCGGGATCCGACGACGCCGTGACGGTGATGCCGTTGTCCCCGCCCAGCCGCGCGATCGCGTCCGCCGCGCGGAGCACCGGGTCCTTCTGGCCGGCCGCCGCGCCGTGGAAGAGGAGCACGTTCACGTTCACCGCGGCCGGTGCGGCCTGGGCCACCGGCATCGCCATCAGCGGAGCACCGGCCGCGAGGACCGATCCGATGGCGAGCACGACCGCAGCGCGTTTTCCGAACCATCGTCGTTTCATAGCTCCCCTCCTGCGTGCGTACGGGAATCGGGGTTCATGTCGTGCCCGGTGTGGCCGTGCTCCTTGAACCGGTCGATCGCGTCCTGCGCGCCGTCGGGCAGGCTGCCGTCGGGGTTGCGGACCAGGAAGAGGCCCACCATGCCGCCGTCGGAGTGGGTCTGGACGTGGCAGTGGTACATCCACGCGCCCGGCCCGGCGCCTTCGCCGGCGAGCACCTGGAACCCGAACGAGCTGCCGGGGTCGAGGTTCTTGTTGTCGAGGATGACAGCGTTGTCAGCGGCGCTGCCGAGCATCCCGGTGCGGGTATCGGCCCAGCGGTGCCCGTGCAGGTGGAACGTGTGCGGCAGGCTGCCGTACCCGATGCAGACCCACTCGACGCGCTCGCCGAGGCGCGCCTCGAACATCGGCGTGTCGGGCGCCATCGCGTGGTTGATCATCATCTCGTTGAACACGACGGTGTACTGCTTGCTGGGCAGCAGGTCGCCGCGCTTGCGGACGATCAGCCCGCCGTAGAGCCCGCGCGCGAGGCCGGCGGTGCCGTGGTCGGTGCCCATGGCATGGTCGTGGTAGTGCCAGTAACCGGCGCTGCCCGGCATCCAGAACCCGCCGCCGGCGTCGTACCGGGTCCGGGTTCGCCAGGTGTAGGTGCGTGTCTCGCCCGGCTTGTTGAAGGACGCGTTGAGCGGGGCGCCGTCCGAGGCGGTGTCGTAGGTGACGCCGTGCGGGTGGATCGACAGCCGTTTGTCGGTCCGGTTGACCAATTCGATCTCGAGGGTGTCGCCCTCGTAGATCTCCAGTAGCGGTCCCGGGATCGTGGCCTTGCCCGGCTCGAGGCCGTAGCCGTAGAGGCCGCCGGGCAGGGCTTCGGCGTAGATGGTGATCTGGCGGGTCAGGCCTGCGGCCGACGCTGTTCCGGCCACCCCGACCGCGGGCGCGAGCACGCCCGCGGCGGTTCCGGCCAGCATCGACCGACGTGATACTCGCATTCCGGTTCCCCCGGGGCTCTCAGAACCGCACGGTGCGGAGGTAGTCGAACCCGACCTTCGCCGTGTTCAGCGGGTCGGCCGGCTGGTCGTGCTCGACGATGTACTCGGCGACGGTGTGGCAGGACGCGGCGAAGATGCGCGGGAAGCCGATCACGCCGGTGCCCGGGTCGGTCATCTGCCCGTCCGCGGTCATGTCCTTGACGTGGTACTGCTGCACCCGCGGGAAGTGCTGCCGGAACAGCTGCACCGGATCCGCGCCACCGGTCACCGCCCAGAACAGGTCGACCTCCAGGTGGACGGTCCGCTTGTCCGTCTTCGCGGTGAGGACGTCGTAGGGCCGCACGCCGCCGATCGGGGCGAACTCGTGGGCGTGGTTGTGGTAGCCGAGCGGGATACCGGCCTTCTTGAAAGCGGCCGCGGCGGTGTTGACCCGCCCGGCGAAGGCTTCCCACTCCGCGATGGTGGCGAAATTCGCGTACGGCACGTTGGCGCGGGTGTTGCCGAGGATCTTCGCGTCGGCGATGGTCTGGTTCAGGTCGCCGTCGATGCCGACGTGCGTCGAGGACGCCTTGAGGTGGCAGCGGTCGAGGATGGCGCGGAACTCGGTCGCGCTGCGGCCGTACGTCCCGGCCAGCTCGACCTTCCGGTAGCCGATGTCGGCCAGCGCGGAGAGCGTGCCTTCCGGGTCGTTCTGCAGCAGCGACCGCAGGGAGTAGAGCTGGATGCTGATCTTGTCGAGCGGGATCCGGCGCCGGGCCGTGGCGGCGTCCGCGACGCTGGGGAGGGCGACCGTGGCGAGCGCCGCCGTGGCAACGCCCAACACGGTCCGCCGGGAGAGAGATTGAGCTTCGTCACCGCACATGGAACGTCCTCATCTCTGGTTGCTGAAAGCCGCGTCGAAAGCCGCCGACGGCTTGTCGAACAGGTGCTCGCGTACGTACTTCACCGCCTCCGCCGCGCCGCGGAGCCGGTCCATCCCGGCGTCCTCCCACTCCACCGAGATCGGGCCGGTGTAGCCGATCGAGTTCAGCGCCCGGAAGCAGTCCTCCCACGGGACGTCGCCGTGGCCGACGGACACGAAGTCCCAGCCCCGCCGCGGGTCGGCCCAGGCCAGGTGGGAGCCGAGCCGGCCGTTGCGGCCGTCGAAGCGCTTGCGGGTGTCCTTGCAGTCGACGTGGTAGATCCGGTCGGCGAAGTCGAGGATGAACCCGACCGGGTCGAGGTCCTGCCACACGAAGTGCGACGGGTCCCAGTTGAGCCCGAACGCCGGCCGGTGGTCGACGGCTTCCAGCGCGCGCTTGGTCGTCCAGTAGTCATAGGCGATCTCGGACGGGTGGACTTCGTGCGCGAACCGGACGCCGACCTCGTCGAAGACGTCGAGGATCGGGTTCCACCGGCGGGCGAAGTCCGCGTAGCCGTCATCGATGTCATCGCGCGAGACCGGCGGGAACATCGCCACGTACTTCCAGGTCTTGGAGCCGGTGAAGCCGATGACGGTGTCCACGCCGAGCTTCGCCGCCGCCCGTGCGGTGTCGGCCATCTCGGCCGCCGCGCGCTGCCGGACGCCCTCGGGTTCGCCGTCGCCCCAGATGCGGGACGGCAGGATCGCCTGGTGCCGGTGGTCGATCGGGTCGTCGCAGACGGCCTGCCCGACGAGGTGGTTGGAGATCGCCCAGACCTTGAGCCCGTGCTCGGCGAGCAGTCGCAGCCGCCCCGGCACGTAGTCCTCTTCGGACAGTGCCCGGTCGACCTCGAAGTGGTCACCCGAGCAGGCGATCTCCAGCCCGTCGTAGCCCCACTCCCCGGCGAGCTTGCAGACTTCGGTGAACGGCAGATCGGCCCACTGGCCGGTGAACAATGTGACGGGACGGCTCATTTCGGCTCCTCCACCGATGTCCAGTTCGCTTCTGCGGCAGCGCTCTTTTCGACGGCGTCGAGCACGCGCTGAACGCGCAAGCCGTCGTCGAAGCTCGGCGCGGGGTCCGTGCCCGCGCCGATGGCATCCAGGAAGTCGGCGACTTCGTGGGTGAACGTGTGCTCGTAGCCGAGCAGGTGCCCCGGCGGCCACCACGCGCCGACGTAGGGGTGCTGCGGCTCGGTGACGAGGATCCGGCGGAACCCCGCTTCGGTCCCGGTGCCCTCGTACCACTGGAGTTCGTTCATCGCCTCGAAGTCGAACGCCAGGCTCGCCTTCGACCCGTTGACCTCCAGCCGCATCGCGTTCTTGCGGCCCAGCGCGAACCGGGTCGCTTCGAAGGTCGCCACCGCGCCTCCGGACAACCGTGCCAGGAACAACGCGGTGTCGTCGACCGTGACGTCGTCGGTCCCGCCGGTCTCGGCCGGCCGCTGGGTGACGAAAGTGTTCGTCAGCGCCGAGACGCCGGTGATCACGTCGCCGGTGACGAACTGGGCCGCGTCGACGATGTGCGCGCCCAGGTCGCCCAGCGCCCCCGATCCGGCGGACTCCTTGCGGAGCCGCCAGGTCATCGGCGCCTGCGGGTCGGACAGCCAGTCCTGCAGGTACACCGACCGCACGTGCCGGATCTCGCCGAGTGCCCCGCCCGCCACGAGTTTCCGGGCGTGGGCGAGCGCGGGCACCCGGCGGTAGTTGAACGCGACCATGGCCCGTACCCCACGTTCACGGGCCCGCCGCGCCGCCTCGGCCATCGCTGCGGCCTCGGCGACCGAATTGGCGAGGGGTTTCTCGCACAGCACGTGCTTCCCGGCCTCCAGCGCGGCGATCGCGATCTCCGCGTGGCTGTCGCCCGGCGTGCAGACGTCGACCAGCCCGACGTCGTCCCGGGCGACCAGCTTCCGCCAGTCGGTCTCGACGTCCTCCCAGCCGAACTTGTCCGCGGCTGCCCTGGCCCGGCTCTCGTCGCGGCCGCCGAGGACGGCGAGCCGCGGCACCAGCGGTGGGTCGAAGAACCGGTGGACACTGCGCCAGGCGTGCGAATGCACCGCACCCATGAACGCGTGGCCCACCATGCCGATCCCGATCGTTTCCCGTGCCGGGCTCATACCCCTCCTCCGAAGTCATGGAACGGCTTTCGTGGTCTCCCGCGGCTTCTCGTGAGTGGTAATTAGGGTTAGAACCCTAATTACCACTCACGAGAGCTGCGGAAGACTTGGGTCAGGAGTCGAAGCCGACATCGAGGTACTGATCGACGTTCTCCTTGGTCACGACCGCCGAATACGTGGTGATCTCGGCCGGGATGTCGTGCTCGGCCAGGTCGCCGATCCCCTTGCCCTGCCCGAGCAGCCGGGCGAGCGCGACCGCCGTCGAGGCCATCGACGGGCTGTAGAGCACGGTCGCCTTGATCGGCGATGAGTCGGCCTTGATCAGGTTCATCATGTTCTTCGACCCCGCGCCGCCGACCATGATGAACTCCTTGCGGCCCGCGGTGTCGATCGCGGCGTTCACGCCGATGCCCTGGTCGTCGTCGTGGTTCCACAGGGCGTCCAGCTTGGGCGCGCCCTGGAGCAGGTTCGCGGTCTGCTGCTCGCCCGACTCCGACGTGAACTGCGCCGAGACGCGCGGGCCGACCTTGAACCCGGCCCGGCCCAGTGCGTCCTTGAAGCCCTTGCTGCGTTCCTGGGTCAGCGGCAGCGAGTCGATCCCGGCAACCTCGCCGATGACCGGGTTCGCGACGTTCTTCTTCTTGAGCTCCGCGGCGATGTAGTTGCCGGCGTTGACACCCATCCGGTAGTTGTCCCCGCCGATCCACGTTCTATACGCGAGCGGCGTGTCGAAGATGCGATCGAGGTTGATCACCGGGATGCCGGCGTCCATCGCCTGCTGGCCGACCGCGGTGAGCGCCTTGCCGTCGAAGGGCAGGATCACCAGGACGTTGACCTTCGCGTTGATCAGCGTCTCCACCTGGGAGATCTGCTGGTTGACGTCGTTGGTGCCCTCGGTCGCGTTGAACTTCACCTCGCTGAACTTCTGCGCCTGGGCCTTGGCGTTCTTGGTGATCGCCGCGATCCAGCCGTGGTCGGCGGCCGGTGCGGAGAAGCCGATGGTGATCGGCTTGCCCGGCTGGGCGTTGTTGCCCGCGTTGGCGACCGGCGCGTTCGACTCGGAGTTCGCGGGCGTGTTCCCCGTGCACCCGGCCAACAGGGCGCCGGCGCCGACGGCGGCCCCGCCCAGCAGGAATCCCCGGCGGCCGAGGAAGGGTTGTTCGGTCATGGCGGCCTCCATCGGTGGTGACTAACTACCGGTCCTGGCTTTCCTGGCCCGGAACTGCAAGAGCACGGCGAGCACGATGATCACGCCCTTGGCGATGTTCTGGATGTCGGTGTCCAGGTTGTTCAGCGTGAAGATGTTCGACAGCACCGTGAAGATCAGCACGCCGACGAGGGTGCCGATGAGCGAGCCGCGGCCGCCGGTCAGCAGCGTGCCGCCGATGACCACCGCCGCGATCGCGTCGAGCTCGTAGAACATGCCGTTGGTCGACGCGCCCGCCGTCGTCCGCGCGACGACCATGAGCGCGGCGATCCCGCAGCACAGCCCGGCCACGCCGTAGACGAGCGCGAGGTGCCGCTTGACGTTGATCCCGGCCAGCCGCGACGCCTCGGCGTTGCCGCCCACCGCGTACGTCCGGCGGCCGAACGTGGTGCGGTTGAGCACCACCCAGCCGACCGCGAAGACCAGCGCGAACAGCCAGATCAGCGTCGGGATGCCGAGGAAGCTGCCGCGGAAGAAGGCCAGGAAGTCCTGGTCGGCCACGACCTGGGTGCGGCGGCCGCTGATCCGTTCGGCGAGCCCGCGGGCCGAGACGTACATCGCCAGCGTCGCGATGAACGGCACGACCTTGCCGTAGGCGATGAGCACGCCGTTGACCAGCCCGCAGCCGAGGCCGACCGCCAGTCCACAAAGGACCATCACCCACGGCCCGTACGACTGGGTCGCCAGCGTCGTGAGCCAGACGCCGGCCAGGCCGACCATCGAGCCGACCGACAGGTCGATGCCGCCGCTGATGATCACGAACGTCATCCCGACGCTGACCACGCCGATCGCCGCGGCCAGCCGCAGGATCGTCGAGATGTTGCTTTCGGTGAAGAACAGCTCAGGCCGGGTGAATTGGCCGACCAGGCAGAGCACGACGAGCACGGCCACCAGGCCGAGCAGCCGCGGGTCGGCGGTGAAGGTGAACCGCTTCCGTTCCGCGGGCAGCGCTTCCTGGGGCGGTGCTTGGGTTTCGGTCATGCCGCGCTCCCCTCGAGAATCACGTCGAGCACCTCGGCCTCGGTCAGCCCGGTGGAGCGCCGGTCGGCGAGGACACGGCCCTCGCGCAGCACCAGCACCCGGTCGGACAGCCCGAGCACCTCGGGGATTTCGCTGGACACCAGCACGATCGCCACGCCGGTCGCGGCCAGCTCGTCGATCAGCCGGTACAACTCGGCCCGGGCGCCGACGTCGACCCCGCGCGTCGGCTCGTCGAGCAGCAGCACCCGGCACCCGCGGACCAGCCACCGCGCGAGCACGGCCTTTTGCTGGTTGCCGCCGGACAGCGTGCGGACGATCCGCCGTGGGTCGGCGGGCCGCAGGTCGAGGCGGCGCAGGCTCGCGCCGGCGTCGTCCAGTTCCTTGGCGCGCTCGGTGAACCCGAGTTTCGCGTACCGGCCGAGGCTGGCCAGCGTCACGTTGTGCACCACCGGCAGGTCCAGCAGCAGGCCCTGGCTCTTGCGCTCCTCCGGGGCGAGGCCGATGCCCGCCTTGACGGCCGCCCGGACGCCGGCGCCGAGCGGCTTGCCCTGCACCGTCACGGTTCCACGGTCGGCCTTGCGCGCGCCGAAGATCGTTTCCAGCAGCTCGCTTCGCCCGGAGCCGACCAGCCCGGCGATGCCGACGACCTCGCCGGCGTGGACGGTGAAGCTCACGTCCTCGAACTCGCCGTCCCGGGAGAGGTTCTCGACGGCGAGGGCGATCTCCGGCCGGGCGTGGCCGTCGTGGCGCGGCCCGAAGACCGTCTCCACCTTGCGCCCGGCCATCAGCGCGACCAGGTCGGCCGTTGGCGTGGTGCGGGCGTCGAGGCCGGTGCCGACGGTCCGGCCGTCCTTGAGCACGGTCACCCGGTGCCCGATCCGGCGCAGCTCCTCGAGCCGGTGCGAGATGTAGACGACCGCGACACCGTCGGCGGTCAGCTCGCCGACGATCCGGAAGAGGTTGTCGACCTCCTCGCCGGCCAGCGCGGCGGTGGGTTCGTCCATCACAAGCAGCCGGGCGTCGTGGGCGAGCGCGCGGGCCATCGAGACCAGCTGCTGCCCGGCGGCCGACAGCTTGCCGACCTCGGTCGACGGCCGGATATCCGGGTGCCCGAGGCGGGCCATCAGGCGGGCGGCCTCGTCGCGGGCCTGGGAGATCCGCGTGAAGCCGAAGCTGGCGCGTTCGTGGCCGAGGAAGATGTTGTCCGCCACCGAAAGCCCGGGCACCAGGTCGAGCTCCTGGTACATGGTGGCGATGCCCAGGCGCAGGGCGTCGACCGGCGAGCCGAGTTCGACGCGCTCGCCGGCCCAGGTGAGCTCGCCGGAGTCCGGTCGGTGCGCGCCGGACAGGACCTTGATCAGCGTCGACTTCCCGGCGCCGTTCTGGCCGAGCAGGCAGTGCACCTCGCCGGGTTCGACGTCGAGGTCGACGCCGTCGAGGGCGCGGACCCCGGGGAACGTCTTCACGATCCCGCGGACGGAGAGCAGCGCAGTGGTGAATGATTCACTCGCAAGCTCGCTCATACCGTGGCCTCCTCGGCGAGCGTCGGGTTCGCGAACAGCCGCTCGGCCGCCAGGTGCGCGGCGCCCCACAACGGAGCCCGCAGGCCGAGCCCGGAGGCCACGACCCGCGCCTGCCCGAGCGGCCGGGCGGCGAGCTCGACGCGGACCGGTTCGACCAGCCACTCGCCCAGTTCCGCGAAATAGCCGCCGAGCACGACGACGTCCGGGTCGAGCACGTCGACCACAGTGGACAGTGCGACGCCGAGCGCGACGCCGAGTTCGTGGACCGCCGTCACCGCGCGCTGGTCGCCGCGCCGGATGCGGTCGGCGAGCAGGGCGACGCGGCCTCCGACGCCGGGGGCGGGATCGTGCAGCGGGTCGCCCGGGGCCGCGGCCGCGCGCAGGACGGCGGCCAGGTTCGCCTTCGTCTCCAGGCAGCCCGTCCGGCCGCAGGAGCAGCGCTCGCCGGACGGGTCGACGGCGATGTGCCCGACCTCGCCCGCGAAGCCGCGGGCACCGCGCAGGATCGTGCCGCCGGAGACGAACCCGCCGCCGACGGCGGTGCCGCCGCCGAGGTAGAAGACCTCCGTCCCGGTGCCCGCGACCGATTCGGCGAAGGCCCCGAGGTTGGCGTCGTTGTCCACGGCGATGGCGTCGATCGGGACGGCCAGCCGGGCCGCCATCAGATCGGCGATTTCGGCGTCCCGCCAGCGCAGCGCCGGGGCGAACCGCAGCACGGCGGCGGCCGAGTCGACCAGCCCGGGCACCGAGATCGCGACCCCGACCGGTGGGCCGGGCAGTACCGCCTGCGCCAGGCGGGCGAGTTCGTCCAGCCCGGCGGGGAGCCCGAGCGCGGCGACGTCGACGGCCTCGGTTCGCTCGGCCAGTACCCGCCCGGACAGATCGGTGACCAGGGCCGACAGCCGGTCGGCCTCGATGCCCAGAGCCAGCGCGTACGCGTCTTCGCCGTGCAGCTCGACCAGCCGGCTCGGCCGCCCGTTGCCGGGGCGGACCCCGGCGGGCCGGACCAGGCCGCGCTCGGCGAGTTCGGTGAGCAGGCCGGGCACCGCGGACTTCGCGATCCCGCAGCGGGCCGCCAGCTGCGTGCGCGAGAGCGGGCCGGTGCGCAGGGCCCGCAGGACCGCGGCCAGGTTCGCCGTACGCGGGCTCGCCGAGCCGGCTCGCCTCGTCCCGGTGACGGCCACGGTGCCCCCATCTTGCGCTGACTAGTGAACACACTTTGTCACTCAGGCAGCGAAAGTAGGGTGACTCGCATCACTCGTCAAGGTGATACTGGGGCATCAAGTCGGGTTTTCACCCGGATAGACGTGCGAAACCGGACATACTTTCGATCTCGACGTGCAAAAGTCTGCTTAGTTTCAGCGTTACACTATGGCCGCGCTCACCAACCGCACGTAAGTCTCCGCCCGCTCCGAAAGTTCGTGAAGGCCACCTTCAGGAACTTAAACTTCCTCAAGGTGGCCTTCACGAACTTGGGTCGGCAGCCGGGCGCCCGGGGGTCAGCTGCTGAGGGTGAAGGCCCGGTCGGTGGCCGACCACGCGGCCCCGATCACGCCCGCCGTCTCGCCCAGCTCGGACAGCACGATCGGCAGGTTTCCGGTGGCCAGCGGCAGCGAGCGCCGGTACACCGCGCTGCGCACCTCGGCGAGCAGCTGGTGCCCGAGCTGGGCCACCCCGCCGCCGATCACCACCATGCCGGGGTTGATGAAGCAGACCAGCGAGGCGATGACCTGGCCGAGCCGCCGTCCGCCGTCGCGGATGAGGTTGACCGCGCCGGCGTCGCCCGCCGCGGCGGCCCGGCCGACGTCGCGAGCGGTGACCGCCCCGCGTTCGGCGGCCGCCTCGGCCAGGTGCGCCGACCGGCCGCTGCGGGCCAGAGCCAGCCCGTCGCGGGCCAGCGAGGCCCCGCCGAAGTAGGCCTCCAGGCAGCCGACCTCGCCGCACGCGCAGGTCGGGCCGAAGTCGTCGAGCCGGATGTGGCCGATGTCGCCTGCCGTGCCCGCGACCCCGCGGTAGACCTTGCCGCCGAGCACGATCCCGCAGCCGATCCCGGTGCCGATCTTGACGAACATCAGGTCGTCGGTCGAGCGCGCGACCCCGGCGTGCCGCTCGCCCAGCGCCATCGCGTTGACGTCGTTGTCCACCGCGACCGGGCAGCCCCAGAGCCCGCCGAGGTGGTCGCGCACGTTGAACCGGTCCCAGCCGGGCATGATCGGCGGCGCGACGGCCATCCCCTCGGCGAAGCTGACCGGCCCCGGCAGCCCGATGCCGGCCGCGACCAGCCGGCCGGGCGCCTCGTCCCGGACCTTGGCCGCGAGCTCGGCCACCCGCCGCAGCACCGGGTGCGGCCCCTGCCGTACATTGCAGTCCTCGACGGCGTGCGCGAGCACCTCGCACGAAGCGTCGGTGACGGCGACGCCGACCGACGTCGCGCCGACGTCCACCGCGAGCACCCGCAGCTCCCCGGCGAGCCGGACCAGCGTCGACCGCCGCCCGCCCCGGCTGGCCGAGGGCCCCGCGGCCTCGACGAGCCCGACCTCGGCGAGCCGCGCCACCTCGGCGCCCACCCGGGCGCGCGGCAGTTCCAGCCGCTCCCCCAGCTCGACCCGCGACATCGGGCCGTCGTCGCGCAGCAGGGTCAGCAACCGGGTCTGGTGCCGGGTTTCGACCATCGACTGCTCCGGGGTGGATACCGTGCTCATTCGCTTCAGCCTACGGTGCTTCACCGGCCGGCTGTGTGCCCGGCGCAGCGGTGCCGCGGGGTGTCTTGAATGACTCATTCCGGACGTCGGAGGTCCTGAATGAGTCATTCAAGACGTCGCGACACGGTGCTCCTGTCGCCGGAAGTCCGGCAGCGTCAGGGCCGAGTGCTCGGGCCGGGGTGTGCTCGGCGGGGCCGTGGTGAGCTGCCGGAGTGCGGTGTTGCGGCGTTCGAGGGCTTCCGCCGTCGCCGGGAACAACGTCGCCTGGCCTTCGGTCACCAGAGCCTGGTTGGCTTCGACGAAGCCCCGCAAGCGGTGCTCGTAGGCGGCGAAGGCCGCCGTGTGGTCCGGGATGGTGGCCAGTGCGTGGCCGAGCACGTACGCGCCGACGAGGGCAAGGCTGGTGCCCTGGCCGGTGAGGAACGACGGCGCGTGGGCGGCGTCGCCGGCGAGCGCGACGCGGCCGGATGACCAGCCCGGCATGCGGATCTGGCTGATCACGTCGAAGAACAGGTCGTCGGCCTCGCGCATCGCCGCAACCATGCGCGGGATTTCCCAGCCGTCGCCGTCGAAGGTGCGGGCGATGAGGTCGCGCTGGGCCGCGGGGTCGCGGAACGCCTCCATCGGCGGCTCCGGCCGGGCGGAGATCAGGAAGCCGTGCACTTCTTCGCTGTCGAGGACCGCGTACAGCGCCGCACCCTTGCCGGGCGTGCTCCACGCGAGCCCCTCGCGGAAGAGGCCGAAGTCGTTGGGCATGGTGAACCCGGCGAAGGTGTAGCCGAGGTAGTGGTGGAACGGTGCCTCGTCGCCGAAGACGAGCTCGCGGGTCCGGGAGTGCAGCCCGTCGGCGCCGAGCACCAGGTCGTAGGTGCCCCGGCGGCCGCTGCGGAAGGTGACGTCGACTCCGCCGGCGTGCTCGGTGAGGGTTTCGACGGTGTCGCCGAACCGGACCTCGACGTCGTCGCGCACCAGGTCGTACAGCGTCCGGATCAGGTCGCCCCGGCGGATCTCGAGGTCCTCGCCGTCGGCACCGCCGATGATCGCGTCGGGGGCCAGTGCCGCGATTTCGCCGCCGTCGGCATCGAGGAAGGTCAACCGCCGCGTCGAGATGTGCAGGTCCCGCAGGCTGGGCAGGATCCCCATCCGGTCGACGGCGGTCAGCGCCGTGCCGCGGACGTCGATGGGATAGCCGCCGACCCGGAGCCCGGGTGCCTTTTCCACGATGGTGACCGCGAACCCGGCCTGCCGCAGCCAGAAGGCCAGGGCCGGCCCGGCGATGCTGGCGCCCGAAATCAGCACGCTCTTCATGAGATCTCCCATAGCTAAGTTAGGTATCCATATTCGAGGTGCGACAATGCCCGTGATCGACCCCCGACTCGACCGACTATATACCTAAGTTAGCTATCTAAGAGGTGTGATGGGCGACACAGACGCGTCCGACCTGCGTGCCGTGCTGCCCCGGATCATGCAGCTGGGCACCCTGATGAACCGCAGCGGTCTCGGCGAGCGGGCGATGAAGCGGATCGGGGCCGACCTCGACCGGCCCGGGCTGTCGATCCTCCTCGCCCTGCACATGACCGGGAAGGCGATGCGCGTCGGCGAGATCGCCGACCGGATGCAGGTCGCCGGGCCGCACGTCACCCGGCACCTGCACGTGCTCGAACGACGGCGGCTCGTGCACGGCCTGGCCGACCCCGACGACCGGCGCGCCCGGCTGGTCGAGCTGACCCCCGACGGCGCCGAGATCGCCGACCGGTACGTCACCACGCTGCTCGGCTGGTTCGGCGACGCGTTGTCCGGCTGGGCGCCGGAGGACCGCCGGACCTTCTACGACCTGCTCCTGCGGTTCACCGACGACTTCGCGGCCTTCCTGTCGGCGACCGCCGAAGAGCCGTGACGCGGGCCGGTGGCCATGGTCAGTGCCGGGCGAACTGCCGGTTCGCCGGCTGACTGACGCCGGGTTTGACCGGCAGCGGGTCGACGACCAGCCGCTCGCCGTGGATGTCGGTGATCGCGACGGCGCCGCCGCACCCGGCGCCGTTCTCCGACAGGAAGTAGTTGTAGTCGGTGCGCTGCAGCCGTTTCCAGCTGCCGCCTGCCCGGACTTCCAGGCGGGCCACCGGATTGCGGTGGTCGATCACCTGGATCCCGCACCAGTACTGGGACGAGCCGTCCTTGTAGCGCAGGGAGATGTCCGGCACCGACGGCGGGCTGACCAGCTTCCAGGTGACCGGGATTTCGCCGAGGTTGCGCGCCCCGAGGCGGTCGAACGCCTTCGGGTTGAGGTCGACCTGCCCCACGCGGCACGGCGCCGGGCACAGGTTCGTGATCCGCACCGTCACACTCGCGCCGTTGGCCGCCTGCACCTGGACGTAGGCGCCACAGGCCTGGGAACCCTCGAAGTCGGCGACGTTCATGGCCGCGTTCAACGGATCCGTGCTCGCGTCGTACCCGCACGCGCCGGTGCCGTCGGTGTCGTAGAAGGTGGCCACGCCGGAGTGGGTCACGCCCGGCTTGATCCGGCCGGCGAGCGGCGCGTCCCCGGAAACGGCCGCGGACGTCGGCTTCGCGGTGCCGGCGGACGCGGAAGTCGAGGTCGTGGTCGTGGTCGTGGGCGAAACCGGCGGCGTGCTCACGGGTGGGGTGGTGGTAGCGGCGGCTCCGATCGCGGGGGCGGCGTCCGACCGGTTCGCCGCCGCGGCGGGGGCCGTGCCGTCCGTCCGGGTCGCCACCAGGACGACGACCGTCGCGGCCACCACGAGCACCGCCACGATCGCCCCGATCACCGCACGTCTGCGCACCGCAACTCCTGGCTCACGACTCCGTTTGATGGTCCACAGTAGACAGCACGCGGGGTGCGGGTCAACGAGCGAGCCGGTGGTACTCGGCCCGCGTCACCGGCAGGACCGTGCCGTGCCGGGGCTTGCCGGGCAACTGTGCGCCCGGCACCGGGCGCCAGTCGCCGGAGTCCAGGTCCGTGGTCTCGAACGGCCGGTATCCGGCGCCGCCGTACTCGTCGACGAACAGGTACCGCCGCTTCTCGGTGTTCGACCGGAACACCAGCGGGCCCTCGCCGCCGACGATCGCGTCCTTGCCGATGCACTCCTTCACCAGGTCGTAGCTGCGGCTCAGGAGGACCTTCGACTTCTCCTCGGTGACGTACCGGCCGCACGGGGTCGAGCCACCGCCGCCGGGGCCGCGGTCGTCCTGGGAGAACCGGTAGTACTCGCCGTCGTGGCGGATCACCGTGGAGTCGATCACCGAGTGTCCCGGGTCGAACCACGTCTTCGCCTCGCTGAACGTGCGGAAGTCCCGGGTGGTCGCGTACATGATCCGGTTGTAGGAGGTCGTGACGTGGCCGGGGTCGTCGGCCGGGTAGAGGGTGGACGCCCAGAACACCACGTACGCACCGCGCGCCGGGTCGTAGAACGCCTCCGGCGCCCAGACGTTGCCCGCGGTCTCCGGCGCGACCGGCACCAGCCGGGGCGCGCTCCACCGCACCAGGTCCGCCGACTCCCACACCACGATCGAGCGGCTGCCGTGCCGCCACGACTGCTCCCAGTCGTCGCGGCCGTACATCCGCAGGTCCGTCGCGATCAGGTAGAACCGGTCCCCGCGCGGCGACCGGATGACGAACGGGTCGCGAACACCCTTGGTCCCGACATCCGACCGCAACGCCGGACCGGCGCCGGGTTGCTGCCACCGCAACGGGTCGTTGCCCTGGCTCAACGCGAAGTAGACCTGCTCGCCGTCCGCCGTGCCTTCGCCGGTGAAGTAGGCGAACAGGTACCCGGCATATCCCGGGTGAGCAAGCGCCGGTCCCATCGGCACCAGCAACCCGGCGGCGATCAGCAGCACCGAGGCCAGGATCCGGAACCCGCGCACGCTCGTGTCTCCTTCGATCCGCTGCCGTCGTATGTTAACGCTCACATCCGGTCAGCGGAAGAGGAAGAGGTCATCTCAGGAGATCGTCCACACCTGGTTCGCCGCGCCCGTCCCGCCGAGCTGGGCGACCGGCGCCCCATTCGCGGTCGACGACCCGGACACCCCGATCGCGAGCCCGCTGTTGATGTTCTGCAGGAAGTACTGGCTGCCGGTGAGGCTGCCCACCAGGTCCGCGGCCCACTGCTGACCGGCGGCGCCGGTGCAGGTCCACTGCTGCAGCTGGATTCCGCTCGCCGTGGACCCGTCCGGCACGTCGAGGCACAGGCCGCTGTTGACGTTGACCACCGTGAAGACGTTGTCGGCGAGCTTCGTCAGCCGCCACTGCTGGTTGGCACCGCCGTGCGCGGGCCACTGGATGATCTTGCCGCCGGCCGCGGTGGAGGCGCCCGAAGCGTCGAGCACCTGCGAACTGCCGGCGTTTTTCAGCACGTGGGTCGTGGCGCTCGGCAGCCCCGAATTCGCCGACCACGTGCCCGCGTCGGCGTCGAGGTTCCAGCTCGGGTACTGGCCGAGGCTGACCGTCGTGCCGCGGATCGTGAGCGGCAGCCAGATCAGCGGCGAATTGCCCATGGCGTTGCCCGTCCAGCGGTCGCCCGCGTAGACGTAGGTGGTCGCCGAGCTACCCTGGACCGTGATGATGTTCGCGGTCTGGCTGTTGTAGGTGTTCGTACCCGGCGCCGCGAAGTTGCGGAACGGCGACCAGGGACCGGCGAGCGACGTCGCGGTCGCGTACACGTTGTCGTTGGTGGCCCACCCGGTCAGGTGCGAGGCCAGCAGGTAGTACGTCCCCTCGACCTTGATCACAGCCGGGGACTCGAGGTTCGGCAAGGTCGCCACCGCACTCGCCACCGACAGGTAGTCCGCGGACAGCCGGTAGATGCGAAGGCTGCGGCCGGCGTTCTCGCTCATCAGGTAGGCGGACCCGTCGGCGTCCTGGAACAGGCCGATGTCGCGGCTCTGGTTGCCCAGCGGCTGGAAGCTCCCCCGGTAGCTGTACGGCCCGCAGGGCGTCGGGCTGGTCGCCACCCCGACCCGCTGGTCGGAGTAGCTCGTGTTGTCGATGTGCAGGTACATCACGTACATCCGGGTGGTGGCGTTGTAGATGACCTTGGGCCGTTCGACGATGCGGTTCGGCCCGAGGTCGCCACTGGCCTGTTTCGCCAGCGCGATCCCCTGGTAGGTCCAGTTCGCCAGATCGGTGGAGGTGTAGCAGGGGATGTCCTGGAACGCGGTGTTCGCCGTGGTCTGGCCGGTCTTGTCTTCGCCGAAGCCGTACCAGGTGGTCCCGACGCGGACGATGCCCAGGCCGTGCAGCTGCAGCGCGCGGCCGGCGGTGTCGGTGCGCGTGACGCCGAGGGTGAACGAGTTCGCCGCCGCGTGCGCGCGTTCCGCGGGCGCCAGAACGCCCGCCAGCACGGCGATCAGGACGACGAGCAGAGCGAGCGGCCGGTTCGCGACCTGGTGCGGTGAGCTGGACATCGGTGTCCTCTCCATGGGGAGCGGGAAGGCGGCCTTCGGCGTCGAACCGGTTCGCTAACTCGGTTCGCCAGGATAGTACGAACCCGGCCGTCGGCAGGTCAACGACGTCGTGCGCCCGCCGGTCGCGCCGACCGCCCCCCGATCCACGGCCGACCCGAGCGAACATCATGCAGAGCTTGCCACACAAGGGAATCTGCGAACTTCGCCAAGCCCATCCGGTCTCCGGCACGCGGCGACGCGATCGCGCGGGACGTGAAAGTTACGCCGCCATCGTGTGCGTCGTCGAACCGGTTCCGGGTGCTGAACCGGGGTTGCGGTGGTCCCCCCATTCCCCGGCCATTTTCCGATAGGCACTCCCGATCCGTGGGGAATTGACTTGAAACATCGGCTGCCCGCGAAGTTGTGCCAGTGCAGATTGACTCTTACGGACGGGAAAGATCGGCGCTAGGGTCGTCCTCGCCCTGGCGACGCTCCCGCGTGCCCTTTCCCCGAATCCCGCTGAAACCCCGGCGCAGCCCGATATCCGGGTGCCGCGCGCCGTTGTCCTGTTTCCGACCGCCCGCGAGGACCTGATCGATGTCAGTGCACTTACCCGCCCGCTACGTTCTGCCGGCCGCCGCAGTCGTCACCGGCGGGCTGTGGTGGTGGATGACGGCCGGGGTGCCCGGGGCGGACCGGATGGTCGTGGCCTGGTACGGCGGAGTGGCGGCGGTGCTGGTGTGTGCGGCGGTCACCGTCGCCGCGTACTGCGCGCAGGCCGCGCGCCGACACCGAAACCGGATCACGGCGCTGGACGCACAGGTCGCTCGGCTTGCCGGCGAGACGCTGCCCGCGGTGGTCCGGCGGGTGCGCGACGGAGCGTCGGTGGACACCGCACTCGCCGAAGTGCCGGACTCGGTCGACGGTGCCCACCGGCAGCTGCTGGCGACGGTCGCGCAGGAGATCGGCCGGAGCGAACGGATGCGCGCGGCCACGATGGCGGCCTGCGCCAACGCCGCCGGCCGCGTCCAGGCGCTGGCCACCAGCATGCTGGCCGACCTGCGGGAAATGGAAGGCCGCTACGACGAGAACGTCCTCGGCGACCTGCTCGAACTGGACCACAGCACCGCGCAGGCGGGCCGCCTGGCGGACAGCATCGCGGTCCTGACCGGCGCGCGGTCCGGCCGGCGCTGGACCAAGCCGATCGTGATGGAAAGCATCCTGCGCGGGGCGATGGGGCGCATCAGCGCCTACCAGCGGGTGCGGACGCACTCGACCAGCACCGTCGCGGTCGCCGGGTACGCCGCGGAAGGCGTCATGCACGCACTGGCCGAACTGATGGACAACGCCACCAGCTTCTCCCCTCCGTCGGAGGACGTGCACGTGTACGTGGAGGAGGTGCAGGCGGGGGTGGTGGTCACGATCGAGGACAGCGGCCTCGTCATGGGCCCCGCGGCACTGGAGCGGGCCCTGCGGGCGGTTTCCGCCGAGCCGCTGGACCTCACCACGCTGTCCGGGACCCGGCTGGGCCTGGCGGTGGTCGGGTGCCTGGCGCGCAAGCACGGCCTGAGCGTGCACTTCAGGCCGTCCGCGCGGGGCGGCACCGGAGTGGTGGTGATGATCCCCCGGACCTTGATCACCCAGTCCGAGCCGGAGGCTCCGCCGGTCACGCCGAGCCCGGCGGCGGTGCGCACCCAGCCCGCCGAAGCGGCACCCGCCGCACCTGCGTCCACAGTGGAGGGTGAGCTGTCCGGGCTGCCGCAGCGGCGCCGCGGGCAGACATTGGCGGCCGCGCCCAAGGCAGCGCCACCGCCGGCGGCGAAGCCCGCACCGGCCCGTGCCGACGCCGGCGCGCGGTTCAGCGCGTTCCACGCGGCCGGCCGGGGAACCCGCCCTTCTGCTGCCTCGGAGGACAGCCGATGAACACCACGGATCACGATCTCGACTGGCTGCTGGAGAACCTCCGGAGCAAGACGCCGGGCACGCGGCACGCCCTGGTGCTGTCCAAGGACGGCCTCAAGCTCTGCCACACCCGCGGGCTCACGATCGACCAGGCCGACCAGCTGGCCGCCATCGCCTCCGGCATCCAGAGCCTGGCGTACGGCACGTCCATCGAGTTCGGCGACGGCACCGGCGGCGTGCGCCAGTCGATGACGGAGTTCCACGGCGGGATGCTGTTCATCGTGGAAGCCGGCGAAGGCGCCCACCTCGCCGTGATCGCCGCCGACGACGCGGACGTGGGCCTGATCGGCCACAACATGAACGAGCTCGTCGAGCAGATCGGCGAGTACCTGACCGCCCCGGCCCGCCCTCAGCCGCGGCACGATCAGCCGCAGCCCACCGCGGCCGGATGACATGACCCGGGAACACCTCCACCGCGAAGACCCGGACCGGTTGTACACCGTCACCGGTGGGCGCAGCCGCGCGAACGAGAGCGCACTGGACCTGGTGACGCTGATCGTGAGCGAAGGCGATCCGGTCCCGGGCATGCAGTCCGAGCACGTCAAGATCCTTCGCCTGTGCCGGCACCCGACGGCGCTGGTGGAGGTCTCCTCGGAGCTGGGCCTTCCGGTGAGCGTCGTGAAGATCCTGTTGTGCGACCTGCTCGACACCGGCCGGATCACTGCCCGCCACCCGTCCTCGGCTCCCGTGGACACCGATCTGCCCGATCTCGAAACCCTGAAGCAGGTACTCGTTGGACTGCAGAAACTCTGACCAGGACGTCCGTACTCCGCTGCCGAGCACCGCCAGGGACGGGCTGAAGATCGTGATCGTCGGCGGGTTCGGCGTCGGCAAGACGACCATGGTCCGTTCGGTCAGCGAAATCCGCCCCCTGAGCACCGAGGAAACCATGACGCAGGCGGGCGTCGGGATCGACGACGGCGCCTCGCCCGGGAAGACCACCACCACGGTCGCGTTCGACTTCGGGCGGATCAGCCTGAACGAGCAGATGGTGTTGTACCTGTTCGGCGCACCGGGCCAGGAACGGTTCTGGTTCCTCTGGGATCGGCTGTTCGCCGGGACGCTGGGCGCCGTCGTGCTGGTGGACACCCACCGGCTGGCCGACTCCTGGTACTCCATCGACCGCCTCGAACACCACGGGACGCCGTTCATCGTCGCGCGCAACAACTTCGGCGAGCCGCAGCACTCCCTGGACCAGGTGCGCCAGGCTCTGGACCTGTCCGCCGACGTGCCGCTGATCGACTGCGACGCCCGCCGGCGCGATTCCAGCAAGACCGTCCTGCTCTCCCTCGTCCACCACCTCTTCGCCTTGTCCGCCGCCCGGGAGACCACGTCATGAGCACCCCTCAGCCCGCACTCGCCACGCCGTTGTCCGGGCCGCGGTTCCAGCAGACGTCCGCCGATCTCTACGCGGAGCTGCGGCGCACGCACGGGCCGGTGGCCCCGGTCCTGCTCGACGGCGACGTGCCGGCGTGGCTGGTACTGGGCTACCGCGAGGTGCAGTACGTCGTGAGCAATCCGGAGGTCTTCGGGCGCGACTCCCGGCGCTGGAACGCCTGGGACCGCGTCCCGCCCGACTGGCCCCTGCTCCCGCTGCTGGCCCACCAGCCCACGATGATGTTCGCCGAGGGCGCCGAGCACCGGCGGCGGGCCGGGGCGCTCGACGAGGCACTCGGCGCCGTCGACCAGTTCGACCTGGGTGCGCGGGCCCAGCAGGTGGCCGACCAGCTCATCGACGCCTTCGCCGGGAGCGGCGAGGCCGACCTGATCACCCAGTACGCCGACGGGATCCCGCTGCCCGTCGTCGCCCGGATGATCGGCGTGCCGGAGGCGGAGACCGCCGACCTGGTCCGCGACGTCTACCAGACGCACGCCGCCGGCGAGGGCGCGAACGAGGCCTACGCGCGCGTCCGGGACAAGGTGCGGAGCATGGTCGAGGCCAAACGACGCGAGCCCGGGCCGGACGTCACGTCGCGGCTGCTGGCCCACCCCGCCGCGCTCGCCGACGAAGAGATCACCGAGGACCTGCTCCACCTGATGAACGCGGGCCAGCTGCCCACCGCGTACTGGATCGGCAACACCCTGCGGCTGATGCTCACCGACGACCGCTTCGCGATGACCCTGTCCGGCGGCCGCCGGAGCGTCGGCCAGGCGTTGAACGAGGTGCTCTGGGAGGACACGCCGACCCAGAACTTCCCGGGCCGGTTCGCCGTCCACGACCTCCGGCTGGGCGGCAGCCAGATCCGCAAGGGCGACCTGCTGATCCTCGGGCTCGCCGCGGCCAACCAGGACCCGCTCGTCCGGCCGGTCCCGCAGGCCTCGACCGGCAACCAGGCGTACCTGTCGTTCAGCCACGGCGAACACCGGTGCCCGTACGCCGCCCAGGAGATCGCCAAGGTCATCGCCGAGGCGGCGATCGAGGTCCTGCTCGACCGGCTCCCGGACGTCGGGCTGGCGGTGCCGGCCGACGCACTGGCCTGGCGGCCGTCGCCGCTGTTCCGCGGACTGGCGGCGCTGCCGGTGAAGTTCACGCCGGCCTGGTGACTCCCCCGGCTCGCGGGTTCGAAACGTCTTGAATGAGTCATTCAGGACGTCCGAGGTCCTGAATGACTCATTCAAGACGTTCGCGACCGCCCCCACGCCCCTCGGCCATCCGCGAAGGGACTTCCGGGCAGACTTTTGTCACCCCTCGTCTTCACCCGATGGTGTGGTGTTAACTGGCGCGACAGACAGAGAGCGTTTCCCCGACTCGGCTGCGACGGCACAAAGCGGTACCGGTGCGCCCGCCCCCGCCTGGAAAGGCTGTCCATGCGCGTGTCCGCCCCGCTGTCGTCCGGCCAGCAGCGTCTTTGGACCGTTTCCCAGCTGGACGGCGCGGGACCGGCCTACAACGAGACCATGGCCTTCGCCCTGCGGGGACCGGTGGACCGCGAGGCGCTGCACCGGGCCTTCGACGCCCTCGCCGACCGGCACGAAGCCCTGCGGACCCGGATCGTCGTCGAGGACGGCCGGCCGGTGCAGGTCGTCGAACCCGCCGGTCACGGGTTTCCGTGCGTGGTCACCGAAGTCGCCGGGCGGCCCGGCGACGCGGCCGAGCTGCGGCGGGCGGAGGCGTTCGAGCCGTTCGACCTGACGCGGGCGCCGCTGGCCCGGGCTCGGCTGGTGGTCGAGGCTGGGGCGCCGCCCCCCGGTTTCCACGCTACCGGGGAGCACCGACAGTTCCGGGACGCCGACGAGCACCACGTCCTGCTGATCACCGTGCACCACGTCGTCTTCGACGGCTGGTCCCGCACGCTGCTGCTGCGCGAACTCGGCCTCCTCTACGCCGCTCAGCTGAGCGGCGAGACAGCTGAGCTGCCGCCCGCACGGCCGTACCGAGAACACTCCCTGGCGCAGCGGGAGTGGCTGGCCGGCGACGGCCCGGCAACGCACGAAACCTACTGGCGGGAGCGGCTCGACGGCGTCCCGCCGGTACTGGAACTGCCCGCCGACCGGCCGCGCCCGGCCCGGCAGGACTTCCGGGGCGCGCGGGTGCCCGTCTCCCTCGGGCCGGACCTCACCGCGCGGCTCAAGGCGGTGGCGCGCGAGCACGGGGTCACGCTCTACTCCACCATCCTGACCTGCTGGTCTCTCCTGCTATCCCGGCTTTCCGCGCAAACTGACATCGTTGTCGGCGTCCCCACCGCGAACCGCGGGACCGCCGGCGAGTACCCCGGCACGCTCGGGTTCTTCGTCAACACCCTGGCCGTGCGCGCCGACCTGGCCGGCTCCCGGACCGGTGCCGTCCTGCTCAAGGAGGTCCGCGCGGCCCTGCGGGGCGCGATCGAGCACGCCGAGCTGCCGTTCGAACGGGTCGTCGAGCTGGTGAACCCGCCGCGCAGCCCGGCGCACACCCCGCTGTTCCAGACGATGTTCGCCTGGGTGCCGACCCAGCACGACCTCCTCGAGCTGCCGGGTGTGACCGTCGAGCCCCTCGACGTCGAGCACGCGCCCGCGAAGTTCGACCTCGCGCTCGGCCTCGCCGACGAAGCCGGCGACGGCGGCGACGTTCTTGGACACCTCGACTACGCCGTCGCCCTGTTCGACCACCCGACCGCCGAGCGGTACGCCCACTACCTCGTCCGGCTGCTGGACCAGCTGGCCGCACGGCCCGACGCGGCCATCGCGAGTTACGAGCTGCTCGACGACGCCGAACGTCGCGAGATCCTCACTTCCTGGAGCACCGGTCCGCGGCCGAACCGGCGTCCCGGCGGGCTCGTCGACCGGTTCACCGCCCACGCCGACGCCACCCCGGACGCCCCCGCGCTGGTCTGCGACGGCCGGACGCGCACCTACGGCGAACTCGACCGGCGCAGCACGAAGCTGGCGAACGCCCTGCGGGCACGCGGAGCCGGCCGCGGGCAGGTGGTGGGCGTCCTCAGTGGACGGTCGGCGGAGCTGGTCACCGCCATGCTGGCCGTGCTGAAGACCGGGGCCGCCTACCTCCCGCTCGATCCGGCCCAGCCGGCCGCCCGGCGGGCGGCGATGGTCGAGGACGCACGCCCGGTGCTGGTCCTCGGCGACGACATCGGCGACATCGGCGACATCGGCGAACTCGAGGCCGCAGGCGACGAGACCCGGAGACCGGTCCCGGCCGAGCCCGGCGAGACCGCCTACGTGATCTACACATCGGGGTCGACCGGACGCCCGAAGGGAGTCGCCGTCACCCACCACAGCGTCCTCGCCCTCTTCGACCAGTGGCTCGACCGCTTCGGCGCGACGCCCGGCGAAGCGACGTCGGCGTGGTCGAGCATCGGCTTCGACGCCTCGGTGCACGAACTACTGCTGCCCCTGACCACCGGCGCCGTGCTGCACGTCGTACCCGAGGACGTCCGGCCCGATCCGGCGGCGCTGATGGCGTGGCTGCGCGAGCACCAAGTGGTCCAGGCCTTCCTGCCACCCGCCTACGTCCGGTGGATCGACGAAGACCCCGCGCGCGTCCACGGGCTCGCCCTGCGGCAAGTGCTGACCGGCGTCGAACCGCTGACCGACGCCGCCCTCGCCCGGTTCGCCGCCGCCTTGCCGGGCCTGCGGATCTGTTTCGGCTACGGGCCGACCGAAGCGACGCTCTACGCCACCGCGCACGTCGACCCGCAGCCACGGGACCGCCCGGCCCCGATCGGACGGCCGCTCCCCGGCTCGCGGCTGTACCTGCTGGACGAGCGGCTGCGCCCGGTCCCACCGGGTGTCGTGGGCGAAGTGTTCCTCGCCGGCGACTGCCTGGCCCGCGGCTACCTGAACCGGCCCGGGCTGACCGCCGAGCGGTTCGTGGCGGACCCGTTCACGCCCGGCGAGCGCATGTACCGCACCGGGGACCTGGCCCGGTGGCTGCCCGGCGGCGAAGCCGAGTACGCCGGCCGTCGCGACGACCAGATCAAGCTGCGCGGCTTCCGCATCGAACCCGGCGAGGTGACCACCGCCCTGCTGGCCGTCCCCGGCGTCCGGGAGGCCGCCGTGCTGGTGGACCGCGAAGGCGAGCCGCGCCTCGTCGCCGGCGTCGCGGGCGGCGGTGGCCGGACCCCGCACGAGTGGCGGGCCGCGCTGGCCGGCCGGCTGCCGGACTACATGATCCCGTCGGTGTTCGCCGAGTTCGACCGGCTCCCCTTGAGCCGCAGCGGCAAGCTCGACCGCGCCGCCGTGCTGGCGCACGCCCGGGCGAGCGCACCCGCAGCGGTCAACACCGCCGCCCCGCGCGACCACGTCGAGCTGGCGTTGCTGCGGATCTGGCGAGACCTGCTGCTGCACCCCGCGATCGGCGTCTCGGACGGCTTCTTCGACGTCGGCGGCACCTCGATCTCGGCGATCAAGCTGGCCCACGCGATCGGCGCGGAGTTCGGCCGCGAGCTGCCGATCCGGGACGTCATCCTGCACCCGACCATCGAGGCGCAGGCCGCGCTGCTGCGTGCCGATCGCCCACCGGAGACCGGCAGCCTGATCGAATTCCGCCGCGGCGACGGCGAGGCCCGGGTCGTCTGCGTGCACCCGGCGGGCGGGACGGCGTTCTGCTACCTGCCGCTCAGCGCCGCCTTGCCCGCGGAGGCCGGAGTTCTCGGCATCCAGTCCCCCGGGCTCAACGCCGGAGAGGAGCCGCTGCCCAGCGTCGAGGCGATGGCCGAGACGTACTTGCGGCTCGTCGGCCCGCGACCGGACGAGACCATGGTCCTTTGTGGACTCTCCTACGGCGGTTTGGTCGCCTACGAGATGGGCCGCCGGCTCGCGGAGCACCATCCGCGCGTCAGCGTCGTCCTGCTCGACACCACCGCCACCGACGACCCGGCCGCGAAAGCGGCGATCGAACCGGTGCCGGCGGCCGAGTTCCGCGAGAAACTGGTCCGCTTCAACGGGATGTACCCCGGAATCGAGGATGCGCAGATCGAGCGTTACCACCGCACGTACAACCACAACCGGCTGACCGCACGCGAGCACGACCCCGGCGAGACGGCGGCGCGAGTAGTCTTCGTGCAGGCCGTCGGCGAGGACACCGTCCCCGGCAGCGCCGAGTTCTGGCGCCGCCGCGCCCGCGGCGAGTTCGAGGTCGTGCCCGCGGACTGCGGCCACTGGGACATGCTCGAAAGCGACGCGCTGCCGCTGGTGGCCAAGCTCATCACCGCCGAACTGGCGGCCCGATGACGTCGATCGCCCGCCGCATCCACGACCGGGCGCTGCGGCACCCGGACGCCCTCGCCGTGTCCGACGGCGACCGCCACCTCACCTACGCCGAGCTGAACGCGGGTGCCGCCGCCGTCGCGGAAGCCCTGACGCAGCGCGGGATCCGCCCGGGTGACGCGGTCGCCGTCGGCTTGCCGCGCTCGCTGGAGCTGGTGCAGGCCATGCTGGGCGTGCTGCGCCTCGGCGGCCAGGTCGTGCCGCTGGACCGGCAGAGCCCACCCGCGCGCCGCGACGTCATCCTCGCCGACGCGGGTGCGGTCGCGGTGATCGAAGCCGAGCTGCCGGCTTCGACGCCGGCCGACGCCGGGATCCCCGCGGAGCCCGCACCGGCGTCGTTCCTCTTCGCCACCTCCGGCACGACCGGGCGACCCAAGGGTGTCGAGGTCCGTGACGCCGGGATCCTGCGCCTGGCCGAACCCGGCTGGCTCGACATCGGCACCCGGTTCGCCTGCCTGGCCAACCCCGCGTTCGACGCGATCAGCTTCGAGGTGTGGGTGCCGCTGCTGACCGGCGGCACCTGCGTGATCCTCGACGACGACACCGTGCGTGACCCGCAGGCGTTCGCCGACGCGCTGGTCCGCGAGCGCGTCGACACGATGTTCGTCACCGCGACGCTGTTCAACGCGGTCGCCGAGACCGTGCCGGGCAGCTTCGCCACCGTGCGCCGGGTCGTCATCGGCGGCGAGCAGCTCAACGCCCCGCTGATCCGCCGCTGGTACCGCGCCAACCCGGACGCGCCGACACGGCTGCAGAACGGCTACGGCCCGACCGAGACGACGACGTTCGCGCTCAGTTACGCCATCCCGCGCGGCTTCGACGGCGACGTCGTGCCGATCGGCCGTCCGCTGCCGGGTACCGGCGCGGTCGCGGTGACGGCGGACGAGCGCGTGGCCGCCGAAGGCGAGGTCGCCGAGCTGTACCTCTCCGGGGCCGGCGTCGCGCTCGGCTACCGCGGCCTGCCCGCGGAGACCGGGCAGCGGTTCGTCCGGCTGCCGTGGCTGGACGAGGGCCGTGCGCGGTTCTACCGCACCGGCGACCTGGTGCGCGTGCTCCCGGGCGGGCGGTACGCCTACGTCGGACGCACCGACCGGCAGGTCAAGGTCCGCGGGTTCCGGATCGAACCGGGCGAGCTGGAGCAGCGGCTCCTGGGCCACCCGGAGGTCCGGCAGGTCCACGTGGCCGTGCGCCGCGCGGCCACGGCCGAGTTGCTCGCCTTCGTCGTGGCGGGAGACCTTTCCTACGACGCGTTCGAAGCGCACCTGGCCGCGACCGTGCCGGCCTACATGCGGCCGCACCACGTGTTCCGCGTCGGTGAGCTGCCCCGGAACGCGAACGGGAAGGTCGACGAAGCCGCGTTGCTGGCCGCCGGTCTCCCGCCGTGGCGACCGGAGACCGGCGGCCGGGCGACCGCGTGGGAGCGCGAAGTCCTGGACGTCGTGTCCGAGACGCTCGACCTCCCGGACCTTCGTCCCGGCGACACGTGGCTGCGGTCCGGGGGCGACTCGCTGAAGGCGCTGCGGCTGCGCTTCGCGATCCGGGAACGCTGGGGCGCGGACCTCGCGCCTTCGGTCGTGCAACGCGGGACGTTCGCCGAGCTCGCCGCGGCCGTCTCCGCGGCCGGGCGGGCGGCCTACCTGGAGCCGGGCCCGCCGACGACCGCGGCGGCGGCCCCGGCCACCAGCGAGCAGCAACGGCTTTGGCTGCTGCAGCACCGGAATCCTGCTTCCACGGCCTACCACGTGCCGCTCGCGTTCCAGGTCACCGGCGCTCCCGACGTCGACGCGCTGCGCCGGGACGTGCGTGCCCTGGTCGCGCGGCACCCGGCGCTGCGCACCGCGTTCGAGGCCACGCCCGGCGGCTTGCGGCAGGTCGCGAAGGCGCCCTACGACCCGTGGACCGAGCCGGCCGGCGACTTCTTCACCGCGCCGTTCGACCTGGCCTCCGGCCGGCTGCTGCGCGCCGCGTGGCGACCCGATGGCACGTTCCTGCTGTGCCTGCACCACATCGCGGTCGACGGCTGGTCGCTCAACATCCTGTTCCGGGAACTGTCCGGCGCCGAACCGCGGCCCGGCGCGCACACGCCGCTCGACTTCGCCGCGTGGCAGTCCCGGTGGTTCGCCTCCCCCGGCTACCGAGCCCAGTTGACCGACCGCTTCGACGACGCCGAGCCCCTCGGCGAAGCGTCCCTGGCCGGGCGCCTGCACACGACTCGCATCGGACGCGAGCGCGTCGACGAGTGGGCCGGTGAGCTGGGCCTGACCCGGTTCCAGCTCCTGCTCGGCGTGTTCGCGTGGAGCCTGTACGCGGTGACCGGGCGGGCCCGGCCCCGGATCGCCGCGCCGGTGGCGAACCGGCCGGTGCGGGCGTTCGAAGACAGTGTCGGGATGTTCGCCAACACCGTGCGGCTGCCGCTGGCGATCGACCCGGGTGAAGACCTGGACAGCCAGCTTCGCCGGCTCGGCGAGGCGGCGGGTGCGGCGCTGGACCAGCAGGACGTCGCGTTCGCCGATCTCGACCCGGGCCACGCGGCCTTCGACTACCTGTTCGTGCTGGAGAACACCGACTTCGCGGCGCTGCGGCGGCCCGGCTGCTCGATCAGTCCACAGTGGATCGAGGCGGCCGAGGCGAAGTGCGCGCTCACGTTGTCGGTGGTGGAACGCACCGACGGCTTCGACTGCCTGTGGGAGTACGGCGAAGGCCACTTCACCGAAGCCGAGGCGACCGCCCTCGGCGAAGTCTTCGACCGTGCGTTGCACGGGGACGCCCGGACTCCGGACCACCGCGACCACGGCCGGGGTGCCACCACGGAACCGACGTGGGAAACCGTCGCGGACGGCTTCGCGCGTCAGGTCGCGCGGACGCCTGACGCGCCGGCGCTGACCGGCGACACGACGCTGACCTACGCCGAACTGGACGCGCACGCGGCCCGGCTCGCCGCCACCCTGCCCGCGGACGCCACGGACATCGCGCTGTACTTCCGGCCGTCGGCCGAGCACGTCGTCGCGCTCCTCGCCCTGGCCCGGCTGAACATCACCGCCGTCCCCCTGGATCCCGCGTACCCGCCGGAACTGCTGCACGCCATGCTCGATCGCGTCCGGCCGCGGTTGCTCCTGCTCGCGCCGGGGGAAACGTTCGGCACGGACGTCGAACGGCGGTCCGTCACGCTCACCGGCGGGCCGGTGCCGGACGTCCCGGCCCGGCACGCCGGACGGCCGCTGTACACGCTGTTCACCTCGGGCTCGACCGGTGTGCCGAAGGGCGTGCGCGTCCCGGACCGCACACTGGCCAACCTGCTGCAGTGGCAGGACGCGCCGCCCGCGGCGACGCAGCAGTTCTCGATGCTGTCGTTCGACGTGTCCTTCCAGGAGATCTTCACGACGCTGTGCGGCGGCGGGCGGCTGCACCTGATCCGCCCGGAATGGCGCCACGACGTGCCGGCGCTGCTGGACCAGCTGGACACCGCCGGGATCGAGCGGATCTTCCTGCCCTACGTCGCCCTGCAGCTGCTCGCCGAGCACGGCGTCCGGCTCGGGCGGTACCCGGCGCGGCTGCGGGACGTGCTCACCGCGGGCGAGCAGCTGGTGTGCACGCCGGCGATCCGCCGGTGGTTCGCCGGGCTGCCCGGCGCGCGCCTGCACAACCACTACGGGCCGACCGAGACCCACGTCGTCAGCGCACTGACCCTCGACGGCGATCCGGCGCGGTGGCCCGATCGTCCGGCCATCGGCCGTCCGGTGGCGAACGCGGTCCTGCGGGTCGCCGACGCGGCGGGCGCGCCCCTGCCGCCGGGGCAGGTCGGCGAGCTGCTCATCGGCGGTCTTCCGTCGAACCGGTGCTACCTCGGCGAAGCGGCTCCGGAGAAGTTCGCCGAACTGCCGGAGCTGTACTACCGCACCGGCGACCTCGCGCACTTCGACCGCGCCGGGCTGCTGCACTTCGACGGCCGGGCCGACCGCCAGGTCAAGCTCAGCGGCCACCGCCTCGAACTCGGGCAGGTCGAGGCGGCGCTGCTGCGGCACCCGGACGTCGTCAACGCGGTCGTCGTGATCGAAAACGGCCGGCTGAGCGCGTTCCTGGAGTGCCGCCGGACGCCGTCCGCCGCGGAACTGGCGGACTTCCTGGTGCCGCTGCTGCCGCCGCACGCGCGGGTGGACCGCTTCCGCGTCGTCGACGCCCTGCCGCGCACGCCGAGCGGGAAACTGGACCGGGACGCCACGGCCCGGGTGGCCGGGACGGATCTCCACCGGACGGCCGACCGCCCGCCGAGCGAGCTGGCGGCGCTGTTCGAGGAGGTGACCGGGGCACCGATCGGTCCGGACGAGACGTTCTTCGCCGCCGGCGCCGGCTCGCTGGCGCTGATGCGGTTCCACCTGCGCTGCGCGGAAGCCGGCTACCGGTTCACCGTGGCGGACCTGTTCGAGCACGTCACGCTCCGGGCCCTGACGCGGCACCTGGAAAGCGCCACGGCTCCGGCGCGGGTCGCCGCCCGGGGTGCCGCCGACGAGCCGGTCGCGGTCGTCGGCATGGCGGTGCGGCTGCCCGGCGCACGGGACTTGGCGGCGTTCTGGGACCTGGTCGTCTCGGGCCGCCGGGGGATCGAGGAGTTCCCGGCGGCGGACGGCCTGGTCGGTGCGCGCAGCCTGCTGGCCGATCCCTTGGCGTTCGACCCGGAGCACTTCGGGATCAGCCACCGCGACGCGGCGCTGATGGACCCGCAGCAGCGGCAGTTGCTGATGGCGTGTGTGGAGGCGTTGGCGCACGCCGGGATCACGTCGGGGGCCGGCGTCGGGCTGATCGCGGGCTGCGGCGAGAACACGTACTTCCAGCAGCTGCTGCGCGAGGCCGACCCGGCGGCCCTGCCGGACGGCTTCCAGCTGGCCCTGCATCACGAGAAGGACTTCCTGGCGACGAAGGTCGCCTACCACCTCGACCTGACGGGTCCCGCGCTGACGACCCAGACGGCGTGCTCGAGTTCGCTGGTCGCGGTCCACCAGGCGGCGGCGATGCTGCGCGCCGGCGAGGCGGAGGTGATGCTGGCGGGCGGCGTGCTCGTCGACGTCACCCTCGCGGCGGGCTACCGCTACCGGCCGCAGCACATCTTTTCGCCGGACGGGCACTGCCGCCCGTTCAGCGACGACGCGGACGGCACGGTGGGTGGGAGCGGCGTCGGCGTGGTGGTGCTGAAGCCGCTCTCGGCGGCCCGTCGTGACGGCGACACGGTGTATTCGGTGCTCACCGGTTCGGCCCTGACCAACGACGGCGCGGTGAAGCAGGGGTACACCGCACCGTCCCCGGCCGGGCAGCGCTCGGCCATTCAGGCCGCGCTCCGGCGGGCCGGCCGCTCGGGCGCGGACGTGGGGTACGTGGAAACGCACGGAACGGGAACCCGCCTGGGCGACCCGATCGAGGTGGCGGCCCTGCGCGAGGCCATGCCCGACGTTTCGGCGTGCGCGCTTTCCTCGGTGAAGAGCCAGCTCGGCCACCTGGGCGCGGCGGCCGGGGTGGTGGGCTTGATCCGCGCGACGCTGGCGGTGCACCACGGGGTCGTGCCGCCGACGGTGGATTTCCGGGCGCCCAACCCGGCGCTGGAGCTCGGGCCGTTCCGGGTGCCGACGCAGGCGGAGCCGTGGCCGCCGGGGCCGCGGGTGGCGGGTGTGAGCAGCTTCGGCATCGGCGGGACGAACGCCCACGTGGTGCTGGAGTCGGTGCGCCCGGTGCCGCCGTCACGCCCGGAGCCGGTGCGGTGCCTGGTGCTCTCGGCCCGCAGCCCGGCCGCGCTGCGTTTGGAGGCGGCCCGGGTGGCCGAGTACCTGTCGGCGCACCCATCGTCCTATGTGGACGTACTCCGGCACCTGCAGTCGGGCCGCCCGGCCGCCCGCTGGCGCCTGGCGGCCCCCTGCGCAGACGCGGCCACGGCCGTCGAGTACCTGCGCACGGCAGAACCCCGCGAAGTGCCCGCCCCCGCTGTCGTGAGTGGTAATTCGGGTTCTAACCCTCATTACCACTCACGACCGGCCGCGGAAGACTGGCTGGCCGGGGGCTTTGTCGACTGGGGACGGTCCGCCGCGCCCGCGCCGTGGGATTTTCCGCCGCCTGCCTTCGACGCGCGGGACTTCGACTTCCCCCGGAAAGCCGCGGTCGCGCGACGGCCCGAAAGCGAGTGGCTACACCAGCCCACTTGGGTACGTCTTCGCCGGGCGGCGGCCACGGCGGCGGCGGCCGATCGCATCCTCGTCATCTCCGGCGAAGGCCCGCTGACCGCTCCGGCCCTCGACGCCGCCTACCCGCGCGTCGTGCGGGTTCACGCGGCGGACCGCTTCGCCCGCCGCGGCACCGACACCTTCGAGGCCGACCCCGCCGACAGCGCGCACCTGCGGGAAGTGCTGGCCGCCCTGCCGGAAACCGGAATCGACTGGCTCCACACCCTGCCGCTCGGCATCAGCGGACCCGTCGGCGAAAAGTCACTGGAGCAGGCGAAATGGGCCTGCCTCGACACCCCGGCCGCGCTCCTGCGCGCCGCCCACGACCGTCCACTCAGGACGTGGTGGGTCTCCGCCGGCGCCGCGCCCGCGAACAGCGCCGTCACGCGTCCCGAAGCCGGGCTGCTCGCCGGGATCACCGCCGTGGGCCCGCAGGAAAGCGGCCTCCCCGGGCACTGGATCGACCTGGACCTCCCGGACTTCGACCGGACCGCCGACCTCCTCACCGGGCCGCCCCCACCCGAGCGGGTCGCCCTCCGGAACGGGTTCTGGTGGGTCCAGGACAGCACTCCGGTCACCGCCGGCGAGTCCCTCGGGCACGACGGGACCCACCTCGTCCTCGGCGGGACCGGCGGCATCGGCGCCACAGTCGCCGAAGAGCTGCTGGCCCGCACCACCGGCCGCGTCATCCTGCTCGCGCGCCACCCGCACCTGCCCGAGGCGCTCAAACCGTGGGCCGACCGCGTCGACCTCCTCGCCGCCGACCTCACGAAGGTGACCGCCGACGAGATCCCCGGTCCGCTCACCGGGATCGTCCACGCCGCCGGGTCACCGGCCGGCGCCCTGATCGCCACCCGCGGCGACGGCACCCAGGACGTCAAACTCGCCGGTGCCCTGCTCGTGGAAGAGCTCATCGAACGCCACCGGCCGCGGTTCGCCGTCTACTGCTCGTCGCTGTCCGCGCAGTTCGGCGGGACCGGCCAGCTCGACTACGCCGCCGCCAACGGGTTCCTCGACGCGCTCGCCCACCGCGACGGCCCGACCGCCCGGCTCGCCATCGCCTGGGACGTCTGGCGGGACAGCGGCATGGCCGTCACGGCCCTGGAAACCGACGCCCGGCACCAGGCCCACCTGGCCGTCGGCCTGAGCGACGACGAAGGCCGGCGCACCTTCGCCCGCGCGCTGGGGTCCGGCCTCCCGCAGCTCCTGGTCGCGACGACCGGCCTCGACGCCGCCCGCGCCTTCCACGAACGCGAACGGGACACCACGCCGGCGGCGGAACCGGCCGAAGCGGACCTGACCGAGGAAGTCCGCGCCCTCCTGGGCGTCGCCGAACTCGACCCGGACGTCCCGCTCTACGACCTCGGCGCCGACTCCCTGACCCTGCTGGACGTCGTCGAGTCGGTGAAACGCCTGTACGGCGTCGACCTCGATCTCGCCTGGCTCGGCCCGGAGGTGACGATGTCGGCGTTGCTGGCCAAGCTCGACAACGCCGCCGACACCGGTGAAGTGGTGGTGCAGGTCTGGCGGGAAGGGACGACGCCGGAAGCCGTCTGCCTCGTGCACCCGGTCGGCGGGGACGTCCACGCCTACCGCCCGCTCGTCGAGGCCCTGCCGCCCGAACTCGGCGTCTGCGTGATCGCCGACCCGGCGCTGAGCCGCCCGGAGCCGCCCGGGTGGTCCATTGTGGACCGCGCCCGCCGCTACCACGCGGCGCTGCGGGCCCAGGTGCCCGGCCGCACCTGGCAGCTGGCCGGGTGGTCGTTCGGGGCCTGGGTCGCGACCGGTATGGCCGCCGAGGCCGAGGCGGCCGGGCAGCCGGTGCGGGCGCTGCACCTCATCGACCCGCCGCCGCCCGGCGCGAGCGCGGCCGACTACGACGACACGCAGCTGGAAACGGTGTTCGAGCGCGAGCTCGGCGGCTCCGCGAGCGAGCACGCGCACCAGCTCGCCCGTGCGTGCCGGGCCAACCTGCGCAGCATGGCCGGGCACGAACTGCCCCGCCTGACCGCGACCCCCAGCCACATCTGGCTGGCCACCGAAGCCGACCCCGGCTTGCCCGTGGCCGATCGCGACGGCTGGCGAACCCTGCTGCCCGAGCCGAGCCACTGGCACGACCTGCCCGCCACCCACTACGGCATCGTGCGTGCCCCGCACGTCACCGAAGTGGCCTCGGCCATCGGACTGTGAGACCCGCAGGAGGAAAGGAAACCATGGAGCAGTACGAACTCGACGCCGTCAAGCGGATCACGACGCGGCCGCCGCGCGACCACCGCACCCTGGCGGTGCGGGGCCTGACCCCGGTGATCGGCGCCGAGGTCACCGGCCTGGACCTGACGCGGGAACTGACCGAAGAACAGCTCACCGAGCTGAAAACGGCGTTCCTGGACCACCACGTGCTGGTGTTCCGCGACCAGGACATCACGCCGGAGGACCACCAGCGCCTGGCCGCGAGCTTCGGCGAGTTGCGCCCGGTGAACCCGCCGCCCGAGCACGGCAACCCGTACATCCTCGAGGTCGCCACCGCCCCGGAGTCGGTGAACGTCTTCGGCAACGGCTGGCACGCCGACGGCACCGCCGACGCGGAGCCGTCCCTGGGTTCGATGCTGCACATCACGCGCATGCCGGAGCCGGGCAGCGGCGGCGACACGCTGTTCGCGAACATGCACCTCGCCTACGACATGCTGTCGCCGAAGCTGAAGGAGCTGCTGGCCGGGCTCACCGCGATCCACGACGGCGCACACGCCTTCCGCGGCCACCAGATCCCCGAGGGCTACGAGCCCCCGGTCAGCGAGCACCCGGTCGTCGTGCGGCACCCGGAAACCGACCGGCCGCTGCTGTACGTCAACCCGGCCTACACCTCGCGCATCCCGCAGCTGTCGGCCGACGAAAGCCAGGCGGTGCTCGACCTGCTGTTCTCGGTCGTGCCGAACCGGCCGATGCTCGCGTGCCGGGTGCGATGGGAGCCGAACACGCTGGTGTTCTGGGACAACCGCTGCGTCCAGCACCACGCGACCTACGACTACTACCCGCACACCCGCTTCGGCCACCGCGTCGCGATCAACGGCGGCCCGCTCAAAGGCTGACACCGTCTTTTACTAATCCGACCAAAAGTAGGCCGACCCCCGCGCGGCACGTAACTGTTGCTACGAAAGTCATTCGGCCGTGACTGTGGTCGGATTAGTAACGATCGACACAGTAGGAGTCCCATGTCGTCCGAACCCGTGGTGGACGTCCGCGATCCGGCCGTCCTCGACGATCCGATGTGCGGTTACGACCGCATCCTCGCCGCGTCGCCGGTCTGCCGGGCCCGCCTGCCGAACGGCGAGGAGGGCTGGCTGGTGACCGGCAGCGCCGAGGTCCGTGCGGTGCTGGCGGACCCGGCCGTGCGCAACGACCCGGCGGGCCTGCCGGGCCAGGGCGCGCAGACGCAGGAGGAGACGTTCCTCGCGCTGGGCACGCCCCGCGAACACCTGCCCTACCTGCGCGCGAGCCTGCTCAGCCTCGACGGCGCCGAGCACGCGCGGCTGCGGCGCAGCATCGGCCACGCGTTCGGCGCGGCGCGGGTCGCCACCTTGCGCCCGCGGGTGCAGCAGATCGTCGACGGGCTGCTCGACGGGCTGGCCGGAACGGCGAACCTGCTCGACGAGTACGCGTACCCGCTGGCCATGGCGGTGGTGTGCGAACAGGTCGGGGTGCCCGAGGCGAACTGGGCGGACTGGTGGCGCTGGGGCAAGGCGCTGGTCGACGGCGACCCGGCGCGGATCACGCCGACGCTGGGCGAGATGTTCGCCTACTGCCACGCCTTGGTGGACCGGCGCCGCGCCGACCCGCGGGACGACCTGCTCAGCGAGGTCGTCGCCCAGGACGACCTGACCGACGTCGACGCCGTGGCGCTCGTGGTGTTCCTGGTGCTCGCCGGCCACGAAACGATGGCGAACATGCTGGCCAACGCGGCGCTGGCGCTGATGCGCGACCCCGGCCAGCGGGAGCTGCTGCGACGCGAGCCCGAGCTGTGGCCGGCGGCGGTCCGCGAGCTGGTCCGCACGGACGGCCCGGTCCAGCTGGCCCGCCTGCGTTACGCGGCAACGGACCTGGTGGTCGGTGGCGTGCGGATCAAGGCGGGCGACGCGGTGCAGGCGGTCCTCGGCGCGGCCAACCGCGATCCGGCGCAGTTCGCCCACCCGCACACGGCGGACGTGCGGTGGCAGGCCGAGCACGGCGGCCGGGAAGGAAACGTCGGATTCGGCTGGGGGCCGCACTTCTGCCTCGGGGTCGCGTTGGCGAAGCTGGAGGCGGAGGTCGCGCTGCGGAGCCTGTTCGAGCGCTTCCCCGAGGTGGAGCCGGTGGACGAGGCGGCGTGGGTGCCGCTGCCGCGGGCCCGGCACCGGGTCGCCTTGGAGGTGCGGCTGCGGTGAACGCCCCCGATGTTTCGGTCATCCTGCCCTGCGCCGGGTTCGGGACGCGGTTCGGAGCGCCCTACGCGAAAGAACTGCACTGCCTCGCGCCCGGGACCACCGTGCTGGACCGCAGCCTCGAGGCCGTGGTGGAGCTGGTGAAGAGCGGGCTCAGCGTGCGCGTGGTCGTCGTGTTCGGCCCGCACAAGCTGGACACGGTGAAGTACCTGGCGCGCTACGCCGGGACCTTCCAGCTGGTCTTCGTCTACCAGGACGACGTCGCCGAACCGGGGCTCGACGGGGCGATCCGGTGCGCGCTGCCGCTGACGCAGGGGCCCGTGGCGCTGGTCCTGCCCGACATCGTCGTCAGCGACGTGGACAGCCTGCTCTCCGCGCTGCGGGAAGCCGATGTCGCGGGCTGGAGCGTGGTGGCCGCCGAAGAGCGGGATCCCGTCGTGCTGCGGCAGATGGGCGCGCTGACGGTGACCGGCGGGGACGGCGTCGTGACCGTCGAGGCCGCCGCCGAAAAGCCGGCCGACCCCGCGGGCTTCAACGCGCTCTGGGGCATGGTGGCGGTCACCGAGGCACAGGCCCACCGGCTGCCGGACGTGGCGCGGCGGGACGCGGACAGCCCCCTCTCCGGCGCCCGCGCCCGGATGGTGGCGCGGATCGTCAACTACAACACCACCGAGGGATGAGCATGCTCGACGACGTGATGGCGGCGCTGGACACCGTCCTGCCCCGGCTGGCCGCGGTCACCGGCACCCCCGGCGTGGCCGTCGCGGTGGCGACGAGCGACGACTTGCGCACGGCCGCGACCGGGTTCGCCGACCTGGCCGCGCGCACGCCGATGACCGCCGACACCGTCGCGCCGGCGGGCTCGCTCACCAAACCCGTCACCGGCCTGGCGTTCCTGCAACTCGTCGAGGCGGGGATGGCCGGACTGGACACCCCGATCGACCAGGTGCTGCCCGCGGGCTTGCGCGGTCCCGATGCGGCGCCCGCCACCACCGCCATGCTGGCCGCCCACCAGGGCGGCTACACCGGCGACATCGTCACCGCGGTCGCGCCGGCGGCACCGGCCGAGCCGATCCTCGACTACGTCCGGCGCCGGCACGAGACCGGCCGCGCCGTCGAGTACGGCGGAGTGCGGCCGCTGGCGACGGCTCCGGGCTCCTATTCGTACTCCAGCTTCGGGGTCGGGGTGCTCGGCGGCGTGGTCGAGCACCTGGCCGGCGAGCCGTACCGGGCCCGCGTCCACCGGGACGTCTTCGCCGCCGCCGGGATGCGGGACACGCACATCGACGACGGCACCGAGAACACCGGGGGCGCCACCGGTTACGCCGCGTTCGGCGACTGGTGCCTGCCGAGCCCGCCGCTGCGTACCGCGGCCTACCCGGGCGTCGGGATGCACACCAGCGCCGCGGATTTCGCGCGGCTGCTGCAATCCCTGCTGCGCACCGACCGGGGCGAGCGCGGGCTGGTCGGGCCGGATTCGCTCGCGGCCATGACGACCCCGCGGGTCGAGCGCCCGAGCCCGCACGGCGTCCGCTCGTTTTCCGGCCTGACCCTCGAACTCGCCGATCCGGAGCTGGGCGAGGACTGGTGGTGGGGGCACACCGCGGCGTTCCCGTGGGGCTTCTGGTGGGAGGCGCGAGTCTGGCCGCGCCGCGATCTGGCCGCGGTCGCGGTGGGCAACCGGTGGGACATGGCCCGGTTCCACAACCCGGCGACCCGCAGCGCACCCGGGCTGGCCGTGGAGTGGGCGGGCCGCTGGGCGGTGTCCGACTCGCCGGCGAAGCTCCCGGACATGGACGGGCGGCCCCGGTGGACCGGTCCCCGGCCCACCCCGGAAAGCTCACACTGGATGGGCGTCCTGGTGGGCGAGCGGACCCACGGCCTGCTCGACGTGCCCGGCCCGCTGCCGGTCACGGCGATGACCGGCGGCGCGCGGTCCCTCGGCGGCGGCGACGCGCACGGCTGGGACCCGGTCGCGTTCGGGCGCGGCGTGGACCAGGCGCGCGCGGTGGCGCCGGACCCGGCCGCGCTCGGAGTGCTGGGCCGGGAGCTGGGCCCGGCCGCGGCGCTGTGGATGCTGGAGTGCGGGGCGGCGGGCGCCGACGTCACGATGCCGGTCGGCTTCTACGCCGGGGCATCGCGGTGACGCGAGTACTGCTGTCGACGTACGGGACGCGGGGCGACGTCGAACCGCTGGTGGCCCTGGCGGTCGAGCTCCGGTCGCTCGGCGCGGACGTGCGGATGTGCACCCCGCCGGACGAGGAGTTCACCGACCGGCTGGCCGGTCTCGGGATCGAGCCGGTGCCGGCCGGGCCGCCGGTGCGGGCGCTGATGAGCGCGACGGCTCCCCCGACGGCGGCGGAACTCGCCCGGTACCGCGCGGAGCTGCTGGAGACACAGTTCGACGTCCTCCCCGCGGCGGCCGAAGGATGCGACGCGCTGGTCGCGGCCGGCCTGGCGCAGGTCGCCGCCCGGTCGGTGGCCGAAGCCGCGGGCATCCGCTACGTCTACGCGACGTATGCGGCGGTCAACCTGCCGTCACCGCACCACCCGCCACCACCGCGGCCGGGCTGGCCGGAGCCGTCGGAGGCGGACAACGCGGCCCGGTGGGAGCTCGACGCCCAGCGGGTGAACGCGCAGTTCCGCGAGCCGCTCAACGCCCGCCGCGCCGCGCTCGGCCTGCCGCCGGTGGCAGGCGTCCGCGACCACGTCCACTCGGACCGGCCGTGGCTGGCGGCGGACCCGGTGCTGGGACCGGCTGCCCCGGGGCTCGAAGTGGTCCAGACCGGTGCGTGGACCCTGCCGGACGAGCGGCCGCTGCCGGCCGAGCTGACGGCGTTCCTGGAAGCGGGCCCGCCGCCGGTCTACGTGGGCTTCGGCAGCATCAGCCCGGCACCCGACATCGCCCGCTGGTCGGTGGCGGTGTGCCGCGCCCGCGGGTACCGGGTCCTCGTTTCCCGCGGCTGGGCCGAGCTGGCCGTGGACGACTGCTTCGCCATCGGCGACGTCAACCACCAGCGCCTGTTCGGCAAGCTGGCCGCGGTGGTCCACCACGGCGGCGCGGGCACGACGCAGACGGCCGCCCGGGCGGGCGTCCCGCAGGTGGTGGTCCCGATCCGGCTGGCGGACAACCCGTACTGGGCGGGCCGGGTGGCGGCGCACCAGGTCGGCGCGGCCCTCGACGGCCCGACGGCGACCTTCGAGTCCTTGACCGCGGCGTTCGACACCGCGGTGGCCCCGGAAACCCGGGCGCGGGCGGAGGCGCTGGGCGCGAAGATCCGCACCGACGGGGCGAAGACAGCCGCGCGGCTGCTGCTCGACGGCCTCGGGTAAGGGAGCCGGCGCGGTCGGTGCGCAGCGAGCCACGGCGTCTTGAATGACTCATTCAAGACCTCCGACGCCAGGAATGAGTCATTCAAGACACGGCAGCAGCTCCGGACTCCGGACCGAGGTGCCAGACCTCCGCCATGGGCGTCCACCAGGCGCCCCCTTCGCGTGCGGAAAGGGATTCCTGACAGGGGTCGGTCAACGCCCACCAGCGCTGCGTTTCGGGGTCCGCGGCGATCCGCGCCTGATCGGCGTCGTGGTCGTCGCCGATGTACTCGTAGTACCCGAAGAGCAGGTCGTCGTGTAGGAAGATGGAGAAATTGCGGATGTTGGCTTCCCGCAGCGTCCGTTCGACCGCGGGCCAGACCGCGGCGTGCAGCCTCAGGTACTCCTCGCGCTTCTCGGGGCGCAGGCGGATCAGCATGCCGTAGCGCTGGGCCATGGAACTCCTTCCGGACGGGACGGTGATCAGCGTTCGAGGCGGCCGGGGTCGCCGGAGTCGGGACGGCGCGCGAGCCACGCCTCGGTGATGTGGTCGAACATCGCCTTCGCGGCGCCGTCGGCGTCCCCGGCCGCGATCCGCTCGTAGACGCGGCGGTGCCCCTTGTTCGAGGCCACGCACAGGGCACGCCCGCTCGGCCCCACGTAGCGGGCGGTGTTGACGACCTGGCTCTCCAGCGCGCGCACCACGCCCCGGGCGAGGCGGTTGCCCGAGACCTGCATGATCGTGTCGTGGAAGGCGAGGTCCTGCTCGCGGTAGGCGACGGGATCGTCGACGAGCTTGTCCATCAGATCCACCAGCTCGCCCAGCCGGTCGACGACGTCCGGGCCGGCGGTGCGGGCGGCGACGTGGGCCATGTCCGCTTCGAGCAGCCGGCGTGTCACCACCAGGTCGTCCAGGACGGCCGAGGTCTCGTCCTCCGCGATCACCGCGGCCAGCACGAGTTCGTCGAGCATGTTCCACATCGACGCCGGGTTGACCACCGTGCCCGCGCCCTGCCGGACCTGGACCAGCCCCTTCGCCTGCAGCAGCTTCACCGCCTCGCGGACCACGGTCCGGCTCACCGCGAAGCTCTCGCACAGCACCGGTTCGGCGGGCAGCGACGTCCCGGGCGGGTGGACCCCGCGCACCACGCGTCCCACGAGTTCGGCGGTGACGGCGCTCGCCAGGTTCGCTGGGCGGCGCACCCAGCCGGGGGCGGCGGGTTGCCGGTCTGATGCCGTCATCGTTCCTCCGGTCGTACCGCGCCGACCTTCAGTCGAACGCACGTGAAGCTTACACAGCGCGAGCGTTGACGTCATACGTCATACGAGTTACGTTTCTGCGCACTGTGCCGGGCCACTCCCCGTCCGGCCACCGTCTGGAGAAGTGAGCAGCGATGAAGCAGCGCACACTAATCTCGGCCGCCCTGGCCGCGGCGTTGGCGTTGACCGCCGGGTGCGGAAGCGCCGCCGGGCCGGCCGCCCCGTCCGGCGACGCGAGCGGCAAGCTCGTGGTCTGGGACTGGAAGTCCGGTGACGCCAAGGCCGCGGGTTACGTGGCGAAGGCCAAGGCCGACTTCGCCAAGCAGCACCCCGGCGTCACCGTCGAGTTCGTGGCCCAGCCCTACGACCAGTACTACACACTGCTGGGCGCGGCGGTCCAGGCCGGCCGGGGGCCGGACGTCATGCTCTTCAACGGCGGCGGCCAGATCCGCGACCGGGTCGCCGATCTCGTCCCGCTGGACCCCTACGTCGCCGACGACCGGACGCGGATCAGCGGCTGGGACGCGTTCACCAAGGACGGCAAGGTCTACGCCGAGCCGGTCACCCTGCAGGGCCACCCCGTCTACTACGACAAGGGGCTCTACCAGAGGGCCGGGCTGAACCCGGATGCCCCGCCCCGGACCTGGGAGGAGTTCGTCCGCGACTGCGGCACCATCTCGGCCAAGACCGGCGCGAAGTGCCTCGCGCTGGGCAACAAGGAAGGCGCCGGGATCCAGTTCTGGCTGTCGGCCATGGGCACGGCGAGCCTGACGCCCCAGGAGTACACCGACTGGATCGCCGGAAAGCGCAACTGGACCTCGCCGGACGTCAAGCGGATCTTCGAGCTCTGGAAGCAGGCCGGGGACACCGGCCTGAACTCCGACGGCCCCAACTCCACCGCCATGTTCAACGACGCGTTCGCGCTCTTCCAGTCCGGCAAGGCCGCGAACGTCATCGGCCTGATGTCCGACGTCGGGCACTGGAAGGACTTCGCCGAGTTCCTGGGCGCGGACAAGGTCGGCGTGATGACCGCGCCGCAGGTCAACCCGGCCGCCACCCCGAGCCTCCCGTACGACGGCGGGATCGGCTACGCGGTCGCGAAGGGGACGAAGGACCCCAAGCTGGCCGCGGACCTGGTCCGGTCGCTCAGCTCGACCGAGGCCTTGAAGTCGTTCTACGCCGACAGCGGCGCGATCGCCGCGGACACCTCGATCGACGTCTCGGCGGGCGGACCGGCCGTGGCGGCGATCGTGTCGGAGGTCAAGAACGGCAAGCCGGCCCTGCACGTCGCCCTCTCCTCGAAGACGCTCGACCTCATGGGCCGGCTCTCGCAGCAGCTGCTCAGCGGGTCGGTCGGCGTCGACGACGTCCTGCGGCAGCTGGCCGCGTCGGACAAGGGCTGACGGCGTGACCGGGTACTCCCCCGCTGCGGTGGACCGGGCCCCGGCCCGGTCCACCGCAGGACCCCCGCCGGCCCGGCGGGCCCCGCGCGGAACGCGGCTCGAGCGGTTCGCGCCGCTCGTCCTCGTCGCCCCGGCCGTGCTGGTCGTCCTGCTGCTCCGGCTGTGGCCGCTGCTGCTCGGCGTCAACTTCTCCTTCACCGGGGACGGCGCCCGCAACGGCGAGTCCGTCGGGTTCGACAACTACGTGACGCTGTTCGGCGATCCGCTGTTCCGCACCGCCCTGCGCAACGTCGGCCTGCTCGTGCTCCTGCTCCCGGTCGCCGTCGCCATCCCCGGCCTGCTCGCCACCTTCATCCACCTGAAGGTGCCGGGCCACCGGGCCTACCGCGGCGTCTACTTCTTCCCGGCCGTGCTGTCCCCGGTGATCGTCGGGGCGATCTTCAACCTGCTGCTGGCCTTCGACGGACCGGTCAACGCCCTGCTCGGGCTGGCCGGTCTCGGCCCGGTGGACTGGCTCGGGAATCCGGGGGTGGCGATCTTCGCCGTCGTCGGGGTGCACGTCTGGGCGACGTTCGGCATGGCGCTGGTCGTCTTCCTCGCCGGTTTCTCCACTTTGGACGCTTCACTGCTCGATGCGGCCAAAGTGGACGGTGCGTCGCTGCTGCAGACCATCCGGCACGTGATCGTCCCCGGCCTGTCCCGCACCATCCAGTTCGTCTTCGTCACCACCATGATCGGGATGCTGACCTCGATGTTCGGCCTGCTGTACGTGATGACCAGCGGCGGCCCGGCCGGCTCCACCTACCTGCCCGAGTACTACGTCTGGATCCAGCAGGGGCAGCTGAACCAGCCCGCGCTCGCCTCGGCGGCGTCCACCGTGCTGTTCCTGATCATGCTCGTGGTCGGCCTCGCCCAGATCGCCGTCCTGCGCCGCACGGGAAAGGAGGACTGATGACGGGTTCCCGGCTCACGAAGTGGCTCGCCGCCATCCCCATGGCCGCACTGGCCCTGGCGACGATCTACCCCCTGGTGTTCACGGCGAACGTCGCCATGAAGGACCGCCGCGAATACACCCTCGACCGGTTCGCCCCCGCCGGGGCGCTGCGCTGGGACAACATCGCCCGGGCGTGGACGAGCGTGGGGATGTCGCGGTACTTCCTGAACTCGGTCGTGGTCGTGGTGTGCTCGGTCGCGGTGCTGCTGCTGCTCGGGTCGATGGCCGGCTTCGCGCTCGGGCGCCTGCGCTTCCGCGGGTCGTCCGTGGTCTTCCTGGGCATCCTGGCCGCGTTGTTCGTGCCGTTCCAGGTGATCATGGTCCCGCTCGCGCGGATCATGGCGGGCACCGGGCTCATCGACACCTACCCCGGGCTGGTGCTGGCCTACGTGGCCCAATTCCTCCCGTTCACGGTGTTCCTGATGACCAGCTTCTACTCGTCCGTGCCGCCGGAGATCGTCGACGCCGCCCGCGTCGACGGCAGCACCGTCTACGGCGTCTACTGGCGGATCATGCTTCCCCTGGGTGCCCCGGCGCTGCTGTCGGTCGGCGTGCTCAACGCGCTCTTCTGCTGGAACGACGTGCTGATCTCGCTGCTGCTGATGCCGTCCGCGGAGCACCGGACGCTCATGGTCGGGGTGACCGCGCTGCGCGGGCAGTACTCGGCCGACATCCCCACGTTCGCCGCCGGGGTGCTGATCGCCGCGGTGCCGGTGCTGCTCGTCTACCTGTTCCTGCAACGCCAGATCGCCGACGGGGTCACCGCCGGGTCCACGAAGGGATGAAATGCGCATCACTGGTTTCCGGGCCCTCACGACCGTCCAGGACTGGGGCCGCCCGATCGGCGACGCCAACGGCGTCCACGCCGGCGGTCTCGTCCGGATGCCGCTCGTCGTCGTCGAAACCGACGAAGGCGTCACCGGCGTCGGGCTCGGGTCACACGTGCAGGCGGAGACCGTCTTCGCCGCGATCGAGGGCGAAGACCCGCGGGGCGTGATCGCCCTCTACGACCGGATGCTGCGGCGGACGTTCAAGGCGGGGCACGCCGGCGCGGTGTTCGGCACCATCGGCGCCTTCGACACGGCGTTGTGGGACATCAAGGCGCAGCTGGCGGGCGAACCGCTCTGGCGGCTGCTCGGCGGGCGGGACCGCCGCGTGCCGGCCTACGCCTCGGGTCTCGACATCGCCCTGGACGACGACGAGCTGGCCGGGCTGTACCGGACCTACGCCGGCCACGGGCTGCGCGCGGCGAAGCTCAAGGGCGGCCTGGACATCGACCGCGACCGGCGCCGCCTCGGCCTGATCCGCGACGTCCTCACCGAGGCCGGCGGCGGCCCCCGCCCGGGCCTGATGCTGGACGTCAACGAGAACTGGACGCGCAAGCAGGCCGTCCGGCACGTCGCCGAGCTCGAACGGACCTTCGACCTGACCTGGATCGAGGAGCCGGTGCGCCGCTGGGACGTGGAGGGCCACGCGGCCGTCGGCCGCGGCGTCCGCGCCTCGGTCGCCACCGGCGAGAACCTCACCGGGCTGGAGCAGCACCGGCCGCTGATCGCGGCCGGCGCGGTCGACGTCGTCCAGACGGCGGCGGGCTGGGGCATCACCCACTTCCTGCGGGTCGCCGCCCTGGCGCACGCCCACGACCTCCCGATCAGCCCGATCGGGACGACCCCGGTCGGGCTGGTGCACGCCGCGACCGCGGTGCCCAACCACCTGGTCACCGAGCTGCAGGACCTCCACCCCCCGGTCGGCGTCACCTTGGACCACGAGATCGGCGACGGCGCGTTCATCCTCGGCGACGGTCCCGGCCTCGGCGTCCACTTGGACGAAGCAGCCATCGCGGCGGCCGGGCACCGGCTGCCCGACCCGGCGTCCGCCGGTTCCCACATCCGGCCCGACCGCGCCGGCTTCCACCTGCTCCCGGCGTCCGGCAACGGTGATCGCGCGGCCGTGGAGGCCTGAGGCCCGTGATCGGAAGGTCGACACGCGTGTTTGAAAGGTCGACACGCGTGATTGGCGAGTCGACACGGGGTCGGCCGCCGTGTCGACCCTCGGATCACGCGTGTCGGCTCCGGAATCACGCGCGTCGGCTCCCGGATCACGCGCGGCTCAGGCGACCGGGAACTTGACGGCGGTGAGTTCTTCCGAGACGGCCCACAGCCGCCGCTGGACGGACGCGTCGTAGGACTGCGGGCTCGACGTGACCACCTCCGGGCGCCCCCGGTACCCGCCAAGACCGGCCGGACCGTAGTACTGGCCGCCGAGGGCTGCGGGGTCGGTCGCCGCGCGCAGGGTCGGGAGGGCGCCGCGCTCGGAGTTCTGGGTGAACAGCGGGGCCACCACCGGGAAGAGCGCGCGCAGCACCGACGGGGAGTTGCGCATCAGCTCCGTGCGGGCCACGCCCGGGTGCGCCGCGATCGAGGTCGTCGTGCCGTGCGGGGCGAGGCGGCGCTGCAGCTCGTAGGCGAACATCAGGTTGGCGAGCTTGGCCTGGCCGTATGCCGCGACGCGGTCGTAGGAGTTCTCCCACTGCAGGTCGTCGAAGTGGATTCCGGCGCGGATGCGGTGGGCGATGCTGGCGACCGTCACCACGCGGGAGCCCTCGACCGGCAGCAGCAGGTCCAGCAGCTGACCGGTCAGCGCGAAGTGCCCGAGGTGGTTCGTGCCGAACTGCAGCTCGAAGCCGTCGCGGGTGGTCTGGCGCGGCGGGTACATGACGCCGGCGTTGTTGATCAGCAGGTCGATCTTCGGCAGCGTGGCGTGCAGGTCCGCCGCGGCCGCCCGGACGGACTCCAGCGACGACAGGTCCAGTTCCTGCACGGTGACGTCGGCGTCCGCGCCGAGCCGCGCGGCCGCCTGCTTGCCCTTTTCGACGTCGCGGACGGCGAGCACCACCGTCGCGCCGCGCTCGGCCAGCACCTTCGCCGTGTCGAACCCGAGGCCCGTGTTGGCGCCGGTGATCACGGCCACGCGGCCGCGCTGGCTCGGGACGTCGCGCTCGGTCCAGTTGTCGCTCATGGCGGTCCTCCTGCGTCGCGGCCCCTTCGGACCGTCGGTCTGTTATGGCTCCGACGCTAAGGAACCGTCGGTCTGTTGTCAAGAGACTGCCGGTCTTCAATATCGCCGTGCGGGCGTTAGGCTGGTCGCATGACGTTCCAGCGGGCGCGCAGCGCGGAGCAGCGGGAGGAGCGGCGCCGCACGATCCTCGACACGGCGCTGAAGATGCTCGACGAGATGCCGGTGGCCGAGGTGAGCCTCAACGAGCTCAGCCGCCGGGTCGGCCTGGCCAAGTCGAACGTCCTGCGCTACTTCGAATCCCGCGAGGCCGTGCTGCTCGAACTGCTGGACCGCGCGCTGCGCGAGTGGCTGGCCGAGGTGACCGGCGAAGTGGCCGCGGGCGTCGACCCGGACCGCCCGGCGCCGGAGCGGGCCGGGGCGTTCGCGGCGGTGGTCGCCCGGTCGCTGGCCCGCCGCACGGTGCTGTGCGACCTCATCGGCGCACAGGCGGGCGTGCTGGAGCACAACGTGTCCACCGACGTGGTGGTGCGGTTCAAGCGGTCCGCCCTCGGCGGGCTGGACACGATGGCGGAACTCCTCCGCGGCGCCGTGCCCGAGGTCGGCGGCGAAGCGGCACCGGTGTGCCTGCTGGCCATGATCCTGGCCGGCGGGCTGTGGACCCACTGCCGCCCGTCGGCGAGCGCCCGCGCGGCGTACGAGGCCGACCCGGCGTTGGCCGCGCTGCACCTGGACTTGGCGCCGGCGTTGGAGCACGGGCTGACCCTGCTGATCACCGGAGCCATGGCACGCAACGGCTGAGGAGTCACATCCGTTCGGCGAGCTCCCGCGCGGCCTCGACGGCGATCTCCCGCGTCCGGACGGCGAGCGGCGACTCCGTGCGCCCGGCCGGCCAGTGCAGGGACAGCTCGCGATCCGGTGACGGCGTCAGCCGGTGGATGCTCAGCCGGTCGTCGGACCAGGCGTCCTGGCCGTGCAGGGCCAGCCACGGCAGCACCGCCCAGCCGATGCCCGCCCGCACCATCGACAGGATCGTTTCGTGGCCCGTCGTGCGGAACACGAACCGCGGCTGGGCGCCGGCGCGGGCGAGGGTCCGCTCCAGCCAGCGCTGGTGGTGGGTGGGCGGCCAGGCGACCATCGGGACGTCGTCGAGGCGCTTCACCCGCACCGGGCCGGCTGGCACCGCGCCCGCGCCCGTCACCAGGAGGTAGGGCTCGTCGAACAGCTTGACGTGCTCGACGTGTTCACCACTGCCGTCCACCGGGCCGTCGTGGAACAGCAGGTCGAGCTCGCCGATCCGCGGGTCTTCCGGCGTCACGTCGGACAGCCGGATGTCGCAGCCGGGGTGCTCGTCCAGCAGCCGGCGGATGACCGACGGCAGGATCAGGTTCGACACGCTCTGGAAGGTGCCGATGTCGATCCGGCCGTGGCCGGCCCGGAACCGGTCGACGGCGTCGGTCAGCGCCTCCGCCTTCGCGAGCAGCTCGCGGCCGTGCGCCAGGACCACCTCGCCGAGCCGCGTGATCCGCACCGGCCTCGGCCCGCCGGGCCGGTCGAAGACCGGGCCGGCGACGGCCTTCTCCAGCGCGGCGATCTGCTGGCTCACCGAGGACTGGGTGTAGCCGAGGCGCACGGCCGCCTGCCCGAACGTGCCTTCCTCGGCGATGGCGGCCATGGTCCGCAGGTGACGCAGTTCGAAGTCGGCCATAGCGAGTAAACATAGCCGATGGCGATCGATTTGATCGTAAATCATCGCTTTTCGCGATGTCTTTGCGGACCTAGCGTGGTTCCCATGACGACCACGAGCACGATCGCACCGGCACCCACGGCGGCCCGCCCGGGACTGCCCAAACTGGTCTGGGCCCTGGCGGCCACGCACTTCGTCGGCCGGGCCGGCGGTGTGGTGCGGTCGTTCCTGGTGCTGTACCTGACGCAGGCGCAGCACCTGACCCCGGCGACCGCGGGCTCGGTGGTCGCGGCGGTCGGCCTGGGCGACATCGGCTCCCAGCTGCTCGGCGGCTGGCTCGGGGACCGGATCGGCCGGCGCAACACCATGCTCGCCGGTTTCCTGGGGGCGGCCGTGGCGCTCGCCGCGCTCGGCTCGGCGGATTCGCTGCCCGGGATCTGGGTGGCCGCTGTCGGCGTCGGGCTGACGATCGAGCTGTTCCGCCCGGCCGGGTCGGCCGCGGTGGCCGATCTGCCCGCAGAGCAGCGGATCCGCGCTTTCGGGGTGCTCTACTGGGCGGCCAACCTCGGCTTCTCGGTTGCCACGGTCACGGCCGGTCTCCTCGCCAAGCACGGGTACGGGCTCCTGTTCTGGATCAACGTGCTGGCCTCGCTGGCCGCGGCCCTGATCGTCTGGCGCCAGGTGCCGGAAACCCGTCCGGCGGGGTCGCCGCGAACGCGGCGGGCGCTGCTGCCCGTGGTGCTGCGCGACCGGTTGATGCTCGCGATGCTGGCGCTGCACGCCGGGTACTTCACGCTGTTCCTGCAGACGTTCACGACGTTGCCGCTGCTGATGGCGGCCGGCGGTCTCGGCCCGGCGGCCTACGGCGGAGTGCTGGCGCTGAACGGGATCGCCGTCGTGGCCCTCCAGCCGCCGGCGGTCCGGCTGCTCGCCGGCCGCAACGCCCACGCGGTGTCCGCCGTCTCGATGCTGCTGGCCGGGCTGGGCGCCGGGCTCGGCGCGCTGAGCCACAGCACCGCCGCCTTCGCCGCCTCGGTCCTGGTCTGGACGCTCGGCCAGATCGGGATCGCCGTCCGGTTCGGCGACACCTTCGCCGGCCTCGCCCCGGCCGAGCTGCGCGGCGGGTACCTGGGCCTCGCCTCGACCACCTGGAGCGTCGGCGCGGTGCTCGGCCCGCTGGCCGGGACCGCGCTGCTCGAACTAGCCGGCGCGCCCGCGCTCGGGGCGGCCTGCGCGATCGGCGGGATCGCGCTGTTCGCCGCCCAGCGGGCACTCGGACCGGCCCTGCGCCGCCGGGCCGCCGCCCACCACTGAACCCTGACAACGACGGAAAGGAAGTGCTATGAGCACGTATGTTCTGATCCACGGCGGCGGCGACGTCGGCTGGTCCTGGCACCTGGTCGCCGCCGAGCTGCAGGCCCGCGGACACGAAGTGGTGGCACCGGATCTGCCCGGCGACGACGACGCGGCCACCCTTACGGACTACGCCGACGCGGTGGTCGGCGTGGTCGGCGACCGGGAGGACGTGGTCGTCGTCGGGCACTCGTTCGGCGGGTTCACCGCACCCCTGGTCGCCGACCGGCTCGCGGCCGGCCTACTGGTCCTGGTCGCCGGCATGATCCCCGCACCCGGCGAATCGCCGGCCGACTGGGGTCGCAACACCGGCTGCGGCGAAGCCGTGCAGGCGCAGGCGGCGCGGGACGGCGGCCGCACCGGCCACGCCGACCCGCACGTCAGCTTCTACCACGACGTCCCGCGCGCGCTCGCCGACGAAGCGCTGAGCAAGGAGCGGGCCCACCCCTCCCCCACCGCGATGTCGGAGCCGTGGCCCCTGGACGCGTGGCCGGACGTGCCCACCCGGTTCGTGCTGTGCCGCGAGGACCGCTGCTTCCCGCCGGACTTCTTCCGCCGGCTGGCGGCCGAGCGGCTCGGCATCGTCCCGGACGAGATCACCGCCGGACACTGCGTCGCGCTCAGCCGTCCCGCCGCCCTGGCGGACCTCCTGGAGAGCTACCGGTGACTCAGAAGCCGGTCCCGCCGGTCTTCCGCAGCCGGTCGTGAGTGGTAATTCGGGTTAGAACCCTAATTGCCACTCACGACCGGGAGGGGGCTCTGTCTGCGCCGGCCGGGAACGCACCCAGGCAGCCCCCGGCGGCCAACTCACCAACCGGAACGACCAACTCACCCGCGGGAACGGCCAACTCACCCACACCGCCGGCGAGTTGGCCGTTCCGGTGCGTGAATTGGCCGTTCCGGGCGGCGAGTTGGCCCTACTGACAACGTAGGTCGGCAAAGACCGTTCGCCAGAACCTGACTTACCACTCACGAGAGTCGCGGCAGGGAGTGGCTACCGGTGACTCAGAAGCCGGGGAACACGCGGCGCAGCTCGTCCAGCGCGACGCTGCCCTCGACGGTGACGCCGTGGTCGTACGGTGCCTTGAGCCGGCCACTGACCAGGCGGATGAACGCCTCGGCCGGCCCGGTGAACGTCGCGGACGGCGCCTCGAGGTGGTCCACCACGGTGACCGCGTCGTCGATCACCAGCCCGGCGCCGGGCACCGCGACGGACACCGGGTCCGCGAGTTCGGCCGGCTTCGCGAGGAAGCTCAGCATGAATCCCACGGGCCCGGTCAGGAGGTCGATCAGGACGTCGGCCGAGCCGGCGTCCACCCCGGCGTTCTCGTCGAAGGCGACGCGCACGTCCCACGAGTGATTGGCCACCTCGCTGAGCCGCATGCCCAGGGCGGTCACCAGCGGGACCGGCTCCGGCAGGAAGCCGAGGTCGACGGTCAGCGACGAACGCTGCTCGGGCGTGAGCGCCTCGACCGTTTCGAGCCAGCGGGCGTTGTGCTCCAGGAAGCCCTCGGCCTGCGCGCGCGGCGCGGAGGCGTCCCAGCGGGCCCAGATCGTCGGGTTGTCTTCGGCCGCCACGGTCTCGCCGGCGGCCCGCGCGATCGGCGCCCGGCCGATCTCGGCACCGCTGCCGAGGTGGGACAGGGCCTGGGCGACGGTCCATTCCGCGGCGCCGCTGGGCGCGGCCAGCTGGTCGTCGGTGAGGTCGCGGACGAGGCCGGCGAGCGTGTCGTGCTCGGAACGGAGGGCGGTGATCGTGCGGTCCACGAGAGAGCTCATGCCACGCACAACTCCCCCGGGGGCGCCGGTGTTCCGCCGATCACCGTGCTTGCTAGGTTGCCCCGGTGAGTCTCCTCGATGACGTGGCCGAACGCGACGGCTGGCGGTGCTGGGTGTGCGACGAACCGGTCGACCCGCACATGTCGGTGAACGACCCGCGCGGGCCGAGCGTCGACAGCCGGACCGCCGACCGGAAGGCCAAGATCGCCGAGCGGCTCGCGCACCGCGGCTGCAACACCCGCAAGGGCGCGGTCAAGGTGGTCATCGCCTGGCCGGACCGCCTGCACGTGGCCGACCCCGCGCCGCTGATCACCGTGGCCGGCCGGCTGGAGCGCAAGGGCGGCCGCGAGCTGGTCGCCCGGTGCCCGACCGAACAGGACGCCCGGGATGCGGCGGACTGGCTGGTGGACCGGTTTTCCCGGCTGGTGCCGGGGCTGCCGGTCACCGCCGACGTCCAGGCAGGCGGCGGCCAGTTCCTTGTCGCGCTGGCCACCGGACGCCGCTGAGCGACGCGGTGGACCCGCGACCGGCGCCGTGGTAGAAGTAGAACGTGTTTCACTTCTGAACGCCATGGCCTGGAGGTGCGCGGATGAGCGTCCCGACGGTGACCGAGCTGCTGCAGGCCCGCGCCGGCGACGAGCGTCCGGGCCTGCGGTTCGAGGACGAAACGTGGTCGTGGGCCGAGCACGTCCGGGCTTCCGCGCGCTGGGCGGGCGGCCTCCGCGCGGCGTTGCGCCCGGACGAACCGCCCCACGTCGGCATCCTGGCCGACAACGTCCCGGCGTTCTCCGTCCTCCTGGGCGCCTGCGCGTTCGCCGGGGCGGTACTGGTCGGCCTCAATCCCACCCGGCGCGGCGAGGCGCTCGCGCGCGACATCCGGCTCGCCGACTGTCAGTTCGTGCTCGCCGAGCGGAAGTACCGGCCCCTGCTGGCCGAGCTGGACCTCGGCGGGATCGCCGTGCGGGACCTGGAATCCCAGGCCCCGGCGCACGACCCGATCGAGCCGGTCCCCGCGGCCGCGGACGACCTGCTGATGCTGATCTTCACCTCCGGCACCAGCGGCGACCCGAAGGCCGTGCGCTGCACCCACGGCAAGATCGCGTTCCCCGGCGCCATGCTCGCCGAGCGGTTCCGGCTGTCCACATCGGACACCGTCTACGTCACGATGCCGATGTTCCACTCCAACGCCGTCATGGCCGGCTGGGCCGTCGGGCTCGCCGCCGGTGCGACCATCGCCCTGCGCCGCCGGTTTTCCGCCTCCGGTTTCCTGCCCGACGTGCGGAAGTTCGGCGCGACCTACGCCAACTACGTCGGCAAGCCACTGTCCTATGTGGTCGCGACGCCACCGCGCCCGGACGACGCGGACAACCCGCTGCGCCTCGTCTACGGGAACGAAGGAGCGAGCGCCGACCTGGTCGCGTTCGAGAACCGCTTCGGCTGCAAGGTCGTCGACGCGTTCGGCTCCACCGAGGGCGGCGTGGGGTTCGCCCGCACCGACGACACCCCGCCCGGCTCACTGGGCCGCCCGGCCGGCGACGTGGCCATCCTGCACCCGGACACCGGCCGCCCGTGTCCCCCGGCCGAGTTCGACGCCGCCGGCCGCCTGGTCAACGCGGCCGACGCCGTCGGCGAACTGGTCAACACCACGGGCGCCGGCTGGTTCGCCGGGTACTACCGCGACGCGCAAGCCGACGCCGAGCGGCTGCGCGACGGCCGGTTCCACACCGGCGACCTCGCCTACGCCGACGCCGCCGGCTTCTGCTACTTCGCCGGCCGGCTCGGCGACTGGCTCCGCGTCGACGGGGAAAACCTCGGTACGGCACCGATCGAGCGCATCCTGCTGCGACACCCCGCGATCACCGACGCCGCCGTCTACGCGGTGCCCGACCCGGTGACCGGCGACCAGGTGATGGCCGCCATCGTCACCGACGGCACCGGCCCGGACCCCGCGGAGTTCGGCCGGTTCCTCGCCGGCCAGGCCGATCTGGGGCCCAAACAGGTGCCCCGGTACGTGCGCACGGTCCGGGAGCTCCCGCGGACGTCGACGTTCAAGGTGCTCAAGCGGCAGCTGTCCGCCGAGGGCCTCGAGTGCGCCGACCCGCTCTGGGAACGCACCGGGAAGGACGTCGCCTACACCGAAGCGGGGTCACGCCTTCGCGCCACGAAGACGTGACCCCGGCGGCGGCTCAGCAGGGGCCGATGGAGGACGCCTGGTCGTTCGGGTCCTTGCCGACGTAGCCGAGGGCGGTGCCGGCGCTCATGAGCGTGGCGTCGCGGCCGACGTAGCCCTCGTGCCAGTACCAGCAGTACACCTGGCCGGTGTTGTTGACCCACGCGCTCAGCTGATCGGACCAGGTACCGTTGTTGTTGTTGTGTTTGGAGCTGCGACATCCCGGGCAGGCGAAGGCGCGCAGGTCCGGGTAGGCGTCGCCGGCCGGGATGACCAGCATGGTCCCCCCGAAGTCCTTGTGTTCGTAGAGGCAGACCGAACCGGCGGGGCAGGACGCGAGCGCGGCGGCGGGCAACGCGGGCGCAGCCGTGGCGATCCCCGTGATCGTCAGGAAAAAGGCGGCACCGATGCCCGCGAGCGCGGCAAAACGGGATCGAAATCTCGACATCTGCTCTGACTCCCTTTCCGTGGGCGGCAACGCAGGCGAGCGTAGCGAGCACACCCGGAAAATTCGTTGTCACACCGCGCAAACCCGTGCCCGCCGTCGACGGCCGGGTTGACACGAAGCGCAATCAGGCCCACGCGCCGGCCAGCAGCCGGGCGACGGCCGCGGTGAGGATGCGGATTCCCTTCGTGGTAACCGGATCCACCCCGGTCACCTCCCGCACCCGCCGGAGGCGGTAGTCGAGGGTCCGGGGGTGGATGTGCAGCGCGACCGCGGCGCGAAGACGGTTCATGTCGTTGCGGTAGTAGACGTCGAGGGTCGTCACCAGGTCCGGGCCGTTCGCCAGCCGCCGTGCGACGTCGCGGAGCCACTCGTCCACCTCGGGCACCCGGACGACGCCGAGTTCGACGAAGACGTCCCCGATTCCGGGCAGCACCTGCGGAATCCGCTGGACCGGCGCGACCTCGGCCACCCGGCACGCCACGGACACCGTCTCCGCCAGCTTGCCCGCCGGGCCGGTCGCGACGCCGACGCGGCAGGCCGCCTGCACCGCCTCCGCGATGTCGCGCACCACGGGCAGCGCGTCGTCCGCCGGCGCTTCCCGCGCGGGACACGCGGGCAGCAGCGCGAGCAGCTCGTCCGGCCGCCGCCAGGCGAGCGGCACGGCGTGCAGCTTGAACACCGACTCGACGAGGTCGTCGGAGTCGCCGCCCGGGCCCGGCGGACGGCCGGGGAACCGCAGCACCACCGCGACGTAGTGGTCGTGCAGGCAGACACCGAGGTCACGCGCGAGGCCGGGCGCCGACGGATCGCCGGCCAGCAGCAGGTCGACGAGGTCGTGCAGCCGCTTGCGCACCGAAAGCCGGAGCCGTTGCGCGGCCAGGTACCCGTCGAGGTAGCGGCCGCTGCCCCGGGCCCCCTGCTCGCCGAACCAGGCCGTGAGGTGCAGCAGCTCCGCCAGGTCCTCCCCCTCGGCGACTTCGTTGATCTCGCGCAGCATCAGGGTCGCGTGCAAGGCGAGGACGCGTTGCGCCGCGCCGGTGGAAAACCCGTCCTCGGCCCGTTTCCGCCCGATGTCACCGATGAAGGAAAGATCTTCCTCGGACAGCCGGCGGCTTTCCGAGACCAGCTCGACCGTGTGGCGGCGGAACCACACCGCATAATCCAGCGTTTCGGCCCGGGACCGCGGATCGCCGGCCCGGATCCGGTATTCCGGGAGCTCGCGTTCGTAGGCGTCCAGTTCGGCGCGCGCGTTGGCGTCGGCCCGTTTCCTCAGTTCGTCCAGCAGGCCACTCATCTCGATCCGTCCTCCCCGGCAGAGCGATCGGAGCGGTTGGATCCGGCTGCTTCCCCCGGCTCCCCCGCCCGTCAGTCGACGGGGGACGCCGTTCCGTTACCCGGCCTGCCTGCGTCGCGGTGCCCGGTCAGGCGGCCGTGCAGGGTGCGCCGTTGAGGGTGAACGACGTCGCGGCCGCGGTGTTGCCGGTGTGGTTGGCCTGGAAGCCGATGGTGGTCGACGCACCGGCCGCGATCTCGGCGTTGTAGGCGACGTTGCTCGCCGTCACCTGCCCGGAGGACGGCGAGTAGCCGGCGCTCCAGCCGGAGGTGATGGTCTGGCCGCCGGGCAGGGTGAACACCAGCGACCAGCCGTTGACCGCGGCCGAGCCGGTGTTCGTGATGGTGATGTTCTCGGTCAGACCGGTGTTCCACGCGCTGACCACGGTGCCGACTCGGCAGGCCCCGGTTCCCGGCGGCGGGTCGTCGGGCGGTGGGGTGGTGGAGCCGAACTGCGAGAAGAACTGCCACACCAGCGCCGGCACCCAGGTCCGCGACCCGCTGTCGCCGGTCGCCCCGTCCTGCGGGGCGGCGATGTGCCCCTCGTCGAACGCGGCCCACTGCACCGGGTACCCGGCCCGGCAGCCCGCGTAGCTCGTCACCCGGTGCGTCAGGCTGCCCTGCGCCGGCTCGGGCGGGTTCTGGGCGGTACAGCCGTTGTTGCCCACGAACCGGTCCCGCAGCGACCGGCCGCCCGCAATGCTCAGCACGTTGTCCCGCAAGCCGTGCACGCCGAGGTAGGCGATGGGCTGCGTGCCGCCGCTGCACCCGCTGAGCACCCCACCGGACTGCACGGCCACCGCGCGGAACACCGTCGCCCGCGAACACGCGAGCGAGTAGCTCATGGCGGCGCCGTAGCTGAAGCCCACGGAGAACAGCTGGGTCGTGTCGACGCAGAGGTCACCCTCGACCTGCCGGATGATGTCGTCGGTGAAGGTCACGTCCTCGCCGCCGGAGTTCGCCCAGCCGTTGTTGAACCCTTGCGGTGCCACGAAAATGGCACTGTTGTTCGTGAGCCGCTGCAGGCCGTAATAGGCCCAGGTGCCGGTTTGCACGGTCCGGCCCGTGTCGACGTCGGTGGAGGTGCCGCCCAGCCAGTGGAAGCCGAAGATCAGCCGGTAGGGGTGGTTCCGGTCGTAGCCGTCGGGGATCCGCAGGATGTAGTTGCGGTTCTTCCCGCTGGTCTGGATCGTCCGGGTGCCACTGGTGAGCGTCGGTGCCTTGCCACAGCCCGCCGTCGCGACGGCCGGCTGCTGCGCCGGTTCGCTCGCGGCCACCCCGCCCGAACCCAGCACGAGCACCGCGGCGGCCACGGCCACCAGAACCTTCCTCATCATCACGCGACTCCTTCCGGCGGTCAGCAGGCCCGATGCTGGAACCGCCGCGAAGGAGCTGTCAACAGGCCGGGGAACCTTGCTGGGAAAAGGAATCCCGGTCGCGTGAAACTTTCAGTTCACAGCTCTCCGACCGCCTCCTCGACCTTGCGCTGCAGCTTGTTCATCCCGCCGAGCCACCGGTCGGTCTCGGTGGCGCGCGCCGCGTAGTAGCCCGCGACCTCCGGGTGCGGCAGCACCAGGAACCGCTTGTCCGCCATCGCCGCGAACAGCGCGTCGGCCACCTGCTCCGGCTCGATCGCCGACGCGCCCATCAGCAGCTGCCCCGCCGTGCCGGTGCTCTCCAGCATCGCCGTGCGCACGCCCTGCGGGCAGATCGCCTGCACCGTGATGCCGCGGTGGCGGTAGGTCGCCGACAGCCATTCCGCGAAGGCCAGCGCGCCGTGCTTGGTCACCGAGTACGGCGCCGAACCGAGGCTGGTCAGCAGGCCGGCGGCGGACACCGTCGCGACGAAGTGGCCCTGACCGCGTTCGAGCCACGCCGGCAGCAGCAGGTTCGCCGCGCGGACGTGCGACATGACGTTGACGTCCCAGGTGCGCGCCCACACCTCCTCGCCGCTCTCCGCGCCGCCGAAGGGGGCGATGCCCGCGTTCGCGCAGAAGACGTCGATCTCGCCGAGTGCCGAGCGGGCGCTGTCGATCAGCGTCGTGACGCCGTCCAGGCTCGCGACGTCGCCGGCGAACGCCGTCCCGCCGACTTCGGCGGCCACCTCCGCGGCCTTGTCGCCGTCGAGGTCGGCCACCACGACCCGGGCTCCATCGGCGGCGAAGCGGCGGGCCAGCGCGGCGCCGATACCGCCGCCGCCCCCGGTGACGACGACGCCGGTCACAGGCCACCGCCCAGGGTCACGCCGCCGTCGAGGACCACCGTCTGCCCGGTGATCCAGCCCGCGTCGTCGGACAGCAGGAACGCCACCGCCCCCGCGATGTCGGACGGCACGCCGAGCCGCTTCATCGGGTACGCCGAGGCGACCTCCTCTTCGCGACCCTCGTACAGGGCGGTCGCGAACTGCGTCTTGACCACGGCCGGCGCGACGGCGTTGACCCGGATCTTCGGCCCCAGCTCGGCGCCGAGCTCGACGGTCAGCCGGATCAGCGCGGCCTTGCTGACGCCGTACATGCCGATGCCCGGCGAAGCACGGATCCCGGCGACGGAGGAGACGTTGACGACGGCGCCGCCGTGCTCCCCCATCCACGCGTCGCGGGCGCGCTTGGTCCAGCCCAGCGGCGCGAGCACGTTGACGCCGAAGATCTTCGCCGCGGCGGCCGGGTCGATGTCCAGGGTGGGCCCGTAGGCGGGGTTGATGCCGGTGTTGTTGACCAGGTAGTCGAGCCGGCCGAAGGTCTCGATCGTCTTGGCGACCGTCTCGTCCTGGTGGCCGGGGTCGTCGGCCTTGCCGGCCACGAACATGGCGACGTCCGGGCCGCCGAGGGAGTTGACGGCCTCTTCGAGCGCCTCCGGCTTGCGCGCGGTGAGGCAGACCTTGGCGCCGCGCTCGACGAGCGTCTTCGCGATCCCGAGGCCGATGCCCCGGCTGGCCCCGGTGACGATCGCGACGCGATCCTTGAACGAGTTCACGGCAGTGTGTCTCCTTCGGGTGTGGTGCCCGGCACATACCAAGCAGTCGGTCAGTGGTCATTATGCGCGATGCGGCCGAGGTCTCAAGGCGGACACACGTCACACCCGAAGGCCCCGAATGTGACCTTTACCCGATAGCTTCCCCCGATCACGACATCGAGGGGGCACCGTGCGGAAGACCGGCCTGGCCATCGCCGCGGCGACACTGGTCCTGACCGCCTGCGACCCCGGCCCCGGCGGCGTGCCGCCGACGGCTCCCGCGACACTCACCGCCCCGGTCACCGACATCGCCCAGCTCGTGGCGGCCGCGCGCGCCGGGATCGCCGAGGCGCCGTCCGCCGCCTTCACCTCGACTTTCGTGCTCGGCGCCGCCACCTCGAACGTCCGCGGTTCCCTCAGCTTCGACGGCAGCGGCAGCCGCCTCACGATGGTGGTCGACGGCAGCGAGGTCCGCGTGATCGGCAAGAAGACCTTCACCCACTCGCCGTCGAGCGTGCTCGGCAAGGAGTGGGTCGGTACCGATCCGGACAGCGCCGACCCGATCGCGCAGGCGGCCGGTGCAGGGGTTCCGACAATCGTGAAGGTGCCCGATCTCGGCCGGGCGCTGGTGGCGATCGAGCGGACCGGCCGGCTCGTGTCGGCCGGGCAGACCCGGCTCGGCGACCTGCCGGTCAACCACTACCGCCTCGAGCTCGACACCGCGAAGGCGCCGGAGCTGTTCCCCGAGTTCGCGGTACCGCCCCTGGACGGCAAGCCGGCCAAGGCGGCCACCGCCAAGCTCCCCGCCGAGCTGTGGCTCGACGCGGCGCGGCGGCCCGCGCGGTTGACCATCGACATGTCCACCGGGTTCCCGGAGGGAGGCCCGGCCACGGGCGCGACCGACTACCGCGACTGGGGCACGCCGGTGGACATCCAGCCGCCGCCCGCCGACCAGGTCGTCGACCTGTCCGAGCTGATCAAGACGATGGGCCGCTGACGCCGTTCACCGCACCCGGAGCACGAGCTTGCCGGTCGTCGCCCCGGATTCGATGCGGCGGTGCGCGGTCACCGCGTCCGCCAGCGGCAGGCTTTCGACGTCGACGCGCAGGGTGCCGTCCGCGACGGCCGTGACGGCGCGGCGCAGCGCCCGGCCCACGGTGTCCGGCGCCACGGCGGAAAACGCGGCGAGGTTGAAGCCCGACACCGTCTTGGTGGTGAACCACAGCTCGTTCGCCGAGATGCCGACGTCCTCGGCGCCCGAGGCGTTGCCCATCACCACCAGGCGGCCCATCGGGGCCAGCCGGTCCAGGCTCGCGCGGCGCGCCGGCCCGCCGACCATGTCCACCACGACGTCGAACTCGCCGGTGCCCTCGACCTCGTCGCGCAGGACGACCTCGTCGTAGCCGAACGCCTTCGCGGCGGCGATCTTCGCTTCGCTCCCGACCGTGCCGACCACCCGGCCGGCCCCGAGCAGGCGGGCCACCTGGCCCAGCTGGCTGCCGACCCCGCCGGCGGCGGCGTGCACCAGGATGCGCTCGCCGGGTGCGAGCCGCGCCACCCGCTCCAGCACGAGGAACGCGGTGGTGCTGTTGGACGGCACCGCGGCCGCCACGTCGAGGCCGGTCCCGGACAGCGGCGCGACGAGGTCGGCGGCGGTGGTGACGACCTCGGCGTAGCCCCCGCTCGCCACGATCGTCAACGCGGCGACCGGCTGCCCCACCGACAGGCCCTCGACGCCTTCGCCGAGCGCGCGGATCCGGCCGGAGACCTCGATGCCGGGTACGAAAGGCAGCGGGACGTCCACCACACCCTGCCGGTAGAGGACCTCGGCGAAGTTGGCGCCGGCGTAGGCGACGTCGATCGAGACCTCGCCCGGTCCGGGCTCCGCAACCGGCACGGCGTCGAGCCGCAGGACCTCGGCCGGGCCGAACTCGGGGATGGTGACCGCCTTCATGCTGTTCGTCATGGCTTCGATCCTGCGGCGGCCGGGCGCACCGGACCAGGCCCGGCCCCGCCTGGGTCTGCCAGGACCAGGTTCAGCGCGGTACCAGCGACAGCACCGCCTCGACCAGCTCCGGACCGTCGAGCAGCACCGGGTCGTTGTGGTCGACGCCCGGGATCTCGACCAGCCGGGCCGATGCCGCGGCCGCCACCTCGCGGCTCTGGGACGGCGGGACGAGCGAATCCCGACCGCCCACGACCACCACCGCCGGAACGCGCAGCCGCGCGGCCTGCTCCTTGACCGGGAAGCGATCGCGCAGGAGCAGCCGCACCGGCAGGTAGGGGTAGACCTCCGCGCCGACGGCCGCCAGGTCGGTGAACGGCGACCGCAGCAGCAGGCCCGCCGGCGGGTGGTCGAGGGCCAGCTCCGTCACGACGGCGGAGCCGAGGCTCTCGCCGAAGTAGATCAGGCGCCCGGGCGGCACCCGCCGGTCCTCGGTCAGGAACCGGTGGGCCGCGCGGACGTCGAGGGCCAGGCCGTCCTCGCTCGGGTCGCCCGGATTGCCGCCGTACCCGCGGTAGTCGAGCAGCAGCACGGCGAGCCCGGCCGCCACGAGCTTCGCGGCCAGCGGGGCCCGGCCCGCCCGGTTGCCGCCGTTGCCGCCCGCGACCAGCACCGTCGCGGCCGGGTCCCGCCCGGCCGGGCGCAGGTACCAGGCGCCCAGCTCCAGGCCGTCGGCGGTGCGGAGGCGGACGTCTTCGGCACCGGGGAGCACGCTCGCGGCGGCGGGCACCGGCCCGGGGTCCGGGAGGTAGATCAGCCGCCGCTGGACCGCCCAGAAGGCGGCCGGCAGCAGCACCAAGGCCACGACGACGACCACCAGCACCCTTTTGATCACCGCGGCCTCCAGCCCGCCGGGAAACAACGGCGGCCCGGCCACGTTGTACCCGGTGATGACCTCACCACTCAGATTCTGCGTCCTCGCCGACTCGCTCGCGGCCGGTGTCGGCAGCACCCGGGAGGACGACACCCTCGGCCGGCGGCTCACCCGGCGGTTGCGCGACGCGGGCCACACCGTCCACCTGCGGAACTCCGGCGTGCCCGGCGCCCGCTCGGCCGACCTCGAACGCCAGGTCGGCGTCGTTCTCGGCGAGGGCGTGGACCTGGCCCTGATCGTGATCGGCGCGAACGACCTCGCCGGGTTCGTCTCCCCCGCCGTCGGCGCGCGGCAGCTGCACGACGCCGTGGCGCGGCTGGTCCGCGCCGGCGCCCGCGTGATCGTGGTGCCGGCGCCCGACCTCGGGATCGTGGCCCGGGTGCCCGGGCCCTACCGGCAGCTGATCTCGGCGGCCAGCGGCCACTACGCGCAGGCCCAGGCCGAAGCCGCCATCCGGGCCGGGGGTGCGGTGGCCACGGCCGGCCCCGAACTGGCCGCCCGGTTCGCCGCCGAGCCCGCGCTGTTCTCCGCCGACCGGTTCCACCCCTCTTCGGCCGGCTACGCCGTGATCGCCGAGGGCCTGGCCCCGCACGTGCTCGCCGCGGCCAGGCAGCTCGCCGCCTGAGCCGGCACTCCCGTCAACCGATGTCGCGGCTGGTCCCAGCGTCCCAATGTGGCCTTGGTTGCGTCAGACGCACCGAAGGCCGCCTTGGGTGCGTCTGACGCACCGAAGGCCGCCTTGGGGCGCTTGGGAACACCCTGACACGATCGGAAAGGCCGACCAGGCCGCGGCAGGCTGCTGCCCGAGCCGGTTTTGCCCGGCTTTAACCGGCGGCCTGATCAACCTGGGTGCTGTGCTCACCGAGGCACTGGAAGCGTTGCGAGAGCTGGGTTCCCGCGACGACGAGGCGGACGCGCTGGTCCGGCTCGCCGCGGTGCACCGGGTGACCGGCGATCTCGAGGCAGCGTGGCCCGCGGCCCGGCTGGCGGTGACGGTGGCGCGCGAGGCGGGCAACCAGCGGTTCGGGGGCAGGCGTACGCTTTCGTGGTGCTCGGCCGGGCGCGCCTGACCCTAACCGGCCCCGACGCGGCCCGGGAGTGCCGGCACACGGCCGAGGAGATCTTGGCCGCGGCCGGCGAACGCCCGGTGCTGACGAGAGTCCGGGCCCTGCTGGCCGGGTGACCTCCCTGTCCCTATGTTGATCTGTCACATCAGCGTGGCACTTAAATGCCTCACCAAGGTGACAGTTAACGCTAGGGTGGGAAAGTGAGAGCCGACCCCGCACGCAATCTCGTCAGCGGCGCGTCGGCAACTCCGCCGCATGCAGTTCGTAGAGCGCGTACGCCTTGCGGATCACCGGCTGCGCCACGTTCCGCACCCGCACCCCGCCGGGGGTCACGCCCTGTTCGCATCCGAAGTGCGCGTGACCGTGCAACGCAAGATCCGCGCCCACCTCGTCGATCGGCTCGCACAGCAGGTACGAGCCGAGGAACGGGTGGATCTCGGGCGGCTCGCCGTGCAGCGTCCCGGGGATCGGCGCGTAGTGCGTCAGCGCGACGACGACGTCCGTGTCGAGGGTTTGCAACGCTTTGCGCAACGAATCGGCCGACAGCATCGTGTGCTCGACGAAGTCCTTCATCTCCCGCTCGCCGAACCGGCTGGCGCACTTGCCGGCGAATCCGCCGCCGAAGCCCTTGACGCCGGCGACGCCCAGGGAGCCGTCCGGCAGGTCGAACCGGACCGCGTCGCCCTCGAGGACCTCGACGCCGGTCTCGCGGAGCAGGTTCGAGATCATTTCGCCGAGGTCGCTGTGGTGGTCGTGGTTGCCGAGGACCGCGGCGATCGGCACGCCGAGCCCGGCGAGCTCGTCGGCCACCACGCGGGCTTCCTCGACGGTGCCGTGCCGGGTGAGGTCCCCGGCCAGCAGCAGGACGTCGGCGGTGCCCGCCAGGTGTTCCAGGGCCGGCCGGAGCAGGCCGCGGGAGTCCTCGCCCAGGTGCACGTCCCCGACCGCGGCGATCCTCATCGGCCGATCTCCTCCGCGCTCGCCGGTTCGCGGACGTCGGCGACCCGGATGTCGTTGTGCACCAGCTCCCCGGTCAGGTACTCGCCGACGACGGTGTCCACCTCCACCTTCCGCGCGGGACAGGTGACTTCCCCGGTCAGGTGGACGTGCTCGCCCCGCACGGTCACGTGCACGCCGAGCTCGGCGGTGCGGGGGTCTTCGGCCAGGGCCCGGCTGAGCCGGGCGACGAGGTACTGCGGCGGTTCGGGCACGAGTGCCTCCTTCGGGTCGATCACGGCCAGGTCGCCGAGCAGCGTCAGGAACGCCCGGGCGTAGGGGGACGCCGACACCTGCACGGCGACGTCGGTCCAGTCGACCTGCTCGCGCAGGTCGCGGGCGATCCGCAGCAGCGGCGCGAAGTCGCACCGGTGCGCGCTCAGCACGAGCAGCTTGTCCACCAGCAGGTCGGTGCCGGAGACGACCGGCGCCGCGGTGGACCCGATCCGCATCAGCGCGGCGCGGTCGAGCAGCTCGTCGGTCACCGGCCGGTGGTTGGGGCCGTGGATGAGGTCGACGAGGATGTCGCCGTCGTAGACCTTCGTCAGCCAGTCCTCCGGCGGGTGCACGCGGCGCAGCCCGGCCGCGGTGAGCACCTCCGCCGCCCGGTCCGCGTCGCCGGGCTTGAGGAACAGGTCGACGTCGTGGTCCGACGGCGGCCCGCCGCGGGCGTACACGGCCAGCCCGCCGGCGACGGCGAACCGGATGCCGGTGCCCTCGAGCGTGGTCACGACGCGGGTCAGGCTCTGCAGCAGCGCCTCCGCTTCCATGGCAGGGGACTACCCGCGACCGGGCCGGCCCTAACCGCCGTTCACGGGCCGCTGCCGGAGCCACGCGCAGGCGCCGTCGACCGTCGGGTGCAGCGCGAGCGTGGTGTCCATTCGGGTGACCTGCAGCGCGCGCAGCACCTGGCGCCGGCCGGTGACGACCGCAAACGGCACCTCCACGTCCGCCGTCGCGGCGACCAGTTCGGCGATGACCTGCAGCCCCGCCGAGCCGCAGAAGGTGATCGCACCCAGGTCCACGATGAGCGCCCCCGGCCGGCCGTCCAGCGCGGAGCGCGCCCGGGCGCGCAGCACCGGCGCGGTGCCGAGGTCCAGGTCGCCGGCCGCCGCGACGACGACGGCTTCGGGCACGGCGCGGACCCGCACCGTCAGCGCGGGCGTCCCGTCGTAGGTCACGGGTGCTCCTTCCGTCGCTGCCGACCCTAGAGCGCTTGCATCGTTTTGTCATCGATTTGCCGGGTAACCGAAGGACGGACGATCCCGACCCGAAGAAAGGAACGGCAGCGATGAGCACCGTCACCGAATCCGTCGACGTCGAGACCGACGTCACGACCGCCTACAACCAGTGGACGCAGTTCGAGTCCTTCCCGCACTTCATGGAGGGCGTCGACGAGATCCGGCAGCTCGACGACACCCACACCCACTGGAAGATCAGTGTCGGCGGGCAGACCCGCGAGTTCGACGCGACGATCACCGAGCAGCACCCGGACGAGCGCGTCGCCTGGAAGGCCGACTCCGGCCCGACGCACGCGGGCGTCGTGACGTTCCACCGCCTCGACGACCGGCACACCCGGGTCACCGCCCAGCTCGACATCGACCCGGACGGCTTCATCGAGAACGTCGCCGACAAGCTCGGCATCCTCGACCGCCGCGTCAAGGGCGACCTCGGCCGGTTCAAGACCTTCATCGAGGAACGCGGTAGCCGCGAAACCGGCGCCTGGCGCGGCGACGTGGCCCGCCCCGGTAGCTGACTGCCGGTGCACCCGCCCGCGACCGCCCCCGCCGTCACCTGGACGGCGGGGGCGGTCGCGCGGATGCTCGGCCTGCCCCCGTCCACGCTGCGCGCGTGGCACCGGCGGTACGACCTCCCGCTGTCCGCGCCCCAGCCGGGCAGCCATCGCCGCTACGGGCAGGCGGACATCGAGGCACTGCTCCGGATGAAGCACCTGATCGGGCAGGGTCTCGGCGCGGAAAGCGCGGCCGCACAGGCGTTCCACCCGAACGCGACCGACGTGGGCACGCTGCTGGCCGCCGTCCGGGAACTGAAGCTCGACACCGCGGCCGCGCTCCTCGACGCGCACCTGGCCGGCCGCGGCGTCCTGGCCACCTGGGACGAGCTTTGCCGGCCGGCGCTCAACGCCCTCTGCGGCCCCGACGCCGACCGCTGCGTCGACCTCGTGCACGGGCTGTCCTGGGCCGTCGCCGCCGCCCTGCACCGGATTCCCACGCCGGCCGGTGCCGCGCCCGCGGTGCTGCTGGCCTGTGTGGACGGTGAGCGGCACACGCTGCCGCTGGAAGCCCTCCGCGCGGCGCTGGCCGAGCACGGCCGCGAGGCGCTGTTCCTCGGCGCGTCGGTGCCGGAAACCGCGCTGCGCCAGGCGATCGACCGCGTCCGGCCCGCCGCGGTCGTGCTGTGGAGCAGCCGCCCGGTGACTCCCCCGGGCGGGCTCCCGCGGCTCGTCCTGGCCGGGCCCGGCCGGCCGCCGGGCACCCTCCGCGACGCGGTGTCGGTGCTGACCGGCGGCGACGCCGTCCGGTTTATCCCCCGGCCACCCGGGTAGCCAGCCGCCTTACCAGGCCGATGGACACCATCGGCACCCACGAAGGCGCGGAAGTGCCTCTCCCGCAGGAGGTCGAGATGACGCAGGGACCCGGCGGTCAGTCACCGCCGCAGCAACCGGGCAACGGCTCGCCGTCGATGCCGGACACGGCCAAGGACGAGGCCCGCGAGGTGGCCACCACCGCCGCCGACCGCGGTGGCGAAGTCGCGCAAACGGCCGCGGACCAAGCGAAACACGTGGCCGCGCACGCCCAGCAAGAAGCGCGCGATCTGCTCCGCGAAGGCCGGGAACAGCTCGAGTCGCAGGCCAAGAACGGCCAGCAGAAGGCGGCCGAAAGCCTCCACCAGCTGGCCGGTCAGCTGGAGCGGATGGCGGAGCAGACCGACTCCCCCGGCCTCGCCGGCGACGTCGCGCGCCAGGTTTCGGACCGGACGCGGTCGGTCGCCGACTGGCTCGAGCACCGCGAGCCGGGCGACCTCCTGGGCGAGGTGCGGCGCTTCGCCCGCCGCCGTCCCGGTACGTTCCTGGTCGGCGCGGCCGTCGCCGGCGCCCTCGTCGGGCGGCTCACCCGGGGCGTCGTCGCGCAGCAGAAGGAAGAAAGCTCGCCGAACGGCCAGGCGGGCGCGCCGCGGCCGCACGCCGGCCCCGCCGCGACACCGCCGGTGCCTCAGCAGGGTGACCAGCCGGGCCTGCCGCGGCCGGGCCATGCGGCCCCGGGCGGCTACGCCGCGCCTCAGCCCATCGAAGGCAGCCCCCAGCCCGGATCTGCGGCTCCCGGCGGCTACACCGGGCCGCAGCCCACGGAAGGCCTGCCCCAGCCGAGCCGACCGGGCGCGGCTCCCGGCGGGTACGGCGCGCCGCAGCCGCCGGAAGGTCTCCCTCAGCCGAGCCCCCGCTACTCCGCGCCGGGACAGGTGCCGTGATGACCCAGGCACCCGGGCCCCGCGCCGGTGAACCCGTCGACGTCGCCGACACCTCGGTCGGCGAGCTGATGTCCAACGTCCTGAAGGACGTCTCCACTCTGGTGCGGCAGGAGGTGGAGCTGGCGAAGGCCGAGGTGAAGGCCGAGGCGGGCAAGGCCGCGAAGGGTGCGGGCATGCTCGGCGGGGCCGGGTTCGCCGGCTACATGGTCGTGCTGTTCCTCTCCATCGCCCTGTGGCAGGGCCTGGCGAACGTGCTGGACGCAGGCTGGGCGGCCCTGATCGTGGCCGTCGTGTGGGTGATCGCCGGCGCCGTGCTCTACGCGACGGGACGGCGTGAAGTCCGCCGCGTCAACCCGAAACCCGAACGCACCGTCGAGACCCTGCAGCAGGTCCCGGACGCACTGAAAGGCGAACGAGCATGACCGAACCGGAGCGGCTCCGCCGTGAAATCGAAAGCACGCAACGCAATCTCAGCACCGACGTGAACGCCCTCACCGAAAAGGTGACTCCGGGCCGGATCGTCGAACGGCGCATCGGCCGGATGCGCTCGGCGGTGGGCAGCGCGCGCGACCGCGTCATGGGCACCGCGTCCGATCAGGCGTCGACGGCGGGCGACAAGGTCGGCTCGGTCGCTTCGGCGGCCGGGGACAAGGTGAGTTCCGCCGCCGACGCCGTCGGCGAGGCCCCGGAGTCGATCCGGCGTGGTACGCAGGGCAACCCGCTGGCCGCCGGCCTGATCGCGTTCGGTGCCGGCTGGCTCGTGTCGTCCCTGCTGCCCGCGAGCGAGCCGGAGCGCCGCCTCGCCGGTCAGGCCACCGACCTCGCCCGCGAGCACGTGGCCCCGGTGGCCCAGCACGCGGCCGAGGAGCTGAAGGAGAACCTGCGCGAGCCCGCGCAGCAGGCGGCCGAGTCGGTGAAGTCCGAAGCGGCCGAAGCGGCGTCCACGGTCAAGGACGAAGCGCGCTCGGCGACCGGTGACGTCACCGATCGCGCGCAGGAGGCCCGGGAGAACGTGCGGTCCCAGAGCTGAGCCGCGGGTTCGGGGCGCGGCCCGGCCGCGCCCCGGCCCTCGGCGGCACCCGCGCCTTCGGCGTGCTGGTCACCCTCGACCACGCGGCGGGGCCGACCTGCTGAACCTGCTGGAGCCGCGGCGCGCGGTCCCGGCGCACTTCGACGATTGCGGCCTATTCCGCCGGCCGGTGTCCGGCTTCCTGGAGGAGGTCCGGCGCCGCCGCCCGCCGACGCGGGCGCAGCTGCTGCAGGCGGCGAGTTCCTCTCGTTGTGATGCCGTGGCCGCCCTCCGGTGAGAATTTTTCCGGATACACCCGTGCGGAGCAGCCGGGCCGCGCCGCGTTCACCGGGCGTTCCCGGCCCGGGCCCGATCGGGCGGCCCGGAGTTCGCCGTCTTCCGCCGTTCAGTGACCGTTCAGTTCACCTCCGTGCCGGAAAGCGCTGTCTCGCAACGGTTTCCGGAGGCCAGGTGGTGGCCAGGCGCGGACGCGGCCACGTATGGTCGTCCGGCACGACCTTGGGAGCGCTCCCAAAACCGGCCTCGACGAAGGAGGACAGCGTGGTTCCCCGACGCAAAACCTTGCTCTCCCTGCTGGTGACGGCCGTGACCGCCGTGCTGCTGGGCGGTGTGCTCACCGGCGTCGCCGACGCGCACGGGTCCGCCACCGACCCGCCGTCGCGCAACTACGGCTGCTGGAACCGCTGGGGCAGCGACTTCCAGAACCCCACGATGGCGACGAAGGACCCGATGTGCTGGCAGGCCTGGCAGGCCGACCCGAACGCGATGTGGAACTGGAACGGGCTCTACCGCGAAGGCGTCAAGGGCAACCACCAGGGCGCGATCCCCGACGGGACGCTGTGCAGCGGCGGCCGCACGCAGGCGCCCCGGTACAACGCCCTCGACACGGTCGGCGCGTGGCAGATGGCGAACAAGGACAACCGGTTCACCCTCACCATCACCGACCAGGCCCGCCACGGCGCGGACTACCTGCTGGTGTACATCACCAAGCAGGGCTTCGACCCGGCGACCCAGCGGCTGGGCTGGGGCAACCTCGAACTGGTCGCCCAGACGGGCCGCTACGCGCAGGCGGGGCAGTACCAGGTTGCGGTGAACGCGGGCACCCGGACGGGACGGCACATCGTCTACACCATCTGGCAGGCGAGCCACCTCGACCAGTCGTACTACTTCTGCAGTGACGTGAACTTCTCCGGACGCTGAGCACCCCGGGCCGCGGGGATCTCCCCGCGGCCCGCTTCCGGCGTCAGTTACGTTACAGATCCTGGTCGTAATGAAAGGCGTACGCTGCGGGTATGGAACTCATCCTGCCCGGCGGCCCGGCCTGCGGGCACGCCACCGAGGTCGCGGCGGCGTACTCGACGCCGACCCTGTTCAACCATTCGATGCGGGTGTACGCCTGGGCGGTCGCGCTCGGCGACGTCCACCACGTCGGCTTCGATCCCGAGCTGCTGTTCGTCGCGGCCATGCTCCACGATGTCGGGCTCGCGGCGGAATTCGACAGCCACACCAAGCCGTTCGAGGTGGCCGGCGGGCACGTGGCATGGGTGTTCGCCGCCGGCGCCGGCTGGCCGCCCGAGCGGCGGGCGCGGCTGGCGGAGGTGATCGTCCGGCACATGCAGGCGGAGGTCGACCCGGCCGAGGATCCCGAGGGTTTCCTGCTGTCGCGGGCCGCGGCGGCCGACATCGCCGGGCGCGACGTCGCGGACCTGCCCGCGGACTTCCGCGCGGAGGTGCTCGAACGGCACCCGCGGCTGGACCTGGTGGCGGAGTTCCTCCGCTGCTTCGGCGACCAAGCGGCCCGCAAGCCGGAGAGTACGGCCGCGGCCGCGATGCGCAACGACCTCGCCGCCCGCATGGCCCGCAACCCGCTCGAAGGGAACTGACGTGCAAGCCATCACCGTCTCCGGCCGGGCCGCCGAACCGGCCCTCACCGAGCTGCCGTACCCGCACGCCGCCGAAAACGACGTCGTGGTGCGGGTGCACGCGGCCGGGTTCACCCCCGGCGAGCTGACCTGGCCGGGTACCTGGACCGACCGCGCGGGCCGGGACCGGACGCCGAGCGTCCCCGGCCACGAGCTGTCGGGCGTCGTCGCGGAACTGGGCTACGGGACGACCGGCCTGACCGTCGGCCAGCGGGTCTTCGGCCTGGCCGACTGGGCCCGCAACGGCTCGCTGGCCGAGTACACGGCGGTGGAAGCGCGCAACCTCGCACCGCTGCCCGCCGACGTCGACCACGTCACGGCCGCGGCCCTGCCGATCTCCGGGCTGACGGCGTGGCAGGCCCTGTTCGACCACGGGCGGCTCACCGCGGGCCGGACCGTCCTGGTCCACGGGGCGGCCGGCAGCGTCGGCACGCTCGCGGTGCAGCTGGCCCGGGAGGCGGGCGCCCGGGTGCTCGGCACCGGGCGGGCAGCCGACCGGGAGACTGTGCTCGGCCTCGGCGCGGAAGCGTTCTTCGACCCGCTCTCCCCGGACATCGGTCCGGTGGACGTGGTGCTCGACGTCCTCGGCGGCGAGGTCCTCGACCGCTCCGCGGCGCTGGTGCGCGACGGCGGCACGCTCGTCACGATCGCCGAGCCGCCCCGCATCCGCCCCGGGATCTTCTTCGTGGTCGAGCCGGACCGGGCCCGCCTCGCGGACCTGGCCCAACGGGTCCGGGACGGCCGCCTCCGCCCGCGGATCGACACGGTGCGCCCGCTCGCCGAAGCCCCGGCGGCGTTCGGCACGCGCGGCCGGACGATCATCCGGACGGCGTGAGGTACCGCGCGAACCACGCCGCGGCGGCCCGCAGCGGCACGTCGACCGGCGCGAGGTCGGGGTACCAGGCTTTTTCCCACTCGAGCGACACCCAGCCGGACCACGAACGCAGCAGGTCCCCGCACTCGCCGAGCGGAACGGCGCCCTCTCCCGGCGGCACCGGCGTCGGCGTCTCGCGGCTCAGTACGTCCTTGACCTGGAAATAGCCGAGGTAAGGGCCGAGCACCTCGTGCGTGACGGCCGGTGCCTCCCCGGCCCGCCACGGGTGGACGGCGTCCCACAGCACGGCGGCGAGATCCGGTGCGCCGAACCCGTCGACCAGGCTCCGGGCGGCGGCCCCGGTGGGGTGCGAGTCGTGCGTTTCGACGAGCAGCCGCACCCCGGCGGCCCGCAGGTCGTCGAGGACGGCGGCGATGCGGGGGTGGGCGTCGCCGGTTTCGCCGCCACCGTCGCTGTCGCCGTCGCCGCCGGGGAAGACGCGGATCGCCGGAGCGCCGATGCGGTGCGCCAGGGCGATCAGGGCTTTGAGCTCGTCGATGACGGGCCGGTCGGCGCCGGGAGCGGCGGCTTTGGCGTAGCCGGCCAGGCAGGAGATGGCGAGGCCTTCGCCGTCCAGCAGGGCCCGGACGGCGTCGGTGGCGGGTCCGGAGAGTCCCAAGTGGACTTCTTCGTCGGGGTGGACGCGCAGTTCGAGGCCGGTGCAGTGGTGGGTTTGCGCGATGCGGGCCGCTTCGCGGACCGGGATGCCGGGCATGCCCAGCGTGCTCACCGCAAACTTCCGGCCCATCCACGACCTCCCCGCTCGTCGGGCCGAGTGTAAGCGCTTTCAGCCGCCGGGCAGACGGGCCGGGCATCGTGTCGCCCCTTCAATCACGCGAGATGCCCCTTCAATCACGCGAGATACCCGCGGCGAACGAACCATACGTGCCGGGAAGGGCGAAGCGGGCACGCAAGTGCGGCTTGTGTTGAGCCGGGCCCGGCTACGGTTCGCGCCGTCGGCCGCGGCAGCCTTGCACCGCCCTCGGCGGCGGCAGCCTCGCACCCCCCTTGGCGCGGCAGGCTTGCACCACCCTCGGCCGCGGCAGCCTTGCACTTCGCTCGGCCGCGGCTGCGGCCGCCTTGCTCTACCCCTCGGCTGCTGCGGGCATGCCGATGCCCGCGCCCGTGATCACCTCGGGCGCGGGCGTCGGAAGCCCGCTTAGTGGGCCTTGTTCTGGCCGCGGCCCGCGGACGCGCGGCCGTTCGCGCCGTCGGCGGCATTGGCCGCCTGCTGGGCCGGCGTCGGCTTGGCCGCTGCCGGGGCCGGCTTGTCCGTCGGCTGCGAAGCCGGAGTCGGCGTCGCCGAAGCCGGAGTCGGCGTCGGCGTCGGCGAGGCCGGGGTCGCCGGGGTAGCGGCCGGAGTCGCCGAGGCCGGCTTGGCTGCTGCCTCCGGCTTCTCTGCCGTGGTCGCTGCCGGCTGGGTCGTCGGCTGGGTCGTCGGCTTCTCCCCCGGCTGTGCCGAAGCGTTCTTCTCCACCTCGGCCAGCGGGTTCGGCCGCCGGACCTGGACCACCGCCACGATCGCCGCCGCCACCGCGCCCAGCGCGATCAGCCACGGCCAGCGTGAGCGCTTGGTCCGCTCGCCGCGGGCCACGCTCTTGGCCTCCTGGAGCGCCACCGCCAAGTCACGCTTCGCCGTGGCCACGGCCTTCCGGCGCTTCCGGCCGGACTCGCCCGTCGAGCTCATCACCGTCGCCACCGCCAAGGCCGCCTTGCGGCCCGGGTCGCGCATCTTCGCCGCGCGGGCCAGGACCTCGTCGCGGGCCGCGCCCGAATTCGCCAGCACGTCACGGCGTGACGACCGGGTGCTCTTGTCGAGGTCCTTGGTGGCCGCCCGGCCGACCTTCGCGAGTTCGTCCTTGCCTTCGGCCAGCTTCCGGTCGGTGATTTCGACCGCCCGCGCGGCCGCGGCCGCTCCGACCCGCGCGGCCTCCGCGGCGAGATCCCGTACGCCGGCCGCCGCCGTCTTCACCGATCGCCCGACCGGGGCGTCGCCCTGGCTCATGTGATCACCTCTCACTCGTCGCAGCAGGCACCACCTGCTCACACCTGGGGGCTACCCAGTGAAGGCGCATCCGGAACCTCGAACCCCCATCAGGCCCGCTCCACGTCCAGCGGCAGATGCCTGACACTCACGATCACCGACGGGTTCTGGAACTCCACCGGCGCGTCCGTGGCGACCGCCATGTCCCGGAACCGCTCGAACAGCACCTCGAACGCGAGCCGCCCCTCCAGCCGCGCCAGCGGTGCCCCGAAACAGAAGTGAATGCCGTGGCCGAACGTCAGGTGCGGGTTGGGGTTGCGCGCCGGGTCGAACGAGTCCGGCCGGTCGAAGAACGCCGGGTCGCGGTTGGCCGCCGCGAGGTCCGCCATCAGGATCGAGTTCTCCGGGATGCGATGGCCGCCCAGCTCGATCTCGCGGGTCGTGCGGCGGCCCAGCTCGGGGAACGGCGGCAGCATCCGGAGCACTTCCTCCAGCGCCGCCGGCAGGCCGCCCGGTGCGGACCGCACCGCGGCCGCCGCGGACGGGTTCCGGTCGAACGTCACCACCGCGTTGCCCAGCAACGCCGTCGTCGTGATGTGGCCCGCGATCAGCAGCAGCGCGACGAACCCGACGATCTCCTGGTCTTCGAGGCGCTCGCCGTCGCACTCCGCCTCCACCAGCCTGCTCGTCAGGCCCGGGCCGGGGTGGGCGCGGTGGTGGCGGATGTGGTCGAGGATGTAGGCGTTCATCTCGCGGATCGTCGGGGCGATCGCGTCCAGCGCGCGCTGGATGTCTTCCATGTCGGCCGACTCGCCGAGCTGGTCGCCGCTGAAGAGGACCTGGGCCCAGCGGGTGAACAGCGGGCGGTCCGCCACCGGGACGCCGAGGAGCTCCGCGATCACGATGATCGGCAGCGGGTAGGCCAGCGCGTCGACGACGTCGAAGCGGGACGCTCCGGCGACCTCGTCGAGCAGTTCACCCGCGATGGCCCGGATCCGCGGCTCGAGGCCCGCCACCACGCGCGGGGTGAACGCCTGGCTGACCAGGGTGCGCAGCTTGCGGTGATCCGGCGGGTCCATCCCGACGAAGTTGCCCTTGCGGAACGTCTCGAAGTCCTCCTGGACCGGCGTGAGCCCGCTGAAGTCGGACGAGAACGCCGCCGGGTCGGACAGCACCCGCGAGACGCCCGGGTGGTCGAGCACCCGCCACGTTCCCGCTTCCTCGTCGTGGTGCACCGGGCCGCCGCGTTCGCGCAGCTCGGCCGAACGCGCCAGCAGGCCTTCGAAGGCGAACGATTCCTGGGTGGTCATGATGTCTTCTCCTCGGTCGTCGTCGGCGGGGATGCGGGGACGAGGGTGTCGCTGCGGGGGAAGCGGCGCAGCGTGGGGCTGACCGTGACGACCAGGGTGACCAGCGCGATCCCGGCCGCGCACAGCACGACGGCGCCGGTGCCGGGGAACGCCTGCACCACCAGGCCGCCGAACGCCGGCCCGGTCGCCGCGGACACCCCGCCGATCACGCCCATCACGCTGGTCAGGCGGCCGCGCAGCCGGTCGGGGGTGAGCAGCAGCTGGTAGGTCCCGATCGTCGTGTTGGCGGTCGGCGGGAGCAGGGCCATGGCGACGAACAGCGCGCCCAGCAGGTAGCCGTCGTGGATCACGGCCGCGAGCGGGGTCAGCAGGGTCAGCACCCAGAACACGCTCATGATCGACACGTAGGGGCTGAGCCGCCGCTGCAGGTAGGGCGCGATCAGCGACCCGGCCACGCCGCCGACGCCGAGCATCGCGGCCATCACGCCGATCTCGCCCGAGGTGACGCCCCGCTCCTTGGCCAGCACGATGATGACGATGTAGTAGGCGCTGAAGAAGAAGTTCAGGCTCACCGCGCACGCCACCGTGACGCGCACGTGCCGTTCGCTCCACACCCAGCGCAGCCCCTCGGCCATCTCCTTGCCGAGGTGCCCGCCCTCGACCGGCGCGGCCTCGCGCCGCGGTGCACGAACGAACGTCAACGCGACCAGCGAGACCAGGTGGACGAGCACGTCGAAGGCGAACGGGACGGCCCGCCCGACGCCGTAGAGGAACCCGCCGACCGCGGTGCCCGACAGCTGCCCGAGCGCGCCGCGCGCGGAGTTCATCGCCACCGCCGTCGGCAGCTGGGCCGGCGGGACGACACCGGCCAGCATCGCGCCTTCGGCCGGGCCGAACAGCGACCGGCAGCAGCCCATCACCGCCGCGACCGCGATCAGGTGCGGAATGCGCACGCCGTCCCACCAGATCGCCGCGACCAGGCTCCCCACCGCCAGCGCGTACCCCGCCTCGCAGCCGAGCAGGATCTTCTTGCGGTCCCACCGGTCCGCCAGCGCGCCCGCGGGCAGCCCGGCGACCAGCTGGGCCATCGCGTCGACGCCGAGGACCAGCCCGGACAGCGCGGGCGAGCCGGTCACCGCCAGCACCAGCAGCGGCAACGCGATCATCGACGCGCTGAACCCGGCCTCGGACAGCGCCTGGCTGCCCCACAGCACCTGGTAGTTGCGGTTGCGCGAAAGCCGCGTGGTCACCGCCGCTCCTTCCGGTGGGCCGGGGCCTGGCTGTCGGCGGCGATCCGCCGCAGCGCGGCCGCGAAGTCGCCGGCCAGCGCTTCGGCGGTCCGCCGGTCGTGGCGGCCCGGCTGGTAGATCAGCGAGAACACGAGTTCGCCGTCCTGGACCGCGCCGACCAGGTCGAGCAGGTGCGGGTGGTGCTCGGCCGGGTCGTGGTCGCGGCCGAGCGAACCGCGGACGGCGGCGTAGAGGCTCTCGGACGTCGTCGTCCCGCCGGACCCGTCCCACTGGCCGAGGTAGTTGAACGAGATCTGCGGTGTGCTTCCCGCGAGCCGCTCCCGGACGTCCGGGGCGCCGAGGTGGCGGAGGGCGCCGTAGCCGAACCCGTTGCCGGGCACGGCCCGCAGCTGCTTGCGGACGGACTTGACCAGCGTCCGCCAGTCTGTGTCCTCTGTGTCCTCGATCGACAGTGCCACCGGGAACAGCGTGGTGAACCAGCCCACCGTCCGGTTGAGGTCGACGCCGTCGAGGACGTCCTCCCGGCCGTGGCCTTCCAGCGCGATCGACACGTCCGGGCGGCCGGTCCACCGGGCCAGTGCCCAGGCCACGGCGGTGAGCAGGACGTCGTTGACGCGCGTGCGGTAGGCCGAGGGCGCCGAGCGCAGCAGGGCGTCGGTGTCGCCGGCGTCGAGCACCACGGTGACCTCCGCGGTGCCGGTGTCGTCGCCGTCGTGGTCCACCGGCAGGTCGCCCGAGGCGGGCAGGCCGGTCCAATACGCCAGTTCGTCGTCGAAGCCGCCGGTGCGGACGTGCTCACCCAGGCGGTGCGCCCAGTCGCGGAACGACGTCGTCCGCGGGCCGAGGTCGATCGGGCCGCCCCGGGCGGCCTGGCGGTAGGCGGTGTCGAGGTCGTCGAGCAGGATGCGCCAGGAGACGGCGTCGACGACGACGTGGTGCGCGGCCAGGAACAGCCGCGGCCGCCACGCCGGATCGGCCGTGGCCAGGACGGCGGCCAGCAGCGGGCCCTGCGTGAGGTCGAACCCGGCGTGGACGTCGTCGGCGACGCGGGTCAGGGCGTCCGGCCGGTCGGCCTCGGGTACGGCGGTCAGGTCCTCGTGGCGCAGCTCGGGCACCGGCTCGACGTCGGCGTTGTGCTGGCGCCAGTCCCCTTCGGTCTTTTCGAACCGCATCCGCAGGGCGTCGTGGTGCGTCCACACCGCGGCGAGGGCCCGGCGCAGGGCGTCGGCGTCGAAGCCGTCGGCGAGCTCGACCAGCATCGACTGGTTGAAGTGGTGCGGGTTGACGGTGTGGGTGGCGAAGAACCAGTCCTGGATCGGGGTCAGCGGCACCGGCCCGGTGACCGGGCCGTCCGCCTCGGTTGTCTCGGCCACCGCGCCGGCTTCGGGGGCCAGTGCGGCGACGGTCTGGTGCAGGAAGATGTCCTTTGTGGACAGCCGGAGGCCGGCCTGCCGGGCCCGGGACACGACCTGCATGCTGAGGATGGAATCGCCGCCCAGCTCGAAGAAGTTGTCGGCGGTGCCGACCCGGTCCAGGCCGAGGACCTGCGCCCAGATCTCGCAGAGCACCCGCTCGGCCGGGGTCACCGGCTCGACGTGCCGGGTGGCCGGCTCGGCCGCGGCGGCGACCACGGGCAGCGCGCGGCGGTCGACCTTGCCGGACGGGCCCAGCGGCAGCGCGGGCAGCTCCAGCAGGGCGGCGGGCACCGAGTGGCCGGGGAGCGACCGGGTGAGGAATTCGCGCAGGGCCGCGGCGCCGACCGGCTCGGTCCCCGGTTCGGCGACGAAGCAGGCGACCAGGCGTTTGTGGCCCGACTCGTCCTGCTGGACGGCGGCCACGGCGGCGGCGACCCCGGGATGCCGGGTCAGGGCCGCCTCGACTTCGCCGAGTTCGATCCGGAAGCCGCGGACCTTGACCTGGTCGTCGGCGCGGCCGGTGAACTCCAGTTGCCCGGTGGCGGTCCACCGGACGACGTCGCCGGTGCGGTACATCCGCTCGCCCGGCGCGCCGAACGGGTTGGCGGTGAACCGGTCGGCGGTCAGGCCGGGCCGGTCGAGGTAGCCGCGGGCCAGGCTCGGCCCGGCGACGTACAGCTCGCCGGCCACCCCGACCGGCACCGGTTCGAGGGCGGCGTCGAGCACGTAGCCGCGGGTGTTCGGGATGGGCCGGCCGATGGGTGGCGGCGTGCCCGGGACGAGGGGATCGCTCCAGGTCGCGACGATGGTCGACTCGGTGGGGCCGTAGGCGTTGATCATGCGCCGGCCGGGCGCCCACCGGTCGACGAGCTCCGCCGGGCAGGCGTCCCCGCCGACGACGAGCGTGCGCAGGTCCGGCAGGTCGGTCGCCGGGACGGTGGCCAGCGCGGCGGGCGGGATCAGGGTGTGGGTGATCCGGTGGGCGGCGAGGAACTCGGCGAGGGGTTCGCCGAGCAGCGGCTCGGGCGGGACCACGACGAGCGCGGCGCCCGAGGGCAGGGCCAGGCAGAGTTCGAGGATGGAGGCGTCGAAGCTCGGCGAGGAGTAGGCCAGGACGCGGTCGCCTTCGGTGACGCGAAGGTGCTCGGCTTCGGCGGCGGCGAAGGACGCCAGCCCGGCATGGGTGACGACCACGCCCTTGGGGCGGCCAGTGGAGCCGGAGGTGTAGATGACGTAGGCGGGGTGCTCGGGGCGGACGGCAACGGGTGCGGCAGGCTCAGGCGCGGCAGCGGGTTCGGCCGATTCCGCCGCGGGCAGCACCGAGCCGCCGCCCTCCGGCGCGTCGCCGAAGAGCGCCGGTTCGTCCAGCGTCAGCACCGCCACGCCCTCGGGCACCGGCGGCGCCAAGCCCTCCAGCGTCAGCACCAAGGCCGGGCGGGCGTCGGCGAGCATGAACGTGATGCGCTCGATCGGGTAGGTCGGATCCACCGGGACGAACGCCCCGCCGGCCTTCCACACCGCGAGCTGGGCCACCACGATCTCCACCGACCGCGGCAACGCCAGCGCCACGATCCGCTCCGGGCCGATCCCGTGCCCGGCCAGCACCCGTGCGAGCCGCGAAGCGCGGGCGTCCAGCTCGGCGTACGTCACCGACTCGCCCGCGATCACCGCCATCGCGTCCGGCGTCTGCCGCGCGCGGGCCGCGACCAGCTCGGGCACCGTGAAGGGCGCCACCGGAACGGCTGTGTCGTTCCACCCTTCCAGGACCAGTTCGCGCTCGGCCGCGCCGATCAGCGGCAGCCGGGCCAGTGGCCGGTCCGGGTTGTCCGCGACGGCCGCCAGCAGCACACCCAGCTGGGAGGCCAGGCGGTCGATCGTGGCCGCGTCGAACAGGTCCGTGTTGTACGTCAACGCCGCGCGCAGCACGTCCCCGTCCGGCTGGAATTCGACGGTCAGGTCGAAGTTCGCCGCCGTCGCGGGCTGGGCGATCTCCTCGGTTTCGAGACCGGGCAGGCTGGTTGCCTCGCGGGGGCTGTTCTGCAGCACCACCATCACCTGGAACAACGGCGTGCGGCTCGGGTCACGGCCCGGCTGGACGGCGTCGACGACCCGGTCGAACGGCAGGTCCTGGTGGTCGAACGCCGCGCGGACGCCCGCCGCGACCTCGTCGAGGAACGCCGTGAACGCCAGGTCGGGGCGGACCCGGGACCGCAGGACCAGCGTGTTGACGAAGAACCCGACGAGCCCTTCGAGCTCCGGCCGCTCCCGGCCGGAGGTGACCGTGCCGACGGCGACGTCGTCCTGGCCGGCCCAGCGGCCCAGCAGCACCTGGCACGCCGCGACGAGCGTGGTGAACAGGGTCGTCTCGCGCTGCCGGCTCACCTGTTCGAGCCGCGCGGTCACCGCCGCCGGGACGGCGATCTCCTGCGTCGCGCCGCGGGTGGTGCGCACCGGCGGCCGGGGCCGGTCGGTGGGCAGTTCCAGCGGCGTCAGGTCGCGCAGGCGCTCGGTCCAGTAGTCGATCTGGCCGGCCAGGACGCGCTCGGCGAGCCGGCCGCGTTGCCAGGCCGCGAAGTCCGCATACTGCACCGGCAACGGCGGCAGGTCCGCCGGTTCGCCGCGCAACGCGGCCGCGTAAAACGCGCTGATCTCTTCGGCGATGAGCCCGTTCGACCAGCCGTCGGTGACGATGTGGTGCACCGCCACGGTGAGCACGTGCTCCCGCGGCGCGAGCCGGATCAGCTTCGCCCGCAGCAGCGGACCTTCGCTGAGGTCGAAGGGGTGTTCGCTGTCGGCACGCAGGATCTCCGCGAGCTCCTCCGCGCGGGCGTCGACGACCGGCAGCGGGACCGGCGACGGCGGGTGCACGACCTGGACGCCGTGGCCGTCGGCCGACCCGAACGTGGTGCGCAGCGGCTCGTGCCGGGCCACCAGCTGGGTGAACGCCGTGGCGAGCGCGTCGACGTCCAATTCGCCGCGCAGGCGCACGGCGGAACTCGTGACGTACTCGGTGCCGCCCGGCTCGAACTCGTCGAGGAACCACAGCCGCTGCTGGGCGAAGGACTGCGGCAGCTCGCCGTCGCGGGGGACGGCCGGGATCGGGTCCTGGGCGGTGGCGCCGACGGTTTCGATCGCGGCGGCGAGCCGGGACACCGTCGGGTGGGCGAACACCGCCCGCGGCGACAGCGATACGCCGCATTCGGCCAGCAGCCGGGACACCAGCCGGATGCTGAGGATGGAGTCGCCGCCGAGCTCGAAGAAGTTGTCCTGCGCGCCGACCCGCTCGACGCCGAGCAGCCGCTGCCAGATCCCGGCGACGGCGCGCTGGGTCGGCGTCGACGGCTCGGCGTAGGGCCGCCGCGACGGCACCGGGCCGTCCGGGGCCGGCAGCGCCCGGCGGTCGACCTTTCCGTTGCGGTTCAACGGAAGCTCCGGCAGCACCAGGATGACGGCGGGCACCATGTACTCGGGCAGCGCCGCGGCGGCGTGCGCGCGCAGTTCGTCCGGATCGGCGGCACGCTCGAGGACGACGTGCGCGATGAGCCGCCGGGTGCCGGCGGCGTCCGCGTGCACGCTCGCGACCGCCTGCGCGACCGCCGGGTGCGCGGCCAGCACGGTCTCGACCTCGGCGGGCTCGATCCGGAAGCCGCGCAGCTTGACCTGGTCGTCGGACCGGCCGAGGAACACCAGTTCGCCGCCCGCGCCGCGGCGGACGACGTCGCCGGTGCGGTACATCCGCTCCCCCGGCGCGCCGAACGGGTCGGGGACGAAGCGCTCGGCGGTCAGGCCGGGCCGGCCGAGGTAGCCGCGGGCCAGGCCCGCGCCGGCCAGGCACAGTTCGCCGGGGGCGCCGGCGGGCAGCGGCCGCAGCTCGGCGTCCAGCACGTACGCGCGCATGCCGTCGAGCGGCCGGCCGATCGGCACCGGCTCGGGCACGCCCGCCTCCCCGGTCATCCGGAACGAAGTCGCGAAGGTGGTCGTTTCGGTGGGGCCGTAGCCGTCGACCACCACCAGGCCGGGGCAGGCGGCCTGGACCGTCCGCACCACGGCGGGCGGGACGACGTCGCCGCCGGTCCACACCTCGCGCAGGCCGCGCAGGGCGTCCGGGGCGTCCTGCGCGAGCAGCCGGAAGAGCCCGGCGGTCAGCCACGCCGACGTCACGTCGTGTGCGGAAACCGCGCGCCGCAACGACACCGGAGTCAGGTCGGGCCCGTCGGGCAGGACCGTCGCACCGCCGGTGAGCAGCGGGACCCACAGCTCGTAGGTGGAGGCGTCGAAGGCCAGCGGCGAGTGGGCAAGCACCCGGGTGTGGGCGCCGCCGGCGAACCGGCCGTCCTGGGCCAGCGCGGTGATGTCGCGGTGGCGCACGGCGACACCCTTGGGGACGCCGGTGGAGCCGGAGGTGTACATCACGTAGGCGAGGTTTTCGGGCCCCGCAAGCGTTTGCGGCGCGATGGGAGACCGCTGCTCGCCGACGGTCAGCACCGGTCCACTGTGGACGGCTTCGGCGGCAGGCACCCCGGTGTCGCCGGCGACCACGACCGTCACCCCGGCCTCGGCGAGCACCGCCCGCAGCCGCTCGTGCGGCGCCCGGGTGTCCAGCGGGACGTAGGCCGCGCCGGCCTTGAGCACGGCGAGTTCGGCGACGACGTGGTCGACCGACGGTTCGAGCAGCAGCCCGATCCGGTCCTCGACGCCGACGCCGAGGCCGGCCAGCCGCCCGGCCAGGTGGTTGGCCCGCTCGTCGAGCTCGGCGTAGGTCAGGGTCCGGTCGCCGGTGAGCACGGCGGGGTCGTCCGGCCGCCGCCGCACCTGGTCGGCGAACAGCGCGGGCACCGTGGACGGCGTCCCGGCGGCGCCCGGGCCGTGGGCGTCGGCGAGCACCCTCGCCCGCTCGGCGGCGTCGACCCACGGCACCCGGGCCAGCGGCCGGTCCGGGTCCGCGGTGACGGCGTCGAGCAGCCGGATCAGCCGGTCGGTCATGGTGGTGACGGTGCCGGCGTCGAACAGCGCCGGGTCGTAGGCGAGGTCGAGCGCGAGGCCATCGTCGAGGGACGCGCGCAGGCACAGCGGGAAGTTCGTGGCGTCGGCCGAGGCGACCTCGACGACCCGGGGCGCGCCCGCGGTGGCGGGCTCGCTGATCGGGTAGTTCTCGAACACCACCATGCTGTCGAACAGGTTCTGCCCCGCGGGGACGTCGCTGAGCGGGCGCAGCCGGGCCAGCGACACGAAGTCGTGGTCGCGGGCCTCGCTCTGGGCCGCCTGCAGCTGCCCGAGCCACCGCGCCACCGGCAGGGTGGCGTCCACGCGGACGCGGGTGGGGATCGTGTTGATGAACAGCCCGATCATGGTTTCGACGCCGGTCAGGTCGGCCGGGCGGCCGGAAACCGTGGTGCCGAAGACGACGTCCCGGTCACCCGAGAGCATCGCCAGCAGCAGCGCCCAGCCGCCCTGCACGACGGTGTTGACGGTCAGGCCGTGGGTCCGGGCGAACTCGCGCAGCCGCAGTGTCGCGGCCGGCGGCAGCTCGATCCGGACCGAGTCGGTGGACCGGGACTGGTGGGCTTCGGCCGGCGGGCGGTCGTAGGGCAACGCCGTGGGCGCGTCGAAGCCGGCCAGGGTGTCCCGCCAGAACGCGTCGGCGGCGGCCTGGTCGCGCCCGGCCAGCCAGCCGAGGTAGTCCCGGTACGGGCGCCGGGTGACCAGGGCGGGCCGGACGCCGGCGGTCGCGGCGGCGTACTGCTCGCAGGCCTCGGCGAAGACCTGCGCGGAGCTCCAGCCGTCGAACAGCACGTGGTGGGACGTCCACACGAGGTCGACCTCGTCGCCGGGCAGGGCGGCGATCGTCAGCCGGGTCAGCGGCGCCCGGGTCAGGTCGAACGGAACCGCACGGTCGGCCGCCAGGGCCTCGGCCAGGGCGGTTTCGCGGTCCGCCGGGCCGAGGTCACGCCAGTCGTGGTGGGTGACCGGCAGGGTCGCCGCGCGGTCCACCACCTGGACGGGCTCTTCGACGCCGGTCCAGACGAGCCGGGTGCGCAGCACCGGGGTCCGGTCGACGACCCGCTGCCAGGCGGCGGCGAGCGCGGCCGGGTCGGTGACGCCGGCGAGCCGGATGCGGACCTGCTCGAAGTAGGCCGGGGAGCCGTCGTCGACCAGGGTGTGGAACACCATTCCGGCCTGCAGTGGAGTGAGCGGGTAGATGTCCTCGACTTCGCGGCCGTCGCCGGCCAGCGTGTCCACTGTGGACTGGTCGAGGCGGACCAGCGGGAAGTCCGACGGCGTGCGGCCGCCGGCGTCCGGAGTGGCGCAGTGGGCGGCGATCTCGCGCAGCGCCGTCAGGACCTGCTCGGCGAGCCCGCGCACGGTGTCCTCGCGGTGAATGTCCGGCGCGTAGGTCCAGGCCAGTTCGAGCCGGCCGCCGTCGACGATGCCGACGACGTCCAGGAGGGCCGTGCGCGGCCGTTCCGGGTCGACGTCGGGACCGAGGTCGCCGCCGAAGCCGCGGTACAGCCCGTCATCGCCGCCGGCGGTCCACTGTCCGTGGTAGTTCAGGGAAACCTGCGGCACCGGGTCGTCGTGCCGCCGCAGCGCGCCGTAGCCGAGGCCCTTGCCGGGCACCGCCCGCAGCTGCTCCTTGACGGCTTTGAGCGTCGGTCCCCAGTCCTCGGCCGCCGGGACGGTGAGCGCGACGGGGTACTCGGCGGTGAACCAGCCGACCGTGCGGGAGAGGTCGAGGTCGGCGAAAATCTCCTCGCGGCCGTGTCCTTCCAGCGAGATCAGCACGCGGTCGCGGCCGGTCCAGCGGGCCAGCACCCGGCCGAGCGCGGCGAGCAGGACGTCGTTGATCTGCGTCCGGTAGACCTCCGGCACCTGGTGGAGCAGGGCGTCGGTGGTCTCGGCGTCCAGACCGACGGTGACCGTGCGGGCGCTTCCGGCGGTGTTCTCCCCCGCCGCGTCCACCGGCAGGTCGGGGACGACGCCGTCGAGCACGCCGGTCCAGTACGGCAGTTCGTCGTCGAAGCTGTGCCCGGCGAGGCGGTCGGCCCAGCGGAGGTAGCTCGCCGGAGCCGGGCCGAGGTCGACCGGCTGTCCGGCGGCCACTTGGCGGTAGGCGGTTTCCAGGTCTTCCAGGAGGATCCGCCAGGACACGCCGTCGACCACCAGGTGGTGCACGACCAGCAGCAGCCGCGGTGGTGTTCCGGGAGACGTGATCAGCACGGGCGCGACGAGCGGGCCCTCCCCGACCTTCAGCGTGGCGCGGGCTTCGGCCGCGACCGTGCTGATGTCCGCTGTGTCCGATTCGGACGCGTGCCGCAGGGCCGGGAGTTCGGCGCCGGGCCGGAACTCCTGCCGGCCGTCGCCGGTGAACCGGGTGCGCAGGGCGTCGTGGCGGGCCAGGACCACGCCCAACGCGGTTTCGAGGGCCGGGAGGTCCGTGTCGGGGTCGAGTTCGGCCAGCGTGGACATCGTGAAGTGGTCGTGGTGGCCGGTCTCGAAGAACCACCGCTGGATCGGCGTGAGCGGCGCCCTGCCGGTGAACCCGGCTTCGGGTTCGGCGGCCGCTTCGGCGCCGGCGACGAGCGCGAGTTCGGCGATGTTCTGGTGGCGGAAGACGTCCCGGGAGGTCAGCCGCAGGCCGCGGCGCCGGGCCCGGGAGACGACCTGGATGCTGAGGATCGAATCCCCGCCGAGGGCGAAGAAGTTGTCGTCCACGCCCGGTTCTCCGACGCCGAGGACGTCGGCCCAGATCTCCGCCAGCAGGCGTTCGGCGTCGGTGCGCGGCGCGGTCCGGCCCTCGGCCGGGGCCGGGTGGACGGCGGGCGCGGGCAGCGCGCGGCGGTCGACCTTGCCGCTGGTGGCCAGCGGCAGCCGGTCGAGGGGAACGAACACCGACGGCACCAGGTGGTCGGGCAGGGTTTCCTTCAGGGCCGTCCGCAGCCGCGCCGGATCCGCCGCGGAACCCGGGACGACGTAGGCGACCAGCCGGGCGTGGCCGTCGTCGTGACGGGCGACGACCACCGTGTCCGCAACCTCGGGCAGGGCACGCAGGGCCGCTTCGACCTCGCCGGGCTCGACCCGGAAGCCGCGGATCTTGACCTGGTCGTCGACGCGGCCGAGGTACTCCAGGTGCCCGTCGGCGGTCCACCGGGCACGGTCGCCGGTGGTGTACATCCGGCTGCCGGGCGGGCCGAACGGGTCGGCGCGGAAGCGATCCGCGGTCAGCCCGGGCCGGTTGAGGTAGCCCCGAGCCAGCTGGACGCCCGCCAGGTGGAGCTCGCCGGGCACACCGATCGGCGCCGGGCGCAGCCGGTCGTCGAGGACGTACGCCTGCACGTTCCCGAGCGGACGGCCGATCACTTCGCGGGCGGTCTCGCCGATCCGGCACAGGGTGGCGTCGACCGTGCACTCGGTCGGGCCGTAGAGGTTGAACGAGGTGACGCCGTCGAGGTCGCTCAGGTCGCGCCACAGCGCCTCGCCGACGGCTTCCCCGCCGATCAGCAGCACCGAAGGCCGGTGTCCCCCGAACCCGGCGTCCAGGAGGTGCCGGATGAACGACGGCGTCGAGTTGACCAGGTCGATCCGGTGCTCGGCGAGGTAGCCGGCCAGCAGGGCCGGGTCCAGGCGGGTGTCGGCGTCGATCACGTGCAGCTCGTGCCCGGCCGTCAGCATCAGCAGCACGGTTTCCCAGGACGCGTCGAAGGTGAACGCGGCGGTCAGCGCCACCCGCAGCCGGTCCTTCCCGGCCGCGGCGGCGAACCGGCCCGCGTGGTCGACGGCGAAATTGGCCAGGGCGCGGTGGCCGACGAGCACGCCCTTCGGCGTTCCGGTGGAGCCGGAGGTGTAGATCGCGTAGGCGGCGTGGTCCGGGCTGATCGAGGTGCGGAGGTTCGCGTCCGTTCCCTCGGCGGCCACCGGTTCGGTGATGACGAGCACCGGCTGGGCGTCGGCCAGCAGCGCTTCCCGGCGCCGGGCGGGCAGCTCGGGGTCGAGGGGCAGGTGGACCGCGCCCGCCTTGAGGACGGCGAGGATCGTCACCACGAGTTCGGCCGAGCGCGGCAGGGCGACCGCGACCAGGCGCTCGGGCCCGGCGCCACGGGCGACGAGGGCACGCGCGATCCGGTTGGCCCGGGCGTTCAGCTCGGCGAAGGTCAGCGTCGTGCCGCCGCAGACCACCGCGGTCGCGTGCGGCGTCCGGGCGGCGAGAGCCTCGAACAGCTCGACGACTCCTGCGTCCGGCACCGGCCGGTCGGTCTTGTTCCACGTCTCGACGACGAGGTCGTGTTCGGCCGCGGGCAGCAGCGGCAGTGCGTCGACCGGCCGGTCCGGGTCGGCCACGACGGCGGTGAGCAGGACCGTCAGGTGCTCGGCGAACCGCTGCACGGTCGCGGCGTCGAACAGGTCGGTGTTGTAGTTGAGCAGGCCGCGCAGACCGTCCGGGCGCTCCTCGAACTCGACGCTCAGGTCGAACCCGGCGGTGGTCATCGGCAGCGTCAGCTCACTCGCCGTCAGCCCGGCGAGCGCGGGCAGGCGGTTGCCCGCGTTCTGCAGGGTCACCAGCACTTCGAACAGCGGGGTGCGGCTGGGGTCGCGGTCGGGGCTCAGCTCGTCGACGATCCGCTCGAACGGCACCTCCTGGTGGGCGAACGCGTCCAGGACCGTCCGGCGGACGGCGCCGAGCAGCTCGCCGAAGCCTCGTCGTCCGTCCACTCGGGACCGCAGGACGACGGTGTTGACGAAGAGGCCGACGAGGTCCTGGACCTCCGGGTGGTCGCGGCCGGAGGTCACCGTGCCGACGGCGACGTCGTCCTGGCCGGACCAGCGCCGCAGGACCAGCTGGCAGGCGGCGACGAGCGCGGTGAACAGCGTCGTGTCGCGGTCCCGGCTGAGCCGGCGCAGCCCGGCGAGGGCCTCGGCGCCGAGGGTGAACGCGTGTTCGGCACCGTTCGACGTCCGGGTGGCCGGGCGTGGGCGGTCGGCCGGCAGGTCCAGGGGGCGCAGGCCGTCGAGTTCGTGGCGCCAAAAGCCGAGCTGCTCGTCGAGGAAGTCGCCGGTGAGGCGCTCGCGCTGCCACGCGGCGAAGTCCGCGTACTGGATCGGCAGCCCGGGCAGCCCGGCCCGCTCGTCGCCGTAGAGCGTGGCCAGTTCGCTGATCAGGACGCCCATCGACCAGCCGTCGGTGACGATGTGGTGCAGGGACAGGACGAGCGCGTGCTCGTCCGGGGCCAGGCGGACGAGCCTCGCCCGCAGCAGGGGGCCCCGGGCGAGGTCGAACGGCCGGGCGAGATCCTCGGCCAGCAGCCGCCGCAGGTCCTCCGGGCCGGTGGCGTCGGTGACCGGCAGCGCGAGCTGCCACGGCTCCCCCACGACCTGGCGCGGGCGGCCGTCGACGGCCGGGAACGTGGTGCGCAGCGACTCGTGCCGGGCGATCAGCGTGGTGAGCGCCCGGGCGAGCGCGTCCGGCCGCAGGTCGCCGCGCAGCCGCACGCCGAAGACCGTGACGTGGTCGGTGCTGCCGGGGGCGAAGTCGTCGAGGAACCACAGGCGCTGCTGGGCGAAGGACAGCGGCAGCTCACCGTCGCGGTGCACCGGCGTGATGGCCGCGGACAACGGTGTGGCGGACGCGGCGGGCAGCGCGGCGGCCAGGCCCGCGACCGTCGGGTGGTCGAACACCGTCCGCGGGGACACGTCGACGCCGAAGGCCTCGCGCAGCGCGGAGGTGAACCGGATGCTGAGGATGGAATCCCCGCCCAGCTCGAAGAAGTTGCCGTCGGCCCCGACGCGCTCCAGGCCGAGCGTCGCGGCCAGGACCGCCGCAACCGTGCGTTCGGCTTCGGTGCGGGGTTCGGAAAAACTCTCGATGGCCGTCGCGGCGGGGGCCGGGAGGGCCCGCTGGTCCAGTTTCCCGTTGCGGGTCAACGGCAGTTCGTCGAGCGTGACGAACGCCGAGGGCACCATGTAGTCCGGCAGCGACCGGCTCAGGTGCTCGCGCAGCCGGGCGGTGCTCGGCGGGGCGTCCGGGGTCGCGGCGACGACGTAGGCGACCAGCCGCTTGCGGCCGGGCTCGTCCTCGCGGGCCAGCACCGCCGCCGAGCCGACGTCGGCCAGGGCGAGCAGGGTGGCCTCGATCTCGCCCGGTTCGATCCGGAAGCCGCGGATCTTGACCTGGTGGTCGGCGCGGCCGTGGTAGCGCAGGGCGCCGCCCGAGGTGCGGGAGACGCGGTCGCCGGACCGGTACATCCGGGATCCGGGCGCACCGAACGGGTCGGCGACGAACCGGGCGGCGGTCAGCCCGGGGCGGCCGAGGTAGCCGCGGGCCAGGCCGTCGCCGGCCACGTACAGCTCGCCCGGCACCCCGGCCGGGACCGGGTTGAGGTCGGCGTCGAGGACGTACCCGGCCAGGTCGGGCAGCACGGTACCGATGACACCTGGAGTGTCCACATCGGACTCCAGGTCGTGGTGCGTGACGTGCACGGTGGTTTCGGTGATGCCGTACATGTTCACCAGCCGCGGGGCACGGTCGCCGTGGCGAGCGAACCACCCGGCCAGCCGGCGCGTTTCCAGGGCCTCGCCACCGAAGATCACGTACCGCAGCGCAAGCCGGGCGCCGGGATCGTCCTCGTCGGCCCGGACGAGCTGGTAGAACGCCGAGGGCGTCTGGTTGAGCACGGTGACGCCTTCGTCGGCCAGCAGGCGCAGGAACTCCCGCGGCGATCGGGACACGGCGTGCGGCACCACGACGAGCCGGCCGCCGTGCAGCAGCGGGCCCCAGATCTCCCAGACGGAGAAGTCGAACGCGTAGGAGTGGAACAGCGTCCAGACGTCGTCGGGGCCGAACTCGAACCGCTCGGCGGTCGCGGCGAACAGGCGGGTGACGTTGCGGTGCGGGATCACCACGCCCTTGGGCAGCCCGGTCGAACCGGAGGTGTAGATGACGTAGGCGGGGTGCTCCGGGGTGCAGCGCAGCGGCGGGTCGGTGTCCGGGCCCGTCTCGACGGTGACGTCTCCGGTGACGTCTTCCGGGGCGAGGACGGCGACGGGGTCGGTGTCGGCGACCATCCGCTCGACGCGCTCGGCCGGCGTGGCCGGGTCGATCGGCAGGTAGGCGGCCCCGGCCTTGAGCACGGCGAGGATGGCGACGACCTGTTCCGGCGAGCGCGGCAGACGCAGCGCGACGAACCGTTCGGGCCCGGCACCGAGCGCGATCAGCCGGTGCGCCAGGCGGTTCGCCCGCGCGTTGAGCTCGGCGTAGGTGAGCCGGCTGCCGTCGCCGGTGAGCGCGACCGCGTCCGGACGCGCCGCCACCTGGGCGGCGAACAGCTCGGTGATGGTCGGTGCGGGCAGCGACCCGGTCTCGTCCGCGACCAGCTGCGCGCGGTCCGCGGCCGACAGCCACGGGAGCCGGGCGATCGGGCGGTCCGGGTTCTCGGCGATGCCGAGCAGCAGGGTCTCCAGCCGGGCGGCCAGCGCGGCGGCGGTTTCCTCGTCGAACAGGTCCGGGTCGGTGCCCAGCTCGAAGCCCAGGCGCCGGTCGACGTAGGCGCGCAGGGTGACCGGGAACGTCGTGGCGTCGAGAGCGGTGACCTCGCGCAGGGTGACGCCCGCCTGTGCGGCCGCGTTCTCGTCGAAGGGGTAGTTCTCGAACGCGACCATGCTGTCGAACAGGTTTTCCCCCGGCGGGACGTCGCTGAGGGCGCGCAGTTTCCCGAGCGCGAGGAAGTCGTAGCGGCGGGCCTGGTTCTGCTCGTCCTGCAGCCGCTGCAGCCACGGCAGCACCCGTTCGCCGCTGTCGATCCGCGTGCGCGTCGGGACGGTGTTGATGAACATCCCGATCATGGTCTCCACGCCCGGCAGGTCGTCGGGACGGCCGGAGACGGTGGTGCCGAACACGACGTCGGACTCGCCGCTGGAGTGGGCCAGCAGCAGCGCCCACGCGCCCTGCACGAGGGTGTTGACGGTCAGGCCGTGGCGCCGGGCCACGTCCCGCAGCCGTGTGGTGTCCTCTGTGGACAACAGCGTCCGGACCGTCCGTGACGAGCGCGTCCGGTGCGCACTCGCCGGCGACCGGTCCCAGGGCAGCGGGGTCGGGGCGGCGAACCCGGAAAGCACGTCCCGCCAATGGTTTTCCGCCGCCGTGACGTCCTGCGCGGCGAGCCAGCCGAGGTAGTCGCGGAACGGCCGGTGGGCCGGCACGCGCGGAACCCGGTGTTCGGTGAGGGCGGCGTACTGCTCGCACACCTCGGTGAAGATCTGCGCCAGGCTCCAGCCGTCGAGCACGATGTGGTGGGAGGTCCACATCAGCAGCACGCGGTCGTGGGTCAGCGCGACGACGGCCAGCCGCATCAGCGGCGCGGTGGTGAGGTCGAGCCCGGCGGCGGCGTCCTCGGCCGAGAGCCGGTCCAGCTGGGCGGCCTGCTCGGCTTCGGAGAGCCCGCGCCAGTCGTGGCGGGTGATCGGGACGACCGCCCGGTGCCGCACGATCTGCAGGGGGTCCTCGACGCCGTCCCAGACCAGTTCGGTCCGCAGGACCGGGGTCCGGTCGGCGACCTGCTGCCAGGCCAGTGCGAACGCGTCGGGGTCGCGGACACCGTCCAGGAGCATCCGGGCCTGGTCGACGTAGGCGTCGGCCGTCGGATCCAGCAGGCTGTGGAACAGCATGCCCGCCTGCAGCGGAGTGAGCGGGTAGATGTCGTCGACGTCGCGGCCGTCACCGGCCAGCCGGTCCACAGTAGACTGATCCAGGCGGGCCAGCGGGAAGTCGGACGGCGTGCGGCCGCCGGCGTCCGGTCCGGCGCAGTGCGCGACGATCTCGCGCAGCCCGGTCAGCATCGCCTCGGCCAGCTCGCGAACGGTGCCGGAGTCGGTGACCTGATCGGAGTAGGACCAGGTCAGCGACAGCGCGCCGGATTCGACGACGCCGGTCACGTCCAGCTGGTAGGTGCTTGCCTCGTCCGGAGCGATGTCCGCGCCCGGGCTGTCGTGCCGGCCGCGGAACAGGCCGTCCGCGCCGGCCTGGGCGTCCCAGCGGCCGTGGTAGTTGAAGCAGATCTGCGGCAGCGGGAACGCCTGCAGCGCGTGCCCCGGTGCGCCGGGCTCGCCGAGGTACCGCAGGGCTTCGTAGCTCAAGCCGCGGCGCGGGACGGCCCGCAGCTGCTCCTTGACCGCCTTGAGGGTGGCGCCCCAGTCCCCCGACGGCGGCAGGTCGAGCGCCACCGGGAACTGCGTGGTGAACCAACCCGCCGTGCGGGAGAGGTCGACGCCGTCGAGGATGTCCTCGCGGCCGTGTCCCTCCAGCGCGATCAGCACTCCGTCCTCGCGCGTGTGCTCGGCCAGTGCCCGCCCGAGCGCGCTGAGCAGCACGTCGTTGACCTGGGTCCGGTAGGTGGCGGGGACGCGGTGCAGGAGCGCGTCGGTGTCCTCCGCGCCGAGGGTCACGGTCAGCGTGCGGACGGAGCCGGTGGTCCCCGCCCCCGCGCGGTCGGCGGCCAGTGCCGCCGGGACCCGGCGCGCCACGGACGTCCAGTGCTCGAGGTCGTCGTCGAACCCGCCGTCGCGGACGTGCTGGTCCAGCAGGTGCGCCCACTGGGTGAACGGCGTGGCCGTGGCCGCGAGCCGGACCGGGGCGCCGGCGACGACCTGGCCGTAGGCGGTTTCGAGGTCGCCGAGCAGCAGCCGCAGCGAAACGCCGTCGGCCACCAGGTGGTGCACGGCCAGGAACAGCAGCGGCGGCCGGGTGCCGCGCAGGAGCAGCACCGCGCCGGTGAGGGTGCCGGTGGTGAGGTCGAGGCCGGCGCGCACCTGCGCGGCCGCCGCCTCGATACCGGCGCGCTGCCCGGCGTCGCCGAGCGAGGACAGGTCCCGGACCCGCAGCACTCCGGTCGGCGGGGTGGGCGTGACCTCCTGCCGCCACTGCCCGTCAAGGGTGAAGAACCGGGTCCGGAGGGCGTCGTGGCAGGCGACGACCGCGTCGAGCGCGGTCCGCAGCGCCTGCTGGTCGACGTCGGCGGGCAGCTCCAGCAACTGCGACATGGTGAAGTGGGCGAGCGGGCCGTGGGTGTCGAAGAACCAGTGCTGGATCGGGGTGAGCGGCGCCGGGCCGGCGACCGGTCCCGCCGCCGGGGTGTGGACCGCGGCCGTCTGCACCGCGGTGGCGAGCCCGGCGATGGTCTGGTGCAGGAAGATGTCGCGCGAGGTGAGCCGCAGGCCGGCCTGACGGGCCTGGGCGACCACCTGGATGCTGAGGATCGAGTCGCCGCCGAGGCCGAAGAAGTTGTCCTCGACGCCGATGCGGTCGTTGCCGAGCACCTCGGACCAGATCGCCACGAGCTGGTGCTCGACGGCGGTGCGCGCGGGCACGTAGGTCCGGCCGCCGTCCGCGGGGGCGTCGGGGGCGGGGAGCGCCCGCCGGTCGACTTTGCCTTGCGGGGTCAGCGGAATCGCGTCGATCGGGACGAACACCGACGGCACCAGGTAGTCGGGCAGGGTGGCCCGCAGGGCAGCACGCAGCCCGTCCGGCGTGGGCGGGACCGCACCGGCGCCGACGACGTAGGCGACCAGCCGGGCGTGCCCGCCGTCGGGGCGGTTGGCGACGACGACGGCCGCGGTGACGCCGGGCAGGCGCACCAGCGCGGCCTCGACCTCGCCCGGTTCGACGCGGAACCCGCGGATCTTCACCTGGTCGTCGAGGCGGCCCAGGTACTCCAGTTGCCCGTCCGCGGTCCAGCGGACCCGGTCCCCGGTGCGGTACATCCGCTCGCCCGGCTCGCCGAACGGATTGGCGACAAAGCTACCCGCCGTCCGGCCGGGCCGGCCGAGGTAGCCGCGCGCGAGCTGGGCCCCGGCGAGGCACAGCTCGCCGGGCACGCCGGCGGGCAGCGGCCGCAGCTCCTGGTCGAGGACGTAGGCGCGGGTGTTGGCGAGCGGGCGGCCCAGTACCGGGCGGGCCGTTTCGCCGACCCGGCACGAGACCGCGTCCACTGTGTACTCGGTGGGACCGTAGAAGTTGTGCGCCACGGTGACTTCGGCGGCGGCGAGGTCCCGCCAGAGGGTGTCATCGAGGGCTTCGCCGCCGAGCATGAGAATCTGCGGCCGGTGCCGCGGGTCGGTCAGCAGCCCGGCGGGGATCAGCCGGCGCAGGTAGGTCGGGGTGAGGTCGAGGAAGTCGATCCGGCGCTCGGCGATGTGGTCGACGAGGGCGTGGGCGTCGAGCCGGACGTCGTCGCCGATCAGGTGCAGCTCGTGGCCGTCGGCCATGAGCAGGGGGCCTTCCAGGGACGTGTCGAACGACAGCGTGGCGGTCAGGGCCACCCGCAGCCGCCGCCCGGGCGGGGCGAAGTCGTGGCGGTGGTTGAAAAGCAGGTTGGTGAGGTTGCGGTGCGGGACGGCCACCCCCTTCGGCCGGCCGGTGGACCCGGACGTGTAGATGACGTAGGCCGGGTTGTCCGGCCGCAGCGGCGCGATCCGGTCGGCGTCGGTGAGGTCCGCGGCGGAGTACTCCTGCGGCGCGGCGGCGATTTCCGGTGGTCCGAGGACCAGGACGGCCCCGGCGTCGCGCAGCAGCAGCTCTTTCCGGTCGGCCGGCAGGGCGGGATCGATCGGCAGGTACACCGCACCGGACTTCAGCACGGCGAGGAAGGCCACGATCGCGTCGGCGGTGCGCGGGAGGGCGAGCGCCACGACCCGTTCGGGGCCCGCGCCCAGCGTGACGAGGTGGCGGGCGAGGCGGTTGGCCATCGCGTTGAGCTCGGCGAAGCTCAGCGCGATGTCCCCGGCGACGAGCGCGGTCTCGTCCGGGCTGCGCTGGGCCTGCGACTCGAACAGCTCGGTGACGGTGGCCGCGGGCACGTCCAGTTCGGTGGCGTTCCACCCGGTGAGCAGCCGCCGCCGCTCGTCCCCGGTCAGCATCGGCAGCTCGCCGACCGGCCGCTGTGCGTCGGCGGCGATCGCGGTCAGCAGCACGGTGAGGTGCTCGCCGAGCGCGACGGCGGTCCGCGCGTCGAACAGGTCGGTGTTGTACTCCAGCGAGCCTTCGAGCGCGTCCGCGGACGGCTGGAACTCGACGGTCAGGTCGAAGTTGGCGGCGCGGCGGGCCACCTCGACCGGTTCGGCGGTCAGCCCGGCGAAGTCCGGCTGCCCGCCGGCGCTTGCGTGCAGCAGCACCATCGCGTCGAACAGCGGGTTGCGGCTGGCGTCGCGGTCGAGGCGCAGCGCTTCGACGAGCTTTTCGAACGGGGCTTCGGCGTGCTCGAAGGACTCCAGCACGGTCGTGCGGACGGCGTCGAGGAAGGTCCCGAACGACGCGGTCCGGTCCACAGTGGACCGGATGACCACGGTGTCGACGAAGAACCCGACCGTCCGCTGCAGCTCGGGGGCGTTCCGGCCGGAAACCACGGTGCCGACGGCGATGTCGGTGCGGCCGGTGTAGCGGGCGAAGAGCACCTGGCAGGCCGCGACCAGCACGGTGTACAGGGTGGTGTCGTGGAGCCGGGCCAGCTCGGCCAGCCCGGAGGCGACCTCGGCCGGGACGCTGAAGTGGTGCACGGCACCGGCCGTGGTGCGCACGGCGGGCCGGGGCCGGTCGGACGGCAGGTCGAGGGGTTCGACGCCGGCGAGCTGGGTCGTCCAGTAGGCGAGGTGCCGGTCGAGGACGGGCCCGGCGAGCCGGTTCCGCTGCCAGACGGCGAAATCGGCGTACTGGACCGCCGGCTCGGGCAGCTCCGCGGTTTCGCCGCGGACGGCGGCCGCGTACAGCGCGGCGAGCTCGCCGACGAGGATGCCCATCGATTCGCCGTCGGTGACGATGTGGTGGGCGGTGATCAGCAGGACGTGCTGCTCTTCGGCGACCCGGACCAGCAGCAGCCGCACCAGCGGGCCGCGGCGGAGGTCGAACGACCGGCCGTACTCCGCTTCCAGGACTTCGTCCAGATCGGCGGGCCGCAGCGCCGGATCGGTGGTCAGGTCGACCGTCCGCACCGGGATCTCCGGATCCGGGTGGACGACCTGCACCGGGGTGCCGCCGGCGTCGTCGATGGTCGTGCGCAGGGATTCGTGGCGCGCCACCAGCCGCGCGAGCGAGCCGGTGAGCGCGCCACTGTCCAGCGGCCCGGTCAGCCGCAGCGCGACGGCGCTGTTGTACTCCGCGTCCCCCGGGCGGAACTCGTCGAGGAACCACAGCCGCTGCTGCGCGAACGACAGCGGCAGGGCGGTCTCCCGGGGCGCCCGCCCGATCACGTCGGACCGCTCCGCCCGCCCGGCCAGGCGGCGCTTGAGCGTCTCCCGCAGCTCCGCGGGCAGCGCGTCGATGCGGCTCTTCCTCGAGGTGGTCATCGCTTTCGTTCCTCACAACGCGAGTCGGGGTGGTCAGCTCGTCGTGAGTGGTAATTCGGGTTAGAACCCGAATTACCACTCACGACAAGCCGCGGCAGAACAAGTCCAGGGGGTTCAGCAAGCGCGCAGGCGGCGCCGGGCGACCCGGCCCCCGGCCTGCATGGCGCTCACCGTTCCGGTGGCCGGATCGGTCAGGAAGCGGCCGCCGATGATCCGGCGGCCGGTGCCGGGTTCGCGGACCGAGAACGACCCGTCGCGCAGCAGCGCCAGCTCCGGGTAGACCTCGCCGTCGACGACGAGGACGGCACCGCCGTCCGCACGGACGTCCACCTGGTACTCCAGGTCGCCGTTGGTGTAGCGGCCGGTCAGGTCGGCGGCCGGGCGGGCCGCCCGGGCGAGGTCGCGGGGCAGCTCGTAGTCGCCGACCGGGAGGCCGTCGGCGCGCAGGGCGGCGACCAGGTCCGTCCAGAGCGCCGAGCCGGTGCTCCCGTTGGTGGTGAGCGCGACGATCCGGCCGTGCTCGGCGTCGATCCGCAGGTGGCAGGAAGTGCCGTCGGCGGTGCCGTCGTGGCCGGTCCAGAGACATCCGAGGCTCCGCCTCGGGCCGGGGGCTCCGCCACCCGGAACCCCCGAACAACAGTGACATCCGAGGCTCCGCCTCGGGCCGGGGGCTCCGCCACCCGGAACCCCCGAACAACGGCAGTCCGCGTCGGCGCCGCGGTAGCCGGCCAGGCCGAGCCCCCAGCCGTCGGCCAGCCCGAACGGCTCGGCGCCCGGCACCGGGCGGCGCATGAGGCCGGCCAGGTCCACGGGCAGCGGACCGGCACCGCCGCAGAACATGCGCCCGAACGTGGCCAGGTCCTCGGCGCTCAGCGCGAGCGCCCCGGCCGCGGCCTCGGCGGGGGTCAGGGTCTGCGCGACCGGCCGGGCGCGGCCGGTTTCCGCGTGCACGGCGTGCCCGCTCAGGTGCGCCCCGGACCGGCGCCGCGCGCCCGGCTCCACGACGAACGCGGCGTCGATGCCGAGTTCGCCGAGCAGCATCGTGTCCACCGCCTCCCACCAGCTCATCCCGGTGATGGCCTCGACCACGTACCCGGCGAGCACGTACCCGGTGTTGGAGTAGGAGAAGCCCAGCCCGGGCGGCTGGACGAGCCCGGCGTCGCGGCAGGCCCGCAGGTACCGGCGGGCCGAGGCGGTCCCGTCGGCGGCGGCACCGAGCGCGGCCGGCAGCCCGCCGGTGTGGCTGAGGACCTGCCCGATGGTGGGTCTGCCGACCTGGGGGCCGAGGCCGTCCAGGTGCTCGCCGAGCGGGTCGTCCGGGTCCAGGTCGCCGTCGGCGACGAGCAGCATCGCCAGTGCCGCGGTGAACGCCTTGGTGATGGAGCCGACCGGGAATTTCGCTTCGGCGGTGATCTCGCCGGCCACGGCGGAGCCCGACCGGCCGCCGTCGTGCACGACCAGCTGGGCGGCCGGGACGCCGTGCTTGTGGGCGAGACCCACGAGCAGCCGCTGCAGCCGCCCGTCGGCCGCGGGCCGCGGGTCGCGGACCGGAACCCCGAGCGAGGACTGGGAAAACGTCGAAGGAGAGGGCATGAGCGGGGGACCTTCCGCGTCGGTTCGGTGGGGACGGCTCCTGCCGCGGCCGGTCGTGAGTGGAAAGCGGCCCCAAGGCGGCCTTCGGTGCGTCACACGCACCCAAGGCGGCCTTCGGTGCGTCTGACGCAACCAAGGCCACATTGGGACGCTGGAAACCACTCACGAGGAGCCGCGGCGGCTCAGCCGTCGGCGGCCATCTGCCGCTGCAGGCTCAGCGGCCGCATGTCGGTCCACACCTCGTCGACGTGGTCCATGCACTCCTGGCGGCCGCCGCGGAAGCCGTCGGCGCGCCAGCCCGCGGGTACCTCGTTGGCGAGCGGCCACAGCGAGTACTGGCCCTCTTCGTTGACCAGTACCTGGAATTCGGCGTCTTCCTGCATGGGTTTCACCTTTCTGGTAAGGGTTTTCAGTGGTCTTGGCCGGCGGCGAGCCGTTCGAGGTCCTGCAGGACCCGTTCTTCGACGAGCTCCGCCAGTGCCAGCACGGTGCCAGCGGTGAGCACGTCCTTGGGGGTGATTTCGACGTCGAAGGCGGACTTCGTCATCGAGGTGATCTGCAGGCTGCGCAGCGAATCGCCGCCGAGGGCGAAGAAGTTGTCCTCGACGCCGACCCGGTCGAGGTCGAGGGCCTCGGCCCAGATGGCCGCGAGAACCTCTTCGGTCTCGGTTTCCGGGGCCGCGTACCCGCCGGTCTCGGCAGGCGCTTCCGGTGCGGGTAATGCCTGCCGGTCCAGCTTTCCGTTGGCCGTCAGGGGAATCTCGTCGAGCCGGACGAACGCCGCGGGCACGTAGTGCGCCGGGAGGGTCGCGGCGACGTGCTCCCGCAGGCCGGTGCCCGGCTCCCCCACGACGTAGGCGATCAGCCGCTGGTCGATCGCGACGACCGCGGCGTCGCGGACTCCGCTGTGCTTGCGCAGCACCGCCACGATCTCGCCGGGCTCCACCCGGAAGCCGCGGACCTTGATCTGGTCGTCGGCGCGGCCGAGGAAGTCGAGGGTGCCGTCGGCGCGCCACCGGACCAGGTCGCCGGTGCGGTACATCCGGGTGCCCGGCGCGCCGAACGGGTCGGCGAGGAACCGGGTGGCGGTGAGCCCCGGCCGGTCGAGGTAGCCGCGGGCGAGCCCGGCCCCGGAGACGTACAGCTCCCCCGCGACGCCGATCGGCACCGGCCGGAGCGCGGCGTCGAGGACGCGGACGCGGGTGTTGCGGATCGGACGGCCGATCGGCGGGGTGGCCCCGGGGTCGAGGGGGTCGCTCCAGGTCGCCACCACCGTGGTTTCGGTGGGCCCGTAGGCGTTGATCATCCGGCGGCCGGGTGCCCAGCGGGCCACCAGGTCGGCCGGGCAGGCCTCGCCGCCGACGACCAGCGTGCGGAACGCGGGCAGGTCGACGTCCGGCACGCTCGCCATGGCGACCGGCGGGATCAGCGCGTGGGTGACGCCTTCGTCGCGCAGCACGGCGGCCAGGTGGTCGCCGAGCAGCGGGCCGGGCGGCGGCACGACCAGCGCGGCTCCCGCGGGCAGCGCCATGCACAGTTCCAGCACCGAAGCGTCGAAACTCGGCGAGGAGAACTGCAGCACGCGGTCGCCCGGCCGGACGTCGAAGTGGGCGATCTCGGCGCTCGCGAAGCTCGCCAGGCCGGCGTGGGTGACGACGACGCCCTTGGGGGTGCCGGTGGAGCCCGAGGTGTAGATGACGTACGCGGGTGCGGTCAAGGGCACGGACCGGCCCAGCGGGGTGGCCGAGCCTGCTTTTCGGGGGTTCCGGGTGGCGGAGCCCCCGGCCCGGGGCGGAGCCCCGGTGGAGCACAGTCCGTCGGCCTCCGAGCCGTCGAGGACGAGCACGTTGTCGACCGGCAGCGGCGTCCCCGGCTGGGTCACCACGACGACCGGTTTCGCGTCGGCGAGCATGAACGCGATTCGCTCGGGCGGGTAGTCCGGGTCGACCGGCAGGTAGGCGGCGCCGGTCTTCAGCACGGCCAGCTGCGCGACGACGATCTCCACCGAGCGTCCCAAGGCGAGCGCGACGATCCGCTCCGGCCCGGCCCCGCGCGCGGCCAGCAGCCGGGCCAGCCGGTCGGCGCGGGTGTCGAGTTCGGCGAAGGTGAGCCGCTCCTCGCGCGATATCACCGCGACGGCGTCCGGCGTGCGAGCCGCCTGGGCCTCGATCAGCTCGGTGAGAGTGACCGGCGGGACGTCGTGCTGGGTGTCGTTGAACGCCACCAGGACCTGGTCGCGTTCGGCGGTGCCGAGGACGTCGAACTCCCGCAGCGGGCGGGCCGGGTCTTCGGCGATCGCGTTCAGGAGGTGTTCGAGCCGTCCGGCCAGCCGCTCGACGGTGGCCTCGTCGAACAGTGCCGGGTCGTAGCCCAGGCCGAGCGACAGGCGCGGGCCGGGCGCGGCGACGACGCTGAGCGGGTAGTTGGTCGTCTCCATCGCCTGCAGGTCGCGCAGCCGCACGCCGTGCGCCGCCACGTCGTCCGCGGTGACCGGGTAGTTCTCGAAGACCACGAGGCTGTCGAACAGGTTCCGGCCGCCCTCGACGCCGCTCCAGGCCTGCACCGCGGTCAGCGGCACGTGCTCGAACCGGCGCGATTCCGCCTGGGCGGTCTGCAGGCCGCGCAGCCAGCCGGCGATCGGGGCCGCCGGGTCGGCGGTGACCCGGACGGGCAGGGTGTTGATGAAGATGCCGGTGATGTCGTCGACGCCGGCCAGCCCGGCCGGGCGGCCGGAGACGGTGGCGCCGAAGCAGACGTCGTCCTGGCCGCTGTGCCGGGCCAGCAGGAGCGCCCAGGCGCCCTGCACGACGGCGTTGACGGTGAGCCGCTCGCGCCGGGCGAACGCCGCCAGCCGGGCGGTCGCCGCCTCGCCGAGGTCACGGCCGACCCACGTCGACGAGCTCGTTTCGTGGGCGGCCGCCGGAATCCGGTCGTAGGGCAGCGGGGTCGGCTCGGTGACGTCGGCGAGCTCGCGGCGCCAGTAGTCCTCGGCGCCGTCGGCGGTCTGGCCGCTCAGCCACGTGACGTAGTCCCCGAACGGACGGCGGTGCGGCAGGGCGGGCGCGGTGCCGTCGCGCAGGGCCGCGTAGGCGGTGCAGACGTCGGAGAGCACCTGGAAGACGCTCCAGCCGTCGAGCAGGACGTGGTGGAAGGTCCAGACGAGCTGGACGGCGTCGCCCGGCAGCCGCGCCAGGGTGACCCGCAGCAGCGGGGCGGCCGCCAGGTCGAACGGCCGGGCGCGGTCCTGCGCGAGCAGCTCGCGCAGGGCTTCCTCACGGTCGCGACCCGACGGGGCACTTTCACGTGAAAGTGCCCACCTGGGCGGCGCTTGGTGCCGCCAGTCCAGCTCGGTGACCGGCACCCGCGCTTCGCGGTGGACGACCAGGAGCGGCTCGGGGACGCCCTCCCAGACGACGCTGCCGCGCAGCACCGGCGTCCGGTCGACGACGTGCTGCCAGGCCTCGCCCATGAGCCGCGGTTCGGCGACCCCGTCGAGGACAGCGGTGACCTGTTCGAAGTAGACGCCCTGTGATTCCTGGGAAAGCCCGTGGAAGACCATCCCGGCCTGCATCGGCGTGAGCGGGTGGAGGTCGGCCACGGCTTTGCCGTCGCCGGCGATCCGGTCCACCTGGCGCTGGTCCAGCCGGGCCAACGGGAAGTCGCTCGGCGTGCGGCCGCCCGCGCCGGGCTCGGCGCAGTGGGCGACGGCTTCGCCCAGCGCGGCCACCAGGTCCGCGGCCAGCCTCTCGACCGTGGCGGCGGTGTGCGTGTCGCGCGAGTAGTACCAGGTCAGTTCCAGGGTTTCCCGGTCCGCCCCACCGCTCCGTTCCCTGAGGAGACTGTCGCTTTCACGTGAAAGCGACGGGGTGGGGATCACGCGGCCGACGACGTCGAGCAGGTGCGCCCGGCCCGCGCCCTCGCCGGCCGACGAGTCGAGGCTGCCGGCCGCGCCGTCGAGGCGGCCCAGGTAGTTGAAGCCGATCTCGGGCCGGAGCGCGGGCGCGGTTCCGGTCAGGTACCGCAGCGCGCCGAAGCCCACCCCGCGGCGGGGCACGGCGCGCAGCTGTTCCTTCACCGACTTGAGCAGCGCGCCCCAGCCGTCGTCGCCGATGCGCAGCGCGACCGGGTACAGCGAGGTGAACCAGCCGACCGTGCGGGACAGGTCGACGTCGTCGAACAGGTCCTCGCGGCCGTGGCCCTCCAGGTCGATCAGCACTCCTTCGCGCCCGGTCCAGCGGGACAGGACCCGGCTCAGCGCGGCCAGCAGCACGTCGTTGACCTGCGTCCGGTAGACGCCGGGGACGTCCTGCAGCAGCGCTCGGGTCAGCTCGGCGTCCAGGCGGGTGGTGACCGTGCCGGTGCCCGCCTCGGCGGCGGCGTCGTCGATCGGCAGGGTGGCGTCGATGGCGAGAGCGGTGCGCCAGTAAGGCAGTTCGTCGTCGAAGCCGCCGGCCTCGGCGTGGGCGGCGAGCCGGTTGGCCCAGTCGCGGAACGACGTCGTCTTCGGCGGCAGCGGACCACCGCGGTAGGCCGTTTCGAGGTCCTCCAGGAGGATTCGCCACGAGACGCCGTCGACGACGAGGTGGTTGACCGTCAGCCGCAGGACCGCGGGCTCGAGGAGTTCGGCGGTGAGCAGCGGCCCGCGGGTCACGTCGATCTCCGCACCGAGGATCTCGGCCGGTCCAGCCGGGGCGTTCTCCTGGCCGACGACGGTGAACCGCATCCGCAGGGCGTCGTGGTGCCCGGTCAGCGTGGCCAGCGCCGCACGCAGCGTCCCGACGTCGAACGGCTCGGGCCGCTCGATCCGCACCGACTGGGTGAACCCGTTCGGGTCGCCGAAGTCGCCGGCGAAGAACCAGAGCTGGATCGGGGTCAGCGCGGCGAAGCCGGTCACCGGTCCCTGTTCGGCGACGGTGACCGCGGCCGAGCCCGCCGCGACGGCCAGCGCGGCGACGGTCTGGTGGGCGAACAGGTCCCGCGGCGTGAGCGCGAGGCCGTGGCGCCGGGCCCGGGACACGACCTGGATGCTGAGGATGGAGTCGCCGCCGAGTTCGAAGAAGTTGTCCTCGACGCCGACGCCGGGCACGCCCAGCACGTCGGCCCAGACCTCGGCGAGCACGCGTTCGGTGTCCGTGCGCGGCGGCACGTACCCGGCCACCGGTTCCGCGGCGGGCTCCGGCAGCGCCTGGCGATCGACCTTCCCGTTGGCGCTCAGGGGAAGCGCGCCGAGCGGCACGAAGGCCGACGGCACCATGTAGTCGGGCAGGTCCCGCTGCAGCCACCCCCGCAGGTCCGGCTTTCCGGTGGTGACGACGTAGGCGACCAGCCGCCGGTCGCGCGGCACGACGACGGCTTCGGCGACGTCCGGGTGCGCGGCCAAGGCCGACTCGATCTCCCCCAGCTCGATCCGGAAGCCGCGGATCTTCACCTGGTCGTCGGCGCGGCCGACGAACTCCAGCACGCCGGTGCCGGACCAGCGGACGACGTCCCCGGTGCGGTACATCCGCGCACCCGGCTCGCCGACGGGATCGGCCACGAAGCGTTCCGCGGTCAACCCCGGCCGGCCGAGGTAGCCGCGGGACACCCCGGCACCGGCGATGAACAGCTCCCCCGTCACGCCCGGCGGGACCGGCCGCAGCCCCTCGTCCAGGACGTAGGCGGCCATGTTGTCCAGCGGCCGCCCGATCGGCATCGCGTCCGGGACCGCGTCTTCGGGAGCCAGGACGAACCGGCTGGCGAAGGTGGTCGTCTCGGTGGGGCCGTAACCGTCGACGACGGTCAGCCCGGGGCAGGCCGCCCGCACCTGGCGGACGGCGGCGGCGGGCACGACGTCGCCGCCGGTCCACACCTCGCCGACGCCGCGCAGGCACCCGGGATCCTCCTGCGCCAGCAGCCGGAACAGCCCGGCGGTCAGCCACAGCGCGCTGACCCCCTGCCGGGTGACGACCGCGCGCACCACCTCGGCATCGACGTCGCCGGGCGGGGCGACGACCACTCGCCCGCCGTTGAGCAGCGGCACCCACACCTCGTACGTCGAGGCGTCGAACGCCTGCGGCGAGTGCAGCAGCACGGTCCGGTGCGCCTCGCCCGCGAACGAGCGGTCCGAGGCCAGCGCCACGATGTCGCGGTGGGTCACCGCCACGCCCTTCGGCTTGCCGGTCGACCCGGACGTGTACATCACGTACGCCAGGTTTCCGGGCCGCACCGGGACCTCCGGTGCCCGCGCCGGGCCGGTCTCGTCCACCCGGATCGTCGGTCCACTGTGGATGTCCTGATAGGACTCCGCCGCGATGACCAGCGAGACGCCGGCTTCGGCGAGGACCAGGCGCATGCGGCTCTCCGGCGCACGCAGGTCGACCGGCACGTACGCGGCGCCGGCCTTGAGCACGGCCAGTTCGGCGACGACGAGGTCGGCCGACCGCTCCAGCAGCAGCCCGACCCGGTCCTCCGGCCCGGCACCGAGGGAGATCAGCCGGGACGCGAGCCGGTCGGCGCGGGTGTCCAGCTCCGCGTAGGTCAGGTCGTCGACCGCCGGGGCGTCCGGGGTCCGGCGGACCTGCTCGGCGAACCGGCTCACCACGGTGGCCTCGGGCACCGGGTGTGCCGTGTCGTTGAACGTCCGCAGCACGCGCTCGCGGTCGTCGCCGGTGAGCAGGTCGAGTTCGCCGACGCGCTGTCCGGGGCTCGCGGCGATGCGTTCCAGGGCCAGCAGCAGCTGTCCGGCGAGCCGGTCGATGGTGGCCCGGTCGAACAGGTCCGGGTCGTGGTCGAACGACACCGTCAGCCGCTCGCCCGGCGTGACGACCACGCTGAGCGGGTAGTTGGTCGGCTGCAGCTCACCGTCTTCGTGCAGGCCGATCCCGTGCGCGGCGACGGCCTCGGCGTCGAACGGGTAGTTCTCGAAGACCAGGATGCTGTCGAACAACGTGGTGCCCACCCAGGTCTGCAGCTGGGCCAGTGACACGAAGTCGAACCGGCGCGAACGCGCCTGGGCCGTCTGCAGCTCCCGCAGCCAGTCCGTCACGGTGTGTCCGTCGTGGACGGTCACCGGGGCGGGCAGGGTGTTGATGAACAGCCCGGCCATCGACTCGACACCCGGCAGGTCGGCCGGGCGCCCCGACACGGTGGTGCCGAAGACGACGCCGGATTCCCCGCTGTAGCGGGACAGCACGAGCCCCCACGCGCCCTGCACGATCGTGTTGAGCGTCAGCCCCGCCCGGCGGGCCAGCTCCCGGAGCCCGTCGGCGGGCGCCGACACCCGGACCGACGCCGCGGACCGCGCGCGGTGCGCTTCCACCGGACGGCGGTCGTAGGGCAGCGGCGTCGGCGTCCGCAGGCCGGCGAGCTGGTCGCGCCAGTGCGTTTCGGCGTCCGCGGTGTCCTGCCCGCCGAGCCAGCGCAGGTACTCGCGGAACGGCGGGCGGCGGCCCGGAACGGCGGCGCCCGCGTACCGGGCACACACCTCGCCGAACAGCTGCGCCGCGCTCCAGCCGTCGAGCAGCACGTGGTGGAACGTCCACACCAGCAGCACGTCGCCGCCGGGCAGCCGGGCGAACGCCAGCCGCAGCAGCGGGGCGGCCGCCAGGTCGAAGCCCCGCGCGCGATCGGCCTGGAGGAACCGCTCCTGCTCGCGGGCGCGCTCGTCGTCGTCCAGTGCCGTCCAGTCGAGGTGGACGACCGGGACCGTGACGGACCGCTCGACGACCTGCACGGGCTCGTCGAGGCCCTCCCAGACGACGCGGGTGCGCAGCACCGGCGTGTCCGCGACGACCTGCTGCCACGCCCGGGCGAGGCGCTCGGAGTCGGCGATGCCGGTCAGCCGCAGCCGCACCTGGTTGAGGTAGGTCCCGGCCGCGCCGTCGACGAGGCTGTGGAAGACCATGCCCGACTGCATCGGGGTGAGCGGGTAGATGTCCTCGACCGTCCGGCCGGTGCCGGCGAGCCGGTCCACCGCGGCCTGGTCGAGGCGGGCGAGGGGGAAGTCCGACGGCGTGCGGCCGCCCGCGTCCGGCCGGGCGCAGTGCCCGACGATCCCGGTGAGCGCGGCCAGCAGCGCGTCGGCGAGCCGGCGCACGGTGGCCTCGGTGTGCACACCTTCGGCGTAGTGCCAGGTCAGTTCCAGCTCGTCGCCGACGACCGCGCCGACGACGTCGAGCTGGTGCGCGCGGGTCTGTTCGGGGTGCGCCGCGCCGCCCAGCCCGCCGCCGTGGTCGAAGCGGCCCAGGTAGTTGAAGCTGATCCGCGGTTCGAGGCGCGGGGCGGTGCCCGCGAGGTGGCGCAGGGCGCCGTAGCCGATGCCGCGGCGGGGAATCGCGCGGAGCTGTTCCTTCGTCGTCTTCAGGGCTTCGCCCCAGTCTCCGCCGGACGACGTCAGCTCGACCGGGAAGATCGAGGTGAACCAGCCGACCGTGCGGGACAGGTCGATGCCGGGGAACAGGTCTTCCCGCCCGTGGCCTTCGAGGTCGACCAGGACGCGGTCACGGCCCGTCCAGTCCCCCAGCACGCGGCCGAGCGCGGTCAGCAGGACGTCGTTGACCTGCGTCCGGTACGCCCCGGGCACGTCGTGCAGCACCGCCCGGGTCTCCGCCGCGGGCAGCCGCACGACCACCGAGCGGGCCGAGCCGTAGGTGTTGTCGCCCGCCGCGTCGACCGGCAGCGCCGGGTCGGCGTCTCGGGGCACTTTCACGTGAAAGTGCCCGGGGGCACTTTCACGTGAAAGTGCCCTCCAGTGGGCGAGTTCGTCGTCGAAGAAGCCGTCGGCTGTGCGGCTCGCGAGGGTGCGCGCCCAGTCGCGGAAGGACGTCGTCTTGGCCGGGAGCTCGCCGCCTGCGAGGAGGGTTGCCAGGTCCTCCAGGAGGATCCGCCACGACACGCCGTCGACGACCAGGTGGTGTGCCGTGAGGGTCAGGGTCGTGCCGGACAGCTCGGCCCGCAGCAGCGGTCCCTTTTCGAGGTCGATGGTGGCGCCGAGGACGTCCTCGGCGTCGGGCGCGTGGTGCGGCCCGTCGGGGGTGAACCGCAGCCGCAGGGCGTCGTGGTGCAGCTGGAGGTCGCGCAGCGCGCGAGGCAGCGCCGCGGGGTCCGGCAGGTCCACGGAGACGGACTGGACGAACTGCTCGGGGTGCACCGGCCGCGGGTCGAGGTACCAGTGCTGCACCGGCGTCAGCGGCAGCTCGCCGGTCACCGGCTCGACGTCGGGGGCGGGGGCGGCCACCGCCGGGGTGGCGGCGAGGGCGAGCGCGGCGACGGTCGGGTGGTCGAACACCTGGCCGGGCATCAGGTCGAGACCGGCCCGGCGGGCCCGGGAGACCACCTGGATGCTCAGGATCGAGTCGCCGCCGAGCTCGAAGAAGTTGTCGTCGGCACCGACGCGGTCGACCCGCAGCACCTCGGCCCAGATGCCGGCGAGCAGCCGCTCGGCGTCCGTGGCCGGTTCCCGGTAGCCGAGGCCGGACACGAAGTCGGGCGCGGGCAGCGCCCGGCGGTCGACCTTCCCGTTCTGGTTGAGCGGCAAGGTTTCGAGCGGCACGAACACGGCCGGCACGAGGTAGTCCGGCAGCGACCGGAGCAGGAACTCGCGCAGGTCCGGCGTCCCGGTCGCGACGACGTAGGCGACCAGCCGCTTGCTCCCGGCGTGCTCGGCCGCGACGACGACGGCTTCGGCGACGTCCGGGTGGGCGGTCAGCGCCGTCTCGATCTCACCGAGCTCGACGCGGAAGCCGCGGATCTTCACCTGGTCGTCGGCCCGGCCGACGAACTCCAGCACCCCGGCGCGGGTCCCGCGGACGAGGTCGCCGGTCCGGTACATCCGGGCCCCCGGCGCCCCGAAGGGGTTGGCCAGGAACCGTTCGGCGGTCAGCGCGGGCTGCCCGAGGTAGCCCCGGGCCAGCCCGGTGCCGGCCAGGTACAGCTCGCCGACCGCACCCGGCGGCACCGGGCGCAGCCCGTGGTCGAGGACGTAGGCCGCCGTGTCGTCCAGCGGCCGCCCGATCGGGAGCACGTCAGGCACCGGTTCGCCCGGCGGCAGGGGGAAGCGAGTGGCGAACGTGGTGGTCTCGGTGGGGCCGTAGACGTCCACCACGGTCAGCCCGGGGCAGGCCGCCGCCAGCTGGCGCACCGCGGCCGGAGGCACGACTTCGCCACCGGTCCACACCTCCCGGACCCCGCGCAGGCAGGCGGGATCCTCCTGCGCCAGCACCCGGAACAGCCCCGCCGTCAGGAACAGCGCGGTCACCCCGTGTGCGGCGACGATCCGGCGCAGCACGTCGGCGTCGAGGTCGCCCCGCGGCGCGACGACGACCCGGCCGCCGCTCAGCAACGGCACCCACAGCTCGTACGTCGACGCGTCGAAGGCCAGCGCGGAGTGCATCAGCACAGTCCGGTGCGCGGGATCGGCGAAGGCCCGCTCCCGAGCCAGGCCGACGATGGCCCGGTGGCTGACCGCGACGCCCTTGGGCGTACCGGTCGAGCCCGAGGTGTACATGACATACGCGAGGTTTTCGGGCCGGATCAGCACATCCGGCGCCTCGGCCGGCTCGTCGCCGTCGTCCTCGATGGACACCACCGGTCCACTGTGGACCTCCTGGGCGAGCGCCCGGCCGGCGTCGTCGGTGACCAGCACGCGGACGCCGTCGAGCAGCGCCGTCAACCGGCTCCGCGGCGCGCGGGCGTCCAGCGGCAGGTACGCGCCGCCGGCCTTGAGCACCGCCAGCTCGGCGACGACGACGTCGGCCGAGCGGCCGAGCAGCAGCCCCACCAGGCCGTCCCGCCGCGCGCCGACCGTGCGCAGCCGGTGGGCCAGCCGGTTCGCCCGGGCGTCCAGTTCCGCGTAGGTCAGGGTCACTTCGCCGGTGACGGCGACCGCGCCGGGCGTGCGGCGGACCTGCTCGGCGAACAGGGCCGGCACGGTGGTGTCCGGGTGGTCCTGCGCGGTGTCGTTCCACCGGTCCACGACGTCGTGGTGTTCGGTGCCGGTGAGCATGCGCAGTCGGGCGAGCGGCTCGTGCGGCCGGGTCGCCAGCTCGGACAGCAGGGTCTGCAGATGCCCGGCGAACCCGGCGATCGTCTCGGCGTCGAACAGCCCGGGGTCGTACCCGAACAGGAATTCCAGGCGCTCCTCGCCGGGGTAGGCGACGACGCTGAGCGGGTAGTTGGTCGTCTCGACGCCCCGCAGGTCGCGCAGCCCGAGCTCCGCCGTGACCGGGTAGTTCTCGAAGACCAGCAGGGTGTCGAACTCCCCGCCCCAGCTCTGCAGCCGCGCCAGGGACAGGTGGTCGAACCGCCGGGCCTCGGCCTGGGCGTCCTGGAGGTCGCGCAGCCAGTCCACGGCCGCCGCCCGCTCGTCGACGTCGGCGACGACCGGCAGCGTGGTGATGAACATGCCGGTGATCTCGTCGGCCCCGGGCAGTTCGGCGGGCCGCCCGGCGACCGTGCTGCCGAAGCAGACCTCCGGCCGTCCGGTGTGGCGGGCCAGCAACATCGCCCAGGCGCCCTGGACGAGGGTGTTGAGGGTCAGTCCGTGGCGTTGCGCGGCGGCGCGCAGCGGCGCGGCGGGCAGCGCGATCCGCAGCGAGGCCGTCGACTCGACCGGGTGCCCGTCGAGGGCGCGGTCGGTGCGCAGCCGGGCCGGCTCGGGCCAGCCGGAAAGCTTGTCCCGCCAATACCGTTCCGCCGCCGGTGTGTCCTGTTCGGACAGCCACCGGACGTGGTCGCGGAAGGGGCGGCGGGCCGGCAGCGGACGCCCGGCGTGCGCCGCCGCGACGTCGGAGAGCACCTGGAAGAGGCTCCAGCCGTCGAGCAGCAGGTGGTGGAACGTCCAGATGACGCGAACCTCGGTCGGCGAGACGCGCGCGAGCAGCAGCCGCATCAGCGGGAGCTCGCCCAGGTCCAGACCGGCGTCCCGGTCGGCCGTCAGCACCGCGTCCAGGTCTTCCTGCGCGGCCCGGTACTCGATGGGCAGGGTGACCTTCCGGTGGACCACCTGCACGGGGGCGTCGAGGCCGTCCCAGACCACCTGGCTGCGCAGGACCGGGGTCCGGTCCACGACCTGCTGCCAGGCGCGGCCCAGCGCTTCGGGATCGGGGACGCCGCTCTGCACGAACGTCACCTGCTGGAGGTAGGCGTGGCGGCCGCCGCCGGTGAGCCGGTGGAAGAGCATGCCGGCCTGGGCCGGAGTGAGCGGGTAGATGTCCTCGACGGCGCGGCCGTCGCCGGCGAGCCGGTCCACCGCGGCCTGGTCGAGGCCGGCCAGGGGGAAGTCCGACGGCGTCCGGCCGCCGGCGTCCGGTCCGGCGCAGTGCGCGGCGATCCCGGCGAGACCGTGGACGAGGTCGTCGGCGACCGCGCGGATCGTGGCTTCCGCGTGGAGCTGTTCCGAGTAGAACCAGGTGATCTCCAGGCGGCCTCCGGCGACCCGGGCGACGACTTCGACGGCGTGCGCGCGGACGTCCGCGGGGTGCTGGTCGAGTTCCAATTCCCGCTCGAGCCCGCGGTAGAGCCCGCCCTCGGCCTCGAACCGGCCGAGGTAGTTGAAGCCGATCCGGGGTGTCACCTCGGGAGCGGTCCCGGCGAGGTGCCGGAGCACACCGTAGGACAGGCCACGGGCCGGGATCGCGCGCAGCTGCTCCTTGACGGACTTGAGCAGAGGCGCGACATCGCTCTCGGGCACGTCGAGCGCCACCGGGAACAGCGACGTGAACCAGCCGACCGTGCGGGACAGGTCGACGTCGTCGAACAGGTCCTCGCGACCGTGGCCTTCGAGGTCGACGAGCACGCGATCGGCGCCGGTCCAGCGGCGCAGGGCCCCGCCGAGTGCGGCCAGCAGGACGTCGTTGACCTGGGTCCGGTAAACGCCCGGGACGTCCTGCAGCAGCGCCCGGGTCAGCTCGGCGTCGAGCCGGGTGGTCACCGTGCGGGTGCTCGCCACTGTGTTGGCGCCCTCGGTGTCGAGGGGGATCTGGGCGCCTTCGACAGCCTGCCAGTACGGGAGGTCGCCGTCGAAGGAGTGCTCGGCGAGCCGGCCGGCCCACTCCTGGAAGGACGTCGTGCGGGGGCCCAGGTCGCGCCCCTGGTAGGCGTGCTCGAGGTCCTCCAGGAGGATCCGCCACGAGACGCCGTCCACGACCAGGTGGTGCACGGCCAGGCGCAGCGTCGTGCCGGTCAGCTCGGCGCTCACCAGCGGGCCGTGCTCGATGTCGATCTTCGCGCCGAAGACGTCGGCTGCCCCGGGTCCGGCGTGTTCCTGCGTCCAGCCTCCGGCAGTGCGGCGGAAGCGCAGCCGCAGGGCGTCGTGGTGGGCGACGACCGTGTTCACGGCCGCGCGCAGGCGGTCTTCGTCGACGTCGTCGGCGAGCCGGACGCTCAGCTGCTGGACGAAGTGGTCCGGGTCGGCCGGGCCGGTGTCGAGGAACCAGTGCTGGATCGGGGTGACGACCACCGCGCCCGCCGCCGCCGGCCGCCCCTCCGCGGCAGCCGGGGCGACGGTGCCGGTCGCCGCGGCCAGCGCGGCGATCGTCTGGTGGCGGAAGACGTCCTTGGTGGTGATCCGCAGGCCGGCCTTGGCCGCCTCGGAGACCAGCCGGATGCTGAGGATCGAGTCGCCGCCGAGCTCGAAGAAGTTGTCCTCGACGCCGACCTCGGGCAGCCCCAGCGCGTCGGCCCAGATGGCGGCGAGGAGCCGTTCGGTCTCGGTGCGGGGCGCGACGCGGGTGGTGCCGCCGGTCCAGTCGGGGGCGGGCAGGGCCCGCCGGTCGAGCTTGCCGCTGGGGTTGAGCGGCAGCCGGTCGAGGGGCACGAACGCCGACGGCACCAGGTGTGCGGGCAGCGACGCGCCGAGGAATTCGCGCAGGTCCGCGGGCGCCTCGGGGACGACGTAGGCGACCAGCCGCTGGTGCCCGGCGTCGGTGCGCGCGACGACCACTGCTTCGATGACGTCCGGGTGCTTCCGCAGCGCGGCCGCCACCTCGCCGGGCTCGATCCGGAAGCCGCGGATCTTGACCTGGTCGTCGGCGCGGCCCAGGTACTCCAGCTCGCCGCTGTGACAACCGGGGCTTCGCCCCGGGCCGGGGGCTTCGCCACCCGGACCCCCGGAAAGCGAGCCGTGGGTCCACCGCACGACGTCGCCGGTCCGGTACATCCGGGCGCCCGGCTCGCCGAAGGGGTCGGCCACGAACCGGCCGGCGGTCAGGCCCGGCCGGCCGAGGTAGCCGCGGGCCACCCCGGCGCCGCCGAGGTGCAGTTCGCCGGGCACGCCGACCGGCACGGGCCGCAGGCCGCGGTCGAGCACATACGCGCGGATGCCCGCGATCGGGCGGCCGATCGGCGGGGTGCGGTCGGTGTCGTGGTACCACGCGGTGGCGTACACAGTGGACTCGGTGGGCCCGTAGATGTTCGCGATCCGGCTGCCCGGCAAGGCTTTCCGGATGTCGTGCAGCGCGTGCAACGTCAGCGCTTCGCCGGCCAGGACCACAGTGGACGGCCGCACCGACACCGCGCCCTGGGCCAGCAGCTGGGCGAACGCCGAGGGCACGCCGCTGACCAGCCCGACCGACCGGCCGGTGTGCTCGCCTTCGCCGAGAGCGAGCACGTCCCGGACGATCTCGACGGTGGCGCCGGTCATCAGCGGCGCGAAGATCTCGAACACCGAGACGTCGAAGTTGAGCGACGTCGAAGCGACCACGGTGGACCCGGGCCGGAACACGTCCCGGAAGGCGGTTTCCGCCCAGGCCATCAGGTTCGCGGCGCTGCGGTGGGCGACCACGACGCCCTTGGGGCGGCCGGTCGAGCCGGACGTGTGGATCACGTAGGCGGGGTGGTCCGGGTTCGTGGCGCGGGTGAGCGGCGCGGCGGAGACGCCGTCGAGCAGGGCGGGGCCGTCGAAGGCGAGGGTGGGCACGGAGCCGGGGCCGTGGCCGTCCGGGGTGAGCAGCAGGGCCGGGGCGGCGTCGTCGAGGATCAGTTCCTGCCGGTCGGCCGGGTAGGCGGGATCGACCGGGAGGTAGGCGGCGCCGGACTTGAGCACCCCGAGCAGCGCCACCAGGATCCGTTCGGTGCGCGGCAGGGAGACGGCGACGAACCGCTCGGGCCCGGCGCCCCGTTCGACCAGGACCCTGGCCAGCCGGGTGGCCTGCTCGTCGAGCTCGGCGTAGGTGAGCGAGCGGCCCTCGCAGGCGACGGCGACCGCGTCCGGCGTGCGGGCCGCCTGGGCCTCGAACAGCTGCGGCAGCGTGGCTTCCGGCGCTTCGAGCGCCGGCCCGCGGGACAGCTCGTGAAGGTGGGCGAGTTCGGTGTCACCCATGAGCGGCAGCTCGGCCACCGGCCGGTGCGGCTCGGCGACCACGGCCTCGGCCAGCACCCGCAGGTGCCCGGCGAGGCGGTCGATCGTGACGGCGTCGAAGAGCGCGGTGTCGTACTCGATCGCGACGCTGCGGCCCTGCGGCTGGAACTCCAGGACGAGGTCGAACCGGGCCCGGGGGCGGGGCAGATCGTGCTCGCCCATGCGAAGGGCGCCCGCCTCCCGGGGCCGGACGAGGTCCTGCTGCAGCACCAGCAGGACCTGCACCAGCGGGGTCCGGCTCGGGTCGCGAACCGGCCGCAGGTCGTCGACGACCTGGTCGAAGGGCACTTCGGCGGCAGCGAAAGCCGCCAGCGTCGTTTCCTTTACCTGGCCAAGGAATTCCTCGAACGGCTGGGCCGGGTCGACCGCGGACCGCAGGACGAGGGTGTTGACGAAGAACCCGGCGAGCCGTTCGAGCTGGTCGTGGTCGCGGCCGGACACGGCGGTGCCGACGGCGACGTCGTCCTGCCCGGTGTAGCGGGCCAGCAGCACCTGGACGAGCGCGGTCAGCGTCGTGAACAGCGTCGCGCCGGTGTCGTGGCTCAGTTCGGCGAGTTTCCCGGCGAGTTCCGCGGGCAGGGCGTACCGGCGGAGCGCGCCCCCGGTGGCGCGGACGGGCGGGCGGGGCCGATCGGTGGGCAGGTCGAGCGGTTCGAGGCCGGCGAGCTGTGTGCGCCAGTACGCCAGCTGCTGCTCGCGCAGCGGCCCGGCCAGCCGGTCGCGGTGCCACCGCGAGTAGTCGCGGTAGCCGATGTCGAGGGCGGCGGGCTTCTCCCCCGCGTAGAGCGCGGCGAACTCGTCGACGAGCAGGCCGACCGACCAGCCGTCGGTGATGATGTGGTGCTGGCACAGCAGGAGCAGGTGCTCGTCCGGGCCCCGGCGGATCAGCGTGGCGCGGGTGAGCGGCCCGGTCGTCAGGTCGAAGGGGCGGTCCAGTTCGGCCGCGAGCTGCGCGTCCAGGTCCGGCTCGGCATCGGTTTCGCGCAGCGGGACGGTGGCCTCGTCGGCGACCACCTGGACGCCTTCGCCGTCGACGGTCCGGAACGTCGTCCGCAGCGACTCGTGGCGGGCAGCCAGCCCGTCCAGGGCGGCGCGCAGGGCGGCGCGGTCCAGCGGGCCGGAGAGGGTGAGGCCGACGCCGGCGTTGTATTCGGTGTTGCCGGGGTGCTGCTGGTCGAGCACCCACAGCCGGCGCTGGACCGGCGAGAGCGGCACCACGGCGTCGTGGGGCCCGGGCTCGATCCGGCCGGCCGGGGCGCCGTCGTCCGGCAGCAGCTCGGCGAGCTTCGCGATGGTGCGGGCGTCGAACACCACCCGCGGGGACAGCTCGGCGCCGAAGCGGGCGCGGATCCGGGCGAGCGCCCGCGCGCCGAGGATGGAGTCCCCGCCGAGTTCGAAGAAGTCCGCGTCGACGCCGATGTCCGGGGTGCCGAGCACGTCGGCCCAGATTTCGGCGAGCGCGTGCTCGGCCGGGGTCCGCGGCGCGGTGTGGGTGGCCCGAACCTGGGCCTGCCAATCGGGTTCCGGGAGCGCGTCGCGGTCGAGCTTGCCGTGGTGGGTCAGCGGCATCGCCTCGAGCGGGACGAACGCGGCCGGGACCATGTACGGCGGCAGCCGGTCGGCTGTGGCGGCGCGCAGCTCCGCGGGATCGGCGTCTCCGACGAAATAGGCGACCAGGCGCTTGACGCGGTCCTCGCGGGCGACGACGACGGCCTCGCGGACGCCCGCTTGCGTCAGCAGCAGGGCTTCGATTTCACCCGGTTCGATCCGGAAGCCGCGGATCTTGACCTGGTGGTCGACCCGCCCGGCGAACTCCAGCTCGCCTGTGGTGGTTCTTCGTACGAGGTCGCCGGTCCGGTACATCCGGGCGCCCGGTGCGCCGAAGGGATCGGCCACGAACCGGCTCGCGGTCAGCCCCGGCCGGTCGAGGTAGCCCCGGGCCAGCCCGGGACCGGAGACGTAGAGCTCGCCGGTGGCGGCCGGGCGCAGCGCCTCGTCGAGCACGTACGCGGTGGCGTCCGGCAGCGGGCGGCCGATCGGCGGGGTGCCGCCGGGGACCAGCGGGTCGCTCCAGGTCGCGACGACGGTGAACTCGGTGGGACCGTAGGAGTTGATCATCCGCCGCCCGGGAGCCCAGGTCCGGACCAGGTCGGGCGGGCAGGCATCCCCGCCGACGATCACCGTACGGAAGTCCGGCAGCGCGTGCTCCGCGGACAGGGTGGCCAGCGCGACCGGCGGGATGAGCGCGTGGGTGACCTTGTGCTCGGCCAGGACGCCGGCGAGCCGGTCGCCCAGCAGCGGACCGGGCGGCGGCACGACCAGGGCCGCACCGGCCGGCAGCGCCATGCCGAGCTCGAGGATCGAGGCGTCGAAGCTCGGCGAGGAGAACTCCAGGACCCGGTCGCCGGGCCGCACGTCGTACTGCTCCCGCATGGCGGCGAAGAAGCCGGCCAGGCCGCGGTGGGTGACCAGCACGCCCTTGGGGACTCCGGTCGAGCCGGACGTGTAGATGAGGTAGGCCGGGTGGCCGAGGTGCAGCGGGCGCGTCCGGTCGGCGTCGGTGGGATCGGTGTCGGGCAGGCCGTCGAGCAGGCGTGGTTCGCCGAGGTCGACCATGGTGGTGGCCCCGTTGCCGCGGGTGGTGTCCGCATTCCCGCGGGTCACGACGAGCACGGGCCGCGCGTCGGCGAGCACGAAGGCAAGCCGCTCGGCGGGCTGGTCGGGATCGACGGGCAGGAAGGCGGCACCGGCCTTGGCCACCGCAAGCTGCGCCACGACGAGGTCGGCCGACCGCGGCAGGACGAGCGCGACGACCCCTTCCGGGCCGGCGCCGTGCCGGATCAGCAGCCGCGCCAGCCGGTTCGCCCGCGCGTTCACCGTCGCGTAGGTCAGCGTGCCGTCGGCGCCGGTCAGCGCCGGTTCCGCGGGGGTCCGGGCGGCTTGCGTTTGGAACAGCCCGGCAAGGGTACGCACGGAGGTTGATCTGTCGTCATCGGCGGCAGGAACCGAGACGTCGTATCGCGGCATTGCGGAAACCTTTCGAGCACGGGGTGACGTCAGCGCAGGGTCGTCCAGGCGCTGGGAGATGACCCACAACCGGGGCCCACGACCAGGGAATTCACGAAAAACGACAGCCGGATCCGGACATTGCTGCCGCCTCGGCAACCGGCTTTTTGCCGCTCGTTCAACAAATCGGCCCGGCGTGCCACACACCGGGCGAACCGGCAGGAACGAGCGCAAGACACATTGATCCTTTCCAGCGTGACAGCCGTGCGGCAACCCCGGAAACAGTTCCGATTTCGACAGCACCCGCCGTGCCCGATTAGGCACCGACGACCGCCGAACACGCGCGACAAGCCAGCGTTCTTCGTGCAACAGGTGGGTCACCCGGCAGTCGAGTACCCCCAAGACCAGCCGGATTAACATCACGCTACCCAGCGAACGCCTAGCTCGTACCGCCGAATGGAGCATTGGCGAAAATGTCCAAAAATCGCGGCAGTTTGCCCGGACAGCGAGTAGCTCAACGACGGTTATTGTTCACTCTTCTGCCGGAAAATGTTACCTCGATTGGGAGGTTTGACTTTACGGTAACGCGCTCACCTGGGAAGACGCCACGTCACTCGGGTGACGACGGCGGCAGCGAAGGAAGTGAGCCCGGTTTCGGAAGTTGTGCTTCAGGTTACGGCACGTCACCCGATTGGCGGGTAACGCGGATGACGCGGGCACTTCGGTGAAATGATCGATTGATGAGGAGGGTCCGATGGGGTAGTGCAGATCCTTCGGAGCCTTGCCAAGCAGGCAAAGTGGCGACGGGAATGCGCCGGTCTCCGATTGCCCGGATGGTGAACGGCGTTCACCGGGAAGGCCGGGTGCCGAGCGCTGCCGGAGAGGGACGGTCGGGCATGGCCGGCCGACAAGGCGGGGAGCTCACCGCGCCGACCGGGGCACGACCGGGGCACGACCGGTGGCCGGCCGCACCGGGCGAGGCACCCTCCGCGGCAGCGACCATCGCCGGCACGGTCGGGGCCGCCCGCCGGCCCCCCTCTACCGGACCTGCCGCAGGACACCGTCGCTGCCGGACACCGTCCCCCGAGCCCCCTACCGGCCCAGCCACGCCGGGCAGGCCCAGCCGGCCGGAGCGGCCAACACGGCGGCCGCAACGGCCAACACGGCGGCCGCAACGGCCAACTCGCCGGAGAACCCCGGCGAGTTGGCCGGTCCGGCGGGCGAGTTGGCCGGTCCGGCCTCAGCACACCCGCCCGAATAAGCCAACAGCACCGGCTGACGCCAGGAATGAGTCATTCAAGACACCGGCGGCAGCCCGCAGCGACCCCCGACCACCCGCGAAGGACCACCCCAGCGATCGACTTCGCCGGAACCAGCGGGAACAGGGGCAACAACAGGGCGACACCAGCGCCAACCGGCCGCCCCTCGGACCGGCATTTCCGGAACAGCTCGGACACCGACCCCGGAAACAGCCGGGCACCGGCGGCCGCCGCCGCGCAGGCCGGCCCGCAGCCGTCCGGAAAGGACGTCCACAATAGACTCGAAGACGCCCATACCGGGAGGTCTCAGCGTCTTCACGTCACGACGCCCACTCCCACCCGGGTCCGCCGCCCGCCGATCCGGGCCGATGTTGTTCTTCACCCATTGAGGCGACGCCGACCCGCTTCCTGCTCCGATCCGGGCAATTACGCCGAACGGACCCGCCCCCGTTTACCCGCGAGTTGAATTCCCTTTCGGGCCGGTTGTGGATACACTTCGCGGCGAACGCTGCGCATTGTGCTGTCGCGTTCTCGAGCGCACATCCACACCGGAGGAGCACCCCAGTGGCCCAGAAAGTCTCCGTCGAGATCCTCGACGACATCGACGGCAGCACCGCCGCCCAGACCGTCCAGTTCAGCCTTGACGGCGTCACCTTCGAAATCGACCTTTCGGACCGGAACGCATCCGCCCTGCGCACCGAACTGGCCCGCTACATCGGGGCCGGCCGGCGCGTCGGCGGCCGCAAGGTGCGGGTGGCCACCGGCCAGTCGACCACCGCCTCCGATCGCGAGCGCAACCAGCGGATCCGGGCCTGGGCGAACGCGAACGGCTTCGACGTCTCCGAGCGGGGCCGCCTCTCCTCCGAAGTCGTCGCCGCCTACGAGTCGGCGAACGGCGACGAGGCGGAATCGTCCGCGCCGTCCCCGCGCAAGCGCGCTCCGCGCAGGAAAGCCGCCGCCTGACTCCCGATTACGGCCGGGCCGCGCGGCCCGGCTGAAGCCGCGGGAAAGAACAAGACTGTTTCTCGGCCGAATCGCCGTGCACCCTCGATGTCACCGATCACCGGATGACAAGGGGAGCTCAGGCGTGCCCGCCAAGAACGAAACCGATCGCGAACTCGACGTCGAACAGCAATATCTGACCACCCTGTACGCCGAAGCGGACACGCTGCGCGAACAGGCCTCCGCGCGGCTGGCCGCGGCGGATCCCGCCACCGCGCCGTTCTGGCGAGCGGAATTGCGCCGGCTGGAGGCCGCGGAAGACGGGCTGTGCTTCGGACGCCTCGACATGCAGGACGGCAGCCGCGTCCACGTCGGCCGGCTGGGCCTGTTCCGCGACGACGAGCCGCTGCTGCTCGACTGGCGCGCACCCGCGGCCCGGCCGTTCTACACCGCGACCATGGCCGACGACCACGGCGTGCGGCGCCGGCGGCGGATCACCACCCGCGGCCGGGTGGTCCTCGCCCTCGACGACGAACTGCTGGCCGCCGAGGCGGGCAGCGAAGTCCTGGTCGGTGAAGTCCTGGTCGGCGAAGGGGCGCTGATGGCGGCGCTGACCGCGCAGCGCACCGGGCGGATGCGCGACGTCGTCACCACGCTGCAGGCCGAGCAGGACCGGATCGTCCGCGACGACCACCCCGGCGTCCTGGTGGTGCAGGGCGGCCCGGGCACCGGCAAGACCGCCGTCGCGCTGCACCGCTTGGCCTACCTGCTCTACACCCGTCCGCACCTGCGCGGCCGCGGCGTCCTGGTCGTCGGCCCCAGCCGGGTCTTCCTGACCTACATCGGGCAGGTCCTGCCCGGCCTCGGCGAGCACGCCGTGGTGACGTCGACCGTTGCCGAACTCCACCCGGGCGTCCGGATCGGCCGGACGGACCCGCCCGGGACCGCCGTGGCAAAGGGCCGGGCCGAGATGGCCGGCCGGATCGCCGCCGCGGTGCGCGCCCGGGTACGCCCGCCCGCCGAGCCGGTCGAGATCGCGTTCGAGCAGGAAACGCTGGCGCTGGACCCGGATACCTGCCGCGAGGCCGTCGAAGCGGTGGCGGGCACGGGATTGCCGCACAACCCGGCGCGGCTCGTCTTCCAGCAGCGGATCGTCGCCTCGCTCGCGCAGGACCTGCTCGACCGCATGGAGAACGTCGTGTTCACCGACACCGGCGAGGCCCTCGACGGCGGCAGTGCCGACGGCCGGCTGAGCGCGGCCGACCTGCACGCCTTGGCCGCCGCCGGTGTCGTCGTCGATCCCGGTCAGGACGACGGCCCGCGGCGGCTGCTCGACGAGACCGACGCGGCCCGGCTGCGGGCCGCGCTGCTGGCCGACGCCGGGGTGGGCGCCGCGCTGGACGGGCTGTGGCCGCCGCTGACCGCGCCCGAGGTGGTCGCCGACCTGCTCGGCATCCCCGGCGACGTCTGGAGCCCGGCGGACGTGCCGCTGCTCGACGAGGCCGCGGCCGTGCTCGGCGACCTCGGCGGCGTGACGTTCGGGCACGTGGTCGTCGACGAGGCGCAGGAACTGTCCGAGATGGCCTGGCGGATGCTGCTGCGGCGGTGCCCCACCCGGTCGATGACCGTCGTCGGCGACCTCGCCCAGACCGGCGATCCGGCCGGTGCCACGTCGTGGGCGGGCCTCCGGCCCCCGGTATCCAGTTTACCGGGGGCCACCGACAGTTCCGGGACCGACGACGGTCTGCGGTCGCATGTGGACGGTCGCTGGCGGCTGGCGCAACTGACGGTGAACTACCGCACTCCCGCGGAAATCATGGCTGCCACCGTCCCGCTGTTCGCCGCCCATCACCCCGGTCTCCGGCCGCCTCGGTCCGTCCGGCGCGCGGGCGAACACCCGTGGCGCCGGCGCACCACGCTCGCGGAGCTGCCCGGTGTCCTCGCCGGCATCGCCGCCGCCCACCGGGACGGCCGCCTCGCGATCATCACCCCGGCGGCGCACCACGCCCGGATCACCGCGGCCGTGCCGGTGCGCACGCCGCCCGAGCTCACCGACCCCGTCGTGGTGCTGACGCCCGGGCAGGCGAAGGGCCTGGAGTTCGACGCCGTGATCGTCGTCGATCCGGCCGGGATCCTCGCCGGCCCGTTGGGGCACAACGATCTCTACGTCGCCATGACCCGCGCGACACGGCACCTCGGGATCGTGCACCCCGGCCCGCCGCCCGCCGTGCTGGCCGACGTCCGGGAACGCTCCCACTGACCGATTCGCTCTTGTGGTCCAGACCCCGGAAGCCCTACGGTCGAGCGGGTCCGGGTCGTCGCGGGGAGGAGCCTCGGATGTGGGGAACGGTTCTGGCGAGTGCACTTCTGCTGACCGGCGCCGCGCCCGCGGTGGCCGACGCCGCGCCCGCGGTGGCCGACGCCGGCTGGACGCCGGCCCCGATCGTCTGGACTGCCTGCCCCGCCGACCCGGACAACCCCACGCCGCCGGACGGCGAGTGCGGCACACTGCGGGTGCCGCTCGATTGGCGTTCTCCGCACGGGCCGTCGATCTCCCTCGCGGTGGCCCGGCACCGCGCCACGGATTCCGCGCACCGCCTCGGGGTGCTGCTGGCGGATTTCGGCGGCCCCGGCTCGTCGAATGCGGAACTCGCCGTGACGCCGAGCGTGTTCAGCCCGGAGGTCCGGGCCCGGTTCGACGTCGTGGGCTTCGACGTGCGCGGCACCGGCCGCAGCGAATTCATCGAATGCGACGATCCGGGCGGGGCGCCGAGCGACGAGCCGGCCGGGCCGGCCGAGTTCGCGGCGCTGCGGACCTACAGCGAGAAAAAGGTCTCCGCCTGCCGCGCCCGCAACCTCCCGGTCTTCGACCACGCCGACACCGGCGTCAACGCCCAGGACATGGACGCGGTCCGCCGCGCGCTGGGCGAAGCCCGGATCAGCTTCTTCGGCATCTCCTACGGCACGTTGCTCGGCCAGCAGTACGCCGAAAAGCACGGGGACCGGCTGCGGGCGCTGGTGCTCGACAGCTCCATCGACCACAGCGCCGGCCTCGGGCGGTTCCTCGGCGACCGGGCCGCCGCCGCGGACGACGCGTTCCGCCAGTTCGCCGCGTGGTGCGACCGGACGACGACCTGCGCGTTGCACGGCCAGGACGTCTTCGCCGTCTGGGAGAAAGCCCTCGCGATGACCGCGGGAGTACCACGGGCGCAGAGCGAACTGCGCGACCGGGTGCTGAAGGACATGTACCGCCCGGTTTGGGACGACCTGGGCCAGGCGATCGCCGAAGCCGCCGCCGGCAATCCGCCGATGACCGCCCAGTTCTCCTACAACTACGACTCCATCCGGCTGGCCGTCGTCTGCCAGGACTTCGATCTCCGGATCCGGAGTTTCGCGCAGTACTCGGTGCTGCACGCCGAAGAGCTGCGCCGCGGACCGCTCATGCGCGGCAGCACGTTGGGCCACGGCGAAGCGATGGCGTGCCTGGGCGTCCAGGGCCCGCCGTCGAACCCGCCGCACCGGCTGAGCATCCCGCGAGCGCCGCGGATCCTCCTGCTGAACTCCCGCCACGACCCGGCGACCCCGTACGCCTGGGCCCTCGCGATCCACCGCCAGGCCCCGGCGAACACGACGTTGCTGACGTACGAGGGTTCGGGCCACGGGGTCTTCGACAGGAACACCTGCACCCGGTCGGCCGTGGACCGCTACCTGCTGGCGCCGGCGGTACCGGAGCACGACTTCAGCTGCCCGGCCTGACCGCTACCGGTATTCGGGTGCCTCCGGGCCGGGTGCCGTCGTCCACACCCGACACTGCCACCGGAAGTGTGACAGGGCAGTCCGGTCACCAGCGGTAGTTGCGGCGCAGCGCCCGCTTCACCACTTTCCCGGTCGCATTGCGCGGCAGCTCGTCGACGAACACGACGTCCCGCGGCACCGCGAACCGCGCCAGCCGCTCGCGCACGTGCGAGCGCACGGTGTCCGCGTCCAGCTGCGCGCCCGGCACCAGCACCAGATAAGCCGCCAGGCGCTGGCCGTACTTGGCGTCGCGGACGCCGACCACCGCCGCCTCGCGGACCTCCGGCAGGCTCAGCAGGACTTCCTCCACCGGGGCCGGGGCCACGTTCTCACCGCCGGACACGATCATCTCGTCTTCGCGGCCCTGGACGAACAGCAGGCCGTTCGCGTCGACGTACCCGAGGTCGCCGGTGTCCATCAGGCCGTCGCGGACGTCCAGCTGCTCCCCCTCCGTGTACCCGTCGAACAGCAGGCGGTTACCCACGTAGAGGCGGCCCGTCGCGCCGGGCGGAACCGGGTCGCCCGCTCGGTCGAGGACGCGGATCGCGGTGCCGATCGGGGGGCGGCCCGCCGTTCCGCGGGCCGCGCGGAGGTCGTGCGGTCCGGCGATCGCCGCCCAGGACACCTCCGTCGAGCCGTACAGGTTGTAGAGGATGTCGCCGAACGCGTCCATGAACTCCTCGCCCAGCCGGCCCGGCAGGCCCGCGCCGGAGCTGGCGACCACGCGCAGCGAGGACAGGTCGTAGCGGGCCCGCGTCTTCTCCGGCAGGTCCAGCAGCCGCCGCAGCATCGTCGGTACCGCGAACAACGCCGTGCACCGCTGCCGTTCGATCATCGACAGGGTCGCTTCCGGGTCGAACCGCCGGGGCAGCACCAGACCCGCCCGCAGCGCCATGCCGAGCTGGAGCGCGGCGAGACCCCAGGTGTGGAACAGCGGGGCGGCGACCAGGATCGGTTCCCCGGCCCGCAGCGGGATCTCCGACAGCACCGCGGCGGCGTCCGCGACGTTGTTCGGCGTCGGGCGGCGCGCGCCCTTCGGCGGGCCGGACGTGCCCGAGGTGAGCACGACGAGCCGGCCGGGCTTGGCCGGCGGGGCGATCCGGGCGGGTGACTGCGCGTCGATCAGTTCTTCGATCGTCGACCCGTGCCACCCGTTGCCGGGCGGCCACGTCCACAGCTGGGGGATGTCGGGCGGCAGCTGCCCGCGCAGGGCGGCGAACTCGGCGTCGGCGAGCACGAGCTGGGAGCCGTGCCGCAGGGCGAACTCGGCGGCCTGCCCCAGTGCCAGCCCGGTGTTCATCAGGGCCACGTCCGCACCGAGCTTGCTGCAGGCGATCATCGTCTCGACCATCGCGTTGTGGTTGCGGCACATCAGGAGTACCCGCGACCCCTCCGTGATGTCGTAGCGCTTCAGCACCCCGGCCAGCCGGGTGGTGCGGTCGTCGACCTCGCCGAAGGTCCGCTCGGATCGCTCGTCGCACAACGCGAGGGACTCCGGCGCGCGGCGCGCCACCGCCTCGTAGCCACCGGCCAGGGTCGAGCCCCAGCGGCCCACCGACCTCAGCTGCCGCAGCGTCCCGGTGGGCTGGGCCGGGGTGAGGACGCCGGCCTTGACGAGGATCCGCACCAACTCCCGCTTCGACGGGCGGGGCGGCAGCGAATCCGCCGCGGGGACACCGCCGAGGTGGTCGCTGACCGCCGCGACCGCGTCCAGGATCCGCTGCCGGATCCGCGGGACCGCGGGCGACCGGCCGTCGAGCAGGGTGAGCAGGATGGTGATCGCGCAGCCTTCGGACACCGGGCGCAGCACGACGGACATCCGGTGCTGCCGGCCGGACCAGGCCAGGTGCTCGTCCCGGCGGTGGACGAAGATCTCGGCCTCGCCTTCGCCGCCGGCGCGGTACCGGTAGCGGGCGCCCCGGCCGGTCGCCTCGGAAACCGGCTCGCACGAGGTGATCCCGCGGACGAACCGCGGGTAGAGCTGCGGACTGCCCACGATCGTCCACACCGCCGCGGGGGTGTGCGGCACCGTGACGGTGATCTCGAGGAGTTCCGGCTCCATCAGGACACGACGGGAGGTATCGCCGGCACGGTGGTCATGACTCGGCTTTCTCCCTTTTGTCGATCCGGGGGTTCGGCCTTTCGGCCGGTACGCCGAGCATCCGTTTGCGCCGACGGTCGTGTCAACACACGGTCCCACGATTCGATGTATTCAATCGCGAAGGGCGCGCAAAAACCAGCGAACTGCGGAACGCTTCACGCGTTTCTCACGCGGCGCGGATCACCACGGCGGCGGGCCGGTGCTGCCCCGGACCACCAGCGACACCGGAACCCGTTCGAGCGTCGCCGCCCGGATCCCCGACCTGACCTCGCCGAGCACCGTCCGCACCACCTGGCTGCCCAGTTCGGCGAACGACTGCCGGACTGTGGTCAACGGCGGCCAGAAGCTTGCGGCTTCGGCCATGTCGTCGAACCCGACGACGCTGACTTCGCCCGGCACCGAACGGCCGGATTCGTGCACCGCCCGCAACAGGCCCAGCGCCATCTGGTCGTTGGCCGCGAAGACCGCGGTGACCGCCGGGTCGTGGGCCAGCACCCGGCCGAGCGTGTAGCCCGATTCCGCCGTCCAGTCCCCGACCACCGGCACCGGCGCCGCGCGGTCGAACCGTGTCAGCGTCCGCCGCCAGGCCCGTTCCCGGTGTTCGGCGGCGAAGGAATCCATCGGGCCCGCGATGTGCCAGACGGTTTCGTGACCGAGCTTGAGCAGGTGCTCGGTCGCGAGCACCGCACCCTGCGCCTGATCGGTGTCCACCGTCGGATACCCGGCGCGGGCGTTCGAATCGACGACCACCACCGGGATGTCCTGCGGGAAAACGATGCCCGGCCAATCCAGGTCGTATTCCTCGACCAGGACGACCAAACCGTCGACGTCGTGGTTCCGCAGTTCCCGGAAGGCGTCGATGACCGCGTGGCGGGTCGGTTTGCCCAGCGGCATGAGCTTGATCGCGTACCCCTCGGCCGCGGCCGCCCGCGCGATGCCGTCGAGCGTCCGGCTGTTGCCGAGCGTGGCCAGTGTCGAGATGAGCACGCCGATCGAGCGCGCCGGGTCCGGCAGCACGACGGCCGTGCCACCACAGGGATCCCCTGTCGTCTGCTTCTGCACGCTGCCCACCCCTCTCCGAGAACTCACCCGACGGCCTTGTTACGTCGAGGTCACCACAGCGACCGGAAATGTTCACCTTGACGTCGGCAACACCACCGTTCGCGACGCTCGTCAACCAACCGCCATCCCCTGGCGGAAATGGCTCCCACCTGGGCACCTGTCCCGCCCAAGATCCCGGCGAGCGACGACCGATCCGGGCGCGTGGTGAACAAGGTCACTAAGCGACCGCTCAGTAACAAGCGGGCCCCGGCAGCGACTACGGAGGTCTTGAATGACTCATTCAGGACCTCGGAGGTCCTGAATGAGTCATTCAAGACCTCGGGGCCGGGCGCCGGTCAGGCGGATTCCCGCACCACGAGCGTGGTACCCAGCACGACGCGCCGTGGCTGCCGGGCCGTCCCCCCGATCGCCGCGAGCAGCTCCCCGGCCGACCGGGCGCCGAGCGCCTCGACCGGCTGGCTCACCGTCGTCAGGGGCGGATCGGTGGTGCGCGAGATCGGCAGGTTGTCGAAGCCGATGACCGCGACGTCGTCGGGAACCCGGCGGCCGGCGCGGCGGAGGGCGCGCAGCACGCCCACCGCCATCACGTCGGAGGCCACGAACACCGCGTCCAGGCCGGGCCTGCGGTCGAGCAGCTGCCGCATCGCGTGTTCGCCGGACGCCTGCCCGAAATCGCCGTGGGCCACCGATCCCGGGTCGACGACGCCCGATCCGGAGATGGCGGCGACGTAACCGGCGAGCCGGTCCCGCCCCGGCGCCATGTCCTTCGGGCCGGCGACGGTCGCGATCCGCTGCCGCCCGGTGGCCTGGAGGTGCCGCACGGCCGCCTCCGCGCCCCCGCGGTTGTCGACGTCCACGTAGGTGTACCGGGCGGGGTCGGGGACCATCGGCCGGCCGGCGCTGACGACCGGGAAGTCCGCCCGGGACAACGCCGTCGTGTACCGCGCGTGCGTGCTCACGAACAGGGCCCCGTCGACGTGGCCGCCGCCCAGGTACCGGAAGGTGGTGGCCTGGGCCGCCGCCTGCATCATCAGCACCACGACCTGCACACCCGCCGCGGTGAACTCCCGGTTGATCCCGTTCATGATGCGGCCGAAGAACGGGTCGGAGAACAGCCGCAGGCCGTCTTCGCACAGCACGACGGCGACCGTGCCCGTCCGCTGCCCCTCCTCCGCGCGGGCCCGCTGCCGGACGTAGCCGAGGGCGCGCACGGCCTGTTCGACCTGGCGCCGGGTCTGGTCGCGCACCTGCGGGAATCCGTTGAGCACCCGCGACGCCGTCGCCGACGAGACGCCGGCGGCGCGGGCCACGTCGGCCAGGGTGGGCCGCGGATCGGAAAAGTCGAGAACGGTCATGGTCACCTCCGTGGGGACAGCACGTACCGGGAGCGCAACTTCCGCCGGGAAACCGCGACGCGGCACGGACCCAATTCCCGGAGAGCCGAGCTGAGTGTTAACGCTAACATTTCCGGGAAAGCGATCCGGGCCACCGATCGGGTTTCGGTGGTCTCCGCGTTCACCACGGGCTAACGGGGGTCGGCGCGACGAGGGCCGGGGTACCGGTTCTTGATCACATCCGCACATCCTTGGGCGAGAGTGGTTCGAACGGGTGAGCCGCGGCCACCACCGGCACATCCGGTGATCTTTTGACCGCCTGCTCGGCAGCATTGATGTTGGAACCACCCGACCCAATGTGTCAACCGGATGAACAAAATTGCCCGAAAAGTCGTGACTCCTCGTCGAATACCGTCGAATAAGTTCAGCTCTTGTCGTTTCGGTGGTGACCGGGTACATCTCGGGTGTGGCGACACAGCGTCCGGCGGCGCGGCCGGGGAACCACGAACGGGTCGTCGAGCTCCTGCGCACCCGCGGCCCCCTGACCCGCGCGGACATCGCCCGCTTGCTGGACGTGTCGCGGGCGACGGTGTCGAACGTCGTCGGCGCCCTGTACCAGGACGGCCTGATCGTGGAGAGCGGCAGCCCGGACCCCGGCGGGCCGCCGAAACAGGGCCGGCCGGGCACCCTGCTCACGCTCAACCCCGCTGCCGGCGCGGTCGTCGGCATCGACTTCGGGCACACGCACATCCGCGTGATCGTCGCCGATCTGGCGCACACGGTGCTCACCGAGCTGCTCCGCCCGCTCGATCGCGACCACGACGCCCGCGACTCGCTGCGGATCGCGGCCGCGCTGGCGCGGGACGCGCTCGCCGCGGCGGGTGTCAAGGCCGGCAAGGTGATCGGCGTGGGCGCCGGGCTGCCCGGCCCGGTCAACACGCTGACCGGCACGGTCGGCTCGTCGAGCATCGCGCCGAGCTGGGTCGGACTGCGCCCGGCCGAGGAACTCGGCGCCCTGCTCGGCCTGCCGGTGATCGTCGACAACGTCGGCAACCTCGGCGCGCTGGCCGAAGTGACCTGGGGTGCGGGCCGGGGCGCCCAGGTCGCCGTCTACATCAAGCTCGGCACCGGCGTCGGCGCCGGGTTCGTGCTGGGCGGCAGGCTGTTCCGCGGCTCCTGCGGCACGGCGGCGGAGTTCGGGCACATGACCGTCGACCCGACCGGGCGGATCTGCCGCTGCGGCAACCGGGGCTGCCTCGAAACCTACGTCAGCCTGCCGGCGCTGCTGGACCAGCTGCGGGCCCGCCACGGCACCGGACTGGCGCCCGGCGACCTGATCCGGCACGCCGTCGCGGGCGACCGCGCCTGCGTCCGGGTCCTGACCGACGCGGGACACCGTCTCGGCACCGCCATCGCCGTCCTGGGCAACCTGGTCAACCCGGACCGGGTGATCATCGGCGGGGAACTGGCCGCCGCCTACGAAATCCTCCTCCCACCGCTGCGCAGCGCCCTCCTGCGCGACGCGCTCCCCTTCGCCGGCGCGCAGGTGACCGTCTGCAAAGGACAGCTGGGGGACCGCGCGGTCGCGCTCGGCTCGGTCGTGACGGTCCTGCACGCCACCGCCCGGCTCGCCGACCGCGCCCGCGCCGTGGCGGCGGCCTCGCGCTGAAAGTTTCACCCTTCGCACTGGGCCGCCCGGGTGGTGCGGTGGCCCGCCGGACACGCGGTCACCGCAAGCCCTGGCGCAGGTCCCGGCGGGTTGCCCGGGTTCCCGTGCCGTCGCTTCACGTCCGCCGCGGGCTGGACAAGCACCGCGGCGAGCGGCCACGTTCTCCTCACGACCGCAACGGTTTCGACAGGAGTCAGCCGAATGGGAAACGCCGCACCCGGCCGGGGCCGGATCCTGGCCTGCGCACTGGCGGTCACCGCCTCGGCCGTGCTGCCGGCGGCGCCCGCCGCCGCGGCCGCCCCGATCTCGGCGCCGCCGATGGGGTGGGCGTCGTGGAACACGTTCGCGGCGAAGATCACCGCGAGCGTGATCAGGGCGCAGGCGGACGCCCTGGTGTCGTCGGGCATGCGGGACGCCGGCTACACCTACGTCAACATCGACGAGGGCTGGTGGCAGGGCACGCGCGACGCGTCGGGGAACATCACGGTCGACACCGCCGAGTGGCCGGGCGGTATGAAGGCCATCGCGGACTACCTGCACGGCAAGGGCCTCAAGGCGGGCATCTACACGGACGCGGGCAAGAACGGCTGCGGCTACTACTACCCGACCGGCCGCCCGGCCGCGCCGAACAGCGGCAGCGAGGGGCACTACGACCAGGACTTCCTGCAGTTTTCCCGCTGGGGCTTCGACTACGTCAAGGTCGACTGGTGCGGCGGCAGCGCCGAGCACCTCGACCAGGCCCGCACGTACCAGTCGATCAGCGCGGCCATCGACCGGGCGACCGCGCAGACCGGGCGCCCGATGGTCCTGTCGGTGTGCGAATGGGGCAGCGGGGCGCCGTGGAACTGGGCGCCCGCCATCTCGAACCTGTGGCGCACCAGCCAGGACATCATCTACTACGGCCAGCAGGCGTCGATGAGCCGCGTCCTGGCGAACTTCGACGCGGCCCAGCACCCGTCGGCACAGACCCCGGGGCACTACAACGACCCCGACATGCTGGTCGTCGGCATGCCCGGCTTCGGCGGCGCGCAGAACCGCACGCACCTGGCGCTGTGGGCGGTGTCCGGAGCGCCGTTGCTGGCGGGAAACAACCTGGCGACGATGTCCGCCGACACCAAGGCGGTGCTGACCAACCGCGAGGTGATCGCGATCGACCAGGACCCGCTGGGCAGGCAGGGAACGGTGGTGGCGGACGACCGGGCCGGGCACCAGGTGTACAGCAAGGTGCTCTCGGGCACCGGCCGCCGGGCGGTGGTCCTGCTCAACCGGGGCGGCTCGACGGCGACGATCACCGCCGGCTGGGCCGCGCTGGGGTTGAGCGGGCCGGCGCAGGTGCGTGACGTGTGGGCGGCCCGCTCGGCGGGGACGTACACCGGCAGCTATTCGGCTTCCGTCCCGGCCGGGCAGGCGGCGCTGCTCACGGTGACCGCGGGGTGACGTGCCGGTCTTGCCGGCCATCTTCCGCCCATGGGCGGCAGGTGTTCCTCGCGCGGGGCCGGGTAATCAGGCCCCCGGCATGTTCAGCGGCAGCTGTTCGGCCGCGATACCAGCCGTGTTCCACGCACCGGCGGCAAGTTTCCTCCACACGGCCGGTAACCGGCCCCGGCACGTTCAGCGGCAGCTGATCGGCCGCGACACCACGGCTCACTGTGCCGCCACCGCGGTGCCTTCGGCCTGATCGCGCGGCTCCTCGGCGGTGAGCGTGGAACGGGTGAACTCCCAGTCCGGGCGCAGGCCCGGGACGGCGGCCGGTTTCAGCTGCTCCTCGAGCATCGACTCGGCGCCCGTGACGGACAGGCCCGGGTGCAGCTTCACCAGCAGGTCGATGTGCAGCAGGCGCAGCGCCTGGAACTTCCGGTTGACCAGCCTCAGCTGTTGCCGCTGCTGGTGGTGCTCGACGAACTGCTCGCCCTGTGCGGTGACCGAACCTTCCCAGTAGTCTGCCTCCTCGCGCAGCTTGTCGTGGGCGTGCTGGAGCTGCATGTACTCCCGCAGGACCTGACTGAGGACGATCTTCGTCTTCTCGAGCTCGGCACGGACAGCGCGGACGGCGGACGGCTCATCCGTGCTTGCCGGCACCTCACCCACCTCCACACCGCCGGCCAGCATGGCCGTCACGTCGGCGATGATCGCTTCGGTGGTCGCCCGCGTGTGCCGGGCCCACAACGGCAAATGAACCGGCCCGGCGAAGTCCGGGGCCGGGCGCTCCCTGCCGTCGGCCTTGCAGAACAGTCCCGCCGCGGCCGCCCGGACCGGCTGCAGGTACTGCGGCGGCACTTGCAACCGCAGGAACTCCTCGATCCGATGCCACGGCGGACGCCGGACGGCGGCCTTGCCAAGCCATTTCGCGGTCGAGTTCGGCAGCTTGTCCGCCGGCCGTCCGGCAGCCCAGTGTTCCGGGTCGCGCGCGGCGGCGACGGCCAGCCGCCGGTGCAGCGTGGTCAGCCGCCCGTGCTCATCGGCCAGGACGACCAGCAGGAACAGGATCAGCATCCGGTCCGCGACGCCGAGGACGCGATGGTTGGTGAACGCATCGGTGTGCGGCAGCCTGCTCAACGCGGACTGGCCTCGCTTGCGGTTCGAGCAGTCCGCACGCACCAGGGGAAACCCGGCGACCGGGTTCGTCATGACACTTTCCTCGCACTCCAGGGTCATGCTCCCCCAGGCCGGATCCCCATTTTCCGCGCCCCTCGCCCGGCTGCGATCAAGGAGAGATTCAATTATGGATCTTCGCCGCGGTGGAACGGCACACGTCCGGCTCGCGAAGAGCCGTGACCCCAGGTGGTCGCCCCGCCGGAAGGACAACCGTATCCAGTGAATTGAGACAAGATACTCCCCCGAGGCGACTACCGCACGTAGCCCCCGCCGAACAGGAACAGAAATCCATTGCCGATCTTCGGACGGCCACTTGCCGGTCACTTGCCGCGCCGCGCAGCCGATATAGTCCGGAGCGGCGACAGGACACCCGGACGGCGCTCGGCCGGACCAGGGGTGAAATGCGGAAACGGCCGGGCGGCCGGAGATCCCTTTGCCCAGGGCGCTCCAGTGCCCGGCCCTCGATTCCCACCCGCCGGACGAGCATCGAGTTGACGTCGGACGACACGGAGATCCACATCTGGCGACGCGGACTCGAATCTAGGGCCCCCGATGTCCGCCTGACCAGACGCCGTCCGGGGCACCGGACAGGGCTCGAATGCCACAGTCTGTCACCTTTTTGACCCAAGTGGACCTGACCAGCGAAAACCCCGCCCGGCGGCGCCGGGGCACATAAAACGGCACGTGATCCACATCACGGCGCCGCCGCGGTAGGTTTCCGCCGGTTTTCCAGCCGTTACGGGCCGGACAGATCCGGACACCTTCCTGCTTGTGCAGGACCCGATTCTTCGTGTTCGATCAACACAACTCAGAACGCCGCCGGAATGTGCGCAGAGCCGTCGAAACCGCGTTGCCCCGCGGACGGTCATGGCGCCTTCCCGTCGGCGTGCTCACCCGCACTGACACATCGAGATTGGGCAGATCATGACCTCCTGGGTCCCGCCAAACCCGTTCCTCGGCGCGCCCCGCCGGCGCTGCCGCACGCTGGGCCTGCACCAACCACTGCTCACCCTGGCTGCGATGACGTTCGCGGCACTGCTCATGGTCCGCGGGCTGGACCCGGGCAGCGCGGTGGCGCTGAGCCTGACCGTGCTCGCCGCCGCACGTGAGCAGAACCACCCGGCTCGTCACCTCGCCCGGCCGGGGCGGCGCCGGTGACGTCGATGGCCACGCCGGGCCCCGCGCTGCGGGCCCTCCACGAGGCGATGGCGTCGTTTCCAGTCGACAGCAACCTGTTCGCGGTCATCTCCACCATGCCCGACGTACAACCCAGCGTGTTGCAGGCCGCGTGCGACCCCACGTCGCCACGGCTGCTCGCCTGGCCCGTCTACCGCGGCATCGTGCAGGCCTGCGGCGCCGGTGAAGCCGAAGCCAAGGTTGTGTTCGCCCGGTTCCTGGCGGCCAAGGCCGAACAGGACGACGGCGACGGCGTCCTCGACCCGCCGGCCCGCGGCCGGCTCGACCTCGCCTCGGTTGCGCACCCCACGGCCGTCGCCCCGCCGCCGGAGCCGGCCGATCCGCCGACGGTCCCACGGTTGCGCCTGCCGGCGCGGCTCACCCGGCGGCCCCGGGCCGAACCGCCGCCGCCACGGCTGCGGCAGATCACCAGCCGGTCGGACTTCGCCCGCTACCTCAAGGCCCTCGTCGAAGAAACCGGGCTGACCTACCGGGCGATCGAGGACCACACCCGCAAGCTGGACCACAAGGCCGTTTCCTGCCGGAGCACCCTGTCGGAAAACCTGCGCAACCACAAACCGCCGACCAGCGAAGCGGTCGTCGCCACACTGCTGGCGGTGCTCTACGCCGAACTGGCCGGCACCACCGCAGGCGACGAGCGGGTCCGCCGGCGCACGGCCGAGACCCTGCAGGTGTGGCGCCATGTCGTGCACCCGCCACCCGGTGCGCCGGTGCTCGCCGCCCGCGCCGGCTACGACCCGCTCGTCCACACCGCGCTCGCCACCCTCGCGCGCGCCGAGCAGACCGCCCGCGACATCGGCAGTCCCGACGCCCCCGGGCTCGCCCACGCCCGGCGCATCCTGCTGGAGCTGCTGACTTGATCACCCGTGGGTGGCGCGGCGGGCGCCACCCACGGGACGGCTCAGTTGACCCGGCGCACCGTCCAGAACTGGTCCGGCGTGTCGATCTCCTTCCAGGAAACCGCCTTCGCCAGGTTCGACGGCGACCCGTTCGTGATCGTGACGAACCGGCCGCTGCCCACGTTCTTGATCAGCGTCCGGTCCCCGCTCGACACCAGCGTCCACACCTGCTGCGCGTTACCCGGGTCGACGGCGGTCTGGGTGATCGTCTCGCTGTCCGCCGGGGTGCGTGTCGGTCAGTGCCAGGCCCGACTTCGCGTTCACGATCCGGTAGCCGCCGTTCGCCGCGGCGAAGTGCCGCGCTCGTCCGGGCCGCGATGCCGTGAGCGCTTTCCTCGCCCAGGCAACCGATCTCGTCGGGTCCGGGCACGCCCGGATCGGGGAAAGCTGCCGGCCGCGGTCTCCCCGGCCCGCAGCGGGCGATCGCGTGAACCGGCAGCACCGCCGTCCCGGGGCTAGGCTGGGCCCGCCTGACCGGTCAGAGGAGTTCGCCACCGCTTGCCGCCTCCTGAAAGGGTCCCCGCCATGCAGGTGCCTCACGAAACTTCGGCCGCGGGCGGGGTGAACCGGCGCCGGGTGCTCGCCGGCCTCGCCGGTTCCGTTGCCTCCGCGGGGCTGCTCGCCCCCGCGGCAGCCGCAGCACCGACCGGGCGACCCGAACGGGACCGCCGCGTCGAAGCCTTGCTCCAGCAGATGACCCTCGCCGAGAAGATCGGCCAGCTCCAGCTCCTCGGCGACGAAACCGCCGCCCGCGCGGCCCTGGCCGGCGGCCGGCTCGGCGGGGTCTTCTCCGTCGTCGGTGCCGCGAAACTCAATGCCCTGCAACGCATCGCCGTCGAGCAGACCCGGCTCAAGATCCCGCTCATCTTCGGCCTCGACGTCATCCACGGCTACACCACCAACTTCCCGATCCCGCTCGCCCAGGGCGCGAGTTTCGACCCCGCCGTCGCGGGGACCGACGCCGCCGTCTCGGCCAAGGAAGCGCGCAGCAGCGGGATCCACTGGACCTACGCGCCGATGATGGACGTCACCCACGAGCCGCGGTGGGGCCGGATTGCCGAAGGGTACGGCGAAGACCCCTACCTGGCGACGCAGTTCGCCGTCGCCAAGGTGCGGGGCTACCAGGGGAACGACTACTCCGCGCCGGACCGGGTTGCCGCCTGTGCCAAGCACTTCGTCGCCTACGGCGGGGCCGAAGGCGGGCGTGACTACAACACCGTGGACGTCTCGCTGCAACGCCTGCACAACCTCTACCTGCCGCCGTTCAAGGCCAGCGTCGAAGCGGGCGTCGCCACCGTGATGGCGAGCTTCAACACCGTCAGCGGCATACCGGCCCACGGCAACGGTTACGTCCTGCACGACGTCCTCAAGGGCGCCTACGGCTTCCGCGGCTTCGTCGTCAGCGACTACACCGGTATCGAGGAACTGATCCTGCACGGCCTGGCCGGCGACGGCGCCGACGCCGCGGCGGCCGCGCTCCCGGCCGGTGTCGACATGGAGATGGTCAGCACGAACTACGCGCGCTTCGCCGAACGGCTGCTGGCCGAGCGCCGGATCACCCGCGACCAGCTCGACGACGCCGTCCGCCGGATCCTGCTCGTCAAGGTCCGGCTCGGCCTGTTCGAACGCCCCTACGTCGACGAAGCGGCCGAAGTGAAAGCGCCTTCACCGGCCGCGCTCGCCGCGTCGCGGCAGGCGGCCGCGCGGTGCATGGTGCTGCTCAAGAACGACGGACCGGTGCTGCCGCTGGCGAAAACCGCCGGCTCGATCGCCGTCGTCGGACCGCTCGGCGCGGCGACCTACGACCTCAACGGCACCTGGGCCGGCCTGGGCACCGGCGCCGGGACGACGCCGCCGGTGACCGTCGTCGACGGGATCAAGGCCGCGGCCCCCGGCGCCACCGTGAGCTACACCCCCGGCTGCACGGTCGACGGGACGGACACCGGCGGGTTCGCCGCCGCGCAGCAGGCGGCGCGCGCCGCCGACGTCACGGTCGTGGTGGTCGGCGAAACCGCCGCGATGAGCGGGGAAGCGGCGGCGCGCAGCGTCATCGACCTTCCCGGCGTGCAGCAGCAACTGGTGGCCGCGATCAAGGAGACCGGGAAGCCGTTCGTGGTCGTGCTCGTCAACGGCCGCCCGCTGACGATCCCGTACCTGCACGAGAACGCCCCCGCCATCCTCGAGGCGTGGGCGCCGGGTGTGCAGGGCGGCCACGCGATCGCGGACGTCCTCTTCGGCGTGGTGAACCCGGGCGGCAAGCTGCCGGTGAGCTTCCCGCGCGCGGTCGGCCAGATCCCGATCTACTACAACCACGAGAACACCGGACGCCCCGCCGATCCGGCCAACAAGTACACGTCCAAGTACCTGGACCTGGCGAGCGGGCCGCTCTACGAGTTCGGCCACGGCCTGTCCTACACCACGTTCCGCGTCGACGGCCTGCGGCTTTCGGGCACGCGGCTGCCGGCGCGCGGCGGCCGGATCGACGTCGGCGCCACCGTCACCAACACCGGCGGCCGGGCCGGCGACGAGGTCGTCCAGCTCTACCTGCGCGACCCGGTCGCGAGCATCGTCCAGCCGGTGCGGCGGCTTCCGGCGGGTGACGCTGGCCGCGGGCGCGTCGACGACGGTGTCGTTCACCCTCACCCCGGACGACGTCGGGTTCTACGACAACACCGCCCGGTTCCGCGTCGAGCCGGGCACGATCGAGGTCTACGTCGGCACCAGCTCGGCGGCCACGCTGTCGGCGAGCTTCACCGTGACCTGAACCTACCCACCGTCTCGATTCAAGCGCCCCAAGGCGGCCTTGGTTGCGTCTCACGCACCCAAGGCGGCCTTCGGTGCGTCTGACGCACCGAAGGCCACATTGGGGCGCTCGGGTGGTGAGCACCGGCGAATCTGCGGCGCGCAACGTCAGCTGCACCGTGGTCTGAACCCGCTCAGCCGACGGCGGAAGCGCGGGTCCGCAAGCGCTTTCCCCACTCCCGCCGCACGTACGGCAGGCCGTTGAGGTGCACCACCGGCACGGACCCGTCACGCCACGCCGTCGCCCCGAGGACGATCCGGTCGGTGCCGGCGTGCGGCCCCCACGGCGGTGCGCCCGGGCCGTGGCGATCGGCACTGCGCCACACCGCACGCTGGTGCGGGACCAGCACGGCGCGATCGCGGTCGGCCGTCAGCTCCAGCTCCGAGCGGCCGGTCACCGTCAGCGGCGGCGCCCCCGTCCGGACGTACTCGCCGTGCACGGCTTCCGTCTCGACGGCGAGCCCGAGCGCGCCACCGGCCGCGTCGGTGCGGCCGAGCCCGTCGAACAGCTCGCGGAGCAGCCGATAACGCTCTTCGCGCAGCTCTTCGCCGCGGTTGTCCAGCCACACCACCCCGCGGCCGGCGGCGGGGTCGACGACGAGCTTCGCCCACATCCCGCCGAAGAACCCCTCGTGGCCGATCTGGCGGATGCCCTGCACGGGGGGCGAAAGCGAGCAGCCGAGCCCGTAGCGCAGGTCGACGTCCAGCCGCGGATCCGCGTGCGGGAGGTGCATCTGCGCGAGCTCGGCCCGGGCGCGGAGGTGGTGCGCCCCGAGCCGGGCCAGGTCGAGTGCGGTCGCGTAGCACAGCGACGACGGCTCGTGCTTGGCCCCGGCCTTGGCGCCGTGGTCGACGCGCAGCCCGGCCTCGCCGGGCAGGTGGTGCTGGGCGAGCGGGAAGGTCATCGCCACCGCCGGGTCGTGGGTGCTGTGCACCATGCCGAGCGGGTCGAACACACGCTGCCGGACGATCTCGGCGAAGGGCAGGCCGGTCACCTCCTGCGCGACGAGCCCGGCCAGGCTGACGCCCAGGTTGCTGAACCCGTAGAACTCGCCCGCCCGCGCCAGCACGGGCGTCCGGGCGTAGTCGTGGCGCACCGAAGCCGCGAGCCCGCCGGGATCCCGGCTCAGCCCGTCGTGCAGCACGGCGTCCGGGAGCAGCCCGGACCGGTGGCTCAGCAGGTGGCGCAGCGTGGTGCCGTCGCTGCCGGTCCCGGTGCGGCGGCGCAGGCCGCCCAGGGAGCCGTCGATGGGCGCGTCGAGGTCGAGGACGCCGTCGGCGGCGAGGGACACGATCATCGTGGCGGTGACGAACTTCGCGACCGAATAGATCCGGAACACGGTGTCCGGGGTCATCGCGTGCTGCGTCTCGGCGCTGGTCACCCCGTCGGCGACGGCGACGTCGGGCCCGGCGGCGGTGAAGGTGCACACGACGACGCCGGGGACGTCGTGTTTCCGGCGGAACCGCCGCAACGCGCGGCGGACGACTTCGGTCACGGGACCACCCCTCAGTGCACGGCGAACAGGGAACCGCGCCCGTTTCTTGAGCGCCGAGTGCGAAGTCAGCTGGTCGCGACCAGCGTCACCCCGAGGCCGACGAGCGCGGTGCCCGTCACCCGGTCGAGGGCCTTGCGGGGACCGCTGCGGCGCATCAGGCCGGACAGCCGGGCGGTGAGCAGCACGAACAGCGCCCACCACACGACGCCGAGGGCGATGTCGAGCGTGCCCAGCACGAGCACCTGCGCGGCGGCCGGGCCCGCCGGGTCGAGGAACTGCGGCAGGACGCTGACGAAGAACAGCGCCGCCTTCGGGTTGAGGACGTTGGCGAGGAAGGCCTGGCGGAACACTCGCACCGGACGGAGCTCGGTCTCCGTCTCCTCGGGCGGCGGCTCGGCCTCCTGGTCACCCCGGCGCCGCCACGACTGCCACAGCGCCTGGGCCCCGAGGAAGACCAGGTAGGCGGCACCGACGAGCTTGAGGACGGTGAACGCGACCGGGCTGTGCAGCAGTGCGGTGGACACCCCCAGCGCGGCGGCGGCCATGTGCACGCACAGGCCGCACTGCACCCCGGCCGCGGCGAGGAACCCGTAGCGCCAGGCCCGGGCGGAGGCACGGAGGACGACCATCCAGTCCGGGCCGGGCACGATGTAGGCCACCATGACGACCCCGGCGAACGCCAGCAACACCCCGGTGCTCATGTTCCACCCTCCCCCGGTATCGAACTCGATACGTTCCGTAATCGGTTACCCACCTTCGCGGATCTCAATCCCGGTTTCGGCGAGCGGGAACCGGTAGCGCACCTCCGGGTCGTGCGCGCCGCCGAGGTCGGCGCTCTCGAACAGCGTCGAGACCTCGGGGGTGCCGCCGTGGTGGCGGGCGAGCTTGCGGATCAGCATGATGACCGCCCGGTTGCCGGGGTTGACGGTCGTTTCGAACCAGCGGGCGCCGGCGCGCCTGGCGCGGCCGGCCACCTCGGTCATCATCGCGAAGGCCAACCCGGGCCGGGTCAGCGCCGGATCGACCGCCGACTGCCAGGCGAAGTAGGTGTCCGGATCCCGCGGCGGCCGGTAGCCGGTCACGAACCCGGCGAGCCGGTCTTCGTCCAGGGCGACGACGGACGTCGCGGCGAAGTCGCGGCACCAGATCAGGTAGGCGTAGAGCGAGTTGACGTCGAGCGGCGGAGACCGCACGACGAGGTCGTGGATCGCGGCCGCGTCGGCGATCGTGGGCGGGCGCAGCCGGATGCCGGGCAGCGCCGGGGTGCGGATGTCGTGCGTGGTGGACATGGGGGGTCACCTCTTCGAATTCGGGCTTGGTCAACGACCGCCGAGGCGGACGGTCATCCGCGTCGCCAGGCCGACCAGGGCGTGTTCGGTGTTCCAGCGGACCGCCCGGTCCAGGCCGGTCGCCAGGCTGCCCTCATGGGGTGCGTCGAGTTCGCGCTTGAGCTGCGCCAGCACCGCGCCGGGCTGGGCTCGCACGCGGCCCGAAAACGCCGTCAGCTCGCTCGTCCCGCCGTTGACCAGGCCGATCCGCTCGGCCCGCGCCGCGCCGATCCGGCCGCCGCCGAGGACCAGCTCGCGGACCAGGCCCTCGCCGAGCAGGCGGGGCAGGCGCTGGAGGCCGCCGAGGTCCGCGACCAGCCCCAGCTCGGCTTCCGGCAGCGAAAACCAGGCCCGGGCCGAGGCGTAGCGGACGTCGCACGCGCAGACCAGCTCCAGGGCCGCCCCGGTGCACTCGCCGTCGATGTCCGCGATCACCGCGCGGCGGCTGCGGGCAAGCGCGGTGATCGTGGCCTGCAGGCGCCGCGCGTCGGTGGCGAGCACGTCCCCGCCGCGGCGGGCCGCCCGGCGCAACCGGGTGACGTACCAGCGCAGGTCGAGGCCGCGGGAGAACACCGCACCGTGCCCACCCAGGACGATGCTGCCCGGCCGGTCGGTGGCCTCGGCGAGGTCCAGGAGCTCGGCCAGCTCGGTCCAGAACGTGCCGCCGAGCACGTTGCCCGCGCCGGTCCCCCGGATCGTCACTCGCAGGTCGCCGCCCGGCGGCCAGGTGACGTCCAGGGTTCGCCACTCCTGCGCGGCCGGGTCGGCCGGCACCTCGAGCGCGACGCTCACCGGACGCCCGCCCGGTCGACGATCGCGGCCAGGTCGCCGACGCGTTCGAGCGTGTCGAGGTCCTCGTCCTCGACCACGCAGCCGAACCGTTCTTCCAGCTCCGAAAGCAGATCGACCACCTGCGCCGAGTTCAGCCCGAGGTCGTCTTCGAGCCGGGATTCCGCGGTGATCCCCGCGGGCGGTGTCCCGTCGAGATGGCGGGCGAGCAGGTCCGCCACCTCCGCAATGGATCCAGTCATGTCGTCCTCCTCGATGTCAGTCGCTCGCACCGGCGGCCACCAGAACGGCGCCGGTGAGAGCCTGGGCTGCTTCGTGTTCGCGCTCGGCGAGCTCGGTGAACGCCGCGCGCACGAGCGTGGGCCGGGACCGGCCGCGCCGCGCCGACGTCGCGGCGAAGCGCAGCGTCCGCGGCAGCTTTTCCCAGCACTTCACGGCTTCTTCGAGCGCGGCGCGCCGGTGCTCGCCCGTGGTCCGGAACCCGAGGTGCCTGCCGAGGCGCCGGTGACTGCACAGGTGGTGCTGGGCCGCCGCCCAGCAGTCGTCGACGACGTCGGGGTCGCGGACCAGCGCGTCGCTGTCGGCCAGGTGCGTCCCGAGCGCGCCGAGAGCCTCGACGGTCCCGGTCACCCAGTGCGCGGGCAGCGGGTTCGGGTGCACCGGCCGGGACTTCCGGCGCAGCAGCAGGTGGCGGCAGCCGGCCGGGGCGGGGTTCTCGAAGCCGAACGCGAGCGTGTTGCGCAGGTGGTGCTTCGCCGGCTCCGGCCCCTCCCGGCGCGTCAGGCGGTCCAGGTCGGGCTCGCCGATCCAGCCGGTGAACGGCTCTTGGTGCTGTCCCGACGTCATCAGGCCGGTGAAGCGGTCTTCGACGTGCCAGCGGCCGTCCCCTGCGCTGTTCTCGAAGCCGTCGACGAGCAGGAAGTGCGGGGCCGCGGTCCCCTCCCGCTGCGCGGCCCAGGGCAGCTGGGTGCTGTAGCCGACGACCAGGGCACACCCGTACTGCCGCAGCTCCCGGTCCAGGTCGGCGCGGAACCCGGCGAAGTCGTCGTGGCCCCGGTAGGTGAGGCGGGTGCCGTCGCCCATCCGGTCCAGCGGGCGGTCGTGGTGCGAGACCGCGACGAGCCCGTCGGGCCGGCGCAGGTCGACGGCCAGCCGCACGGACACGGCGATCGCGTCCGCGGCACCGGGCGTGCCGTGGTGCTCCAGGTAAGCCGCCAGATTGGCGGTGTAGCAGCTCAGACCGTCGGTCATCGCCCCTCCGTTCGGTCGGCGTAGGCGCAGCACAGCGCGAAAGCGCTTGCGCGGTCCCGCAGCTGCGTCCACGTGAGGTCCTGCCAGCGGCCGCTCGCGGCCGCCGCGGTGACGGGAATGCGCCAGGGCCGGCCCGCGATGCCCTGCCCGGTCGCCTTGACGCAGGCCTCCTGGGCGGCCCACACGCGGGCGAAGTCCCGCCCGCCGGCCGCCGGCTCGGCCGTCATCCGCCCGGCTTCTCCCGGGCAGCACCGCCGCAGCATCGCCGGCCCGGGCAGCCCCGCGTCCTGCACGTCGACGCCCACGTCCCGGCCGCGCGCCACCGCCACCGCGACGACGTCATCGGAGTGCGCCAGGCTGACGTGCAGGCCGGGCCGGCCGGGCACGACCGGTTTTCCGCGCCCGGTGCGGGACAGCGGGCTCGCCGTACCCTCCACTTCGGACATCAGCCGGACGTACAGCGCCCGCACGGCGACGTATTCGCGGGCCCGGCGCGGTGCCATGGCGCGGGCTTCGCGGGCCGCCCAGTCCGGCACCGGCAGCTCCGCCAGCGCCGCATCGGCCGGCGCGGCCGTCAGGTGCACCCCGGGCGCCACCTCGACGGCGGTCACGACACGGCCTTCAGCTCGCGCCGGTGCACCAGCAGCGGGTCCCGGTCCTCGCGGATCTCCGTCCAGGTCGGCGCGCCGACGAGCAGGACGTGGTCGGCGTACGGCAGTTCGTCGGCGAGCTCGCAGGTCAGCGCCGCGACCCCGCCGGTCGGCAGCGGTAGCCCGCCGACCTCCCGCAACTCGGCGGCCGAGAAGCGTTCGGTCAGCGGCAGCCGCGCGAAGTCGGCGCACAGCCCGGCCTGGGCGGAGCTGAGCACGGTGATCCCGAAGCGGCCCGCCCGGCGGATCGCCGCCAGTGTCGCGCTGCGGGTCAGCAGCGAGACGACCACCAGCGGTGGACTGTCCGAAAGGGACATCATGGCGCTCACCGTGCAGCCGGCCGGTCCGGAGTCGTCCGAAGTGGACACGATGGTGGCGCCGGTCGGCCACTGGGCCATCAGGGTCCGGAACGCGAGCCGGTCGCCCGCCGGCGCGCTCACGGCCGGCCCGCCCAGGCCAGCGTCACGGTCCGGTCCAGCAGCGCGATCGCCCCGTTGGCGTCGTAGAGCCGGTCGTTCGCGTAGTTGAGGCTCGCCGAGCGCAGGTCCCGGTGGACGCGCTCCAGCGGCAGCGCGGAGTCCCGCATGTACCCGTGCCGCAGGCCGGTCAGCTCGACGAGCTCGTCGACCACGGCGGCGCAGCGTTCCGCCGCGTGCACCTTCAGCCCGTTGAGCCGCAGCTGCACGTCGGGGGCCTCGGCGGCCGAGACGTCCCGGGCGTCGGCCGCGTCGCGGATCGCCTGCGCCAGCAGGGCGGCCACGGTGTCGAGGTCGAGCCGGGCGCGGGCCAGCCGCCGTCGCAGCAGCTCCGACGTCGGGTCGAACGAACCGCGCGTGCGCGGGTCGCGGATCATGCCCAGCACCGAGCTGAGCGCGCCGCGCGCGGCGCCGAGCCAGCAGGCGGCCCAGCCGATGTGCCCGGCCGGCACGAACGTCCGCGTGGCCACCGCCCGGAAGCCGCCGGGCTCCCCGACGAGCTGGTCGGCCGGGACGTCCCCGGTGATCCGCAGCGGGACGCTGTGCGTGCCCCGCATGCCCATCGGGTTCCAGCTGCCGCGGCCGGGTTCGGCGGTGACCTGCCCGCGGTCGGCGTAGACGAGCGAGACGTCGTCGTAGCCGGCGTCGGGCGAGGCCCGCATCGTGATCAGGAACCCGTCGGCGACCGCGCCGCCGGTGACGATGGGGGCGTCGCGGTCGATGCCGAGCCGGTCCCCGTCCGGGCGCAGCGGTGCTTCGGCGGTGAGCAGGTGCCCGCCCTTGCCGCGTTCGCTGGTGACCGAGGCGACGTAGACCTCGCCGCGGGCGATCCGCGGCAGCAGGTCCGCGCGCAGCCGCGGCCCGGCGTGCGCGGCGATCGCGGCGACCTGCTGGCCGTGCATCGCCCAGATCATCGCCGTCGACAGGCACGCGCCGCCGAGGTCCGCGGCGGTGCGGGCCAGGTCGGCCAGGTCGCCGCCGAGGCCGCCGTGCTCCACCGGCACCAGCAGGCCCATCAGCCCGCTTTCCCGCAGCGCGTCGAGGGAGGCGACCGGGAACGTGGCGCTGTCGTCGACCGCCCGCGCGTGCTCGGCGAGCACGCCCACCACGCGGGCCGTGCGCTCGGCGAGCGTGGGCGTGGCGGTCGCGAGGGCCGTCACGCGGCACCCGCCGTGGTGTCCTGCGCCTGCTGCACCCGGTCCAGCAGGGCGTCGCGGGTGGCGAACGTGTCGTCGGTCATCGCGTCGTCGGGCAGCTCGACGCCGAACTCGTCCTCGAGGTCGAAGAGCAGGTCGATGGCGCGCATCGAGTTCAGGCCGAGGTCCTTGAGCCGGGCGTCGGCGGTGAGCTCCTGCTGCGGGGGGAGGTTCTTGAGGTACTTGCGCAGGATCGTGTCGAAGCGTTCGGTGTCCATGGTCTTCCCTTTCGTCAGAGCGGGTTGCGGGTGACGTGCAGCCGGGACGCGGATTCCAGGCGGCCGCCGTCGACGACCGCCTCGGCGGGTGCCGGGTGGCCGAGGAACGCGAGCAGGCCGGCGGTCGGGCCGTAGGCGCCGGCGTTGGGCACGCTCACGAGGTCGCCGATCCCGGTGTTCGGCAGCCGGGCGCCGCGGGCGAGGACGTCGAGCGGGGTGCACAGCGGGCCGGCCACCGTCACCCGCTCGTCCTCGGCCTCGTCCTTGCCGGCGTCCGTGCTCGCGTCCTCGTTCTCGTCGCCGGTCAGGACGTCCGCCGAGATCGACGGGATGCGGCGCAGGCCGGACATGCCGCCGAGGTGGTGCACGCCGGTGTCGAGCAGGACGTACCGGGTGCCCTTGGAATCCTTGACGTCCACCACCCGGCTGAGCAGCACCCCGCAGTCGCCGACGAGGTAGCGGCCCGACTCGAACGACACCCGGGGCGCCCCGTCGCGCCACGCGGGCAGGCGGTCGTCGAGCAGGGCCTCCAGCGCCGCCGCGAGCCCGGTGAAGCGCGGCCGCTCCCCCGCCCGTGCGTACGGCAGGCCGAACCCGCCGCCGAGGTCGATCTCGGCGAGGTCGGGGAAGAGCACGGCGAGCTTCTCCGCAATGCCGATCCCGACCTCGAACTGGGCCAGCAGGTCCTTCTCGTCGGTCAGGTTGGTGCCCATGTACAGGTGCAGCCCGGTGACGCGGGCGTGTCCGAACCCGGTGAACCGGGGTGTCTCGGCGAGCACCCACGACAGGTCCGCGCCGAACTGCGACGACGTCCCGGTCATGCTGAGCCCCGCGCCGGGTACGGGCTCGTCGGCGTTGACGCGCAACGCGCACCGGGCTTCGACGCCGGCCCGGCCGGCGAGGTCGTCGACGCGGGCGAGGTCGTCCGGCGAGTCGACCGAGAAGCGCGTGACGCCCCGGGACAGGGCGTGCGCGACCGTCTCCGGCGTCTTCGCCGGGCCGGTGAGCAGCACGGCCTCCGGCGGCACCCCGGCGCCGAGCGCGGCGTCGATCTCGCCGGTGGAGCTGACTTCGGCTTCGCAGCCCAGCGCGTGCAGCAGCGCGATGATCTGCGGGTGCGGGTTGGCCTTGACCGAGTAGTACACAGTGGACGGACGGGGCAGCGCGGCGACCAGGTCGGCGTGGGCGCGGCGGACGGCGTCGAGGTCGTAGACGAACGCGGGCGTGCCGTGGCGGGTCGCGATCTCTTCGTGCAGTGGGGTGATCACAGGGCAGCCTCCAGGGCGCGCTTGTCGATCTTGCCGTTGACGCCGTGCGGGAGCGCGTCGACGACTTCGATCCGGTCGGGGATCTTGTGCGGTTCGAGCCGCTCGGCGAGCCCTTCGCGCAGCTGCCCGGTGTCGAGTGCGCCGGTGACCGCGAGCACGGCGGGGCGGTCGCCGTCGGGCGGGAGCACGGCGGCTTCGGTGACGCCGTCGACGTCGGCCGCGGCCCCCTCCACCTCGACCGCGCTGACCCGGAACCCGTCCTGCTTGTACTGGTCGTCGTCGCGGCCTTCGAAGTACAGGTAGCCCTCGTCGTCGACGCGGCCGCGGTCGCCGGTCAGCAGGGTCGCCCGGCCGTAGGCGTCGCGCGGGAAGCGCCGCGCGGTCTGCTCGGGGGCACGCCAGTAGCCGGCCATCACGTTCGGGCCGCGGACGGCGAACTGGCCCACCTGGCCGGGCGGCAGCTCGGCGCCGTCGTCGTCGAGGACCAGGACCTCCGTGCCGGGCAAGGGCCGCCCGACCGAGCCGGGCCGGGTGAGGTACGCGTTCGGGTCTTCGACGGACACCCGCTTGCACTCGGTCAGCCCGTACATGGCCACGACGTCGAGACCCGGGGAGAACTCCCTCAGCTTGGCCGACAACGAGGCCGGCAGCGCCGCGCCGGTGTTGGTGACCAGGCGCAGCGGGCCCGGGAACCGCCCGGCCCGCGCGGCCAGCCGGGCCAGCGTGGCGCCGAGGCCGGGCACGAGCGGCAGCACGGTCACTTCCTCACGCTCCACAATGGACAGCAGCGCGGGTCCCGCCGCGGAGTCGTCGCCGAGCACCAGGCAGGCACCCGCCTCGGCGGCGAGGAAGACCTGGTAGAGCCCGTAGTCGAAGGACAGCGGCAGGCAGCAGAACACCCGGTCGGCCGCGCGGTAGCCCAGCCGCTCCGCGATCGCCGACACCGCGAACAGCACCTGCTCGTGGGTCGAGACCACGGCCTTCGGCATGGCGGTGCTGCCGGAGGTGTAGATCAGGCTGAGGATGTCGACGCCGGTGGCGGGGCACGCGGGGACCTCGGTTTCCCCGGCGTCCCCGGTCGCCGGGAGCTCGCTCAGCTTGTGCACCTTCGCCGTGCTGCGGGAGACGGTTTCGGCCGCGGCGTCGGCGGCCAGCACCAGCGCGGGCTCGCTGTCGGCGAGGATGTGGTCGAGGTGGAACGGCCGGATCCGGTCGCTGACCACGACGTAGGCCGCGCCCAGCCGCGAAACCGCGTACAGCAGCGCCACCGTGTCGGGGTCGTGCGGCGCGGCGACCAGCACGCGGTCACCGCGGCCGACTCCCTTGCCGCCGAGCCAGCCGGCGAGTGTGTGCGACCGGCGCGCGAGGTCGGCGTAAGTCCAGCGCAGGTCGTCGCGGGCCAGCGCCGGGGCGTCCGGCGTGGTGGCGACGCGCCGGTCGAGCAGTTCGTGCAGCAACCGCGGGATCACGGGTGTGCTCCTTCCGGAAGGGCGGCGTCGAGCAGCGACCGCAGGGCGGTGAGGCTTTCGAAGGCCTCGGGCACGATCTGCTCGGCCGGCACCTCGACGCCGAGGTCGTCTTCGAGCCGTTCGAGGACCGAGACGATGGCGATCGAGTCGAAACCGGGCAGATCGAACAGGGAATCGGCGGACAGGACGTCGGTGTCGGGCACGCCGAGCACGTCGGCGACGGTCCGGGCCAGGGTGTCGGTCATCGGCTGTCTCCCTCGAGCGTTTCGGCCAGCACCCGCTTCGCCGTCTTGCCGGTGCTCGTGGTCGGCAGCGCGGACAGGACGTGCACCTGGGACGGCACCATGTAGTGCGGCAGCCGGGTGCGGCAGTGGCGGAGCAGGTCCGCGGGCAGCGTCTCGTGGTCGGTGCCGGCGCGCGGGACGACCGCCGCGTGCAGCCGGTGGGTGGTGGCCGGGTCGGGCAGCGCCACCACGGCGACGCCGTCCACGCCGGGGTGCGCGGCGAGGTGGGCTTCGACGTCGCCCAGCTCGACGCGGTAGCCGCGGGTCTTCACCAGCCCGTCCGCGCGGCCCAGCAGGTGCAGCGTGCCGTCGGCGTCGCGGCGGGCGATGTCGCCGGTGCGGTAGCAGCGCAAGTGTCCGGAGTGGACGATCGCGGCATCCGTCAGGTCGGGCCGGCCCAGGTAACCCGGGGTGACGCAGTCGCCCGCGACGACCAGCTCTCCTTCGCCCTCGCCGTCGAACCGGACGTGGCCGCCGGTGTCGCGCAGGCCGATGACCGCACCGGTGACCGGACGGCCGATCGGGAGGCGGCTGTCCGGGTCCGGCGGGCCGGCCAGCCGGTGGGCGGTGACGACGTTGGTCTCGATGGGCCCGTACAGGTTGGCCGCGGCCGCGCCGGGGACCAGGGCCATCAGCTCGGCGAGCGCGGCGGTCCGGAACTCCTCGCCGGCGAACAGGATCCGGCGCAGCTCCGGCAGGTCGCCCGTGGTCAGGCCGCCGCGGCGGGCGAGCGCGGCCAGCGCGGTCGGGACGGCGTAGACGCTGGTGATGCGCCGCTCGCGCAGCAGCCGGGCCAGCGCCGCCGGGAAGAGTGCGGCCCGCTCGGGCACCAGGTGCAGGGCGGCGCCGCCGCGCAGCCCGGCGTAGAGGTCGTAGACGGGCAGGTCGAAGTGCAGCGGCGCGTGCACGGCGACCCGGTCTTCCGCGGTGAGCGGGAACTCGGCGGCGGCCCAGTCGGTGAACGCCGCCGCGTTGCGGTGGGTGATGACGACGCCTTTGGGTGTGCCGGTCGAGCCGGAGGTGTAGAGCACGTACGCCTCGTCGTCCGGGCCCACCGGGGCCGGGTCGCTTTCCGGCTGTCCCCGAAGCGCGTCGACGTCCAGGGACTCGGCGTCGAGCAGCGTGGCACAGCCGGCGTCGGCGAGGACGAAGTCGCGGCGGTCGGCCGGGTGGGCGGGGTCGATCGGGACGTAGGCGCGGCCGGCCCGCAGGCAGGCCAGGAAGGCGGCCACGGTGCCGATCCGCTTGCGGCTCACCACAGCGACCCGGCCGGGCCGGTCGCGGAGCTGCCCGGCCAGCGCGGCGGCGGCGTGGACGAGGTCGCCGTAGGTGATCGACCGGCCGTCGTCTTCGACGACCGCCACGGCGCCGGGCGTGCGCCGGGCCTGGGCCCAGATGTGCTGGTGGATGAGCATCAAGCGGTTCCTTCCGGATGCGCGCGGGAGGTGCCGGCCAGCTCGGCTTCAGCGGCCAGCGCGGCTTCGAGGGCCGCGTGCACGGCCGGCGGCGCCGAGCGGCCGGCTTCGACGCGGCGGATCGCGATGTAGGTGAGTTCCTGCAGCTTCTGCCAGCGCGGGAGCACCGTTTCGTCGAAGGCGCGGGAGAACCCGGGTGCCGGGGTGCCGGGCAGTTCCCGCAGCCAGAGGCCGTGCAGCTGCCGGTCGCGGGTGATCAGCCAGCTCTGCAGGGCCAGCCGGTGCAGCGCGACCTCGTCCGGCTCGCCGTACTGCGCGGCGAAGGCGGCCGCCGTGCCATCGGCGTGGGAAGCGAGCACGGCTTCGCAGTTGGCCCGGACCTCGCGTTCGGGGTCCAGCGGTTCCGCGGGCCCGCACGGTTCGAGCACCGCCCAGGCGCCCCGGTCCAGGGCGTGCCCCAGGTCGCCGAGCACCACTTTGGTCGTCGTCGGCCGTGCGTGCCCCCAGCGGGTCCGGTTTTCGTAGGGGTCCACCACGTGCAGGAGGGGTTCGCGCCCTCCTTCGACGCCTTCGACGACGAATCCGTGTTCCATGTGCTCATTTCCGAAATATGGCAGCCACGGCAGGAAAAAGGCGTCCGCGGTGACGGCGACCGCGTTGCCCCGGTTGATCTCGGCCGCCCAAGAATCGAGGCATTCCGGCACGGATTCGATGACCGTCCATTTTGGCCGGAATCCGGTGAAGCGGGCAACCGACCGATCACGGGCCAGCGGCGGCAGGTCGGGTTCGAGCACTCCGTCGATTCCGCCGACGACACGGAACGCCCACTGGTAGGCGAACGGCGTGCGCACGTCGGCCACCCCGGCGTGCGCCAGCAGGAGCGCCACGACGTCCGAGACGCAGTCCATGTAAGGGGAATCGACCCGCCCCATGAGACGAGCACAGGAAACGAAGGCGTGACGATTCGGCACAGGTCCCCCCGGGAGGTCGCGATGGAAAATTCCATTTCATTCGCCAATGGCGAAGCGGTGTGTAATTACTTTGTACCGCACTGAAAATTTCCGGGCAACGCGGCGAATTCGCCGGTCGAACGACCGGAATGCAGGTGGATAACCACTCGACAGAAGAACAAACCCGGGCATACGAACCAACCACGACGGCGAACGGAGCAATTCCGCACAGCTGTCCGGCGTAGCGGCGACGCAGAGTTCACCCGCTCGGCGCACGGCCGGAGTCTCACGGAGTGGCATGGCCCCGCCCGCGGTCCTGGACACCCGGACCACATGGTGCTAATAATACTAGCACTATGCGATGGGAAGTCGATCACTCGTCACGGGAAGCGTTGCCACTCCAGATCGTGGCGTGCGTACGGCGAGGCGTGGCCTCGGGTGAGCTCGCCGTCGGCGAACAGCTACCGCCGGCGGCCGAACTGGCGAAAGCCCTGTCCGTCGACCGCAACACCGTCCTGGCCGCCTACCGGCAACTGCGCGAAGAAGGCGTACTGGAGTTCCGCCGAGGCCGCGGCGCGCGGGTCGCATCCACCGTCACCGAGCCGGCCCCGGTCACCGAAGCGGCCCAGGCGCTCGTGACCATCGCCCGCCGGCACGGCCTGGGACGCCACGACCTGCTCCGCCTCATCGAGAAACTGACCTGACACACCGAGAGGACAGCGCCCCATGACCGCATCCGCACTCCCCGGCCCGGGCCGGCACGCGATCTACACCGGCCGCGTGACGAACTGGCCGCTGCTGGTGACGTTCACCGCCGCCCTGATGGTGCCGCTGCTCTCCCTCGGCAGCCTGTCCCACGGCAACTGGCTCGCCCCGGCCGGCCCCGCCATCCCCCTCCTCACGGCCGCGGCCGTCGTCCTCGTCATCGTCCTGGCCGGACTGCGGGTCAGGACCGCGGCCGGCCCGAACGGGGTGTCGGTCCACTGCGGAACCTTCGGATGGCCACGCCGCACCTACCGCCTGGACGAGATCGAGCGCGCCGAGGTCACCGACCTGCCGCCGTCCCTGTGGCGCCTGCCCCTCGGCTTCTGGTGGACCCCGCGCCACACCTACTACACGCTCCGGACGGGGCCCGCCCTGCGACTGACGCTGTACTCCGGCCGCAGCGTGACGATCACCGTCCCCGACCCCCACGCCGCGGCCACGATCGTCCACGAAGCCACGCGGGGAAGTACCGGACGGAGTGCGGAAGAGTGAGCACCCGCCCGGTCGCATACCGTTGACCTGGGCTAGAAACCCTCGAACAAGGCGACTGCCTGCGCGTAGTCGCCGTCGCGGAACGCCTTCGGCGGCAGGACGAAGTGCACGTAGCCGCCATCGCCGAGGACGTGGTGCCCGATGGTGATGAGGTGGCGGCACGGCTCCTTCAGCTGGGGGAAGCTGTTCTCCAGGTGCGGCCAGCCGAACGCCTGATCGGGCGAGAAGGAGACGCCCTCATACTTGTAGAGACCCTGCTCCCGCTCACAGAACTCGAGCCAGGGATCGCCGAGGCGCTCCGAAGCCAGCCAGCCCGGCAGCGACCCGTAGTAGACGGAGTCTTCGGTCTCGTCGCCGTAGTCCAAACTGTCGAGGACCGGGTCGTAGGAGACTCCGTACATCGAGGGCAACGTCACGACCGGTACCGCGTAGAACGGCTCCGGGGCGTGGATCGCTGCCGGTGCGGGTGCTGCCTCCTCGATCGCCAGCGCCGGGTCCGCCGGGATGATCCGGCAGTATCGCGGGTCGTCGATGTCCCGGAGAGGCGCGCCTTCGAGCACGTACCCGCGCCGGACGTCCGCATCGAAGCAGAAGATGTTCAGCAGCCCGTCGGGTGGGCGCTCGGCACCGAGCCAGGACCCGAGCGCATCGACGTCCAGGACGGCGAACAGGCTGAGCGGAACGCCGTCGTACTCGGGCCACGGCGTGCCGGGATTCAGCAACGCCGAACCTCCCCACCTGCCGACGCCCGCCGCGGTGATGCCCGGCTTCAGCGGACGCAGCCCGAACCCGGGTTTCGCCAGTGCCGCGACCTGTGTCCCGACATGCTCGCCCAGATGCTCGACGCACAGCACCCGCACCCTCGCGCAGGCTTCCGCAAAGCTCACCCAACTCATCACGACATTATGCTCACGCCGCCCGCGCGAGAACGGACGGGACGTCGACGGGCAGTTTCGAGCGGGCGGCGAGAAACCTCAGTGGTACGAAGGCACATCAACCGGCCGAACCGGACTTCGAGGCCACCACAACGGGCTTGATCCGCGTGTCGGATCGGTCCTACTCTTCAGCGTCGATGATTGCCGAGGAGGACCGATGCGAGGCGCGAACCGCAACCGTGGCCACTTGGTCATCTCCTGCGCACTGTCCGCCGGTCTGCTGGCCGCGACGAGCCCCGCAGCGGAGGCGGCGCCGGCATCGCAGTACTCCCCGGGTGCGCCCGGAGCCGGGGATCCGTACTTCCCCGACATGGGCAACGGCGGCTACGACGTCAGCCACTACGACATCCGGCTGGCGTTCAACCCCGGAACCCAGGCAATCAACGCGACCACGACGATTCTCGCCACGGCCACGCAGAACCTCTCCCGCTTCGACCTGGATTTCCAGGGACCGCTGACGATCAGCAGGCTCTCGGTGAACGGCCTGGACGCCGCCTTCACCCGCAGCGGCGCCCAGGAACTGGTGATCACCCCGCCGCGCGGTCTGCGGAAGGGCAGCGCGTTCGTCGTCTCGGTGACCTACGCCGGCGTCCCGCAGAAGATCGACGACCCCGCGCTCGGCCTCTCCGGCTGGGTCACCACCAAGGACGGCGCGATCGCGCTCAACCAGCCGATCGGCGCGGCGACCTACTACCCGGTGAACGACACCCCCGACGACAAAGCGACCTACACCCAGACCATCACCGTGCCGACCGGACTCACCGTGCTGGCCAACGGCGAACCCGGGCCCACCACCACGCACGATCACCAGACCACCTTCCGCTGGACCATGAACCGGCCGATGGCCAGCGAGCTGAGCATGATCGCGATCGGCGACTACGACGTCACCCGCGGCGTGACGACCGGCGGTCTGCCGAACATCACCGCGATCGGCGCGTCGATCGACACCAAGCCGGGACAGGGCAAGGTGTTCAACCAGACCACGGCCGAGGTCATCCAATGGGAATCCTCGATGTACGGGCAGTACCCGTTCGACTCGACCGGCGGCATCCTCGCCGACGTCGGCGTCGGCTACGCCCTCGAGACGCAGAGCCGCCCGGTCTACGACCAGGACACCAGCGACGTCGACGGCGACCTGCTCGCCCACGAACTCGGCCACCAGTGGTTCGGCGACAGCCTCACCCCGGTGCACTGGTCGGACATCTGGCTCAACGAAGGCTTCGCGACCTACTCGGAATGGCTCTACCAGGAGAAGTTCAACAACGTTCCCGTGCAGCAGACCTTCGCGAAGACCTACGCCGACGAGAAGGACTGGAGCGGCGAAGTCGCCGACCCCGGACGCGATCACATCTTCGACGACCTGGTCTACAACCGCGGCGCGATGACGCTGCAGGCGCTGCGCATGAAGATCGGCGACCGAGCCTTCTTCCAGCTGATCAGCCTGTGGCCGACGGCTCACCGGTACGGCAATGTCTCGACGCGGCAATTCATCCAGTTCGTCGAGCGGCTGACCAACCGCAACCTCGACTCGTTCTTCCACACCTGGCTCTACCAGCCGGGCAAGCCGGCGCTCTGACCACCTGCGACGTTCGCGACCACGACGCTCAGCCGGTGCCGTTCTGGACCGGATAGTGGATGACGACCGCGCCACCGGTGGCGTAGTTGGCGACATCGGCAGCCACCTGCCGACCCTGCGGAGACTCCCTCGCCGCGGTCATCGCCTCCGCGTCGGCGAATTCGGCCTCGAAAACCGCGAAGTACGGCGTCTGCCCCGGCGTCGATTCCACCTCGAAGCTGTAGCGCCACGCGAGCAGGCCGGGCATGCGCGTGACCAGCGGGAGGTGGTTGCTCACGTAGTAGTCGCGGAAGTGGTCGGGATCGGCAGGCTCGGGATACAAGACCACCAGCTTGTGCATGACACCCTCCGTTCGGCGGCGAGCGACCACGACACTCCGGAGTGCGCGATCGACGCGAGGTGGACAGTAGATCAGATTTCACGCCAAGATCAAGTGCAGTGCGGATGAGCCGATCATCGGACCGGTGACCCCGACACTCACTGCCGTTGAGGCACACCTGCCTCGAGCGTCGCGAGGTCGCGCACCGCGTACCGGTGGTGCTCGGCTTCTTCGTTCAGCACCACCTTGAGGCAGCGCCGCACGACGTACTCCTGGTCCGGATGCATCTCAGTCGGCTTGCGACCGCACACCCGGTCGAGCTCGACCTCGGTGAGCTCGTCGACGACGCGCCGCATCACGGCCATGCGAGCCAGCCGCGGCGCTAGCACCGCCTCGAGCGTCGGGATGACTTCGAGGGTGAGACCGAGGTTCGCCACCTCGCCCGGCGGCGTCTCGCCGGCGGGGAGACCCCACGGGTGGTAAGGCCCTTCCTCCTCGAGCACGGCGTTGCCGAGCCAGGCATCGCAGGCGAACAACAGATGCCGTTGAGTCTCGACGAACGACCACTCGCCGTCGACCCGCTCGTGCAGTGCGGCTTCGGGTAGCAGCCTTGCCCGGTCGAGCGTCGCGCCCCACAAGATCTCGATGGCGTCCCAGGCAGCCCGGTAGTCCTCGGGAGACGCCGCATCCCGCGCCAGCGCCCGCGCGGGATGCCGGCGGTCGAGCTCGGCCTCGACGTAAGCGGTCACGTCGACATCGTTGACGACGAGGCGCTCGAAGTCACCACCGAGATAGATGTCGCTGCCGTAGCAGTCGACGATCTTCAGACCGTCCACCTCGCAATCGCGGATCTCAAGGCCGGTGAGATCGCACAGGTGGATACGAGCACCGCGGAATCGGTCGGTCTGCGTGTATCGGGAAACCATCGCAGCAGTCTCGCTCACTCATGACGCCTCCGCCAGGTTGGGCAATGGTCCGGAGCGAGTGGCCGAGAAAGAATCAGTCCTCCACGGTCTCGGTGCAGAGCTCCGGTGGTGCCTGCAGGTCGTGGACGCGGAACAGGACGGCGTGCTCGACGCCCATGGCCTTCCCGCTCATCGACGGCCGCGGGCGCGCCCTTTACGTCCCGCCCGGACACGCGGATCTCAACGCCGACACCGATCGTGCTACAGCCGTCTCGTGGTCAGCAGAGTGGCGCTGTGGGCTGCGTCCACCTCCCTACGCCCGGTCTCGGTGAATCCGAGCTTGTCCAGCACACGGCGGGATGCCGTGTTCCACTCCCACACCGTGGCCCACAACCGCACATACCCGGACGATCTCGCCCAGTCCAAGACGGCCATCGAAGCTTCAGTCGCATATCCCCGGCCCCAGACCCGGCGCAGCAGCTCGAACGCCAGTTCCGGTTCTCCCTCGAACCCCCGCCCGTCGTCGATCAGGCCGCAGTAGCCGATGACGTCGCCGGCGACCTTCCGCTCGATCGCCAACAACCGGGCCGACGACCGCCGACCGGCGCGGATCGCATCCTCGAGCTCGGCGACCGTGGGGTGCCCATCCGCGTCGATCCGCCGGTGCTGCGGCACTCGTGGATCACGTTCGGTCCACAGCTCACGCTGAACAACAGCCTCGGCCACCCGCCACGGCCTGAGCAGCAGACGATCCGTCTCCAGCACGACCTCACGCCCGGGCGTCACTTCCGTTTCCACAGAAGTACTTTCCCATGGGCGAACGTCCTGTCATGCCGTCGAGCGCTGACAGGGTCAGTGTGCTGTCGTCGCCGTGCGGTGCCACACCTCGCGCCATCGGTATGCGGTGCGTACCGAAATCCCCGGGCGGTGCGCGGACGGACCGGCGGGATCCACTCCGCAGTCAGGGCACGGCGCGTCCGCGTCCAGCAGCCTCCCGCAAGCACAGCACCGGGTCTGCGGATCGACACCGGAGTCGAAGGCGTCGATCACCCGCTGGACGACAACGGCCAGTCGTTCGGTGGGGTGCATCTCGAAGTCGGGGCAGTAGGCGATCAGGCCGGCCCAGCTGCGCCAGTTATCACAAGGCCGAGGGATCCGGTGTCCAGCCGCCTTTTCCCGCCGGCGACGGGTCACGTAGTCCTCGCTCATCACCTGCCACACCAGGCGGGCCTGTTCCACTTCGTCCACCGCACGGAGAAGCGAAGAAGGATCGTCGTCGAGCCGTCTCGGTACTCTTGCATTGACGATCAAGTGGTGCCAGGTGGCGCGGAAACCGTATGGCGCGAAACACAGCACACAATCCCGCAACGCCAGTAGCCTGTCCTCCGACGCGAGCCTGGTGTCATGGACCCGGCGGGCCGCGGCGGGAAAACTCGTCACAGCACGATCCTATCCACGTAGCGGGGACTATACCCCGCACCGACAACCGCTCTGGTGACCCCAACGATCTCCGTCTCATGTCCGCTCGCGCGCTGACGTCCTCTCATGGCTCCCCTTTATGTCAAGGGGTGGCCGTGGCGGGGGTAGGCTGGCGGGTGGCAGGTTCGGGTTGTGGCTTGTCCGAAGGGCCGGTGTCCGGGGTCAGGCCGGTCACGCTGGACTGCAGAGTCGTCCCCGATTGCCCTCCCGGGCCTGCCGCCTCACGCCGTAACTGATCGGCGAGCATACGTGCGTAGACGACGTTGGACAGGCGCCGTTTGAGGGCGCGCATCGCTTCCATCGAGGTCTTGCCCGCCGCCTTCTTCCCATCGAAATAGACACGTCCTGCGGTCGGATTGCGAAGTGGACGATACCCATGATGTGCAGTGTCCGGTTGATCCTACGGTTACCGGCACGAGATAAGCGAGGGTCTGCCCAGGGTCTGGTTGACACCTCACGTGTGAGGCTGCCGCCTCGCCTGGAAGGATGTCACCGTGCCCAAGCCCTACCCCCGAGAGTTCCGTGACGACGTCGTGGCCGTGGCCCGCCGCGGC